>NZ_JAPZPY010000012.1:0-188349 GCF_027529605.1 Mycobacterium hippophais | reverse complement strand
GCCGACGCGGTGGCAACTACCGCGGCGGCGGCGCCGGTGGTGGCGGGGGTGCACCGGCCGGTGCCGGTGGCGGATTCCGCGGTCGCCCCGGTGGCGGCGGCGGTGGTCGTCCAGGCCAGCGCGGCGGCGCCGCGGGTGCCTTCGGGCGTCCCGGTGGCGCGCCGAAGCGCGGCCGTAAGTCGAAGCGGGCGAAACGCGCCGAATACGAGAACATGCAGGCGCCGGTCGTCGGCGGCGTGCGGTTGCCGCATGGCAACGGCGAGACCATCCGGCTGGCCCGCGGCGCGTCGCTGAGCGATTTCGCCGACAAGATCAACGCCAATCCGGCCTCGCTGGTGCAGGCGCTGTTCAACCTCGGTGAGATGGTCACCGCCACGCAGTCGGTGGGCGACGAGACCCTCGAGCTGCTCGGCAACGAGATGAACTACGTCGTGCAGGTCGTGTCCCCGGAGGACGAGGACCGCGAGCTGCTCGAATCCTTCGACCTCACCTACGGCGAGGACGAGGGCGGCGAAGAGGACCTCGAGCAGCGGCCCCCGGTGGTCACGGTCATGGGTCACGTCGACCACGGCAAGACCCGACTGCTGGACACGATCCGCAACGCCACCGTCCGCGAGGGCGAGGCCGGCGGCATCACCCAGCACATCGGCGCCTACCAGGTCACGGTCGAGCACGACGGCACCGAGCGGCCGATCACCTTCATCGACACCCCCGGTCACGAGGCGTTCACCGCCATGCGTGCCCGTGGTGCGAAGGCCACCGACATCGCGATCCTGGTGGTCGCGGCCGACGACGGTGTCATGCCGCAGACGGTCGAGGCGATCAACCACGCGCAGGCGGCCGACGTGCCGATCGTGGTGGCGGTCAACAAGATCGACAAGGAGGGCGCCGACCCGGCCAAGATCCGCGGTCAGCTCACCGAGTACGGCCTGGTCGCCGAGGACTTCGGCGGCGAGACCATGTTCGTCGACATCTCCGCCAAGCAGGGCACGAACATCGACGCGCTGCTCGAAGCGGTCCTGCTGACCGCGGACGCGGCGCTGGACCTGCGGGCCAACCCGGACATGGAGGCCCAGGGTGTGGCGATCGAGGCGCACCTGGACCGTGGCCGCGGCCCCGTCGCGACCGTGCTGATCCAGCGCGGAACGCTGCGGGTCGGCGACTCGATCGTCGCGGGCGACGCCTACGGCCGCGTGCGGCGCATGGTCGACGAGCACGGCGAGGACATCCACGATGCCCTTCCGTCGCGGCCGGTGCAGGTCATCGGCTTCACGTCGGTGCCGGGAGCCGGTGACAACCTGCTCGTGGTCGACGAAGACCGCATCGCCCGGCAGATCGCCGACCGGCGCAGCGCCCGCAAGCGCAACGCCCTGGCGGCGCGCTCGCGCAAGCGGATCAGCCTGGAGGACCTGGATTCGGCGCTGAAGGAGACCAGCCAGCTGAACCTGATCCTCAAGGGCGACAACTCCGGCACCGTCGAGGCGCTGGAGGAGGCCCTGCTGGGCATCGAGATCGACGACGAGGTGGAACTGCGCGTCATCGACCGCGGTGTCGGTGGCGTCACCGAGACCAACGTCAACCTGGCGTCGGCCTCGGATGCGATCATCATCGGCTTCAACGTCCGCGCGGAGGGCAAGGCCACCGAGCTGGCCAACCGCGAGGGCGTCGAGATCCGCTACTACTCGGTGATCTACCAGGCCATCGACGAGATCCAGGCCGCGCTCAAGGGCATGCTCAAGCCGGTCTACGAGGAGAAGGAGCTCGGCCGCGCCGAGATCCGCGCGATCTTCCGGTCGTCGAAGGTCGGCAACATCGCGGGTTGCCTGGTCCAGTCGGGCATCATGCGGCGCAACGCCAAGGCCCGCCTGCTGCGCGACAACGTCGTGGTGGCCGAGACCGTCACCATCTCGTCGCTCAAGCGCGAGAAGGATGACGCCACCGAGGTGCGCGAGGGTTACGAATGCGGTCTCACGCTGACGTACTCCGACATCAAGGAAGGCGACATCATCGAGGCGTACGAACTCGTCGAAAAAGCGAGGACGTAGTGGCCGATCCGGCACGGGCACGCCGGCTGGCCAAGCGCATCGGCACCGTCGTCGCGTCGGCGATCGAGTTCGAGATCAAGGATCCCCCGTTGGCCTTCGTGACCGTCACGGACACGAAGGTGACGGGTGACCTGCACGACGCCACCGTGTTCTACACGGTGCGCGGCGAGACGCTGCAGGACGAACCCGATTACGCCGCCGCGGCAGCGGCGCTGGAGCGTGCCAAGGGCACGTTGCGCAGCAAGGTCGGCGCTGCCACCGGCGTGCGGTTCACTCCCACACTGGCTTTCGAGCTCGACAAGGTTCCCGAGACCTCTGCGCACATGGAGGCGCTGCTGGCGCGTGCGCGTGCCGCAGATGAGGATTTGGCGAGAGTTCGGCAGGGCGCCAGGCACGCAGGCGATGCCGACCCGTACCGTGTGACGGGGGCGGAGGAAACCGGCGGGGACTCGGAGTACGGGCAAGACAACGGACTCGATGTTGAGGACACCGGTGACAACGACAGACAAGGCGACTGACGTCGCGCTGCCGGGCACGCGCGTCGACGCGCACACGGCCGCCGGGCTGCTGTCCGCGGCAGGCACCGTCAGCGTGGTCTGTCACGTCTATCCCGACGCCGACACGATCGGCGCGGGGCTGGCGCTGGCCTTGATCCTCGAACAGGCGGGCAAGGCCGTGCAGGTCAGCTTCGCCGCTCCCGAGGACCTGCCCGAGTCGCTGCAGTCGCTGCCCGGCGGGCACCTGCTGGTCCAGCCGGACGCGGTGCGGCGCGACGCCGACCTGGTGGTCACGGTCGACATCCCGAGCGTGAACCGCCTGGGTGCGCTGCGTGACCTGGCCGATTTCGACGTCGATCCCGACCGCGACGTGCTGGTGATCGATCACCACGCCTCCAATCAGCTGTTCGGCAGCGCCAACTACGTCGATCCGTCGGCGGATTCGACCACCATGCTGGTCGCGGAACTGCTCGACGCCTGGGGCAAGCCGATCGACGCCGGGGTGGCGCACTGCCTGTATGCGGGGCTGACCACCGACACCGGGTCGTTCCGGTGGGCCAGCGCCCGCGCGCACCGGCTGGCGGCCCGGCTGGTCGAGCTGGGCGTCGACAACGCCGCGATCAGCCGCACGCTGCTGGACACCCATCCGTTCGCGTGGCTGCCGATGCTGTCGCGGGTGCTGGCCTCTGCGCGCCTGGTGCCCGACGCCGCGGGTGGCCGCGGCCTGGTGTACGCCGTTGTGGCGCATGATGAGTGGTCCACCGCGCGGCCCGAAGAGGTGGAGAGCATCGTCGACATCGTGCGCACCACCGCGCAGGCGGAGGTGGCGGCGGTGTTCAAGGAGATCGAACCGCTGCACTGGTCGGTGTCGATGCGCGCCAAGTCCTTCGACCTCGCCACGGTGGCCAGTTCGTTCGGTGGCGGCGGACACCGGCTGGCGGCCGGCTACTCGGCCAGCGGATCCGCCGACGACGTGGTCGCGGCGCTGCATTCCGCCCTTGGCTGACGACGTCAGCGGGGACCTGCCCGAGCCGGTCGCGGCACGGCCGGAACCGGTCACCTCCCGGCGCATCGCGGCGTTGGCGTTCCCGGCGCTGGGTGTGCTGGCCGCCGAGCCGGTCTACCTGCTGTTCGACCTGGCCGTCATCGGCCGCCTCGGCGCGGTCAGCCTCGCCGGCCTGGCCATCGGCGCGCTGATCATGGGCGTGCTCAGCTCCCAGCTGACATTCCTGTCCTACGGCACGACCGCCCGGTCGGCGCGCTACTTCGGGGCGGGTGATCGCACCGCTGCGGTCGGCGAGGGCGTGCAGGCCACCTGGCTGGCGCTGGCCATCGGCACGGCGATCGTGGCCGCGGTGCAGGTCGCGGCGGTGCCGCTGGTGTCCGCACTGTCCGGTGGCGGCGAGGTCGCCGAGGCCGCCTTGCCGTGGGTGCGCATCGCCAGCCTCGCGGTGCCCGCCATCCTGGTGGCCGCGGCGGGTAACGGCTGGATGCGCGGCGTGCAGGACACCATGCGGCCGCTGCGCTACGTGGTGTTCGGCTTCGCCGTGTCGGCGGTGCTGTGCCCGGTGCTGGTCTACGGCCTGCTCGGCGCGCCGCGGCTGGGCCTGCCCGGGTCGGCGATCGCCAATCTCGTCGGCCAGTGGATCGCCGCGCTGCTGTTCGTGTGGGCGCTGCTGGTGGAGCGCGTCGCGCTGCGGCCCGCGCCGGCGGTGCTGCGCGCACAGGTGGTGATGGGCCGGGACCTGGTGCTGCGCACGCTGGCGTTCCAGGCGTGCTTCGTGTCCGCGGGGGCGGTGGCCGCACGGTTCGGCGCCGCCGCCGTGGCCGCGCACCAGGTGGTGCTGCAGCTGTGGAGTTTCCTTGCGCTGGTGCTCGATTCGCTGGCCATTGCGGCGCAGTCGCTGGTCGGCGCGGCCCTCGGAGCCGGCCACCTGGCGCACGCCAAGTCGGTGGCGTGGCGGGTGACGGTGTTCTCGACGGCGGCCGCCGCGGCGCTGGCGGGAGTGTTCGCCGCAGGCGCGTCGGTGCTGCCGGGCGTGTTCACCGGCGACCGGTCGGTGCTCGACGAGATCGCGGTGCCGTGGTGGTTCCTGGTGGCGCAGCTGCCGATCGCGGGCATCGTGTTCGCGATCGACGGCGTGCTGCTCGGCGCGGGGGACGCCACGTTCATGCGCAACGCCACCCTGGCCGCGGCGCTGCTGGGCTTCCTGCCACTGATCTGGCTGTCGCTCGCCTTCGGCTGGGGACTGCTCGGCATCTGGGCGGGGCTGAGCACGTTCATGGTGCTGCGACTGGTGTTCGTCGGCTGGCGCGCCCTGTCCGGCCGCTGGCTGGTGCCCGGAACGGCGTGACCGGCGTTTGTCAGCGCACCTGAGCGCGGCCCCGCTCGAACACCGCGGCGCGGTTGGCGGCGATGTCGTCGCCGGACGCCGTCGCCATCCAGCGCCGCGCCGAGTCGGCCTCGATCCACAGGGCGGCGTTGGTCTGCGATTCGTCGATGCGGTGGTAGGAGTCCAGCAGCGCCCGCACCGCGCGCTGGTTGTTGCCGACGATCGAGGCCGCGACCTGTCGCGCGGTCGGCAGCAGCTCGTCGTGTGCGACGACCTGGGTGACCAGTCCGGCCCGCAGCGCGTCGGATGCCGACAGGTAGTCGCCGGTCAGGCTCATCCGGCGGGCGAGCCCGACACCGACCTTCTGCGGCAGCCGCACCGACAGCCCCCAGGTGGGCATCAGGCCGACGCGGGCGTGGGTGTCGGCGAACCGGGCCTGCTCCGAGGCGATCAGGATGTCGCAGTAGAGCGCCATCTCCAGCCCGCCGGTGACGGCGGCGCCGTTGATCGCACCGATCACCGGTTTGGTTAGGTGCGGCCACTTCGGCGAGATGTCGGGCAGTTCGGTCTGGTCGCCGAGTTCCTTGAGGTCCAGCCCGGCGCAGAACACGGGGTCGGCGCCGGTGAAGATCAGCACGTCGACGTCGTCGTCGGTCTCCGCGTCCCGCAGCGCGCCGAACAGCTTGCCGCGCAGCGCCGCCGAGAGCGCGTTGCGGGCCTGCGGCCGGTTCAGCGTCAGGGTGCGCACCCGGTCGGTGGTGTCGATCAGCAGGATGTCGTCGGCGTCGGTCATGGGGTAGACGCTAGCGACCGCGCCTATCGTGGTCGTCATGTGCCGAAACATCACTGAACTGCGTGGGCTGGAGCCGCGGGCGACGGACGAGGAGATCGAGGCCGCGGCGCGCCAGTACGTCCGGAAGGTCAGCGGCATCACCCGGCCGTCGACGGCCAACGAGGAGGCGTTCGAAGTGGCCGTCGCCGAGGTCACCGCCACCACCACCCGGCTGCTGTCGACGCTGCCCGAGCGGCGTCAGCCGCCGAAGACCGTGCCGCCGCTGCGCCGCCCCGAGGTGCGGGCCCGCATCGCCGCCAAGGCCGCGCAGACCTCGGCGTGACGCCGGCGCCCACCGGCCCGGCGCTCAAGGAGTGGAGCGCCGCGGTGCACGCGATGCTCGCGGGCCGGCAGTCGATCCTGTTGCGCAAGGGCGGGATCGGTGAGAAGCGCTTCCGGGTGGACGCTTCGCGCTTCCTGCTGTTCCCCACCGTCGCGCACAGCCACGCCGAACGGGTGCGTCCCGAACACCGCGACCTGCTCGAGCCGGCGGCCGCCGACTCCACCGAGGACGCCGTCGTGCTGCGGGCCGGCGCCGCCGTCGTGGAGGCCGTCGAGGTGAACAGGCCCGAGGCGATCGACGAGCTTGCGCCGCTGCACATCTGGACCGCCGACTCGATCCGGTCCGATCGCCTGGACTTCCGGCCGAAGCACCGGCTGACCGTGCTGGTGGTCGCGGTCACTCCGCTTCTCGAGCCGGTACGGCTCACGCGCGCCCCGGAGTACGGCGGCTGCACCAGCTGGGTGCAACTACCGGTCGCCCCGGCGTGGGGCGCGCCGGTCCGCGATGCGGCCGAGCTGGGGGAGCTGTCCGGTCGCGTCCGCGACCTAGTGGGCTGACGGCGGACGGGGTCCGGCGGGCAGCAGCAGTCGCGACACGCCCCCCGCGCCGTGGTGGACGGTGTGGGTCGCCGGCACCGTCCGGTCGCCGAGCAACGGCGCGTCGCCGGTGCCGAGGTTGCGGTCGAACCGCGGATGCGAGCCGCCCGCGACGAGCACCCGCAGCCGCGAGCCGGCGGGGAAGCGGTGCGCCACCGCGTCGAGTTCGATGCGCACCGTCCCGCTGACGCCGCCAGGACGCAGATAGCCGTCGGAGACGTTGCGGGACCGGCCGCGCTCGTCGACGTGGCCGAGGCGGACGAACACGTCGTTGTGCGGGTTGTCGCAGGAGTGCGCCAATTCGACCACCGGCGTGCCGACGACGTAGAGGTCTTCGGTGAGCGGCTCACCGGTGAAGGTCAGCACGTCGGCGCGGCGGGCCAACCAGGAGTCGTCGCGGTAGCCGGCCTCGGGGGACAGCAGCCGCCCGCCGATGGTCGGTGTCGGGTCGGCGGGGTCGTAGGTGAACGTCGACGACGGTGCGGCCGGGTCCGGGGCGGCGCCCGCGAGCCGGTGGCCGGGGTGCAGGAACATCTCCTGCTCGGGCATGGCCGGCGGCCAGTCGGGCGGCTCGAGCCAGCCGTGACCGTTGACGAACGCCCGCACCGGGCTGCGCCGCCGCGCCGGTGCGCCACCGAGGTGGGTGGCCAGCCAGTCGAGCGTCTCGCCGACCACCGTGGCGGCGCCCTTGGTCATCAGCTGCGTGTGGGTCCACGGCCCGACGGTCAGCGCGCACGGCACACCGCGGTCGCGCAGATGCCGGTACTGGGTGAGGGACTGCTCGAGGAACAGGTCCTGCCAGCCGCTGACCAGCAGCACCGGCACCGCCACCCGGTCCAGCGCCTCGGTGGCCCGCAGCCCCGCCCAGAACGGGTCGTCGGGGTCCTCGTGCTCGAGCCACGACTCGAACCACGGCGCACCGCTGCCCAGCAGGTCGCGCGCCGATTCGCCCAGCGGCAGTCCGGCGGTGGCCCGGGCCACCGCCCGGCGGGAGCGCACCTGGCGGATCAGCGCCGCCGCCCGGCCCGGGTCCTCCTGGTGGGCGACCATGTGGCTCCAACCCAGGAAGTCGTTGAGGGAGAACGACCCGGTGCCCCACGACGAGGCCCGGAAGTCGTGCGGCCCGACGGCGATCACGGCCGCCGCGAGTTCCGGCGGCGGGTCCTCCAGCATCGCCCACTGCGTGAAACCCAGATAGGACAGGCCGACCGTGGCGAACGACCCGGTGAACCACGGCTGGTCGCGCAGCCAGGCGGCGGTGTCGGCGCCGTCGGCCTTCTCGTGCACCATCGGCGTGAACTCCCCGCCGGAGCCGAATGTGCCACGCACGCTCTGCACCAGCACGTGGTAGCCGCGCGCGGCGTAGACGGCGGCGAACAGCAGTGAGAACGGAAAGCCGCGGCCGTAGGGTCCCCGCACCAGCAGCGTGCCCGCGGGCCGGTCGGTGTCGGGCACGTAGTGATCGGCGATCAGGTCGACACCGTCGCGCATCGGGACCCGCAGGCCGCGCTCGACCCGGAAGTCGCTGGTGTGGGGCGGCAGCCGCAGCAGCCGGCTGACGGTTCTGCCCGCGAGTCTGCGCAGCGGACCGGTCGAGGTGGCCGGTCGCCGGTCGGTGGTGCTCATGCGGCCAGGTTAGAGAAGCCTCTTCTCAGAACGTGTACGACGGCACCAGTTCGTGGGCGCGCTGCAGGTTGGTCTGCATGCAGTCCGGGTCCGGCTCGGAGTAGATCGGCGAGTAGAACACCGACTGCTGGATCACGCCGTAGCTGGTGTCGAACGCGATCATGCAGGTGATCCACCACCGGTTGTTCCAGTCGGTCGGCTTCATGATCCAGTACTGGGCGGCGCGGTGACCGGAGACGTCGAGTTCGACGGCGTCCGGCGGGATGGTCTCCTCGTAGCTGCGCCACACGAGCGGTTCGATCGCCATCTGGTAGTTGCCCGCGTCGTACTTGCACCGCAGGCCCTCCTCCGGCTGCGGCGGCGTGAAGGCCAGCCCGATGCGCTGGACGACGTCGAGCGGGATGTCGTTACACGGGGCGAACGGGCTGGGATCGACGATGTCGACCACCGGCCACTTGATCGTCGTCGAGGCCGTCAGCGGCAGGAACGTGGACCGCAGATCGACCCCACCGGTGGCGGTGCCGGGCGACGGTGCGGTCTGCCACACCACGACCACCGCCGCGAACAGCGCGGCGAGCGCCGAGAGCAGGCGCATCCTGGCGACCATCACACCCCCTCTCAGGTCCGACCCTGCCGGGAGTGTATCGGTCCGCGGCGGCTGGATGACTCGTAACGGCCACCGTAAACGAGAACATGTTCTAGTCGCCGACAGGGGTCACCGCGGGCGCGCAAGTAGGCTGATCGGTTGTGGTCACTCCTGCGCAGCCGCGCGACCGGCGGCCGGTGTTGTGGGCAATCAGCGACCTGCACACCGGGCACAACGGCAACAAGCCCATCACCGAGTCGCTGTATCCCTCCTCGCCCGACGACTGGCTGATCGTCGCCGGCGACGTCGGCGAACGCACCGACGAGATCCGGTGGGCGCTCGACCTGCTGCGCAAGCGCTTCGCCAAGGTCATCTGGATTCCCGGCAACCACGAATTGTGGACGACGAACAAGGATCCGATGCAGATCTTCGGCCGGGCCCGCTACGACTACTTGGTCACGATGTGCGACGAGATGGGCATCGTCACCCCTGAGCACCCCTACCCGGTGTGGACGGGCGAGGGTGGCCCCGCGACCATCGTCCCGATGTTCCTGCTCTACGACTACAGCTTCCTGCCGGAAGGGGCCGCCACGAAGGCCGAGGGCCTGGCGATCGCCCGGGAACGCAACGTCGTGGGCACCGACGAGTTCCTGCTGTCGTGCGAGCCGTATGCCACCCGCGACGCCTGGTGCCGCGAGCGGGTGGCCGCCACCCGCAAGCGGCTCGAGGAGCTGGACTGGATGATGCCGACCGTCCAGGTCAACCACTTCCCGATGGTGCGCGAACCGTGCGACGCGATGTTCTACCCGGAGTTCTCGCTGTGGTGCGGCACCACCGCCACGGCCGACTGGCACACCCGCTACAACGCCGTCTGCTCGGTGTACGGCCACCTGCACATCCCGCGCACCACCTGGTACGACGGCGTGCGGTTCGAGGAGGTGTCGGTGGGATATCCGCGGGAGTGGCGGCGGCGCAAGCCCTATCGGTGGCTGCGGCAGATCCTGCCCGACCCGAAGTACGCGCCCGGCTACCTCAACGAGTTCGGCGGGCACTTCGAGATCACCCCCGAGATGCGGGACGGCGCGCGCAAGATGCAGGAGCGGGTGCAGTCGAGGCGGTCCAGGTGAGCCTGCTGCCCACGGTGATGCCACCGGCGGTGGCGACCGCCGAACTGTACGACGACCCCGCCGGCCTGGCCCCGCTGCCGGAGGAGGCGCCGCTGGTGGCGCGGTCGGTCGCCAAGCGCCGCAACGAGTTCGTCACCGTGCGCCACTGCGCGCGCCAGGCGATGTCCCAGCTCGGCCTGCCGCCGGTGCCGATCCTCAAGGGGGACAAAGGCGAACCGTGCTGGCCCGACGGCGTGGTCGGCAGCCTGACGCACTGCAAGGGCTTCCGCGGCGCCGTGGTGGGCCGGCGCTCGGAGGTGCGGTCGCTCGGCATCGACGCCGAACCGCACGACGTCCTGCCCGACGGCGTGCTCGACGCGATCAGCCTGCCGGTGGAGCGGCACGAGTTGGCCGCGTTGCCTGCCGAGTTGCACTGGGACCGGATCCTGTTCTGCGCCAAGGAGGCGACCTACAAGGCGTGGTACCCGCTGACGCACCGCTGGCTGGGCTTCGAGGACGCGCACATCACGTTCACGCCCGACGGCACCGGCACCGCGGGCACCTTCGAGTCGCGGATCCTGATCGACCCGGCCGCGGAGTTCGGACCGCCGTTGACCACGCTCGCCGGGCGGTGGTCGGTGGCCGACGGGATCGCGCTGACGGCGATCGCGCTGTGAGCAGGCCGGCACCGCCGGCCGGCATCGTCGTCGTGGACAAGCCGGCGGGGATCACCAGCCATGACGTGGTGGGTCGCTGCCGGCGGGTCTTCGGTACCCGCAAGGTCGGCCACGCAGGCACACTCGACCCGATGGCGACCGGTGTGCTGGTGGTGGGCATCGAGCGGGCGACGAAGATCCTCGGCCTGCTGACCGCCGCTGACAAGTCGTACTCGGCGACCATCCGGTTGGGGCAGACCACCACCACCGAGGACGCCGAAGGCGAAGTGCTGCAGACGATCTCGGCTACCGCGGTCGACGACGCCCAGATCGAGGCGGCGGTGGCGGCGCTGCGCGGCGACATCGAGCAGGTGCCGTCGGCGGTCAGCGCCGTGAAGATCGGTGGGGAGCGCGCCTACAAGCTGGTGCGGGAGGGCCGGACCGTCGAACTGCCGCCCCGCCCGGTGCATGTCGAGCGGTTCGACGTCACCGCGGTCCGCCGCGACGCCGCCGGCTTCGTCGACGTCGATGTCGATGTGTCCTGTTCGAGCGGCACCTACATCCGCGCGCTGGCCCGTGACGTGGGCGCGGCGCTGGGTGTCGGTGGCCACCTCACGGCGCTGCGGCGTACCCGCGTCGGCCGGTTCGGCCTCGACGAGGCGCGCACGCTCGATGCGCTGGCCGAGCAGCCGTCGCTGAGCTACTCGCTCGACGAGGCGTGCCTGCAGGGCTTCGCGCGCCGCGAGCTGACCGACGTGGAGGCCGAGTCGGCGCGCCACGGCCGTGCGCTGCGGCCGGCGGGCATCGACGGTGTGTATGCCGCGACCGCGCCCGACGGCCGGGTGATGGCGCTGCTCACCGACGACGGGCAACGGACGAGAAGCGTTGTGGTGGTGCGGCCGGCGACGCTGTGACGGTCGAGTGGAAGGCGCCGCAGGACTGAGAGCCCGCTCGAGCGCACCGCGGTCGGTAGGCTGCGCTCGTGACGGTGGCCGACGGAGCAGCCGGCCGGGTGCGACGCACCCAGGCCGAACGCAGCGCCGCGATGCGGCTCCGCCTCCTCGACGCGACCGTCGAATGCCTGGTCGATCACGGATATGCCGGCACCACCACCCACCGCGTCGCCGAGGTCGCCGGGGTGACGCGCGGAGCCCAGATCCACCATTTCCGGTCCAAGGAGGACTTGGTGATCGCCGCGATCGAACATCTGGCGCATCAGCGCGCCGAGGCCGCCATCCGGGAACTCGGCCGGATCGAGCGCAGCGACGACCTGCCCGCGGCGATCCTGGAGTTCCTCTGGGACATCCACCAGGGGCCGCTGACCGTCGCGACCTTCGAGCTGTGGATCGCGTCGCGGACGGACCCGGCACTGGCCGAGCAGGTCCAGCGGGTGGAGCCCGTCGTCAACGGCGCCGTGCTGGCGGCCATCGCGCAGGTGCTGCCCGAACGGGCCGCGGCGCAGAAGGAACTGCGCGACGCCGTCTACACCGCGATGGACGCGCTTCGCGGGATCTTCGTGGGCAGTTTCGCCGACAGTGACCCGGCCCGGCTGCGGCGGCGCTGGGATCGTGCGGCGACGCGACTGCATCGCGACATCGGCTCCGCACTCGCCGAGGCGGCGCAGGCACCGGCCTGAGCCGCTTCGAGTTGTTTGCGTTCCGGTTGGAATGTATCTTTATTCACGGCGGCGTCAGGGGGAGGAGCCGCCGGAGCGTCGGGGGCGTCACTTCGGTGACGCCCCCGACGGCACCCAAGGGCTGTTCACACGGCCGCTGTCGTGCCTAGGCCACCACCCAGATCGCCTCGGCGGCCGGGCTGCCGAGGTCGACGGTGGTGCTGGTGGTTTCGCTGCCCGGGCGCGCGGGGTCGCCCGGGTCCACCGGGTTCACTGGATTCTCTACGGCCACTGAGATCATCCCGGCGAAGTCGCGCCGAGCGAGCACCCGCACCCGCGAATCGAGCGTGATGCCCACGGTGTCGAAGTACCGCAACATCTCCGGATCGGCGTCGGAGATGCGGGCCACCGTGCCGGCGTCGCCGTCCTGGCACACCGACAGCTGCCGCGCCGGCGGCGTGGGCACCTGACCGTCGGCGGCCGGGATCGGGTCGCCGTGCGGATCACGGGTGGGATGACCGAGTTTGGCGTCGATGCGGTCGAGCATCCGGTCGGAGACCGCGTGCTCGAGGATCTCGGCCTCGTCGTGCACCTCGTCCCAGCCGTAGCCCAGTTCGCGGACCAGGAAGGTCTCCATCAGCCGATGGCGGCGCACCATCGCCAGCGCCGCGCGCCGGCCGGCGTCGGTGAGCGTCACCGCGCCGTACTTCTCGTGGTGGACGAAGCCCTGGTCGGCCAGCTTGCGGATGGACTCCGAGGCCGTGCTCGCGGAAACCCCGAGCCGCTCGGCGAGCATCTTGGTGCTCACCTTCTCGTGGGACCATTCCTGGGCCGTCCAGATGACCTTGAGATAGTCCTGGGCAACCATCGTCAGCTCAGGTGGGTTGCTGTCCGGACTCACAACTAGCAAGTTTAGGCAATCATCACCTGATCCGGGCATCCAGCGCGCCCACGGCGCGGCCCGGGCCGTAGGCTGGCGGTGTGCTGCGCTGGCGGGGTCAGGACGAAATCCCGACCGACTGGGGCCGATGTGTCGTCACCATCGGGGTGTTCGACGGCGTGCATCGCGGGCACGCCGAACTCATCAACCACGCCGTGAAGGCGGGCCGCTCACGCGGTGTGCCCACCGTGCTGATGACGTTCGACCCGCATCCGATGGAGGTCGTCTTCCCGGGCAGCCATCCGGCGCAGCTGACCACCCTGACCCGGCGTGCCGAGCTCGTCGAGGAGATGGGCATCGACGTCTTCCTGGTGATGCCGTTCACCTCCGACTTCATGAAGCTCACCCCGGAGCGCTACATCCACGAGCTACTGGTGGAGAACCTGCACGTCGTCGAGGTGGTGGTGGGGGAGAACTTCACGTTCGGCAAGAAGGCCGCAGGCAACGTCGAACTGCTGCGCAGGGCCGGTGAGCGGTTCGGGTTCGCCGTCGAGAGCCTCTCGCTGGTCGCCGAACACCACCGGGAACAGTCGGTGACCTTCTCGTCGACCTACATCCGGTCCTGCGTCGACGCCGGTGACGTGGTCGCCGCCGCCGAGGCGCTGGGACGCCCGCACCGGGTCGAGGGGGTGGTGGTGCGCGGTGACGGTCGCGGCAAGGACCTCGGCTATCCGACGGCCAACGTGGCACCGCCGATGTACTCGGCGATACCGGCCGACGGGGTCTACGCCGCCTGGTTCACCGTGCTGGGCCGCGGACCGGTGATGGGCACCGTCATCCCCGGCGAGCGGTACCAGGCCGCGGTGTCGGTGGGCACCAACCCGACGTTCTCCGGGCGCACCCGCACGGTCGAGGCGTTCGTCCTGGACACCACCGCCGACCTGTACGGCCAGCACGTCGCGGTCGACTTCGTGGCCCGGATCCGGGGCCAGGAGAAGTTCGACTCGGTCGACGACCTGATCGTGGCGATGGGCGGGGACACCGAGCGGGCCCGCACCATCCTGCGCGATTCTTTCTGAGCGCCCCGGCGCTGTTAGACTCTGCGCCGACCCGGCACGTTGCTGCAGTTCGCGGTGGCCGTGCCCTTCGGAGCCGTCCGGCTCCCGCAGTTCGCGAACTGAAAAGATGGAGTGAATTCGTGGCGCTCACCGCCGATCAGAAAAAAGAGATCCTGGGCTCCTACGGCCTGCATGCGACCGACACCGGTTCGCCCGAGGCGCAGGTGGCAATGCTGACCAAGCGCATCGCCGACCTGACCGAGCACCTCAAGCTGCACAAGCACGACCACCACTCGCGGCGCGGCCTGCTGCTGCTCGTCGGCCGCCGTCGCCGGTTGCTCAAGTACGTCGCGCAGGTCGACGTGGAGCGTTACCGCTCCCTGATCGACCGGCTGGGCCTGCGTCGCTGACGCTGTTCACGTGCGGACGCTGCCCGCGGTCGTCACGGCCGCGCTGCTCGCGACCGCGGGGCTGACGGGCTGCTCGTCGGCCGCCGCGGCCGACATGGGGGTGGGGGACTGCCTGAAGATGGGCGGCACCCTCGACCGTCCGGAGGCGACAAAGGTCGGCTGCGGCACACCGGAGTCGAACTTCAAGGTGGTCGCCACGGTGGACGACAGCGACCAGTGCCCCACCGACGTCGACTCGTACTACTCGATGCGCAGCGCGTTCCGCGACACCGGCCAGACGATCTGCATGGACATCGACTGGGTCGTCGGGGACTGCATGAGCATCGACCCGGAGAACTCCCGCGACCCGGTGCGGGTGGACTGCTACGACGGCACGATGCCGCACCGCCAGCGGGCCACCCAGATCCTCGACGAGGTCGCCAACGTCGACCAGTGCACCACCGGCGTCGGCTACGCCTATGACGAGCGACAGTTCACCGTCTGCGTCGAGGACGTGTCCTGATCGGCCCGGTCTTTAGGGTCCGGACCAGCCAGGTTGTACCATTGATCTGTCCGCGCGGATTTCGTTCACCCGCGGGCATCGGGTGCGGCTTCGCAGATCCGCGAAAGCCGTCCCCGCGTGTCATATCGGGACCCGCCTGATGGCACGGTCTTCGGTAGTGGCTGCCGGATAGGAATCCGGCAGCTTCGATCGACGGCCGTAGCCGCATCAAGGCTGGTGGTTCAGGGCGCCGTTCCGGCTGCCCGGCATGTCCGACGGTGACCACGCGAAACAGCTGAATGATGTTCAGAGAGGCCATACGGACGCCTATGTCTGTAGTTGAAATTGAAGACGGCGTGTACGAGTCCACCGCCGTGATCGACAACGGGAGCTTCGGCACCCGCACCATCCGCTTCGAGGCCGGCCGGCTGGCCCAGCAGGCGGCCGGTTCTGTCGTCGCCTACCTCGACGACGAGACCATGCTGCTGTCGGCCACGACCGCCAGCAAGAACCCCAAGGACCACTTCGACTTCTTCCCCTTGACGATCGACGTCGAGGAGCGGATGTACGCAGCGGGCCGCATCCCCGGTTCGTTCTTCCGCCGCGAGGGCCGGCCGTCCACCGACGCGATCCTCACCTGCCGGCTGATCGACCGCCCGCTGCGGCCGACGTTCGTCTCCGGCCTGCGCAACGAGATCCAGGTCGTCGTCACCGTGATGAGCCTGGATCCCAAGGATCTGTACGACGTACTCGCGATCAACGCCGCCTCGGCGTCCACGCAGATCTCCGGGCTGCCCTTCGCCGGCCCCGTCGGTGGCGTGCGCGTCGCCCTGATCGACGGCCAGTGGGTCGCGTTCCCGACCGTCGAGCAGCTCGAGCGTGCGGTGTTCGACATGGTGGTCGCCGGCCGTAAGACCGACGATGACGTGGCGATCATGATGGTCGAGGCCGAGGCCACCGACAACGTGATCGAACTGGTCGCCGGCGGAGCCGGTGCGCCGACCGAGAGCGTCGTGGCCGAGGGCCTCGAGGCCGCCAAGCCGTTCATCGCGGCCCTGTGCACCGCCCAGCAGGAGCTGGCCGGCAGTGCGGGCAAGGAGACCGCGGAGTACCCGCTGTTCCCGGAGTACCAGGACGACGTGTTCGACGCGGTCGCCGCGGTGGCCACCGACGAGCTGTCGAAGGCGCTGACCATCGCCGGCAAGGAAGAGCGCAACGACCGCACCGACGAGATCAAGGTCGAGGTGCTGGGCCGGCTGGCCGACCAGTTCGCGGGCCGCGAGAAGGAGATCGGCGCCGCGTTCCGGTCGCTGACCAAGAAGCTCGTCCGCCAGCGCATCCTGACCGACCACTTCCGCATCGACGGCCGTGGCGTCACCGACATCCGGGCGCTCAGTGCCGAGGTGGCCATCGTGCCGCGGGCACACGGCAGCGCGTTGTTCGAGCGCGGCGAGACCCAGATCCTGGGTGTCACCACGCTGGACATGGTCAAGATGGCCCAGCAGATCGACTCGCTGGGGCCGGAGACGTCCAAGCGCTACATGCACCACTACAACTTCCCGCCGTTCTCGACCGGTGAGACCGGCCGCGTCGGTTCGCCGAAGCGTCGCGAGATCGGTCACGGCGCGCTGGCCGAGCGGGCCCTGATGCCGGTGCTGCCGAGCATCGAGGAGTTCCCGTACGCGATCCGTCAGGTGTCGGAGGCGTTGAGCTCCAACGGCTCGACGTCGATGGGTTCGGTGTGTGCGTCGACGCTGTCGCTGCTCAACGCCGGTGTGCCGCTTAAGGCTCCGGTCGCGGGCATCGCGATGGGCCTGGTGTCCGACGACGTCGAGGTGGACGGCAAGACCGAGCGCCGCTTCGTGACGCTGACCGACATCCTGGGCGCCGAGGACGCGTTCGGTGACATGGACTTCAAGTGCGCAGGCACCAAGGACTTCGTCACCGCGCTGCAGCTCGACACCAAGCTCGACGGCATCCCCTCGCAGGTGCTGGCCGGGGCGCTGGCCCAGGCCAAGGACGCGCGTATCACCATCCTCGAGGTGATGGCCGAGGCCATCGACGAGCCCGACGAGATGAGCCCGTACGCGCCGCGCATCACCACGATCAAGGTGCCGATCGACAAGATCGGCGAGGTCATCGGGCCCAAGGGCAAGATGATCAACTCGATCACCGAGGAGACCGGCGCGTCGATCTCGATCGAGGACGACGGCACCGTGTTCGTCGGCGCCTCCAACGGCGAGGCCGCGCAGGCTGCGATCGACAAGATCAACGCCATCGCCAACCCGCAGCTGCCCAAGATCGGTGAGCGGTTCCTCGGAACCGTGGTCAAAACCACCGATTTCGGCGCGTTCGTCTCGCTGCTGCCGGGTCGTGACGGTCTGGTCCACATCTCCAAGCTGGGCCGCGGCAAGCGCATCAACAAGGTCGAGGACGTGGCGAAGGTCGGCGACAAGCTCCGCGTGGAGATCGCCGACATCGACAACCGCGGCAAGATCTCGTTGGTCCTGGTGGCCGAAGAGGCCGCCGAGGGCGGCGACGGCACCGCCACCGCCGATTCGGGCGCAACGCCTGTCGATGCCGCGACCAGCAGCAGCTAGGTCCGGAGCAGCGGCGCTGCGGCGCGGTCACCGCGACTCCACCTCGGAGTCGCGGTTCCGCCGCAGCACGCTGCCCGGCGGGCTGCGGGTGGTCACCGAGTACATCCCTTCGGTGCACTCGGCGTCGGTCGGGCTATGGGTCGGTGTCGGCTCGCGCGACGAGGGCCACAGCGTGGCCGGGGCCGCGCACTTCCTGGAGCACCTGCTGTTCAAGTCGACGCCGACGCGGTCGGCGGTCGAGATCGCCCAGGCCGTCGACGCCGTCGGCGGTGAGCTGAACGCGTTCACCGCGCGCGAGCACACCTGCTACTACGCGCACGTGCTGCACACCGATCTGGAGCTGGCCGTCGACCTGGTGGCCGACGTGGTGCTGCGGGGCCGTTGTGCGGCAGGCGATGTCGAGGTCGAGCGCGACGTGGTGCTCGAAGAGATCGCCATGCGTGACGACGATCCGGAGGACACCCTCGGCGACGTGTTCCTCACCGCGATGTTCGGCTCGCATCCGGTGGGCCGCCCGGTGATCGGCAGCGTCGAGTCGATCGAGGGCATGACCAGGGCTCAGCTGCACTCCTTCCATGTGCGCCGCTACGTCCCCGAACGCATGGTGCTGGCGGTGGCGGGGAACGTCGACCACGACGAGGTGGTCCGCCTGGCGCGCGAGCACTTCGGCGATCGACTCGTCCGCGGGCGCAACGCGATTGCGCCGCGCAAGGGCACCGGCCGCATCGGCGGGCACCCGTCGCTGCAACTCGTCGACCGCGACGGTGAGCAGACCCACCTCTCACTGGGGGTGCGCACGCCCGGCAGGCACTGGGAGCACCGCTGGGCGCTGGCCGTGCTGAACAGCGCGCTGGGTGGCGGCCTGAGCTCACGGCTGTTCCAGCAGGTGCGGGAGACCCGCGGCCTGGCCTACTCGGTTTACTCGACGGTGGACACCTTCGCCGACAGCGGAGCCCTCTCGGTCTATGCGGCGTGTCTGCCCGAGCGGTTCGACGAGGTGGTCCGGGTGGTCACCGACGTGCTCGACGGGGTGGCGCGCGACGGCATCACCGAGGCGGAGTGCCGGATCGCCAAGGGATCGATGCGCGGCGGGCTGGTGCTCGGCCTGGAGGACTCCGGGTCGCGGATGCACCGCATCGGCCGCAGCGAGCTGAACTACGGCGAGCACCGCAGCATCGAGGCGACGCTGGACCTGATCGACGCGGTGACGCTCGACGAGGTGAACGCGGTTGCCGCGCAGCTGCTCACCCGGTCCTACGGCGCAGGTGTGCTGGGGCCGCAGGCGGAGAATTCGCTGCCCGAGCGGTTGCGGGTGCTGGCCGGCTGATCCGCCGGACTATCGCACCTGCAGTGATTCGTCGCGGCGCAGCACGAAGAAGTACGGCGTCCTGATGCCGCGCAGGTCCATCGCGCCGAGCACGGTGTCGTCGTCGAGCCGGCGGAACACGTCGTTGATGGGCAGCTGGTCGTACACCATCGTGGCGGTGTCGACGTCGCGGTAGCGGGTGGTGCGCAGCCGGGCCTTGGGTCCGCGCGCCCGCAGCGCCGGCTTGAGCGCGGCGATGGTGCCTACGAAGTTCTGGCGCTTGAGCGCCGGGATCCTGGTGGCCAGCCCGAGGCCGCTGAACGCCAACACCGGGTTGAGGGGCCACAGCGCGTCGCCACCGGTGGTCGGGAACAGCAGCGGGTGCACGGTCTCGCCGTCGACGAACTGCTTGCCCCACCATCCGCTTGCGGCCAGCATCCCGTCCAGCGGGTGGCCGGTGGGCAGTTCGGCGCCGTGCCAGGTGCCGATCATCGACTCCGTCGGCACGGCGGGGCAGCCGTCGTACAGCGCGAGCGCATCGGCTGTGGTGGTCGGGGCGTGGGGCAGGACGTCGGCGAGCTGCATGGCTCCACGATACTTGACAGGTGTCAACGCCGGGCCGGGACGGCACACTGGGGCGCGTGCGCCCGACCGATGCCTGTCCCTGCGGCAGCGGCGACCCCTACGGCGGGTGCTGTGGTCCGCTGCACCACGGTGAGCGGCATGCCGAGACGGCGGAGCAGCTGATGCGGTCGCGGTTCAGCGCCTACGCCGTCGGCGACCTCGAATATGTATGGCGGACATGGCATCCGCGTGGCCGGCCGAAGGCGCTGACGCCGGACACCTCACTGGAGTGGACCGCACTCGAGGTCCTCGACGTCGTGGCCGGCGGTGCGGGCGACGAGAACGGCGAGGTGGAGTTCCGCGCGCACTACCTGCAAGACCGACGAAGCGGGACGCTTCATGAGCGGTCCCGCTTCGCGGTCAGAGCCCGCCGGTGGTTCTACGTCGACGGGACGTTGTTCGAGTAGTCGATCAGGCCAGCACGGTGGCCGGATCGGTGAAGGGCAGCTCGAGCGCGTCGGCGACATGCTGGTTGAGCAACGCGCCCTCGTGGGTCGACAGGCCGTTCGCCAGCGCGGCGTCCGCCGCGCAGGCCGCCTGCCAACCCTTGTCGGCCAGTTTCAGCACGTATGGCATGGTCGCGTTGGTCAGCGCGAACGTCGAGGTGCGCGGCACCGCGCCGGGCATGTTGGCCACGCAGTAGAAGACGGTGTCGTGCACCGCGAACGTGGGATCGTCGTGCGTGGTGGGGCGGGAATCCTCGAAGCAGCCGCCCTGGTCGATCGCGATGTCGACGAGCACGGCACCCGACTTCATCCCGGCCACAGTCGAATTGGTGACGAGCTTCGGGGCCTTGGCGCCCGGCACGAGCACCGCACCGATCACCAGGTCGGCACGCTTGACGGCGTCTTCCAGTTCGAGCATCGACGAGTAACGGGTCTCGATGGCGCCGCTGTTCTCGTTGTCGATCTTGCGCAGCGTGTTCACGTTCAGGTCGAAGACGGTGACGTGCGCGCCCATGCCCTTGGCGATGCGGGCGGCGTTGTATCCGGCCACGCCGCCGCCGATGACGACGACCTCGGCGGGTGCTACGCCGGGCACGCCGCCCATCAGGACGCCGCGGCCGCCGTGGCTGCGCATCAGGTGGTAGGCGCCCACCTGGGCGGAGAGCCGACCGGCGACCTCGCTCATCGGCGCCAACAGGGGCAGTGCGCCGTCGGCGGTCTGAACGGTCTCGTAGGCGATCGACGTGGTGCCCGAGGCGATCAGGGCGTCGGTGCAGGGCTTCGAGGCGGCCAGGTGCAGATAGGTGAACAGGGTCTGGCCCTCGCGCATGCGCGCGTATTCGGGCTCGATCGGCTCTTTGACCTTCAGCAGCAGGTCGGCTTCCGCCCACACTTCGTCGGCGGTGCTGATGATCTGCGCGCCTGCGGCTTTGAAGTCGCGATCGATGATCGCCGAACCCTCACCGGCGCCGGCCTCGATGAGCACCTCGTGGCCGCGGTGGGTCAGTTCCGCCACTCCGGCGGGGGTGATGGCGACGCGGTATTCGTTGTTCTTGATCTCGGTCGGGATACCGACACGCATGATCGCTCCTTGAGGTTGTGGGCTGCATCAAGTGTGAAGAACATTCGGAAGATTCGCAATAACACTGCGGATAATTCGATATGCTGTCGATGTGAATGATGATCCGACGATCTCGGCCTATCCGGAGCCGCGCGAGCCGAAGGATGTTCGGGCCGTTCCGCTCGACGAGACGGATCGCCGCATCCTGGCCGCGCTGCACGCCGATGCGCGGATGTCGAACAGCGCACTCGCCGACCAAGTCGGCATCGCCGCGTCGACGTGCCACGGACGGGTCCGACGGCTGCAGGAAATCGGCGTGATCCGCGGCTTCTACGCCGACATCGACCCGGCGGCCATCGGTCTGTCACTGCAGGCGATGATCTCGGTGACGCTTCAGTCGCACTCCCGCGGCAAGATCCGCAGTTTCATCCAGCACATTCGGCGGCGCCCGCAGGTGATGGACGTGTACTTCCTCGCCGGCGCCGACGACTTCATCCTGCACGTCGCCGCCCGCGATACCGACGACCTGCGTTCGTTCGTGGTGGAGAACCTCAACGCCGACGCCGATGTCGCGGGTACGCAGACGTCGCTGATCTTCGAGCATCTGCGCGGCGCATCGCCGGTGTGACCTCGCCGAGCCGCCGCGACGGTGCCCGCTTACTGTGGGCGGCATGTCGCATGTGCTGTCGGTGAATGTCGCTCGTCCGCGGGCGAACCCCGCGAAACCGTCCGCGACCACCGGTATCGACAAGGCGCCCACCGATGACGCCGTCCTGGTGCAGGCGCCCGGATCGCCGGGTCCCGGCTCGGGCAGCGGCCTGGCCGGCGACATCATCGGGAACGGAAAGCTGCACGGCGGTGGCGACCAGGCGGTGTACGCGTATGCCCGGGAGGACCTCGACAACTGGTCCGGCCGGCTGGACCGCCAGATCAGCGACGGCATGTTCGGCGAGAACCTCACCACGTCCGGTGTGGACGTCACCACCGCGGTCATCGGCGAACGCTGGCGGATCGGTTCGGACGGCCTCGTGCTGGAGCTCACCGCGCCTCGAACGCCCTGCAAGACGTTCGCCGCGTGGCTCGAGATCCCCGGCCTCATCAAGACGTTCACCGCGGCGGCCGTTCCGGGTGCGTACTTCCGCGTGATCACCCCGGGGCACGTCCGGGCGGGCGACCCGATCACCGTGACCGACCGGCCCGACCACGGCGTCACCGTCCAGACCGTGTTCCGCGCGCTGTTGACCGACCCGTCGCTACTCGACGGGCTGCAGTACATCGACGCGCTGGCAGAGGACATCAAGCGCAAAGCGCGTCGCCGCGCCGAACGCTCGGCCTGAACCGGGCCGCGCCCTGACCCGGGCAGCGCTGAACCGCGCCACGCCCTGAGCCGGGACGCGCCGCAGGTCATGCGGCGCCGGGTTTTTCGCCGTCATCGTCGTCGGCTCCTGGTTCCGCGAGGTATTCCTGGGGGTGGTGGTAGCGGTTGGTCCGGGGTTGCCCGGTGTCGAGATGCTCGGGTGGGATCCAGTGCACGCGGCCGTTGACGCGGCGGGTGGTCCAGCCTTTCTCCTTCATCCGGTTGTCCGGCCCGCACGCCAGGCCGAGGTCGGTGATGTCGGTGGCTCCGCCGTCGGCCCAGGGGTTCAGGTGGTCGACCTGGCACCAATAGCCCGGCACGGTGCAGCCGGGCCGGGTGCACCCGCGATCCATGGCGTGCAGCACGATCCGTTGGGCAGCGGAGGCGATGCGCCGGGTGCGGCCCAGGTAGAGGGGGAGTCGAGTGTGTTCGTCGAACACCGCCAGGTAGTGGTAGGCGTGCGAGGCCATCCGGATCAGGTCGGCCATCGGCAGCAGCGACCCGCCGCCGGTGACCGCGACCCCGGCGCCGCGCTGCAGTTCCTGCACGGTGGTGCTGGCGATGACGCTGACCGGTAGCCCGTGGTGCTGCCCCAGCTCTCCTGAGGCCAGTAGCGCGCGTCCGGCGGCGGTGAGTGCGTCGTGGCGACGCTGGCCGGGGCTGCGCAGATCGCGGCGGGCTGCGTCGGGGTCGGGTTCGCCGTCGACGGTTGGGGTGTCGTCGTCGGGGTTGCACATGCCCGGTGCGGCCAGCTTGGCCAGCAGCGGTTCCAGGGTGGCGCGGCATTGGGGGTCCAGCAGTCCAGTGAGGCGGCTCATGCCGTCGGCGTCTTGTCGGCCCAGGGTGAGGTGGCGTTTGCGGGCCTGGCCGTCGGTGGGTTCGGGGCCGTCGGGGTCGAGCAGCAGGATCAGCCGGTCGGCGGCGGCCTGAAGTTGTTCGGGATCCAGGGTGCAGGCGATGGAGGCCAGCGTGTGTTCGGCTTGATCGCGGGCGAGCCCGTCGGTCCATGCCGGCAGCTTCTTCTTCAGCGTCTTGTAGATGATCTGGACGTGTTCGTCGCCGATGCGGCCCTCGGCCTGGGCGGCGGCGGTGTTGGCCAACAGTGGTGGCAGCGGCTGGCCGGTGAGTGCCCGTCGCGGCCCCAGTTGCTGGGCGTCGTTGATGCGCCGGCCGGCTTCGGCGCTGCTGATCCGCAACCGGTGCACCAGCAGGTCTTTGAGCGAGGAGCCACCCAGGTCGGCCGGGTCGGCGTGGTCGAGGCGGCCGATCAGTCGGTGTTCGATGACAGGTTGGCGTCGGCGGTGGATTTCGAGGCGTTCCTGTACTGCGACCACGTCGGCCGTGGCCCAGGTCTCGCATGAGGCCGCCGCCTCGACCGACGCCTCATCCATCGTGTCGAGCAGCGCCAGATAGTCCGCCGCTTCCATGTATCGAACACTAGTTCGATAGTCCGACAAGAACGGCCGCGAAGTGACGGGCGGAGCAGAAGTGACAGAAGGGATTTGGTCACCTTGCAAGCGTGCGGAAACCGCCGCCCGCGACGGCGTGTCGACGAGCAGACACGCAGGCTCGCGGGAGGTGCCACTGAAACGCTCCCGGAGGTGCCCCGGCGCGCTCGCGGCAGTGCGGGCGCCGACTAGGCTCCCTGGCATGCGAGTAGGGGTGCTGGGCGCGAAGGGCAAGGTCGGTGCGGCGATGGTGTCGGGCGTCGAGGCGGCCGACGACCTGACCCTCGCGGCGGCCGTCGACGCCGGAGACCCGTTGAGCCTCTTCGTCGACAGCGACACCGAGGTGGTCATCGACTTCACTCATCCCGACGTGGTGATGGACAATCTGAAGTTCCTCGTCGACAACGGGATTCACGCCGTCGTCGGCACCACGGGGTTCACCGACGAGCGGCTGGCTCAGGTGCGGGACTGGCTGTCGGGGAAGCCCGACACCGCGGTGCTCATCGCCCCGAACTTCGCGATCGGCGCCGTGCTGTCGATGCACTTCGCGCAGCAGGCCGCGCGCTTCTTCGACTCGGTCGAGGTCATCGAACTGCACCACCCGCACAAGGCCGACGCGCCGTCGGGAACGGCGACCCGCACCGCCAAGCTCATCGCCGAGGCGCGAAAAGAGCTGCCGCCCAACCCCGATGCCACCAGCACCGGCCTGGACGGAGCCCGCGGCGCCGACGTCGACGGTGTGCCGGTGCACTCGATACGGCTGGCCGGCCTCGTCGCGCACCAGGAGGTGCTGTTCGGCACCGAGGGTGAGACGCTCACCATCCGTCACGACAGCATCGACCGCACGTCGTTCGTGCCGGGAGTGCTGCTCGCGGTGCGGAAGGTGGCGGAGCGGCCGGGGCTGACCATCGGCATTGAGCCGTTGCTCGACCTATGACCGAAGGCGGTCGCGCCCTGCGCATCCAGGTGCTCATCGGCTTCATGTGCGTGGCGCTCGTCGTCTACTTCATCCTGCTCGGCCGCATCGCCATGGCCTTCATCACCTCCGGCGAGGCGGCGGCCATCGGCCTCGGGGTGGCGCTGCTGGCGCTGCCGTTGATCGGCATCTGGGTCATGGTGAGCACGCTGCGGGCCGGCCTCGCGCATCAGCGGCTGGCGCGGACGGCACGCGAGCGCGGCATGGAACTCGACGTCAGCGGACTACCGCGGATGGCGTCGGGGCGCGTCGAACGTGAGGCCGCCGACGCGCTGTTCCAGACGGTGCGCGCGGAAGTCGAGGCCGAGCCGGACAACTGGGTCCGCTGGTACCGGCTGGCCAGGGCCTACGACTATGCCGGCGACCGCAGCCGGGCCCGCGAGACCATGCGCAAGGCCGTCGAATTGGAGGAGCGGACGTGAGCAGGACCCTGCTCGTCGTGCACCACACCCCGTCGCCGGCGACGCGCGAACTGCTGGAGGCGGTGCTCGAGGGCGCGCGTGACCCCGACATCGACGGTGTCGACGTCGAGGTGCGGCCGGCGCTCGCCGCCACGCTGCCCGACATGCTCGGCGCCGACGGCTATCTGTTCGGCACCACCGCGAACTTCGGCTACATGTCCGGGGCGCTCAAGCACTTCTTCGACACGGTCTACTACCCGAGCCTCGACCACGTCGCGGGCCGCCCCTACGGACTGTGGGTGCACGGCAACAACGACACCGTCGGCGCCGCCGCCGCGGTGGAGAAGCTGGCGACCGGTCTGGCCCTGGCCAAGGCCGCCGACGTGCTCGAGGTCGCCGGGCCGGTCGATTCCGGCGTTCGCGAACGCGCGTATGAACTCGGTGGCACATTGGCAGCCACCCTGATGAACTGACGTCCACCCACCACCAGGAGGACCCATGCCGGGAATCGCCGAACTCGCGCTCGGAGCGGCGCCGCTGGCAGGAGGCGCCCTGCTCGGCATGGTCGCCGGCAACATCAAGGGGCCTGACGTTCGGGGCCTGATCGTCAAGGATCTGGATCTGCTCGAGCGGATCCCGGATGACCAGCCCGAACTCCGGGCCGGACTCAAGCGCAGCATCGACCAGCGCATCGCGGACCTGATCGCCGCCAACGACCGCAGCCAGCAGATGCGAACGGCCGCAATGTCGTATCAGGGCGACTGGCGCGACATCTTCGTCTTCATCTGCGCAGTCCTGTTCACGGTGATCTGGTGGAACGTCAAGCACGACCGGCCGAACTGGCTGGTGATGTTCCTGGCGATGATCGTGCTGTGCATCGCCGCCGGCATCTATGCCGCGCGCGGCCTGCTGCGTGCGCTGTTCAAGCGCCACCGCCAAAAAAGCTGACCCTCGGTTCATCGGCGTCGAAAGCGCTGCGCAGCAACCGGATTCCCTCGGCCTCGATCTCGGCCGACGTGGTGTCCGCGAGCTCGGTGTAGGGCGTCACCCGCATCGACGTGGCCGCCGCGCGCCCCTCGAGCTCCCAGGTGCCCGCCACGAATCCGTCGACCAGCACGGTGCCGGGGAACACGCCGTTGCCGCCGGCGAACAGCCGCTTGCGGTGCGCGTCGCTGATCACCCGCGTGCGGTCGGCGTGCGAGAGCACCAGATTGTCGAACGCCGCGACCAACCGCACCGGCGCCGTCTCGTCGGGATCGGGCCGCGGTGCGTCGGGCAGGTCGTAGACCCGCCGGCCGCTGTCGGTCTGCAGCCGGACCAGCCGGTCGGAGTGCCGGTCGAACACCTCACCGAGCCGGGTGAGCCCGCTCCATGTCTGCATGTCGGCCACCGAAGCCGGCCCGAAGGCGCCGAGGTACCGCAGCACGAGGTCGTCCATCGACAGCGTGTCGGTCGCCGGGCCGAGCCAGCCCACCGCGGTGGTCAGCCGCACCTGCCCGCTGCGCTGCCACAGCGCCCGCGGCGGCACCTGCACCAGCGGCACCAGGCTGCGACCGATCTCGGTGAGCGCCCGCAGAGGGCAGTCCGGCCACCGCTCGGCGAGCCGGGCACCCAACTCGGCCGGTGTGAGCGCCTCGGTCTCGAGGATCTCGGCGGCCGTGGCGGCGACGGCGTCCACGTCGACGTCGCCGAGGGCGGCGCCGTGCATCCCGCGCAGCATGCGGTCCAGCAGCGGTTGCACCAGGGGACGGAGCCGGTGGGCGTCGGCCGCGCTGACGAGGTGAATCGTGCCGCGCATCAGCACGATTCGCGCGGCCCGACGGTCGAGCAGCAGCCCGGACAGTTCGTCGGCGGTGAAGTGCTCGAGCCGGCTCCAGAGCCCGTAGTAGGGCGGGAACGGCGCCTGGGCCTGCATACCGACGAGGTGCTCGAGGGCCTCGAGCGCGCTCATCGACGAGCGCTGCAGCAGCAGCTGACGGGACAGCGTGGCCCGGTTCAGCGCCCGCTCCGAGAGTGGCGTCAACTGGGCAGGGCGGTCTCGAACAGCTCCTGCAGGGCGATCCAGTGCCGCTCGGCGGCTTCCTCGTCATAGGGCACGTTGTCCGGCACGGCGAACCCGTGCCCGGCCGGGTAGATCTCGACGGTGTGCGTGACGCCGGCCGCGGTGAGCGCCTTCTCCAGCGTCTCGGCGTGCTCTGTCGTGAAGGATCTGTCGTTCTCGGCGCCGGCGACATAGATCGTCGCGGTCATCCGGTCGGCGAGCAGGTGCGGGCTGGCGTCGTCGCCGTCGATCACCAGGCCGCCGCCGTGGAAGGACCCGGCCGCGGCGATGCGGTCGGGCAGCAACCCGGCCAGCGTCACCGCGATCCGCCCGCCCATGCAGTAGCCGCACACGCCGAACCGGTCGCCGCGCACCTCCGGGCGGCCGGCGAGGAAGTCGAAGAACGCGCCCGCGTCACCCGCGACGCGCTCGGGGGTCACGGAACTGATCATCCCGAACAGCCGCTTGCGTGCCGCCTCGTCGGTGAACACCGTGCCCATGTCGAACGGCTCCCAGTCGCCGTCGCGGTAGTAGACGTCGGGCAGCAGCACGGCGTGGCCGAAGCCCGCCAGCCGGGCGGCCATCTCCTGGAACGTCGGGCGCACGCCGCCGGCGTCGGAGAACATCACCACACCCGACCAGGGGCCGGTGCCGTTCGGCGTGTGCAGCGTGACGGGGCAGGCGCCGTCGGGCGTGTCGATCGTGGCGTTGATACTCGGCATGGCTTCGTTTCTACTCGCCAGGGGTGGACGTAAGCTGAGCGACGTGCCGATCGAGACGCCGTACGAGGATCTGCTGCGTCTGGTGCTCTCGGAGGGAACGCCGAAATCCGACCGCACCGGCACCGGCACCCGCAGCCTGTTCGGCCATCAGCTGCGCTACGACCTGGCCGCCGGATTCCCCCTGATCACCACCAAGAAGGTGCACACCAAGTCGATCGTCTACGAATTGCTGTGGTTCCTGCGCGGTGACTCCAACGTCCGGTGGCTGCAGGAGCGCGGCGTCACGATCTGGAACGAGTGGGCCTCGCCGACAGGCGATCTGGGCCCGGTCTACGGGGTCCAGTGGCGGTCGTGGCCGACGCCGTCGGGGGAGCACATCGACCAGATCACCGCGGCGCTCGACCTGCTGCGGACCGACCCGGATTCCCGGCGCATCATCGTCTCGGCCTGGAACGTCGGGGAGATCCCCCAGATGGCGTTGCCGCCGTGTCACGCGTTCTTCCAGTTCTACGTCGCCGACGGACGGCTGTCGTGCCAGCTCTATCAGCGCAGCGCCGACCTGTTCCTCGGAGTGCCGTTCAACATCGCGAGCTACGCGCTGCTGACGCACATGATGGCGGCCCAGGCCGGGCTCGGCGTCGGGGAGTTCATCTGGACCGGCGGTGACTGCCACATCTACGACAACCACGTCGAGCAGGTGACGCTGCAGCTGAGCCGGGAGCCCCGGCCCTACCCGCAACTCCTTCTGGCGCAGCGTGACTCGATCTTCGACTACACCTACGACGACATCTCGATCCTGAACTACGATCCCCACCCGGCGATCAAGGCCCCGGTGGCGGTATGAGTCTGGGCCTCATCTGGGCTCAGTCCACATCGGGGATCATCGGCCGGGACGGCGGCATCCCGTGGCGGCTGCCCGAGGACCAGGCCCGGTTCAAGGAACTCACCATGGGCCACACCGTGGTGATGGGCCGGCTGACCTGGGAGTCGCTGCCGGCCAAGGTGCGGCCGCTGCCGGGACGCAAGAACGTCGTCATCACCCGGCAGGCGGACTTCGCGGCCGACGGCGCCACGGTGGCCGGCGATCTCGACGAGGCGATCGACGACGACACCTGGGTGATCGGCGGCGCCCAGATCTACACGCTCGCGATGCCGTTGGCCACGCGGTGCGAGGTCACCGAGGTGGAGATCGACCTGCCGCGGGAGGACGCCGACGCGGTGGCGCCGGTCCTCAACGGCGACTGGGTGGGGACCGCGGGGGAGTGGCTGACCAGTGCCGCTGGCCTGCGATACCGATTCTTCAGCTACCGCCGATCCTGAGTCCCCGCACACTGAGCGCGTCCCGCGGCAGGAATGCGGCGCCGCACCGCCGTGTTAGGCGTAAGACGACCGGTCGTTTTCTTCGGTCACCGCACAGAAGGGAGACTGCAATGAAACTTCTCGACGAGGTCCTCGCCGCCTACGGCGGAGCCGACCGGTGGCAGCGGCTCGACACGCTCGGAATCCACCAGATCGTCGGCGGCGTGCTGTGGCCGCTCAAGAGCGTCGGCGGCATCCTCGACGACTCGACGGTGCAGATCCGGGTGCAGGAGCAGCACACATGGCACCGACCGCTACCGACACCGGGATTCCGGTCGCACTTCACCCCGGGCCTGGTGGTGATCGAACACGATGACGACGCGCACCAGCAGGTGGAGGAGTTGCGCGACCCTCGTTCGTCCTTCACCGGTCACACTCTCGAGACGCCGTGGTCACCCGCCCAACTCGCGTACTTCTCGGGATACGCCATGTGGACGTATCTGACCGAGCCCTACCAGCTGACCTTTCCGGGCGTGCAGACCGAGGAACTCGGCACCTGGCACGAACGCGGTGAGACCTGGCGACGGCTGGCCGTCCGGTATCCCGACGACATCGCCACACACAGCTCCGACCAGGTTCTCTACGTCGACGCCGACGGGTTGTTGCGCCGGCGCGACTACCAGGTCGACATCGCCGGCGGGAGCCCCGCGGCGCACTACATGGACGACCACCGCGAATTCGACGGCATCGTGCTGCCCGTCACGCGCATCGTCCACCCGCGCGGCGACGACGGCAGGCCGGTCGAAGACGTCGTCACCGTGTCCATCGACATCGACGACGTGCGGACCGGCTGGAGGTAGCCCGTGCCCAAACCCAGCCTCCGCGAGGCTCTCCTGGACGCCGGCTTCGCCGCGTTGCACGCCGGTGGGTACACCGCCACCGGGGTGGCGGCGATCGCTGCAGCCGCGCACGCGCCGAAAGGGTCCTTCTACAACCACTTCCCGAGCAAGGAGGCGCTCGCCCTCGAGGTGCTCGCCCGGTACGGCGAACAGCGGCGGCTCTCACTGCTCGACCAACCCGATGTGCCTGCGAAGCAACGTGTCCGAAACCACCTCGAACACCTGAGGCAGGACCTCGCCGCGCACGGCTACCGGCGCGGCTGCATGTACGGCAACTTCGCCGCCGAGGCGCCCGCCGACGCGCCCGCGGTCACCGCCGCCGCGGTCGGCGCGCTGGAACGGTGGCGCAGCGTGCTGGCCGCCGCGATCCGCGACGGGCAGCAGTCCGGTGAGTTCGCCGGGGACATCGACGCGGGTGCCGCGGCCGAGCTGATCGTCGACGCATGGGAGGGCGCGGCACTGCGGGCCAAGAGCACCGGCGAGAGCACACCGATCGACAACGTGACCGCGCTGATCTTCGATCGCATCCTGTCGGTGCGTTAGGGCACGATCACCTGATGGTCGTCTCGCTCAGCGCAGCGCAGGCCCGTCGCATCGCCGTGTCGGCACAGGGCTTCGGCGAGCCGGCGCCGCGCGGCCCCGTGACCCGCGCGCACCTGCGGCGCCTCATCGGGCGGATCCAGGTGCTGCAGCTCGACTCGGTGTCGGTGACGGTGCGTGCGCACTACGCGCCGGTGTTCAGCCGTCTCGGCGGGTACGACCGGGACGTGCTCGATGCGGCCGCCTGGCGCCACAGTGCGCGCTCGCCCCGGCTGCTGGTCGAGTACTGGGCCCACGAGGCGGCGCTCATGGCCGTCGACGACTGGCCGCTGATGCGGTGGCGGATGCGCGAATACGTCCACGGCCGCTGGGGCACCGAGATCGTCCGGAAGAACCCCAAGCTCGCCGAGGACGTCGTCGCGGCCGTGGCCGAGCTCGGTCCGTCGACGGCCGGCCAGATCGAGGCGTACCTGGAGGCGGAGCCGCGGGGGCGCAAGGGTCCGTGGTGGGACCGCAGCGAGACCAAGTGGGTGGCCGAGGCGCTGTGGTCGTCCGGGGTGCTGACCACGGCGACCCGGGTGGGATTCGCCAGGCACTACGACCTGTCCGAGCGGGTGCTGCCGCCGGACGTGCTGGCGCGGGAGGTCGATGACGACGAGGCGATCCGCGAACTGGCGCTGCGCGCGTCGACGGCGCTCGGGGTGGCCACCGAAGCCGACATCCGCGACTACTTCCGGCTCTCGGCCAGACAGGTGAAGCCGGCGCTCGCCGATCTCCTCGACGCGGGACAGCTCGAGGCCGTCGAGGTCGACGGGTGGGCCGCGCCGGCATATCTGCGAGCGGGCCAGAGTGTGCCGCGCCGAGACCGGGGCACCGCGCTGCTCTGCCCGTTCGATCCGCTGATCTTCTTCCGGCCGCGGATGGAGCGCCTGTTCGGGTTCCACTACCGCATCGAGATCTATGTGCCGCAACACAAGCGGCAGTTTGGCTACTACGTGTGGCCGTTCCTGCTCGACGGCCGCCTGGTGGGCCGGGTTGACCTGAAGGCCGGACGGGCAGCCGATGCCCTGCATGTGGTGGGGGCGTTCACCGAGCCGGGGGAGCGCCCGGCGGAGGTGGCCGCCGCTCTGGCCGTCGAGCTGCGCCGGATGGCGGACTGGCTGGGACTGGCCGACGTGGCGGTCGGGGAGCGCGGGGATCTGGCCGACCCGTTACGGGCCGCTGTCGGCACGCCGGCGCCGAGGTGAGTCAGGAGCCGTTCCAGATCGCGAGTTCGCCGCCGGGCATACACACGGTCAGGAATCCGGCCGGACCGCTGACGTTCCACGCTTCGTAGGCCGGATCGGGCTCGACCGCCAGCCGGGTCGAGTCGTCGAAACCGATTGTCAGCGCGCCTGCTTCGGACACCCGGGCATCGATGATGGTGTGGCCTACGTGACGACCCAGCAGCGCACGCACCTTGTCCGGGTCGGCCTCCGGCGACAGTTCGACGCTGCGGTCGGGCAGGTGAAAGCGGAACGGTGATTCCACCGTGACGTTGTACCGGTCCGACAGCCGCAGATACAGGGCGTACTCGACGTGAAGCGAGGTGACGGTTCTGCCGCGTAGGCCGAGATCCGTGATCACGGTGCACGTTTCATCGCGGTCAACGCCGATCGGGCGGCATCCACGACGCCGCCCCAGCGCGGGTCGGAGAGGTAACAGGCATCCGGGGCATCGCCCAGATCGGCGATCAGCGGCCCGAGCACCCGCTCGAGCAGGCGCAGCGTGTCGACCTCGCGTGCATCGGCCAGGACCGTTCCCAGCCGGACACTCGGGTCGGGTAGCACCATGTCGTAGAGGACGTTGACGGTCAGGGTCAGATCGTCGAAGAAGCCCTCCCGCGGATAGTCCCGCCCGATCCACACCCGTCGCTGATACGCCGGATCGGACAGTGACGTCAACGCGTTGACGACCTCTTGTCGCATCTCGGGATAGCGCACATGGGTCACGGTGGTCCTCATTCTGCAATGCCGATGCCGGGACGAGCCGTCTACTTCGGCCATTCCGCGATCTGTTGCGCATTGACGCGAGAGAGGATCTCGCTGACCGTCCGCCCGTAGTCCGTCGGCTCCCAGTCCTGGTCGAGATGATGGACGAACTCCTCGCTGAGGGTGTTCACGATCTCGACGGCATCCGGTCGCGACAGCGCAGGCGCCGTGCGGATCCTGTCGGCCAACTCCGGATTGCGGCGGCTCAGAATCTCGACGAGCAACCCGGCCTGATCGCGGGTGAGGAACTCGAATTCGCCGTTCACGGGCCGACGACCTCGATCTCGTCCGGGCGCGGCCACCGCGTGGGCACATCGTCGGTCACCCAGGCGTATTCGAGGCCCGACAGCCGGCCGCCCTGCACCCAGACGAGGATCTCGCCCCGGTACTCGGCCCCGTTCGGAACGAACGCCCGCACCGGGACCGGACCGTCCGGCACGTCGACCTCCGGCACATCGGTGCGGGACCGGATGTCGAGGATCCAGTCGGTCGAACGACGGACGAACGCCCCGGCGAGCCCGTCGAGCAGCCCCGCGAACCCGGGCAGTGCCGCGACGACGGCCGTCACCACCGCCATCTCCTCCCCGGACATCTGCCGCCACACCACGTCCACGTCGTCGGCGACAAGCGTCACCACGACGCTGTCGAGCCCGTCGCAGAACTCCACCTCGAACGCCGCGGTTGCGTCGGCCAGACCGCGACCGTGGGCGATCACCACCGTCCCCTCGCGGCCGGCCTCGACACCGTGCTCCGGCAACGCCCTGCGCAGCCGCACCACGTCGTACTCCTTCGGCGTCACAGCGCGTCCCGCAGGGTGAACCGCGGCGGGCCGGCGCACCGGACCCGGACCCGTCCCCAGTCACCCGCGACCTCGTACGTGCCGTCGGCCGACGTCAGGCTGTCGATGTTCCCGAGGTCGGTCTCGCCGGTCGCGTCGACGTAGCGCTGCGTCGAGCGCTCCAGCCAATCGACGCCCGTCACGTCGGTGAATTCCAGCGCGCCGTGGGCGTAGCAGTACTGCTCGCCGGGAAGCGGATTGTGATAGGCGGGATGCGCGGGGGTGAGTACGGCGGTCAGCGTGAACACCATCCGACCGACGTGTTCGGTGATGCCCAGCACGTAGCTGTCCTCGAGGTAGAGGTCAGCCAACTCGGGCAGATCGGCGTAGTGGCTCATCGGTCCGTCCAGCGTAAGGCGGCTCCGGCGGGCCACCAGTCACGAATCCTGCGGCCGTCGCACTAAGGTGAGCCCGTGGCCGAGACCGCGCCGCTGCGCGTGCAACTGATCGCGAAGACCGACTTCGTAGCGCCGCCGGACGTCCCGTGGAGCACGGACGCCGACGGCGGCGAGGCGCTGGTCGAGTTCGCCGGCCGGGCCTGCTACCAGAGCTGGTCCAAGCCCAACCCCCGCACCGCCACCAACGCCTCCTACCTGCGGCACATCATCGACGTCGGACACTTCTCGGTGCTCGAACACGCCTCGGTGTCCTTCTACATCAGCGGCATTTCCCGGTCGTGCACCCACGAGCTGATCCGGCACCGGCACTTCTCCTACTCGCAGCTGTCGCAGCGGTACGTCCCCGAACACGACTCGCAGGTGGTGATCCCGCCGGGCATGGAGGACGACCCGGAGCTGGTCCGGATCTTCACCGAGGCGGCCGACGCGAACCGGGCCACCTACACCGACCTGCTGGCCCGGCTGGAGGCGAAGCTCATCGGCGACCAGTCCGGTGACCGGTCGGCCGTGCTGCGCCGCAAGCAGGCCCGGCAGGCGGCCCGCGCGGTGCTGCCCAACGCGACCGAGACCCGCATCGTCGTCACCGGCAACTACCGCGCGTGGCGGCACTTCATCGCGATGCGGGCCAGTGAGCACGCCGACGTCGAGATCCGCCGGCTCGCCATCGCCTGCCTGCGCCAGCTGGTCGACGTCGCCCCCGCGGTGTTCGGCGACTTCGACATCGCGACGCTCGCCGACGGCACCGAGGTGGCCACCTCGCCGCTGGCTACGGAAGCGTGAACACCAGCGGGTAATCTAGGTGTCCGTGAGCACCGGCGGATTCGACGTGACGGCCCGACTGGGCACCGTGCTGACCGCGATGGTCACTCCGTTCAAGCCGGACGGCTCCCTGGACACCGCCACCGCCGCCCGGTTGGCCACCCACCTGGTCGACGCGGGCTGCGACGGGCTGGTGCTCTCCGGGACCACCGGCGAGTCGCCGACCACCACCGACGGCGAGAAGCTGACACTGCTGAGCGCCGTTCTCGAAGCGGTCGGAGACCGGGCCCGGGTGATCGCCGGCGCGGGCACCTACGACACCGCCCACAGCATGAACCTGGCCAGGGCCTGCCAGGCGGAGGGCGCCCACGGCCTGCTGGTGGTGACGCCGTACTACTCGCGGCCCTCGCAGTCCGGCCTGCTCGCGCACTTCACCGCGATCGCCGATGCGACCCCGCTGCCGCTGATCCTCTACGACATCCCGCCGCGCTCGGTGATCCCCATCGAATGGCCGACCATCCGTACGCTGGCCGAACATCCGAACGTCGTCGCGATCAAGGACGCCAAGGGCGATCTGCACGGCGGCGGGCGGATCATCGCCGAGACGGGGCTGGCGTACTACTCGGGAGACGACGCGCTGAACCTGCCGTGGCTGGCGATGGGCGCCGTCGGGGTGATCAGCGTCTGGGGGCACGTGGCCGCCGGGCAGATCCGCGACATGCTGTCCGCGTTCCACTCCGGCGACGTCGCGACCGCACGCAAGATCAACGGCACCCTGGCGCCGCTGGCCGACGCGCAGGCCCGCCTCGGCGGGGTGACGATGGCCAAGGAGGGACTGCGCCTGCAGGGCTTCGAGACCGGCGATCCGCGACTTCCGCAGCTCGCGGCCGCCCCCACCGAGGTCGAGGAGCTGGCCAGAGACATGCGCGCAGCAGCGGTACTGCGATGACCGCCGCCAGGACGGCACGGTGATGGACACCGCCGAACTGAGGCCACCGCGTCCGCTGGCACCGGGTGGGCTGCGGGTCACCGCACTCGGCGGCATCAGCGAGATCGGCCGCAACATGACGGTCTTCGAGCACCTCGGCCGGCTGCTCATCATCGACTGCGGGGTGCTGTTCCCCACCCACGACGAGCCGGGCGTCGACCTCATCCTGCCGGACCTGCGGCACGTCGAGGGACGGCTCGACGACGTCGAGGCCCTGGTGCTCACCCACGCGCACGAGGACCACATCGGCGCCATCCCGTTCCTGCTCAAGCTGCGTCCCGACATCCCGGTGGTGGGCTCGAAGTTCACCCTCGCGCTGGTGGCGGAGAAGTGCCGCGAACACCGCCTCAAGCCGAAGTTCGTGGAGGTCGCGGCGGGCGGGCGCAGCACTCACGGAGTCTTCGAGTGCCAGTACTTCACCGTCAACCACTCCATCCCCGGCTGCCTGGCGGTGGCCCTGCACACCGGCGCCGGAACCGTCCTGCACACCGGTGACATCAAGCTCGACCAGATGCCGCTGGACGGCGTCCCGACCGACCTGCCCGGGATGTCGCGGCTGGGCGACGCAGGCGTCGACCTGTTCCTGTGCGATTCGACCAACGCCGAACACCCCGGTGTCAGCCCGTCGGAGAGCGAGATCGGCCCCACGATGCACCGGCTGATCCGCGGCGCCGAGGGCCGGGTGATCGTCGCGTGCTTCGCCTCCAACGTCGACCGCGTGCAGCAGATCATCGACGCCGCAGTGGCATTGGGCCGGCGGGTATCGTTCGTCGGCCGGTCGATGGTGCGCAACATGGGTATCGCGCGCGAACTCGGCTACCTCAAGGTCGGCACCGACGACGTCATCGACATCGGCGCGGCCGAGATGATGCCGCCCGACCGGGTGGTGCTCATCACCACCGGCACCCAGGGCGAGCCGATGGCCGCCCTGTCCCGGATGTCACGTGGCGAGCATCGCAGCATCACCCTCACCGCAGGCGACCTGATCATCCTGTCGTCGTCACTCATCCCCGGCAACGAGGAAGCCGTGTACGGCGTCATCGACGCGCTGGCGAAGATCGGCGCCCGGGTGGTCACCAATGCCCAGGCGCGCGTGCATGTCACGGGTCACGCCTACGCCGGCGAGCTGATGTTCCTCTACAACGGCGTGCGACCGCGCAACGTGATGCCGGTGCACGGCACCTGGCGGCACCTGCGGGCCAACGCCAAGCTGGCGGCGACGAGCGGCGTGCCGGAGGACAACGTGGTGATCGCCGAGAACGGCGTCAGCGTCGACCTGGTGGCAGGCAAGGCGAGCATCGCCGGAGCGGTCCCGGTCGGCAAGATGTTCGTCGACGGCCTGATCACCGGCGACGTCGGCGACGCCACGCTCGGCGAACGGCTCATCCTGTCATCGGGTTTCATCGCGGTGACCGTGGTGGTGCACCGTGGCACCGGCCGGCCCGCCGGTCCCGCGCACCTGATCTCACGCGGCTTCTCCGAAGATCCCAAGGCGCTCGAACCGGTCGCGCGCAAGGTGGAGGCCGAGTTGGAGTCGCTGGCCGCCGACACGGTCACCGATCCCGGGCGCATCGCCCAGGCGGTGCGCCGCACCGTCGGCAAGTGGGTGGGGGAGACCTACCGCCGTCAGCCGATGATCGTCCCGACGGTCATCGAGATCTGAGGGTCCGCGCCGCGGTTCCTCCTCGGATCACTGGTGAGCCGCTCTGTCGTCGACGCGTTCCCTGCCGTTGAGCAGCAGCGCGACGGACAGGGCGACGCCGATCGACATCAGCGACGCGGTCCAGCCGCGGCGAATCCAGATCGCCGAACGGCACTGTCCGACGTAATCCGGTGGTGTCTGTTGAGTTTCCGCGGCGGCGGCGTCCGCGGTGCCGGCCTGGCTGTAGTCGGCGGCGAAGCCGGTACCGCACGTGATGCGAAATCCCCACTGGTCGAAGTCGTCGAGCGACGTCGACCAGTACAGCCCAAGGAATCCCACACCGATCATCGCCGCCGCGACGAGGGCCAACGTGACCCGGTCGCGCATCGCCCTGACCAGTCGCATGCTCAGGACAGGGAACCCAGGATGGGCTCGGACTCGATGAGGCCTTCGTCGCTGGGCGCGATGTGCTGCCCGAACACGCGCTTGGCCTGGCGGTCCCGCAGCTCGCGGTGCGCGACGGCGGGTGGTTCGAAGCCGTAGCGCGTCCGCGCCTCGGCGGGCGTGAGTGTCTCCCGCTGGGCCGGGGGCACACCGAGTTTGACGGGCGCCACGACGGGATGTGTCATCGGCGAGAGCACCTTGAGCATGGCGAGTTCGGCGCGCGGACTCACGGTCATCGCCCGGAAGGCCGTCCACAGCACGGGCCGGACCGCGACGTCGACGATCCTGGGCTGGCGGATGCCGCTCATCTCGCGCATCCACTGCGGCATGGTGGCGATGGTGCCGGCCCGCAGCACCTCGGCGACCACCCGCGCCACCGGGCGCGCGGCCCTGGGCATCGGCGGCAGCATCACCTTGGCGTCGAGCAGGTGGTTCATCGCCTGAACGGCGATCTCGCTGCCCGCCAGCTGCGGTCGCATCTGCTCGAAATAGCGGCGCACCCCGTCGCGGGTGCGCGGCACGTCCTCGGGCGAGCAGGTCTGCAGTTCGGCGGCGACCGCGCATTCCTCCCAGTAGCGGGCCTCCTCCTCGGCCGGCAGTGGGCCGGGACCGTACTTCTCGTAGGCGTAGAGGATCGAGTGCCAGGCGGTTAGGTGGATCCACAGCTGGGAGGCGGGGTCGTTCGCGTCGTATCGTCCGCCGCCGTAGGGTTCGGTGCCGATCGCCTTCGAGTGGATCTTCACCAGAATGTCCGAGGCGGTAGCGGTTTCACGGGTTCCGCCGAACGCGACCAGCGCGAAGTAGTGCAGCGTGCGGTCGTAGCGGGTGCGCGGGCGCTTGTAGATGTCGTGGGTCGTGTCGACCGCGGCGACGAGATTCGGGTCGAGCTCTTCGACCACGACGGCGCGCTGGAACCCGACCGTCAGCGATGTCGGATACCCCCACACCTTCCAAGTCACCGAGTCGGGCCCGAAGAACCCGTAGTCCTCATGAGCGGTCACGGCGCCCCTGCTCTCGGTGGTGACTGCCCGGAGGACGGCAGCGGGCCCGGACCGGGGTCTGCGACGGCGTGCGGTGCGCTCGAGACTGGTTGTGGACATGGAACTTCCCTTCAGTGGTGGGTGGAGAGGTGCCGGTAGGCGCTATGCGGCGGCGAAGGCGTGGCACATTATCCGGCCGTAGAGCTCGCCGAGATCGTCTGCACTCCAGGGGTTTGCGTCGTCGAGCAGTGACCGGACGGCCGCCTCGGAGGAGGACATCAGCAGCTCGACCAGGACGGGCAGTTTGGTGTCGGCGTCGGCCATCGACCACCACTTCTCCAGCACCGGCCGAAGCCAGGCCGACGTCGCGTCGCCCAGTTGCGCACGCACGCGGGCGAATCTGCTTGCCACGGCCGGATCCGGGGTGGCGAAGAAGACGAAGCGCCACGATTGCGGCCGCGCCTGCACCACCCGCAGCAGCGACTGGAAGCCGGTGGTGAATGCGGCCTCGGGGGTATCGCCGCGGGCGGAGTGCAGCGCCTCGACCAGTGCGTCGCGCAGGACGGCGGTCTCGCGCTCCAGCAGTGCCGAGATGAGCTGGATCCGGTCGGCGAAGCACGCGTAGACCACCGGGCGGGTGACGTTGAGGCGTTGTGCGACAGCGCCGATGGTGACCTCGCTGACGCCCTGCTCGAACGTGATGGCCAGGGCGGCGTCGAGGACCTGCGGCCGGCGGCGCTCCGGGCCCAGGTGGGCTGCCCGGCTGCGTCGACGTGTCTTCACGGCGGTGGCCATGAACGCAACGTACCAGCGGAAGCTACATGTGTGAAGGAAATTTCTGCACTTATGGAGGAAATTCCTTCATTGGTGAAGGTTTCTGCTTGTCGGTGAACCCGCTGTGCTGCGGGAACGGGCGGCGTGTGGATGAGAACTCGCTCATCGACGGCTCCCGGTCAGCTCATCTTCGGGCCGCAGGATCGTGTCGTCGGGACAACCGCAGAGCGAGAAGGAGCCACCATGAAGCGCATTGCACCCTGGAAGACGGCCGTTGTTGCCGCGGCATTCGCCGGCCTCGGACTGGCCGGGGCCGGTACGGCAGCGGCGGACGACGATCTCGACGATCTGATCCGCCCGCACATTCCCGTCCCGTCGGTGCAGATCGGACACGACGACGGCTGGGTCGGCGTCGGGTGGGATGACGACGGCTGGGACGACGACGGCTGGGACGACGACGGCTGGGATGACGACGGGGACGACGACTGAGCTGTCGCCGACGCCCGTCACCGATCACGGTGGCGGGCGGCCGGCTCAGGCGATGTCGTCGAGCCGGTATCCCATGCCCCGCAGGGTCACGAACCGCTGCGCGCCGAGCTTGCGGCGCAGGTATCGGACGTAGACGTCGACGACGTTGGAGCCGGGGTCGTAGTCGTAACCCCAGACGTGACTGAGCAACTGCTCGCGGGTGAGCACCTGACCCGGGTGGCGCAGGAAGGTCTCGGCCAGCGCGAATTCGCGGGCCGACAGGTCGACGGTCCGGCCGCCCACCCGGGCGCGGCGCGTCCGCAGGTCCAGGATGAGGCCGCCACAGGACAACACGGTCAGCTCCGGTGCGCGCTCGGAGGTGAGCCGTAACCGCACCCGCGCCAGCAACTCCTCGAACCTGAAGGGTTTCGGCATGTAGTCGTCGGCGCCGCCCTCCAGGCCCGCCACGGTGTCCTGCACGCTGGTGCGCGCGGTCAGCACGATCACCGGGATGGTGTTGCGCTGCGCGCGCAGCTTGCTCAGTACCGCGAAGCCGTCCATGCCGGGCAGGCCGATGTCGAGCACCATCAGGTCGAATTCGCCGGTCATGGCATGGTCCTGGGCCGACGGGCCGTCACCGACGACGGTGACGGCGAAACCGTTGGCGGCCAACCCCTTCTGTACGAACGATGCGATCCGCGGCTCGTCTTCGGCGATCAGTATGCGGGCCACGGCTGCTCCATGAGGGCCGGGATCGCGACGGTGAAGGTGGCGCCCCGCCCGGGCACGCTGTCGAGCAGGACGTCACCGCCGTGCGAGACGGCGATCGCGCGCACGATCGACAGGCCGAGGCCCGCACCGTCGGAGGGCTGGCGGCCCTCGCCGCCGCGGGCGAACCTGTCGAATATCCGGGCGCGGTCGGCCTCGCCGACACCGGGACCGGAGTCCGCCACCCAGAACCGCAGCCAGCCGCCGGACAGCTGGGAGCCGATCGCGATGCGGTCACCGGCCGTGGTGAACCGGCAGGCGTTGTCGGCGAGTGCCACCAGTGCCTGCGTGATGCGCTGCGGGTCCAGCGAGGCGACGACGGGCGCGGCGGTCTCCAGGACGAAGTCGCGGTCGGCGAGGGCGGCGACCTTGTCGAGGACGTCGCGGGTGAGGTCGCCGACGTCGACGAACTCCGGCCGCAGGAACGTGGGCTGTTCCGAATGGGCGAGCAGCAGCAGGTCGGACACCATCCGGTTCATCCGCATCAGTTCGTCGTCGACGAGCGCCACCGTGGCGGCGACGTCGGCGGGGTCGTCGCGGTCGAGAACCTCGAGGTGCCCGCGCACGATGGTGATCGGCGTGCGCAGTTCGTGGCCGGCGTCGTCGATGAACCTCCGCTGGGCGGCCACCCCGGATTCGACGCGGTCCAGCATGCCGTTCAGCGTGCCGACCACGGCCTCCATCTCGTCGCGGTCGCCGGACCCGCGGGACGGGATGCGCATCGACAGGTCGGTGTCGGTGATGGTGTGTGCGGTCTCGACCACGTCGCGCAGCGGCCGCAGGATCCGGCCGGCGAGCACCCAGGCCGCGCCGGCCGCGCCGAGCAGCGTCACGGACCCGACCAGCAGCATGAGCCGGGCCGCGTCGTCGGCCTGCTCACGTTCTGCGTCGGCCAGATAGGCGGCGACGATGACGCCCCGGGCGGTGTCGCCGTCCAGCTGCACCGGGATGGCGAGGTAGCGCACCTCGCCGGCACCGGGATGCTGGTAGCGGCCCTGAGCCGGTGCGGTCACGGCCGCCACCCGCTCGGCGAACGCGGAGTCGGCGGCCAACACCTCGGCGGCGCCCGGCTCCTGCCGGCTCTGCGTCCGGTAGGCGCCGTCGACGTAACCGAGGAACTTCTCGTTGGGCCGGGCGATGTTGTACGCGATCGCCTCGCTGATCACCTCGTCGACCGTGCGGAACGGTGCGCCGGTGCGCGGGTTGACGCCCGGTTCGGTGAGTTCGGTGAACTCGTCGACCTCGAAGCGCAGCGCCTCATCCATCCGCGCGTTGATCCCCGAGATGAGCAGCCGCCAGGTCACGAACGTCACCACGCCCAACGCCGCCAGCACCAGCAGCAGCATCCAGCCGATGATGCGGGTGCGTGCCGTCGACGGCACCAACCTGCGCCACCGGGCAGAACGCGCCGTCGTCTCGTGTGCCGTCATCCATGTCCTCGTCGCGAATGCTGTGCGCCCCATCCTGCCCTCGCCCGCGAAGCACGGGCGCCGGACCGGCGCGCCGCTCAGTCATCGGCGTCGTCATCCCCTCCGTCGCCGTCGTCATCCCAGCCCTGGTCGTCGTCACCGTCGTCGGACCAGGTGACCGGCGGTGGCGGCGCAGGCGCTCCGTCGGGCTGGACCGGACCGCGGCCGGCCGGAGCGGGCAGCGCGGGTGGTGGGGGTGCGCTGGGCGGCGCCGCCGGAGGTGCGCTCGGCGGGAGGCGTTGCACCGGGGTCTGCACCGTGATCGGCTGCAGCGGCGCGGAGTCGGACGCCGGTGACAGCGCCGCGGTGGTGGCCAGGCCGATCCCGCCGGCGACCGCCAGCACCACGGTCGCGATGAGCAAGGTACGCACGGCGACCAGCATCGCGGGGCCGGATGGACCGGCGGTGAGACCCAGATGAGAGCGCTCTCATCTGGGCCGCGTCAACGTTTGTTGACGAACCCCGCGTCGACCGGCAGCGTCACGCCGGTGATGTAGCGCGCCTCGTCGGACACCAGCCAGGCCACCGCCGCGGCGATGTCCTCGGCCTGCAGTGTCTGCACCGGCAAGGCATTGCCCATGTCGGGGCCGCCCTTGCTCTCCTGTGCCAGACCCTCGAGCCAGCTGCGGGTGAACTCGTTGTCGATCATCGGTGTGTCGACCCCCGCCGGGTGCACCGAGTTTACCCGGATGCTGTGCGACGCAAGCAGATTGGCGTACACGCGCATGATGCCCACGATGCCGTGCTTTGCGGCGGCATAACCGACGGAGCCGGCCATCGGCGACGCAAGGCCGACCAGGCCCGCCACCGAGCTGGTCAGCACCATCGCCCCCCCGTTGCCCGCCTTGACCATCGGTCGCGCCGCGAGCTCCACGGTGTGGAAGACGCCGGTCAGGTTGACGTCGATGACGTCCTGCCAGGCGTCCTCGCCGGCCATCGGCGCGATGCCGGCGTTGGCCACCACGATGTCGAGCCGTCCACCCATCGCCTCGACGCCCTCGGTCAGCGCGGCCTTGAGTGCCGCGCGGTCCCGGACGTCGGCCTGCGTCGCGACGATCCGCGCGCCGGTGTCCTCGACCAGCTTCACCGTGGCGGCCAGGTCGTCGGCGGTCGCCAGCGGGTAGGGGACCGACGCGATCTGGTCACAGATGTCGACAGCGATCACGTCGGCGCCCTCGGACGCCAGCCGGACGGCGTGCGCACGGCCCTGGCCGCGGGCGGCTCCGGTGATGAACGCGACCCTGCCCGCGAGCGGTTTGTCGACAGCCATCAGGGCCGCAGCGAGCCCTTGGCCGGGTCGCCCGCCACCACGGCCTGCGCCACCTTGATGTCTGGAGCTCCGGCGAGGTGCTCACCGACCTCGGCGAACATCTGCGTCACCGCGGGCGCCTGGCCGTGCGCCGCCAGCGCGTCTCCGTCGGCCCACTGCTCGACGAAGATGAAGGTGCCGTTCGTCTCGTGCAGCGAGTACAGGTCGCAGCCCGGCTCGTGATGCACCTCGGCGACGGTGCGCTTCATGATCTCCCGCACGGTGTCCACGGATTCGGGCTTGACCTGCATGGTGGCGACGACGGTGACGGGCATGGGCAGATGACTCCTCGTGGGGCGGGGCGGCGGGTGGCGGTCCAGCATGGTGACCGGACAGGTGTCCACCTTAATCAGCAGGCCCGGCGGCGATGCGAGGCATGTCGAGGTCTTTGCAACCAATCTGTGACCCGTGTGGCAGATGGTGATAGTGGGGTTGTTGCGACTAGGCTGAGGGGCATGGCAAGTAAGACCGTTGCCCGATCCGGAGCGCGTTCCGGCAGGTCAAAGGCGGGTACGCGGAGCACGGCGCGACCACGGAAGTCGGCGCCCGCCCGCCGCAGGCCCGCCCCTCGGGGACACGCCTCCCCTCTGGCCACCGCCGGGGCCGCCGTCGGCCGGGGCGCACGCGCCGGATGGCTGATGGTCGCCCGGGGTGCGGGGTCGACGGCACGGTCGGTCGGCCGGGCCCGCGAGATCGAGCCGGGCCACCGCCGCGACGGCATCGCGCTGGCGCTGCTCGGCGTGGCCGTGGTGATCGCCGCGGGCTCGTGGTTCGACGCCGCCCGCCCGGTCGGCGAATGGATCGACACCGTCCTGCGGACCCTCGTCGGCTCGGCAGTGGTGCTGGTGCCCGTGCTGCTCGTCGCCATCGCGGTGACGTTGATGCGCAGCGAACCCGACCCGGAGGCCCGGCCCCGGCTGATCCTCGGCGCGACGATGATCGCGCTGCCCGCCCTGGGGCTGTGGCACCTGTGGGCCGGTTCGCCTCAGGCGCCGACGGACCGCCGGCACGCCGCCGGCTTCGTCGGGTTCGCGATCGGCGGGCCGCTGTCCGACGGGCTGACCGCCTGGATCGCCGCGCCGCTGCTGTTCATCGGCGTGCTGTTCGGGGTGCTGCTGATCACCGGCACCACGATCCGCGAGGTGCCCGCCACGGTGCGTGCGATGTTCGGGACCCGTCAGTTCCACGACGACGAGTACGACGAGTACGACGACTACGACGACGAGCCGGAAGACGCCGCGGCCGAGGACTTCTCCGACGGCTACTACGACGATCCGGCCGGCTACCTCGGCGACGAACCGCAGGCGTGGCCATCGGGAACCCCGATGGAGAACTACCCGCTCGATCCGCAGGACGCCGGCGATGCGCCGACGGTGCCCGAACCGGCCGCCAAGCCGAAGCGCAAGAAGCCGGCTGCGGAGAAGAAGGCGGACCAGCCCGACACCGACACGCTGACACTCGACCGCGTGGTCGAGGGCCCGTACGTGCTGCCGCCGCTCGACCTGCTCATCGCCGGTGATCCGCCCAAGCGCCGCAGTTCGGCCAACGACCAGATGATCGACGCGATCAGCTCGGTGCTCGACCAGTTCAAGGTCGACGCGGCCGTCACCGGGTGCACGCGCGGGCCGACCGTCACCCGCTACGAGGTGGAACTGGGCCCTGGCGTGAAGGTCGAGAAGATCACGGCGCTGCACCGCAACATCGCCTACGCGGTGGCCACCGAGAGCGTGCGGATGCTGGCGCCCATCCCCGGCAAGTCGGCGGTGGGCATCGAGGTGCCCAACACCGACCGCGAGATGGTCCGGCTCGCCGACGTGCTGACCGACCCGAAGACCCGCCGCGACCACCACCCGCTGGTGATCGGCCTCGGCAAGGACATCGAGGGCGAGATGATCTCGGCGAACCTCGCCAAGATGCCGCACCTGCTGGTGGCGGGCTCCACAGGCTCGGGCAAGTCGAGCTTTGTGAACTCCATGCTGGTGTCGCTGCTGGCGCGGGCCACGCCCGAGGAGGTCAGGATGATCCTGATCGACCCGAAGATGGTGGAGCTCACCCCCTACGAGGGCATCCCGCACCTCATCACCCCGATCATCACCGAGCCCAAGAAGGCGGCCGCGGCACTGGCCTGGCTGGTCGAGGAGATGGAGCAGCGCTACCAGGACATGCAGGCGTCCCGGGTGCGGCACATCGACGTCTTCAACGAGAAGGTGCGCACCGGGGAGATCAGCACGCCGCTGGGCAGCGAGCGCGTCTACAAGCCGTACCCGTACATCCTGGCCATCGTCGACGAGCTGGCCGACCTGATGATGACCGCGCCGCGCGACGTCGAGGACGCGATCGTGCGTATCACCCAGAAGGCCCGCGCGGCAGGCATCCACCTGGTGCTGGCCACCCAGCGGCCGTCGGTCGACGTCGTCACCGGTCTGATCAAGACCAACGTGCCGTCGCGGCTGGCATTCGCCACCTCGTCGCTCACCGACAGCCGGGTGATCCTCGACCAGCAGGGCGCCGAGAAGCTCATCGGCATGGGCGACGGGCTGTTCCTGCCGATGGGCGCCAACAAGCCCATCCGGTTGCAGGGCGCGTTCATCACCGACGAGGAGATCCAGGCCGTCGTCGCCGCGACGAAGGAGCAGGCCGAGCCGGAGTACACCGAGGGTGTCACCGCGGTGAAGGCCGGTGAGCGCAAGGACGTCGACCCCGACATCGGCGACGACATGGACGTCCTCCTGCAGGCCGTGGAGCTGGTGGTGTCTTCGCAGTTCGGCTCCACCTCGATGCTGCAGCGCAAGCTGCGGGTCGGGTTCGCCAAGGCGGGCCGGCTGATGGACCTGATGGAGACCCGCGGCATCGTCGGGCCCAGCGAGGGCTCCAAGGCGCGCGACGTTCTGGTCAAACCGGACGAACTGGCCGGAACGCTGGCGCTCATCCGCGGCGGCAGCGACGCGGCAGGCGGAGACGCCGAGGACTAGCGCCTCAGCAGGTCTCGTACCGCTGGGACAGCTCCCGTTCCAGCGGCAGCGCGACGTGGTCGGCGTCGTGCCGGTAACACCCGCCGACGACCACCTCGGCGGCGCCCTCACCGGTCTGCGCGGTCAATTCGACCGGCCGGCCGAAGCGGGTCAGCAGGTCGGCCACGGCAAAGGCGACGCGGCGGGCGTCCGCTCCGGCGCCGTATCCGTCCGGCAGGCCGATCTCGACGTCGGTCTCGGCCTGGCGGCCGCGCTCGGCCGGCACCGTCGTGCTGCCCCGCGCCTCCTCCGAACCGCCCACCACCGCGCTGATCTCGCGCCAGGTCTGCAGGTCGGCGTCGCTCGGAGGCCGGGGCGTCGAGTAGTACGTGTGCGGATGCCGGTACGGCTCGGCCGGAAGCGAGATGCCCCAGGACGCGTCGGCCAGTGCCGGATCGGCGGCCTGGGCCGCGAGGACCTCCGCCGAGGTGGCGTCCGGGCGCAGCGTCACGGTGATGCCGCGGCTGTCGCCGGATCCGTTCCACCGGGGCTGCGTCAACGCGACCCTGGCGGCCACCGGCGACCGCACTGTCCGCAGCCACACCGCGGCGCTGTCCGCGACGGCGTCGGCACCGGCATTGCTGACGGTGGTCGAACGCCCGAACGAGAACGACGCCTCCGAGTAGTCGAGGATGCCGGAGTTCTTCGGCGGCGGCGGGACGACGGGCAGGCGCAACGACATCTCGGCGGAATCCTCGGCCAGCCCGGTGCCGGTGGCGTGCTCGACGAAGTACCCGCCGACCTGGCGGACCTGCGGTTCGGTGATGCCGGGATCCAGGGTGACCGTCAGATCGAAGTTCTCCCCGTTGGTGAAGTCGTTGTGGTAGCGCACCTCGGTGCCGGCCACCCCCGGCATCCCGTGGACATGGCGGTCGAGGTCGCGCGCATCGTCCTCACGGTTGGTCACGCAGCCCGCGGTGCACACGACGAGCAGGATTGCGGGTATCGCGACGACGGGGCGCATCGCTAGAGAGTCAACAGCATTCGGGTGTTGCCCAGGATGTTCGGCTTGACGTAGGACAGATCGAGGAATTCCGCAACACCGGTGTCATACGAGCGGCACATCTCCTCGTAGACCTCCGCGGTGACCGGAGTGCCCTCGATCTCGGCGAACCCGTGCCTGCTGAAGAACTCGACCTCGAAGGTGAGGACGAAGATGCGTTGCAGCCGGAGCTCGCGGGCGACGTCGAGCAGGCGGTCCACCACCAGATGCCCCACTCCGCGCCCCCGCACCTTGGGGTGCACCGCCACCGTGCGCACCTCGCCGAGGTCCGCCCACAGCACGTGCAGGGCGCCGCAGCCGAGCAGCTCACCGTCCACCTCGGCCACCCAGAACTCCTGCACCGCCTCGTAGAGCGTCACGAGGTTCTTCTCGAGCAGGATCCGGCCCGCGTAGACGTCGACGAGCTCCTTGATGGCGGGCACGTCGGAGGTCCGGGCGCGCCGCACCACGACCCCGCCGGGCTGCTGGGCGTCCGCTCCGCTCACAGCTGCGAGAGTATCCGCATCGGCAACCGATATTCTGTTGCGGTGCCGGGCCAACCCCATACCGATCCGGTGGTGCCGCGCGCCCGTGTCGCGAACCTCGCCAACGTCCTCACCGGTGTGCGGATGGCCCTCGTCCCGGTGTTCCTGGTCGCGCTGTTCGTCGGCGACGGTCATGAGATCTTCTGGCGGGTAATGGCTTTCACCGTGTTCACCGTCGCCGTCATCACCGACCGGTTCGACGGCGCGCTGGCGCGCAGCTACGGCATGGTGACCGAGTTCGGCACCCTGGCCGACCCCATCGCCGACAAGGCGCTCATCGGCTCGGCGCTGGTCGGGCTGTCGATGCTCGGCGACCTGCCGTGGTGGGTGACGGGGGTGATCCTGGCCCGTGAGATCGGCGTCACGGTGCTGCGCTTCGCCGTGCTGCGTCACGGCGTGATCCCGGCGAGCCGGGGCGGAAAGCTCAAGACGCTGGTGCAGGGCGTCGCGATCGGGCTGTTCGTGCTGCCGCTGCACGCCTGGCCCGGCCCGTGGCTGACCACCGCGTGGGTGATCATGTGGGCCGCGATCGTGCTCACCGTGCTCACCGGTGTGGACTACGTCGTATCGGCGATCAGGGACTCCCGTGGACGACCCGCTGGTCACTGAGGACGCCCGCGCGCTGGTGGCCGACCTCACCGTGCGCAGGCAGAGCGTCGCCACCGCCGAGTCGCTGACCGCGGGACTGCTCGCCGCCACGCTCGCCGGGGTGGCCGGTGCGAGCGTGGTGCTGCGCGGCGGGCTGATCACTTACCTCGAGGACACCAAGATCTCGCTGGCCGGGGTGCCGCCCCAGGTGCTGGAGGCCGTCGGTCCGGTCGCGGCGCCGACGGCGAGGGCGCTGGCCGTCGGGGCCCGCCAGCGCTGCGGGGCGACCTGGGGTGTCGGCCTGACGGGTGTGGCGGGCCCGGAACCGCACGGCGGGCATCCGGTCGGCACCGTCTTCCTCGGCCTGGCCGGGCCGGTGGATACCGACGTGGTGCAGCTGAACCTGTCCGGCTCGCGGTGGGACATCAGGGTGGCGGCGGTCAACGAGGCGATCGGCCGGTTGCGGGTGATCGTCGAAGCCCAGTGATCCGCCGCGCCCGCGACAAATCGTCGTGACGATGCGGGAACCGCCCGGCGAACCGCGGCGTTCTACTTCATGACGTCTGAAACGACGACGTCGGTACGACGAGGACGCTTCCGGCGAAAGAGGAGGGCACATGGCGGCATTGCTGCGCGAGGTGATCGGTGAGGTTCTGCGCCGTGCCCGGACATCACAGGGCCGCACCCTGCGGGAGGTGTCCGACTCCGCCCGGGTCAGCCTCGGCTACCTGTCCGAAGTGGAGCGCGGCCGCAAGGAGGCCTCCAGCGAGCTGCTCGGCGCCATCTGCGGGGCGCTCGACGTGCCGCTGTCGCGGGTGCTGTCCGACGCCGGCCACGAGATGGCGGGTCAGGAACACGCGGCCGCGAGCCGTGCCCCGGCCGGCACGGCCAACATCGACGTCAGCACCAAGGTGGTCATCCCGCAGGTCGTCTCCATGGCGGTCGCCTGAGTCCGAGACCGGCCGGGACCGCGCAAAACGCCCGCAGGGGTGTGGTGACGTGCGGGAAACCGATAAGTTGGCACAGGAGAACTGCGGGCGCCCCGTCGCGGCGATGATGATCTCGACGGCGACCCGGACCGAAGACACGAACAACGACTCTTAAGGCGGAGCGAACTCATGGCCAATCCGTTCGTCAAGGCGTGGAAGTACCTCATGGCGCTCTTCAACTCGAAAGTCGACGAGTACGCCGATCCGAAGGTGCAGATCCAGCAGGCGATCGAGGACGCGCAGCGCCAGCATCAGGCGCTGACCCAGCAGGCCGCCCAGGTGATCGGTAATCAGCGGCAGCTGGAGATGAGGCTCAACCGGCAGCTCGCCGACATCGAGAAGCTGCAGGTGAACGTCCGCCAGGCGCTGACGCTGGCCGACCAGGCCGTCGCCAACGGTGACGCCGCCAAGGCCACCGAGTACAACAACGCCGCCGAGGCGTTCGCCGCGCAGCTGGTCACCGGTGAGCAGAGCGTCGAGGACCTCAAGACGCTGCACGACCAGGCGCTGCAGGCGGCCGGCCAGGCCAAGAAGGCCGTCGAGCAGAACGCGATGATGCTGCAGCAGAAGATCTCCGAGCGCACCAAGCTGCTGTCGCAGCTGGAGCAGGCCAAGATGCAGGAGCAGGTCAGCACCTCGCTGCGGTCGATGAGCGAACTGGCAGCACCGGGCAACACGCCGAGCCTGGACGAGGTCCGCGACAAAATCGAGCGCCGCTACGCCACCGCGATGGGTGAGGCCGAGCTCGCGCAGAACTCCGTGCAGGGCCGGATGATGGAAGTGCAGCAGGCCAGCGTGCAGATGGCCGGGCACTCCCGGCTGGAGCAGATCCGCGCGTCGATGCGCGGCGACGCCCTTCCCGCCGGCGGCAGCCCCGCGGCGAGCTCGACGCCCGCCACCCCTGCCGCCAACCCGAACCAGGCCACCCCCGAGAATCCGCTCAGTCAATAGCTCTGGAAGGGATCAGCGCATGACATCCCGGACGACACCCAGGTTGTATCGGAACCCCGTCGTGCGCTCGAGCGTGCAGCGCGGCATCGACACCGCTGCCGAGTTCTCCGACGTGCTCGCCGAGAAGCTGCACGCCGCCGCCGATCCCCGCGCCAAGGCGCTGCGCAAGCGCCGCTGGGCGCTGAGGCTAGGCCTGTTCTTCGTCGTCTCGGCGGTGTTCTGGGTGCTGGTGACCGTCGTGCTGGCGTCATGGAGCACCCCGGCCTGGGCGCTGCTGATCCCGACGCCGATCGCGGCGGGCGCCGCGTTCCTCGCGACGCTGTGCCTGCTGCGCTACCGGTGGCTGCGCTCGACGCCGCTGCCCCCGGAACGAACGCGCAGCAGCAGGCGGCTGCCGCCGTGGAACTCCGCGGCCCGCAGGCCGATGGCCGCACTGCTCGACGCCGAGCGGGGTCTGCTGTCGCTGCTCGGGGTGCTCGAGCGGGGGCGGATGCTGCCGGCCGACGCGCTGCGTGAACTCCGGGCGGCGGCCGAGCACTCGGCGGCGACCATGGCGGCCACCGCGGCCGAGGTGGTGTCGATGGAGCGGGCGGTCAGTTCGGCGCCGCAGGCCCGCGCCCACCTGGCGCCCACCATCACCGCCTTCACCGCGCAGATGGATCAGGGTGTCCGCCAGTACCACGAGATGGTCACCGCCGCAGCGCAACTGGTGTCGGCCGCCAACAGCGGGTCGATGTCGAGTTCGCCGTTGTCGGCCCGGCGCCACCGCGACGAGCTGGTGGACGCGACCGATCGGCTCAACGGCTGGGCGCAGGCGTTCGACGAGCTGGGGCGGTTGCGCAGGGCCTGAGCCGCTAGATGTCGTGGCTCGAATGCGGCCCGGTCCGGGGCCCGTACCGGTCGACGTAGGCCTGGTGGACGTGGGCCTTCTTGCGGCGGGCGATCACGTCGACCAGATTCGGATCCAGGCCGTGCTTGCGCAGCATGTGCCTGCGCCACACCTTGTTCAGCGCGTGCGAGAAGTACACGAACGGGATGAGGATCGGCAGCGTCATGCTCAGGTGCACGTCGAGCGTCGTCGGGATGAGCCAGAACGGCGCCAGCACCAGCACCGCGGGCAGGAACACCCGGAACATCATCCGCCGGGCAGCGCCCTCACCCGCCAGGTCCTCGGCCACCCACATCCGCATCGCGTCGGGCAGTCGCCGCCCGTAGCAGTACGGGATGTACTGCAGCAGGCTGGGCCGGGGACCGGTGGCGGGATTGCCCATCGGAGGCCTACAGCGTCGGACGGAGCGCCGGGATCACGGCGCCCAGCAGCCCCCGCGCCACACCCTTGAAGAAGGTCACGTTGTCGAAGTAGTCACGCCACAGCGTGATCTGCCCGGCGTGCACCTCGAACACCCCGCACACCCAGAACTGCACCCGCACCGGGCCGAACACCAGCACGTCGGTCCGCTCGTTGAGCACCGTGTCACCCTCGGCGACGTTGCGGTGGATCTTGACCTCGAAGCGCATCCGTCCCTGGCCGCGGCGGAACAGGCTCACGATGCGGTCGCGGCCGCGGATCGTCGGGTAGCCCACGTTCTGCCACACGATGCCCTCGGCGAGTGCCGCCCCGGCGGCGTCGAAGTCCTCGTCCTGCAGGGCGTACAGGAACGTCTCGACCGTGCGTGCATTGGCGGTGCTGTCCAGCGCCGGTGTGGTCTCCGTCATGGTGGCCAGCCTAGTCACCGGCTGTGGCAGGGTGGGGCGGTGCGCGTCGCCGTGGTTGCCGGACCCGACCCCGGGCACGCCTTCCCCGCGCTGGCACTGTGCCTGCGGTTCGCCGCCGCGGGTGACAGCCCGGTGCTGCTCACCGGTGTCGAATGGCTGGACACCGCCCGCGCGGCCGGCGTCGAGGCGGTGGAACTGGCCGGCCTCGACCCCATCGACGTCGACGACGACACCGACGCCGGCGCGAAGATCCACCAGCGGGCGGCGCGGATGGCGGTCATCAACGTGCCGCGCCTGCGGGACCTGTCGCCCGACCTGATCGTCTCCGACGTGATCACCGCGTGCGGGGGACTGGCAGCCGAACTGCTCGGCCTGCCGTGGATCGAGCTCAATCCGCATCCGCTGTACCGGCCGTCGAAGGGTCTGCCGCCGCTGGGCAGCGGCCTGGCGCCCGGTGTCGGGGTGCGCGGGCGGCTGCGCGATGCGGTGATGCGCGCGCTGACCGCCCGGTCGTGGCGAGCGGGGCTGCAGCAGCGGTCGGCGGTGCGGGTCGACATCGGGTTGCCGGCCGACGATCCTGGCCCGCTGCGCCGGCTGATCGCGACCCTTCCCGCGCTGGAGGTGCCGCGGCCGGACTGGCCGCAGGAAGCCGTCGTGGTGGGGCCGCTGCACTTCGAGCCGACGGACCGGGTGCTCGACGTGCCGCCCGGGACGGGTCCGCTGGTGGTGGTCGCGCCCTCGACGGCGACGACGGGCACCCAGGGCCTGGCCGAGCTGGCGCTGGCGCACTTGACGCCGGGTGACGTGCTGCCCGAGGGGTCGCGGGTGGTGGTGTCGCGGCTGGCCGGACCGGACGGCGAGGTGCCGCCGTGGGCGGCGGTCGGGCTGGGCCGCCAGGACGAGCTGCTGAGGCACGCCGACCTGGCGATCTGCGGCGGCGGGCACGGGATGGTGTCCAAGACACTGCTGGCCGGGGTGCCGATGGTGGTGGTGCCCGGTGGCGGTGATCAGTGGGAGATCGCCAATCGCGTTGTGCGCCAGGGCAGTGCGGAGCTGGTGCGGCCGCTGGACGCCGACCGGCTGACGGCCGCGGTCCGGCAGGTGCTGTCGTCGCCGCGCTACTCGGCGGCCGCCCGCACGGCCGGTGCGTCGGCAGGCGCCGTCGCCGATCCGGTACGGGTGTGCCACGAGGCGCTCGCCGCTCCGGCGTAAATTGGTCGCGTGCGCCTGACGGAATTCCGGGAACTGGTCGACGGACAGTTCGGCTCCGTTCGTGGCCAGTCGCTGCTCGTCGACCATGTGCTGGCAGCGCTCGGCGGCCGGACCGCGGCGCAGGCCATCGAGGACGGCGCAGAACCCCGCGACGTGTGGCGGGCGTTGTGCGCGGACTTCGACGTGCCGCGCGATCAGTGGTGAGGGTTCAGCGCTTGTCTTCGCCCCGTCCGGTTCCCGCGGTGTGTGACGGGCCGACCCTGTCGTCGCCGCGATCCGACTCCGGCATCTGAGCGGCAGGTTGTTCGTCGGCGGGCGAAGCGGTGGCGCCGCCTGCGGTGTGACTCGGCGACGGGTCCTTGTACTGGGGGTCGGTGACCGGTTTGACGGCGCCGCCGGTGCGTTCGGGGCTGTCGCCACCGCTGCCCTCCGGCTTCGCCTCGGTCTGTCTGCCCTCGTACGGCGGCACGGCCGGCTTGGCGTCCGAGGGCGGCGACTCGGTCTTGTCGCCGCCGGTCTGCCGCGGCTTGCCCGCTTCGTCGTGGGCGGGCACGGACTCGTCGCCCTCCACCTTCCCCGACGGCCGGTCCGTCGGACCGCCCGAGGGCTGGTCCGATCCGGTGTCGCGCGATCCTGGCGCTCCCCGCTCCTCCTGGGGCTCGGCGGACATGGGGCTTCCCGGTGTGTTCATGACTTCTCCTCACGATCTCCGCGCTGTGGCGGCATGGAACTCCTTGTGGTGTTGACGACGGCGAGTGTGGAGCGCGTCGCCGCGTCGAGGGCCGCGGTCTGCTCGGCGGTGAGCGTTCCGCAGATCCAGTCCCAGTGCGCCGCGACCGCGTCGCCGGGCGCGGGTGCGGCGGTCAGGGACGTGCCGTTGCGGTGCCAGCGCACCCGCTCGGCCCGCGGATCGCCGAGTCGCAGCCGCCCCGCCTGGAACGTCAGCGGCCGGGACGTGATGACCGCGTCCTCGCCGGTCACCGATTCGACGGTGCCCCAGCGGATGCGACAGCTCTGCATCACCCGCACCGGTGTGCCGGCATCGCGGTCGAGGAATCGCACCCACGGATAGACCGCGAGCACGTGCAGGCTGTGGTGGGCCAGCACCTCGGCGGTGTCCGGCACTTCCGTCAGCAGGCCGGTGACCTGTCCGCGGAAGGCTTGGCGGAGACCCGCGAGCAGGACGCCGGGATCGACGCGGTCCAGCAGCGGCCCGCCGATCCAGTAGGCGCTCACCACTTCCTCGTCGAGCGGGTCGGCGATGCCCGCCGCATCGGCGATCGCCGTCAGATACGGCCAGGCTCCGTCGAATTCCCGCGCATGCGCCGCCAGGTCGGGCGCCGCGACACCTGCCGGTCCGCAGTAGCCGAGTTCGTTCGGCGGGTAGGCGAACCGGCCGAACGTGGCATGGCCGGGCGCGACGCGCTGATCGACGGCGCCGCTCATCAGCAGATCCGCGGAAGCTGTTCGCCGATCGGCAGATCCACCACCCGGGTGCCGCCGAGCGCAGTGCGCGCGACCACCATGCCGGGATGCTCCGCGACGCACCGGCCGATCACCGCCGCCTTCGCGCCCAGCGGGTGGGCGCGCATCGCGGCCAGTACCCGGTCGGCGTCCTCGGGCGCGACGAACGCGACCAGCTTGCCCTCGTTGGCGACGAACAGCGGGTCGAGGCCCAGCAGCCCGCAGGCGTCGCGCACGCCGGGCGGGACGGGCAGCGCCGTCTCCTCCAGTGCCACGCCGACGCCCGCGGCCTTGGCGATCTCGTTGAGCGTGGCCGACATCCCGCCACGCGTCGGGTCACGCAGGGCGTGCAGGTCGGCGCCCGTGCCGATCATCGTGGCCACCAGGCCGTTCAGCGGCGCCGTGTCGCTGGCGATCGAGGTGGCGAATTCGAGGCCTTCCCGGCAGCTCATCACCGCCACCCCGTGCACCCCGATCTCACCGCTGACGATCACGACGTCACCGGGCGCGGCACGCTGCGGGCGGATGTCGACACCCGGATCGATCAGCCCGATGCCCGAGGTGTTGAGGTAGATGCCATCGCCGTGGCCGGTGTCGACGACCTTGGTGTCACCGGTGACCAGCTTCACCCCGGCGGCCAGCGCGGCCGTACCGACGGCGTGGGCGACGCGGGCGATGTCGTCCAGCGCGGTGCCCTCCTCGAGGATGAACGCCGTCGACAGCACCATCGGCGTCGCGCCCGACATCGCCAGGTCGTTCACCGTGCCGTTGACCGCGAGGTCACCGATCGTGCCGCCGGGAAAGACCAACGGCTTCACCACGAACGAGTCGGTGGAGAAGGCCAGCCGGACGTCGCCGACCTCGATGACGGCCGAGTCGCCCATGCCCGCGTCGGCCGCCGAGCCGAACGCGGGCAGGAAGAGGTGCTCGATCAGTTCGGCGGACATCGCCCCGCCGCCGCCGTGGCCCATCACGATGTTCGGCGCGTCGCGGAGCGGGGCCGGGCACACCCACTGCTCGATATCGATGCCCGGGGTGTCAGGCATGGCTCACCTCGAGCCGCCGGTACAGGTAGTACGCCGCGCACGCGCCCTCGGACGACACCATGGTGGCGCCGAGCGGATTCCGCGGGGTGCACAGCGTGCCGAAGGCCGCGCACTCGTGCGGTTTGATCAGTCCCTGCAGCACCTCGCCGGACCGGCACACCGCGGACTCGGCGGTGTGGATACCGGTGACGGCGAAGCGGTGTTCGGCGTCGTAGTCGCGGTAGCCGGGCGAGAGTTGCCACCCGCTGTCCGGGATGGTCCCGATGCCGCGCCAGCCCCGGTCGGTCACCTCGAACACGTCGGTGAGCATGCGCCGGGCCGCGGCGTTGCCCTCGGCCCGCACGGCGCGGGGATAGGCGTTCTCCAGTTCGTGTCGCCCTGACTCCAGCTGCAGCACCGTCCGCCGGATGCCTTCGAGGATGTCCAGCGGTTCGAAACCCGTGACCACGATCGGGATCTCGTACTTCTCACACAGCGAGGGGTATTCCTCGGTGCCCATCACGCTGCACACGTGACCGGCGGCCAGGAACGCCTGCACCCGGCAGGTGGGGGATTCCATGATGGCCGCAATCGCGGGCGGCACCAGCACGTGCGAGACGAGCAGCGAGAAGTTCTCGACACCCAGGCGCTTGGCCTGATAGACGGTCATCGCGTTGGCGGGCGCCGTCGTCTCGAACCCGATCCCGAAGAACACCACCTGCCGGTCCGGGTTGTCGCGGGCGATCGTCAGCGCGTCCAGCGGCGAGTACACCACCCGCACGTCGCCGCCCTCGCTCTTGACGCGGAAAAGGTCCTTGTCGCTGCCCGGAACGCGCAGCATGTCGCCGAACGAGCAGAAGATCACCCCGGGCCGGGACGCGATCTCCATGGCCTTGTCGATGATCTCCAGCGGGGTGACGCACACCGGGCAGCCGGGCCCGTGGATCATCTCGATCTCGTCGGGCAGGAGCTGGTCGATGCCGTGGCGAATGATCGAATGTGTCTGCCCGCCACATACTTCCATGATCGACCAGCGCCGGGTGGTGACCGCCTTGATCTCCTCGATCAGGTTGCCGGCCAATTGTGGATCGCTGAACTCGTCCAGATACTTCATGACGTCACCTCTGCCCGTTGTCGGTGTGTTGCGGGTTCTGCAGCCCCGCCTGTCTGGCCGCCAGCTCGAAGCCGTCGCCGAACTCCTCCTTGAGCACCCCGAGGTGCTCGAACTCGGCGAGCGTGCGCTTCGCCGATTCCTCGTCGAGTCGCTGAATCGCGAATCCGACGTGGACCATCACGTACTCACCGACCCTGGCGTCGGGGATGTACTCCAGGCAGACGTCCTTCTGGATGCCGCCGAAGTCCACCATCGACATCAGCGCGCCATCCCGGTCCTCGACGCGCAATATCCTGCCGGGCACCGCTAGACACATGGGTGCATCCTCTCTCTCGGCCATCCCTGGGACGCCGTCATCCCGACGTCCCGATCATCAACTGCCCCAGCGCGATACCGCCGTCGTTGGGCGGCACGTGCCGATGGGTCAGCACGGCGAAACCCGCCGTCCGCAGCGCGGTCACCGTGGTGCGCAGCAGCAGGGCGTTGCAGAACACGCCGCCGGACAGTGCGACCGTCCGCTCCGGCCCGCCGCACACGCCGGCCAGGTGGACCACCAGCGCGGCCACCGCGTTGTGGAAGCGGGCGGCGACGATCCCGGCCGAAACTCCGGCACGCATGTCGGCGATCACCGCGGACAGCACCGGAGCAGGGTCCACGGCGGGACCGTCCGCGCGGAACCGGTAGCTGCCGCAGCCCGGTTCGGCGCCACGGGCCAGCCCTTCGAGCTCGATGGCGGCCTGCGCCTCGTAGTCGACGGTCTGCCGGACACCCACCAGCGCTGCCACCGCGTCGAACAACCGGCCGATGCTCGAGGTGGGCACGCAACCCAGCCCGGTCTCCAACTGGTGGCGCAGAACCCGCCGTTCGTCAGGAGGGCAGGCCTGCACGGGCGGCAGGTCCGGATCCCACGGCAGCCCGGCCGCCCAGAGATGGGCCAGGGCCATCCGGTAGGGCCGCCGCACGGTGAGGTCGCCGCCCGCAAGCGGCACGTAGCGCAGCGCCGCGAGCCGGCGGTAGCCCTTGTAGTCGGCCAGCAGCACCTCGCCGCCCCAGACCGCACCGTCGTCTCCGTAACCCGTTCCGTCAAACGCGAATCCGAGTACCTGCTCACTGCCGTCGAGGCCGTGCTCGGCCATCACCGCGGCGATGTGCGCGTGGTGGTGCTGCACTTTGCGCACGGGGCGGCCACCGGCGTTGCGGTGCGCCCAGCCGGTGGACCGGTATCCCGGGTGGGCGTCGGTTATCACCACGCCGGGGGAGACACCGGTCAGTGTGCGCAGGTGCCGCTCGGCGGCGTCGAACGCGGACAGCGTCGCCAGGTCGTCCATGTCGCCGATGTGCTGGCTCAGCCACGCATAGCGGCCGTCGGCGACGGCCAGGGTGTTCTTCAGGTCGGCGCCCACCGCGAGTGCCGGCGGTACCGCGACGGGCAGCGCCACCGGGAGCGGGGCGTGGCCGCGGGACCGCCGGATGGGCAACTCCTCACCGTCGAGGACGCGCACCACCGAGTCGTCGCACGGCACCAGGATCCTGCGGTCGTGCATCAGCCAGCCGTCGGCGAGGTCGGCGAGCCGCGCGAACGCGTCGTCGTCGGTGAAGCAGATCGGCTCACCACCGAGATTGCCCGACGTCATCACCAGCACCTGCGGGCCGGGTTCGTCGCCGGGCAGCCCGAACAGCAGCAGGTGCAGCGGCGTATAGGCCAGCATCACACCGAGATCGGGGTTGCGCGGCGCCACCGCGTCGGCGACCGGGCTCTCGGTGCGTCGTGGCCGCAGCACGATGGGTCGCGCCGCGCCGGTCAGCACGCCTGCGGTGCGCTCGTCGACGTCGACGAGCAGGGTTGCCCCCGCCAGGTCGGGAACCATGACCGCGAACGGCTTGTCGCCGCGCCGCTTGCGCCTGCGCAGTTCCGCGACCGCGTGCACATTCCCGGCGTCGCACGCCAGGTGGTAGCCGCCGATGCCCTTGACCGCGAGCACGCCTCCCGCGCGCAGCAGGCGACGGGCCAGCCGGAGTCCTTCCTCGCCGCGCTCCAGCACACCGCTGCCGGTGCGGAAACGCAGTGTCGGACCGCAATCCGGGCAGCAGACGGGTTGCGCGTGGAATCGGCGGTCTGCGGGATCGGTGTATTCGCGGGCGCAGGCGGCGCACATCGCGAACTCCGCCATGGTGGTGTTCGCCCGGTCGTACGGCAGCGCGCCGATGATGGTGAACCGGGGCCCGCAGTTGGTGCAGTTGACGAACGGGTGCCGGTGTCGGCGGTCGGCCGGGTCACAAAGCTCGGCAACACAATCGGCGCACACCGCGACGTCGGGGGAGGTGAGCGTGCGGCCACCGGTCGAGCGTGACGTGTCGGCGATGGTGAACCCGGTGCCGCCGGTGCACGGCACATCGCGGGTCTCGAGGTGGTCGATCACGGCCAGCGGCGGCGGATCGTCGCGCAGCCGCTTCAAGAACGCGCACACGGCGTCCGGGGTGCCCTCGATCTCGATGAAGGCGCCCGCGCTGTCATTGCGCACCGATCCGGACAGGCCGAGGGTGGCCGCGGTGGTGTACACGAACGGGCGGAAGCCCACGCCCTGGACGACGCCGTGCGCACAGATCCGCAGCCGCTGGCGGGTCATGGCGGCGGATCCCCACTGCCCATCATCTTCAGACCGGCCAGCGCCTCGGCCGCCCCGGCCCGGTCGGTTCTCTCCACGACGAACCCCATGTGGATGATCACCCAGTCACCCGGCGCGAAGACGTCGTCGGGCAGCATGCCGATGTTGACCTTGCGATGCTCACCGACGACGTCGACGAGCGCGAGTTGGCCGCCGTAGCCGTCGAGCATCCGCACCACCTGACCGGGGATTCCGAGGCACATCGCTCAGCCCTCCACGGCCGCGCTGCTCAGCAGGCGCGCGACCACGTCCTCGACCGCGCGCACCGCCCCGGGCACCGCCGCGGCGACCGGGGCGCTCAGGCCGATGCCGTCCTCGACGCACTCGACCTCGCAGCCGATCACCACGGTGCGTGGCGGGGTGCTGCCGAGCGCGTAGACACCCGCGAACACGGCGGCCGGGTCCATGGCGTGCGCATCGAGGCGGGCAGTGCCCGAGGAACTCTCGTGGTCGGCCTCGATGACGTGCAGGGTGCCCGGCCCGCCGCGGTCGGGCAGCGCGTCGATGAGCACCAGGGCGTCGTAGCCGTCGAGCAGGTCGTAGGCGAGGTGCATGCCGCGGATGCCGTAGTCCGTCACCGCGACGTCGGGTCCGGCGAGCCGCTGCGGCACATGGCGCACCACCTCGGGGCCGAAACCGTCGTCGCCGAGGAAGATGTTGCCGATGCCGGCAATCAGGATTCTGGTCGTGATCCCTGCGCCCCTGTCACATCCGGCGGATCTTCAGGTACCGCTTGACGTCGGGTATGGACCGCACGCCGAGCACCAGGCCGGCGAGTGCCACCAGGCCCACGACGACCGTCGCCGTCACCCCTACTGTCTGCATGTCGAACTCCTCTCGGGAAGCGGCTGGACTTCGTCGGGTGCGAAGTACAGGTAGCGGCCGTACCACTCGTGCAGGTCGGCGGCGGGGTCGTCCTCGATCACCACACCGATGTGGGTCTCGCCGTCGACGGTCTCGTGCACCGAGGTGACCCGTGCGACCTTGTCGGTGTAGAACAGGTCCTGGGCGTCGGCGCGGCGCGACGGGTGCAGCCGGACCCGGCTGCCGCGGCTGACCGGCACGCCGTTCACCAGCACCGCGTCGATGCCGGGGTCGACGGCGTTGTCCGCCGCCGGATCCCACCAGTCGACGCCCTCGGGGACCTCCGGGATCAGCGCCGGGGCGTCGACCGTGGCATGTGGATCCCGCAGCACGCCATGGAGGTTCATCATCACCTCCGGCGACATGGTGTCGCAGCGGTCGATGATCGCCGCGGCGAGCGGATCGGTGGCGCGGGCCTGCGCCTTCTCCTCGTCGGTCATGGTCATGATCCGCAGCGTGAGGATCTCGTCGATCTCGCAGGAGTCGTACAGGGCGCCGTCGCTCTGCTCGGCGATCTCGGGATGGTCGTAGAGGATGATCGGCGACACCAGCACCAGGTCGCGTTCCCCGGCCGGGCCGGCGAGCACCGGGAAGCAGCGGTGCCTGGCGCACCGGCCGACGGCCCCCGCGGCGGCCGGCGGCGGCTCGAGCAGCGAGACGAACTCCCCGCCGCTGACCTCGCCGATGAGGTGGGTGCCGATCAACGAGGTGGCGATCGCCGCGTCCTTGTCCACCGCGGGCGAAGCCGTGTTCCGCACCGTCACGCTCACCCGGAGCAGATCGCCGTCGGGCTCGGCCGACAGGGACAGCTCGCCGCGTAGTTCCCGCCGGGTACGCAGAAGCCGGCCCCCGGTGACGATCTCGACGTCGGTGCCCGACGGTACGACGATGGGGTGCGTCCGCCCGGCGCACAGGGTGTCGACGCCGAACGGGCCGAAGCGGGCCTCGCATTCCACCGCCTCGTCCCAGGTGATCCACGAACCCGCCGCGGTGACCAGTTCGTCGACGGCCTCGACGCGTCCGTCGCCGGCGTCGCGCATCGCGGCGCGGTGCTGCAACTGCAGGAAGCGCACGACGAAGGTGAGGGTTGGCGATTCGGCCGGCTGAAGCAGGATCTGCGCGGAGATCGTGTCGTCCTCGCCGATCCCTGCGGCTTCGGCGCCGGGTGGGCCGAGGACGCCGAACTGCCAGCGGGACTGGTTCTTCTGTGATGTCGCACGGTACGGGTAGAGCAGGTATCCCTCGTAGAGCACCGCGTCGGCGACGGCGCGGGCCCGGTTCCAGTCGGCGCTCACGGGACCGGCGTCCTGGACAGCAGGTTCCTGACGGCCTCGTCCAGCGAGAGCAGGCCGTGTGCGGAGCGGTGGCCGGCCAGCGCGTCGACGGTGTCGTGGTCCAGCCGCACCCATCCGGTGTTCGGGTAGTGCAGGCGGACCAGGTCCCGCCACACCGACACGGGCATGTCGTGTCGGTCCTCGCGGTCCCACGGCACCTGCTGGACGGCGAAGCCGCGTGAACCCTGCACGAACACCGTTCCGCTGAACAGGAACAGCAGCGGAACCGCACCGCCGCGCAGTGCGTGCAGATACTTCGCGGCGACCACCTCGAAGTCATAGGTGCATTCCAGCGGCAGGTCGATCCGGGTGGATCCGGTGAAACCGGGGGTCATCGCCGCGGTGTGCTGCCACAGGAAGGTGTGCTGAGTCCGGCCCCACCGCTCCCGGGGCCCGAACAGGTCGGTCAGGCCCGCGGCCTCGGCGTCGTCGTAACCACGGCGCAGCGGGTCGATCCTCACCTGGCAGCGCAGCGCGATGGCGTGCACGGGTTCGTCGCCGGCCGCCGACACAGCGATACGCGCGGTCAGCACCGGCGTCACCGCGTACGGTTCGGGCGCCACGTCGAGCACCTCGAACGTCACCTCGGTGGTCGGAGCGGTCACCGGACCACCACCTTGCTGCGGTCGGCGACGGCGCGGAAGAAGTCGTCCATGTAGTCACGGGCCTCGCGGCCGCCGTCGAAGCCCCGCCAGAGCATCCGCAGCCTGCCGACGAATTCGTAACAGGCGTCGATCGGCAACAGATGGCAGTCCGGCGGCCGGCTGTCGCCGTCTGCGTCGTCGTCATGAAAGGGGACCCGCACCAGCAGCGCCTCGGTGTCGTCGGCCATGGCGTCCACCCGGGGGTCGGCGGCACGGATGTCGTTCCAGGCCAGCAGGTCCAGTTCGGACTCCGTGGCTCCGGCCGGTCCCGGATAGAACGCCACCGTGCGCCCGAGGTCGGAGTTGCGGAAGAAGAAGGCCAGGCCCACCGGGATCTGCAGGGCCTCCCACGACCGGCGGTCCAGCGCGAAGTCGGGGAATTCGAGGTAGCGGTCCGGCACGGCGCGGAAGCGCAGTTCGGCGTGGGTGTCGGTGAACAGCAGATAACACCCCCGGCAGACGCAGAGCAGTTGTCGGCCTGCGACATTCACCACGTGCTGGTGGGCATCGGCGATCTGCTCGGCGCACATCTCGCAGCGTTCACCGGCTGCCTGTGGCGTCGTGCGGTTGGCCCGGATCCGCGCCAGCACGTCGTAGGCCGTCATCAGGCGACGCTCTCGGCCGTGGCGGCTGGCAGTGCCATCGACAGCACACCGTCGCGCACCAGCATCGGCACCGGTTCGAGGTGAGCGGCCGGCCGGTCGTCGTCGACGGATCTCCCGCCGTGTGCGACGTCGAAGTGTGCGCGGCAGTGCGGGCATCGCAGCACCACGTCCGCCGAACCCATCCGCCGGTGCAGCACCGCGCCCGCCAGCGAATCGCCGCATGCGCCGCACCCGTCCCGGTAGGCGAATAGGTCGTCACCGACCCGGCACGCCAGCACCGTGGCGCCCGCCACCCGGAAACCGCCGACCTCGCCGGCCGCCAACGCCTCGAGGTCCGGGACCGGATGCCAGTCGGCCGGTGGGTGCCGTTCGGCCCGAACGCGGTTCAGCAGTGACTCGGCGGGGATGACGGCCGACACCGGTTCCTTCTCGGCGGCGACGACCTCGATGGATGCGATCTCCGGCGCCGCGGCCCGTACCGCGTCCTCGACGGCGAGTTCCAGCGTGACCGCCGACGACGGGCAACTCTTGCAGCTTCCGGAGAACTGGAGGCGGACCACCTCGCCGTCGACGCCGAGCAGGTGCACGTCGCCGCCGTGGGAGCCCAGATAGGGCCGAACGGTGTCCAGTGCGTCGGCGATGCGGCGTTCGACGGGGTGCGGGTGGAGGCCGTGTACCAGCAGCAGGCTGGCCACCAGGTCGTCACCGACGAAGTCGTCGGCGAGGTCCGGCATCGCACGGACCGCCAGCGTCATCATCCGCTCCAGGCCGGCCCCGTAGAGGTCGGTGACCTCGCGCATCAGTTGCTCGGCGCGCTCCCTGGCGGTCACCCCGCCGATCGCGGTGGCGTCCAACAGGACCTGGATCCGGTCACCGGCGGTGCGCCAGCGTGCGTCGGCCTCGGTGTCGCCCACGCCTGGCGATCCCGGCGGGCGCATCGCCTATTCCCCGGTGACCGACTGGGTGGGGGAGTGGAGCAGGTCGAGGCTCTTTCCTTCACCCAGGTACATGTGCACCCCGCACGGCAGGCACGGATCGAAACTGCGCACGGTGCGCATGATGTCGATGCCCTTGAAGTGTTCGCGGTCGTTCTCCTCGAAGATCGGCTGCCCCTGCACCGCATCCTCGTACGGCCCCGGTGTGCCGTAGCTGTCGCGCGGATTGGCGTTCCACGGGGTCGGCGGGTACGGGTGGTAGTTCGCGATCTTGCCGTCCCGGATCACCATGTGGTGGCTCAGCACGCCGCGCACCGCCTCGGTGAACCCGCACCCGATGCCCTCGTCGGGGACGTCGAACTTCTCCCAGGTCTTGGTCCGCCCGGCCCGGATCTCCGTGAGCGCCTTCTCCGCGAAGTGCAGGGCCGACGCCGCGGCGTAGGCCTGGAAATACGTTCTCGCGCGGTTGCGTTCGATCGTGTTGCTGCCGTGCTGCGGGATCTTCCACTCGAACTCGACCGGGCCCTTGAGCGCGGTCTTGGGCAGGTTGATCTGCACGCTGTGACCGGTCGACTTCACGTAGCCGATGTCCACCAGGTTGGCCAGCGCGGTCGACCACAACCGGGCCAGCGGACCGCCGCCGGTGTCGAGCGCCAGATGGTCCTTGCCGTCGTACCAGCGCGGTGACATCACCCAGCTGTAGTTCTCGTCGAAGTCGCGCTTCTGCGGCTTGGGATTGGTGTGCTGGTTCCACGGGTGCCTGCGGTCGACGGGGTTGCCGAGGGGATCGTTCTTGACGAACATCTCCTGGTCTTCCCAGTCGTCGTAATACGAACTGCCCAGCAGGATCCGGATGCCGAGGTTGATGTCCACCAGGGAGGTGGTGAGCAGCTTGCCGTCCACCACCACCCCCGGGGTGACGAACATCTTGCGGCCCCAGTTCTCCATGTCCTTGTACGCGAAATTGCAGTGCTCGGGATCCTGGAACGAGCCCCAGCAGCCCAGCAGCGTCCGCCGCAGACCCACCTGCTCGTAGCCGGGCAGCGCTTCGTAGAAGAAGTCGAACAGGTCGTCGTGCATCGGCACGACCTTCTTCATGAACTCCACGTAGCGCATCAACCGGGTCATGTAGTCGGTCATCAACTGGATGGTGGCGACCGTGCCGACACCGCCCGGGTAGAGCGTGGAGGGGTGCACGTGGCGGCCCTCCATGAGGCAGAACATCTCCCGCGTCCACCGGCTGACCTGGAGGGCCTCGCGGTAGAACTCGCCGGTGAACGGATTGAGCGCCCGCATGATGTCGGCGATGGTGCGGTGCCCGTGCATGTCGGCGTGCGGAGCCTGGGTGTTCTCGGCCTTGGCCAGCACGCTCGGATTGGTCTCGGCGACCATCTTCTCGCAGTAGTCCACCCCGACCAGGTTCTCCTGAAAGATGTTGTGGTCGAACATGTATTCCGCGGCCTCGCCGAGGTTGACGATCCACTCCGCGACGTGCGGCGGCTGCACGCCGTAGGCCATGTTCTGCGCGTAACACGAGCAGGTGGCATGGTTGTCGCCGCAGATCCCGCAGATGCGGCTGGTGATGAAGTGCGCGTCCCGGGGGTCCTTGCCCTTCATGAAGATCGAGTAGCCGCGGAAGATCGACGATGTGCTGTGGCACTCGACGACTTCGCGGTTCTCGAAGTCGATCTTGGTGTAGATGCCGAGGCTGCCGACGATGCGGGTGATGGGGTCCCACGCCATCTCGACCAGCTGGCCGGGATCGCGTTTCACGACGGATGGCTCGGGAACTGTCGTTGTCATCGGAGTGCACTGCTTTCATCGAATATCAATGCGCGGGCGGCATTGTGCCCGCGATGGCCTCGCCTGCTTGAGTGCGGTCTTTTACGGCGGCACTACCAGGTGCGAGTCGCTCCGGTCTCGAGTTTCAGGCCGGGATGGCGCCACTTGGGTTCTTTGTCCACGGTTTTGCCCGTGACGTGGCGCAGGCTGCGGATGACCGAGCCGTAGAGGCCCGACGCCGTCGTGGACACCTTGCCGCCGGGCGGCTCGTCCATGAACGGCATGAACTTGTCCGGGAAACCGGGCATCGTGCAGCCGATGCAGATGCCACCGACGTTCGGGCACCCGCCGATACCGTTGATCCACCCGCGTTTGGGCACGTTGCACTTGACGACCGGACCCCAGCAGCCAAGCTTGACAATGCATTTCGGCGAGCCGTACTCGTCGGCGAAGTCGCCCTGCTCGTAGTAGCCGGCCCGGTCACACCCCTCGTGGACAGTCTGACCGAACAGCCACTGCGGCCGCAGCGCATCGTCGAGCGGGATCATCGGCGCCTGCTCGGTCGCCATGTACAGCAGGTAGGTCAGCGTCTCGGAGAGGTTGTCCGGGTGTATCGGACATCCGGGCACGCAGACGATCGGGATTCCCGCCTTGCTCTTCCAGTCCCAACCGAGATAGTCCGGCACGCCCATCGCCCCAGTCGGATTGCCCGCCATCGCGTGGATACCGCCGTAGGTCGCGCAGGTCCCCACCGCGACGACCGCGGTCGCCTTCGGCGTGAGCCTGTCCAGCCATTCGCTCGTGGTCATCGGCTGGCCCGTCGCCGGGTCGTTGCCGAAGCCGCACCAGTAACCTTCGGTCTTGAGCTGCTCGTTGGGAATCGATCCCTCGACCACCAGCACGAACGGTTCCAATTCGCCACGGTCGGCCTTGAAGAACCATTCGAGGAAGTCGTCGGCGCCACCGTTGGGCCCGCATTCGAAATCGATGAGCGGCCAGTGCACGGCGACCTTCGGCAGCCCGGGGAGGGCGCCGAGGGCGATCTCCTCGATGCTGGGTTGCGTGGCGGCAGTCAGCGCCACAGAGTCACCGTCACAACTCAATCCGGCGTTGATCCACAGAACGTGGATCAAGGCCTCTTCTGCTTTGACTGCTGCCTCACTGGGCATCGCCACAGCTCTCCGGGACCCGGGCTGGGGATCCCTACACCGCCGGAGTCGACCTTCGGCCCACTTGCGCGGCGCTAATCTTTTGGTCTACTCCGGCCGACATTGTCTTGTCAACGAGATCTTGTGACATATCCAACTTGGGCTGGTTTGCCAGATCTGCGATCCAGGCATACCAGTCCGCGGTACCATCGCCCGCCGTCGCCGACAGCGCCAGGATGTCCAGGCCCGGGTTGATCGAGCGGGCGTGGCCCGCGCAGACGTCGACATCGAAGTCGACATAGGGCAACAGGTCGATCTTGTTCACGATCACCACGCCTGCGGCGGCGAACATGTGCGGGTACTTCAAGGGCTTGTCGGCCCCTTCCGTCACCGAGATCACCAGGACTTTGCTGTGCTCGCCCAGGTCGAACATGGCCGGGCACACCAGGTTGCCGACGTTCTCGATGAACAGCAACGTGCCGCGGTCGGGGTGTAGCGCCTCGAGTGCGCGGCGGACCATCTCGGCGTCGAGGTGGCAGCCGGCGCCGGTGTTGACCTGGACGGCGCGGGCGCCGGCCCGCCGGATGCGGTCGGCGTCGAGGAGGGTCTCCTGATCGCCCTCGATCACGGCGATCGGCCGGTCCCGGCCGAGGTCCCGGATGGTGCGTTCGAGCAGGGTGGTCTTGCCCGCGCCGGGTGAACTGGTGAGGTTGAACGCCAGGATGTCGTGCTCGGCGAGCCACCGCCGGTTCTCGGCGGCCACCAGATCGTTCTTGGCGAGCACCTTCTGTTCGAGGGACACGGTCTCGGTGTGGACGTGGGTGTGGTCGTGGTCAGCGTGGGTGTGGTGGTGATGCGCCGGGGCCTGGCCGGCCGGCGTGATCACCGCCCCGTCGTCACCGCAGCCGCAGGTCGCGCACATGTCAGCTCACTTCCATCGAGAGTATTCGCAGATCCCGGCCGGCGAGGACCTCGACATCGGCACTGCCGCACGGGCACAGCAGGATCAGGTCACCCAGTTCGAAGTCCGATCCGCATGTCCGGCAGCGTGCGACGCCCGGGCGCAGGTCGACGTCGAGCCGGGCGCCGTCGGCCACCGTGCCCTGGGTCGCGAGTTCAAAGCAGAACTCCATGGCGTGCGGCACGACGGCGCACAGGGCGCCGACCTCGAGCCTGACGCTGTGCACGCGGCGGCCTGCGGCGTGCTCGCACACCGCGTCGACAACACTCTGGGTGATCGCCATCTCGTGCATCTGGTGCCCCGTTCCGGGCCGGTCCGCCCCACGATAGGCCCGGTCACCCGATTTGGTGAGCAGACGCACAATCGCATCGACGCGCCCCTCGGAGTGCGATTTCATGTCTGCTCGCCGGCGACCGGCGTGTCCGCTTGAGTCGAACAGGTGTTCGTCTACTCTGGACGGTGTTCGACGGCTAGATGCTGGTCAGGCCGACTTGTCGGTGGCTACCTCTAGCGTCACGGCCAACTGATCGACACCGATCACCGAACATCACAGGACGGAGAAGACCATGGCGCAAGCCCCGGATCGCGAGAAGGCCCTCGAGCTGGCCCTCGCCCAGATCGAGAAGAGTCACGGCAAGGGGTCGGTGATGCGACTCGGCGACGAGGTGCGCCAGCCGATCTCGGTCATCCCCACCGGCTCGATCGCTCTGGACGTGGCGCTCGGCATCGGCGGCCTGCCCCGCGGCCGCGTCGTCGAGATCTACGGCCCGGAGTCCTCGGGTAAGACCACCGTCGCGCTGCACGCGGTGGCCAACGCGCAGGCCGCAGGAGGCATCGCGGCGTTCATCGACGCCGAGCACGCACTGGATCCCGACTACGCCAAGAGGCTCGGCGTCGACACCGATTCGCTGCTGGTGTCCCAGCCCGACACCGGTGAGCAGGCGCTCGAGATCGCCGACATGCTGATCCGCTCCGGCGCGCTGGACATCCTGGTCATCGACTCGGTGGCCGCCCTGGTGCCGCGCGCCGAGATCGAGGGTGAGATGGGCGACAGCCACGTCGGCCTGCAGGCCCGCCTGATGAGCCAGGCGCTGCGGAAGATCACCGGCGCGCTGAGCAATTCGGGGACCACCGCGATCTTCATCAACCAGCTGCGCGAGAAGATCGGCGTGATGTTCGGCTCGCCCGAGACCACCACGGGCGGAAAGGCGCTGAAGTTCTACGCCTCCGTGCGGCTGGACGTCCGGCGCATCGAGACCCTCAAGGACGGCACCGACGCGGTGGGTAACCGCACCCGGGTCAAGGTCGTCAAGAACAAGGTGTCGCCGCCGTTCAAGCAGGCCGAGTTCGACATCCTCTACGGCAAGGGCATCAGCCGCGAGGGCTCGCTCATCGACATGGGTGTCGAGCACGGCTTCATCCGCAAGTCCGGCTCCTGGTTCACCTACGAGGGTGAGCAGCTCGGCCAGGGCAAGGAGAACGCCCGCAACTTCCTGATGGAGAACCCCGACGTCGCCAACGAGGTCGAGAAGAAGATCAAGGAGAAGCTCGGCATCGGGGCCGTCGTGAATGCCGAAGACGTCCTGCCGGCTCCCGTTGACTTCTGAGTCCACCGACGTCGCGCCGGCCAAGCGCGAAGAGCAGGCGCGGGCGCTGTGCCTGCGTCTGCTCACCGCGCGGGCGAGGACCCGGGCCGAGCTCGAGACCAAGCTGGCCGGCAAGGGTTATCCCGACGAGGTGACCACGCAGGTGCTCGACCGGCTGGCCCAGGTCGGCCTGATCGACGACCGTGACTTCGCCGAGCAGTGGGTGCGCTCCCGGCACACGCACGCCGGAAAGGGCAAGCGCGCCTTGGCCGCCGAGCTGCGCACCAAGGGCGTCGACCGCGAGGTGATCGACGAGGTGCTGGCCGACGTCGATGCCGGCGCCGAACGCCAGCGGGCCGAGCAGCTGGTCCGCGACCGGCTGCGCCGCGAGCGGCTCGACGACGACGACGCGGAAGCCAAGGCGGTGCGGCGGCTGGTCGGAATGCTGGCCCGCCGCGGTTACAGCCAGTCGATGGCACTCGACGTGGTCAAGGTCGCGGTGGCAGGCGAACGGGAACGGCGGCGGGTCTGACCGGCTCTCCCGCCGAGGCCGATCCGGGTGCGTTCACCGACGGCGACAACTGGGCGGGCGGGTTCTACGAACTGTCCATCGACGTCGGGCATCGCGACGACGCGCGACTCGGCGCCGCGCTCGACGCCCTGTGGCGCGCTGCGGGCATCGACGGCTGCTACGCCGACAGGACCCGCGAGCCCGCCGACCAGGCGGCGGTGCCGCTGACGGTCGAGTCGTTGTCGAGGTTCGGTCATCTCTACGGGCGGCTCACTCTGCCCGGCGGTGCAGTGTCGGTGTGCGGCGGGCTGGCGATCCGGATGAGTGACGGGACCGACTGGCTGAACCTGTATCTCCCGGTGGGTGCGCTGGCGCGGACTGATCCCCGCATCGGTGGCTTTCCGTTCGGCGACGACGGCGGCCCGTTGTCGCTGTCGTGGCGCGCCCCGCTGGACGCGTGGTTCGCGGCGATCGGCGCGCAGGTCTATCGCGAGGTCGAATTCCGGCGGGCGATCATCGGCTTCGAGACCGACGATGCGGAGATCGCCGCCGCGGACGGCGCTGTGCCGCAACGGCGTTCGTTCGGCTACCTGTCACCGTGCGACGGCGAGCTGCGGTACCACCCGGCGAACGTCTAGTTCTGGGGGATCTCGTTCAGTACAGCTTCACGATCGCCTGCGCTACACCACCTTGGCGCCGGGCGCGCCCTCCTGTTCGACCGCGTCGGCGTGCAGGGGTGCGGGTCCGCGATGGGACCGGCGCATGCGGCGTTCCAGCCGCGTCGCAAACGCCGACAGCGCGAAGTTGATGGCGATCAGGATCACCGCGACGACCATCAGCGCCGGGATGTAGTTGCTGTACGCCGACCCGATGTTGGTGCCCTGGCGGACGACCTCGAGGAACAGGATCTGGTAGCCGATCGCGGTGTCCTTGAGCACCACCACCATCTGCGACACCAGCACGGGCAGCATCGATGTCACGGCCTGCGGCAGCAGGATCGCGCGCATCGTCTGGCCCCACCGCAGGCCGAGCGCCGACGCCGCCTCCGCCTGCCCGCTGGGTAGCGCGTTCACCCCGGCGCGGACGATCTCGGCGATCACCGCACCGTTGTAGAGGGTGAGCCCGGTGACCACGCCGGCCAGTGCCTGGTATTTCGACGGCACCACGTCGTAGATGCCGTACGCGGCGAAGCTGAAGATCATCATGATCAGCACCGGGATGGCACGGAAGATCTCGACGAACACCGCACACGGCCAGCTGATCAGCGGATGCAGCGACAGCCGGCCCACACCGAGCACGAACCCCAGGATCAAGGCGAGCACGATGGACAGCGCCGCGGCGGTCAACGTGCCCTGAATACCCGGGAGCAGGTAGGTCTTCCACAGGTTCGGCGTGAGGAACGGTTCCCACTTCGCCGCGGTGAACTGCCCCTGCTTCCAGAACTGCCACACCACGACGGCGATCACGGCGACCGCGATCAGCGCGGCGACCAGCGTGGCGATCATGTTGCGGATCCGCGCGCGGGGACCGGGCGCGTCGAACAACACCGAGGCGGAGCTCATCAGCGTCGCACCGCCAATCGCTTTCCGAGCCAACCGAACACCAGGCCCATCGGCAGCGTCAGGATGACGAATCCGACGGCGAAGATGAATCCCACCAGGAGCAGCGCCGCAGTGTTCTCCGTCATCACCTTCATCAGCGTCGCCGCCTCGGCCACCCCGATCGCCGAGGCGATCGTGGTGTTCTTGGTCAGCGCGATGAGCACCGAGCCGAGCGGCAGGATCACCGACCGGAACGCCTGCGGCAACAGGATGAACCGGAGGTTCTGGCCGAACGAGAACCCCAGCGACCGCGCGGCCTCGGCCTGCCCGAGCGGCACCGTGTTCACCCCTGAGCGCACGGTCTCGCACACGAACGACGCCGTGTAGACGGTCAATCCGACGACCGCGAGCCGGAACCCGCTGTCGGCGATGGACGTCAGCGATTCGGCGTCGACCAGGGTGATGCCCAGCGTGTTACCCAGACCGAACGAGCAGAACAGGATGATCAACGTCAGCGGCGTATTGCGCACCACGTTGACGTAGGAGGTGCCCAGCCAGTTGAGCACCGGCACCGGTGCCAGCCGCATCGCGGCCAGCACCGTGCCGAGGATCAGTGCGCCGATCGCCGAGTACAGCGTCAGCTTGATGGTGATCCAGAACGCCGCGAAGATCTGGTCCTGGTACTGGGTGAAGACGTCCACGGCCCGGGCCAGACCTCCGGCTCAGTACCGGTCGATCTTCGGCGGTGCGGGCGCCGTGATCCCCGCCGGCCCGAGATTCTTGTCGAACGCCTCTTTCCAGGCGCCGCTCGACTCCATCTTCTCGAGCGCGTCGTTGATCTTGGTGCGCAGCTCGGCGTCGTCCTTCTTCAGCCCGATGCCGTAGCGCTCCTCGGAGAAGGTGTCGCCGACGATCTTGAACTGCCCTGGCTGCTGCGCGGCGTAGCCGGCGAGGATCACCTCGTCGGTGGTCACCGCATCGATGGCACCGTTCTTCAGCGCCTCGATGCACGCCGAGTACGTGTCGTACTGCTGCAGCTGCACGCCGGCGTATTCGTCCTTGATCTTCTGCGCCGGAGTGGATCCCGTCACCGAGCACAGTTTCTTGTTGTTCTGCAGCGACGCCGCCCCGGTGATGTCGGTGTTGTTCTGCCGCACCAGCAGGCTCTGCCCGGTGAGCAGGTACGGCCCCGCGAAGTCGACCTTCTCCTTGCGCGCGTCGGTGATCGAGTAGGTGGCGGCGATGAACTCGACCTGGTCGTTCTGGATGAGCGTCTCGCGCTGGCCCGACGGCGACTCCTTCCACTCGATCTTGTCCGGGGCGTAGCCGAGTTCACCGGCGACATAGGTGGCGACGTCGACGTCGAAGCCGGTCAGCTGGCCGTCCGGGTTGCGCAGCCCGAGGCCGGGCTGATCGAACTTCGTGCCGATCACGATCTTGTCGCTGTCACCGCTGCCGCCACCGCCGCCACATGCGGTCGCTGCGAACGGCAGGGCAAGGGCGAGTGCGACGACACCGGCGGCGCGCCACCGGGAGGGCACGGAGAGGGACGGCATGGGTCTTGGGTTTCCTTTCGCCGGGAATCAGTGGTGGAGAATCTTGCCGAGGAAGTCCTTGGCGCGGTCGGTCTGCGGGTTGTCGAAGAACTCCGCGGGTTCGGCGTCCTCGACGATGGCGCCGTCGGACATGAAGACGACGCGGTCCGACGCCCGCCGGGCGAATCCCATCTCGTGGGTCACCACGAGCATCGTCATACCGTCGGATGCCAGTGACGTCATGACGGCCAGCACCTCGTTGATCATCTCGGGATCCAGCGCGCTGGTGGGCTCGTCGAACAGCATCACCTTGGGCGTCATCGCCAGTGACCGCGCGATCGCGACCCGCTGCTGCTGCCCGCCCGACAGCTGGGCGGGATACTTGTCGGCCTGGTTGGCCACGCCCACCCGCTCGAGCAGCGTCATCGCCTCGGCGCGGGCCTTGTCCTTGGACAGCCGCCGCACCTTCATCGGCGCGAGCGTGACGTTCTCCAGAATCGTCTTGTGCGCGAACAGGTTGAACGACTGGAACACCATGCCGACGTCGGACCGCAGCTGCGCCAGGCGGCGTCCCTCGTCGGGCAGCCGCTCGCCGTCGACCGCGATGTTGCCCGAGTCGATGGTCTCCAGCCGGTTGATGGTGCGGCACAGCGTCGACTTCCCCGAGCCCGACGGACCGATCACCACGACGACCTGGCCCCGTTCGACGCGCAGGTTGATGTCCTTGAGTACATGAAGGCTGCCGAAATGCTTGTTGACCTGCTCCATCGCGATCATCGGCACGGTCTGCGGAGGTGGATCGGCGACCTGCGCTTCCCGGCCGGAGCTGTCCATGGCTGGAGACCTTACCCAGGTAACGCTCAGCATGCCGGGAACTGATCAATCCGCACGGTCGGGCGCCGGTGCGCTGCCCGTACCATGGGCGCGTGACTTCGATGGTGACGCGAGAGGCGGCGGCGGACAGCGCCGCCGGCCCTGCTGTGCGTACCTACCAGGTCCGCACCTACGGCTGCCAGATGAACGTGCACGACTCCGAACGGCTGGCCGGTCTTCTCGAGGCGGCCGGATACCGGCGCGCGGCCGAGGGGGCCGACGCCGACGTGGTGGTGTTCAACACCTGCGCGGTGCGCGAAAACGCCGACAACAAGCTCTACGGCAACATCAGTCACCTGGCGCCGCGCAAGCAGGCCGACCCCGACATGCAGATCGCCGTCGGCGGCTGTCTGGCGCAGAAGGACCGCGACGCGGTGCTGCGCAAGGCCCCGTGGGTCGACGTGGTCTTCGGCACCCACAACATCGGTTCGCTGCCTGCGCTGCTCGAGCGCGCGCGCCACAACAGGGTCGCGCAGGTCGAGATCGAGGAGTCGCTGCGGGAGTTCCCGTCGACGCTTCCGGCGGCGCGCGAATCCGCCTATGCGGCATGGGTTTCAGTGTCGGTGGGCTGCAACAACACCTGCACGTTCTGCATCGTGCCCGCGCTGCGCGGCAAAGAGGTGGATCGCAGCCCGGGCGACATCCTGGCCGAGGTGCGCTCTCTGGTGGACCAGGGCGTGCTCGAGGTCACCCTGCTCGGTCAGAACGTCAACGCCTACGGAGTCTCGTTCGCCGACCCGAGGCTGCCGCGCGACCGCGGGGCGTTCGCCAAGCTGCTGCGCGAGTGCGGACACATCGACGGGCTGGAGCGGGTGCGGTTCACCTCTCCGCACCCGGCCGAGTTCACCGACGACGTGATCGAGGCGATGGCCGAGACGCCCAATGTGTGCCCGACGCTGCACATGCCGCTGCAGTCCGGGTCCGACCGGGTGCTGCGCGCGATGCGACGCTCCTACCGCGCCGACCGCTTCCTCGGGATCATCGACCGCGTGCGCGATGCGATTCCGCACGCGGCGATCACCACCGACCTGATCGTCGGATTCCCGGGGGAGACCGAAGAGGACTTCGCGGCGACCCTCGACGTGGTGGCCCGGGCGAGATTCGCCGGCGCGTTCACCTTCCAGTATTCGAAGCGGCCGGGCACGCCCGCCGCGGAGATGCCCGGTCAGCTGCCGAAAGACGTGGTGTCGGAACGCTATCAGCGGCTGATCGCGTTGCAGGAGCGAATCTCGATGGAGGAGAACGCCGCACAGGTGGGCACCACCGTCGAACTCCTGGTCGCCACCGGTGAGGGACGTAAAGACGCGAGCACCGCGCGCATGTCGGGGCGCTCGCGCGACGGCCGGCTGGTGCACTTCGCCCCGGGCGGGGCCGACATCCGGCCCGGCGACATCGTCACCACGACCGTCACCGGCGCCGCGCCCCATCACCTGATCGCCGACGCCGGCCTGCTCGCGCACCGCCGGACCCGTGCCGGCGACGCCCACGCCGAGGGGCGGCGACCCCGCACGGGTGTGGGCCTTGGCATTCCGGGCATCGGCGCCCCGCCGAAGGCGGCGACACCGGACGGGTGCGGTCGATGAGCGCCGCGGGTGGTCCCGGCAACGGCTTCGACCAGTTCAAGGGCGACATCGAGGATGTCGAACGACGGATGGCGCGCGAGTTCGAGCCCGGCTCGCGGGCGCTCGTGGTGGCGGTACTGGTTTTCGTGGTGCTGCTGTCGCTCATCCTTCCGCACACCGGTGGCGCCAAGGGTTTCGACGTGCTGGTGGGCGCGGATACCGCGGTCAGCGAAGGGGTGTCGCTGCCGTCGCGGGTCTTCACCTGGCTGGCGCTGGTCTTCTCGGTCGGCTTCTCGATGCTCGCGCTGCTGACCCGGCGGTGGGCAGTCGCGTGGGTCGCCCTCGCGGGTTCGGCGGTCGCCTGCCCGATCGGGATGCTCGCGGTGTGGTCCAGGCAGACCGCGGCCGAGCAGTATCCCGGGCCCGGAATCGGCCTCGTCATCGGCTGGATCGCCGTCATCGTGCTGACTTTCCACTGGGCCAGGGTGGTGTGGTCGCGCACCGCGGTGCAGTTGGCCGCCGAGGAGGAACGCCGCCGCCGGGCCGCCGAGGGTCAGCAGAAGGGACTGCTTGACGACTTCGGCGACGATCCGGACGGCCCTCCCGCGACCTAGCGCCGCTCAGTCGGTTGCCGGCGGCAGGCAGCCGGTGAGCGCCGCCCGCACCACAGGTGTGTAGGCGTCCACGAAGTCCGCACCCGACATCTGGGCCACCGCGTCGACCTCCAGCACGTAGCGCGCGTAGATCACTCCCACCAGCGCCGTCGCCAGGGTGGCCGACGCCGTTCGCGCCACCTCCGGTTCGATGCCGCGTGCCTGCAACCTCTCGGCGACCGGTCGGGCGAGCGCCTCCTCGACGAACCCCCGGGTCAGCGCGAACCCCTTCGCCTCGCCGCCCGCCGACGCGATGGTCAGCAGGGCGGGCCGATTCTGGGGGTCGTCCCAGGTGGTGACCAGCGCGCTCAGCAGGCGCCGGGGCAGTTCGGCGGCCGGCGCATCGACCTCGCCGGCGATGACCTGCACCGGGTTGGCCCGCAGCGCGAAGGCTTCGCCGAAGAGCTGCTGCTTGGACCCGAAGAAGTAGCTGATCAGGGCCGCGTCCACGCCGGCGTCGGTGGCGATCGCCCGCATGGTGGCCGCGGCGTAGCCGGCCTCGGTGAATCGTGCCCGTGCCGCGCGCAGGATTTCCGCGCGGGTGTCGGAGCTGCCGGCGCGACGGCCGGGACGACGCTTATTCACCACGGTTGAATTCTAGCGGCCGCGCGTCTAACCTGATATTCATCATCGACGAATTAAAATTTCGAACGAGACGAGGAGTCGAGATGACCATCGTGATGCCCCGCGGTGACGTGGAACCCGTTGCGCTGCAGGAGCCCAACGGATCGGGCTATGTACTCCTGGCGGCCACCGTCGACGACCGACCGCCCGTGGCGCCTAACAGCAGGCGAAAGCGCGCCCTGCTCGACGAGATCCGCGCCGACGTGCGTGCCCTGCGGCAGTCGCCGGACGTCATCGAGGCCGATCTCTTCGACGCCGTGCTGGTGGCCCCCGGAATGGGCAGGGAGTTGCTGCGGCGGCGCGCGGCGACGGTGACACCGGCGAGGTTCGACGTGGTGGTGCTGGTGCGCACGACCGACCCGCAGAGCGCGGTCGCACTACGGGCCGACAGCGGCTATCGGCACCTTGTGGAGCGGATGTCGGCGACGGCGACCAGGACCCACGAGATCGCCGCCCGCAACGTGCGACGGATCGCCGACGTCGACCACGGCCGGCCTTCGGTGTTCCTGTTCAACTTCTTCTACGCCGACGACCCGCAGCGCCTCGTCCCGGTGTGGCACTACACCGCACGCTGGTTCGTCGACCACACCGCGCTGCCGGACTCGACCGTGCTGGAACCGCTGGCCGGCGAACCCGCCGACTACGGCATCATCAACCACGCGAGCTGGCCGAACTTCCGCACATTCCTGCCGCACCTGGCGTTGCGCCCGTCGTTCCGCCGGTTCGTGCTCACCACGTTCGCCGCCAACAACGTTGCTGCGCAACCGATCCTGTACCGGCGGCTGCCGATCTAGCGCCGCTTGCCCAGCGCCTCGACCGCGGCCTCGGCCCACTGCCGCCACTGCTCGGCGTTCGCCCGCGCCTGCTCGGCGTCCTTGGTGCGCCCCGCCGCGGCGGCCTTCTCCGCCTGCCGCTCGTATTGTTCTGCGCGCGTGCGGAATTGATCTGCGCGGGCCTGCGCCTCGGGGTCCGACCAGCCGCTGGACGCGGCGTCGCGGACCTTCTTCTCGACCGCGCGCATCCGCCGTTCCAGGTCGGCGCTCCGCTCACGCGGAACCTTCCCGATCGCATCCCACTTGTCGCCGATGGTGCGCATCGCCGCACGGGCGGCATCCACGTCGGTCACGTCGATCCGCTCGGCCTCGGCCAGTAGCGCCTCCTTGGCCGCGGCGTTGGCCTTGAACTCGTTGTCGCGTTCGGACGTGGCGGCGTTGCGGGCGGAGAAGAACCGGTCCTGCGCGCCCTTGAAGCGCTGCCACAGCGCGTCGTCGACGTCCTTGGCGGCTCGCCCGGCGGCCTTCCACTCGGCGAGCAGATCGCGGAACGCCCCGCTGGTCGGCCCCCAGTCGGTGGACTCGGCGAGCGCCTCGGCGCGTTCGCACAGCGCCTCCTTGGCCTGCCGGGCGCCCGCGCGGCCGCGATCCAGCTCGGCGAAGTGCGAACCGCGCCGCCGGTTGAACGTCTCACGGGCCGCCGAGTACCGCTTCCACAGCGCGTCGTCGGTCTTGCGGTCGAGCCCGCTGATGGTGCGCCACTCGTCGAGGATCTCGCGCAACCGGTCACCCGCGGACTTCCACTGGGTGGCGTTGGCGCCCAGCTCCTCGGCCTCCGCGGCGAGCGCCTCCTTGCGGGCGAGCTGAGCCGCCCGGTGCTCCTCGCGGCGCGCCTTCTCGGCCTGCGACGCCTCGTCGGCGTGCTCGGCGATCGCCGCGAGCCGGACGGCCAGCGCGTCCACGTCGCCCAGCACGTGCGCCGTCGGCAGGGTCTCGGCCAGGGCCGCGGCCGCCGACTTGATCTTGCGGGCGTCGCCGGTGCCGGACGCCAGCCGGGTCTCCAGCAGCGCCACCTCGGTGTGCAGATCGTCGAATCGCCGGCCGAAGTGCGCGTACGCGGCCTCCGTGTCGCCGGCCTGCCAGGAGCCGATGGTGCGCTCACCGGACGCGGTGATCAGCCACACGGTGCCGTCGGGATCCACCCGCCCGAAGCGGTGCGGATCGCTGGCCGGCGGCGCGGTGACCACCGGCGCGGGCCGTCCGGGCCGGGGCGCCGGCCGTGCCGCACCGGGCCTCGGCGCCGGTTTCGGGCCTGGCCGGGGCGTCGGTGCCGGGGCAGGGGCCGGTGCCGGTGCCGCAGGCGTCGCTGCGTCCGCACCGGTGTCGGCCGGTGTGGTCACCTCACTGTCTGCCGGTCGATCGTCGTCGGATCCCGCACCGGGCTCACTGGTCGTCATATCGGTTCCTCGCACCTCCGCGCGGAAGATCCGCGCACTGCCGCGCGACGCGGCGCCTCGCATGTACCGACGTAATTGAAACAGGTCACCGCCCGTGATGCGCGCGCCTTGGCCTTCCCGGTTTGCAACCGACGCGCCTTCCTGGGCAGGCTCGACGCCACACGCGCACCCGGCAGGAAGGCATGACCGCGATGGCCAAGGCGGATATCGCCGCGCTGCTGGCACTCGGCGCCGCGCTGTTCATCGCGATCGGCGACGTCGTCCATCAGCGTTCGGCCCACGAGGTCACCGACGAACCGGTCAGCCACACCGGCCTGTTCCTGCGGCTGCTGCGGGACCGGCAGTGGTGGCTGGGCAGCGGGGTGTCGGCGGTGGGTTTCGCGCTGCAGGCCGCCGCCCTCGGCCTGGGCTCGGTGCTGCTGGTGCAGGCAGTCCTGGTCACCTCTCTGCTGTTCGCTCTGCCGATCAACGCCCGGCTCACCCACCGGCGGGTGACCCGCTGGGAGTGGCTGTGGGCGGCGCTGCTCGCAGGGGCGGTCGCGGTGATCGTCACCGTCGGCAATCCCACCGCCGGTCAGGCCCGGGCCTCGCTCGAGGTGTGGACGTCGGTGGCCGTGGTGCTCGGGCCCGCGCTGGTGCTGTGCGTGATCGGGGCCAGGATCTGGTCCGGGCCTGCGGCTGCCGTGCTGCTTGCGGTGGTGTCCGGAGCGCTGTGGGGGTTGTTCGCCGTGCTGACCAAGGGCGTGGTCGACCGCCTGGACGACGGTCTGCTCGCGGTGTTGCGGATGCCCGAGCTCTACGCCTGGGCGCTGGTGGCGGTGGCCGGGACCGCCTGGCAGCAGGCGTCGTTCCGGGCGGGCGCGCTGACCGCGTCGCTGCCCACCATGACGGTGACCGAACCGGTGGTGGCGTCGGTGCTCGGTGTCGTCGTACTCGGCGAGGCGCTGCGGCCGGGCGAGGCCGGCTGGTTCACGCTGATCGCCGCGGCGGCGACGATGGTGGTGGCCACGGCGGCGCTGGCACGCGGCGAGGCGGCCGGCGCCGACACACCCGCCGGCCACTAGTTTGGTGGCGTGCTCACCGCCATCGCGATCGTGCCCTCGGCGCCGGTCATGGTGCCCCGGCTGGCGGGCGCCGCGGCCGCCGAGCTGACCGGCCTGCGCGACGCGGTGCTGACCGCCGCCGCGGCGCTGCCCGCCCGCTGGGTCGCCGTCGGCGCAGGTCCGCACGACGCGGTCATCGACGCCTCACAGGCGGGGACGTTCGCCGGATACGGCGCCGACGAGCGCGTGGCGCTGTCACCCGGCGACGGCGCGTCGCCCGTCGACCTCCCGCTGTGCGCCCTGATCGCCGGCTGGATCCGCGGGCAGGCCCAGCCCACCGCCACCGCGCAGGTGCGGGTGTGTGCGGCCGGCCTCGACGCCGGCGAGGCGACCGAGCTGGGCCGACGGTTGCACGCCGAGCTGGACGCCGCCGACGAACAATTCGGTGTGCTCGTCGTCGCCGACGGTGCGCACACGCTGACCCCGCCCGCCCCCGGCGGATACGACCCCGACTCGGTGGCCGTGCAGCAGGCGCTCGACGACGCACTGGCCGGCGGTGACGTCACGGCGCTGCACGGACTGCCGGACGCCGTCGTCGGCCGGGTCGCCTTTCAGGTGCTCGCGGGTCTTGCCGAACCAGCGCCGCGATCGGCAGAGGAGCTCTACCGCGGTGCGCCGTACGGAGTGGGGTACTTCGTCGGCCTGTGGACGCCGTGAGCGCTCGGCCGCTGGCGGTCATCGGGCCCACCGGCACCGGGAAGTCGGCGCTGGCCCTGGCCGTCGCGGAGCGGATCGGCGGCGAGATCGTCAACGCCGACGCCATGCAGCTCTACCGCGGGATGGACATCGGCACGGCGAAGACGCCGGTGGCCGAGCGACGCGGGGTGCCGCATCACCAACTCGACGTGCTCGAGGTGACCGAGACAGCGACCGTCGCGCGGTATCAGGCCGCCGCGGCCGCCGACGTCGAGGCGATCGCGGCCCGCGGCGCGGTGCCGGTGATCGTCGGCGGGTCGATGCTCTACGTCCAGTCGCTGCTCGACGAGTGGTCCTTCCCGGCCACCGATCCGGCGGTGCGCGCCCGCTACGAGCAGCGGCTCGCCGACGCCGGGGTGGCCGAGCTGCACCGGGAGCTGGCGGCCGTCGACGCCGATGCCGCCGCGGCCATCCTGCCCACCGACGGGCGGCGCATCGTGCGTGCGCTGGAGGTGGTGGAGCTGACCGGCCGGCCGTTCGCGGCGTCGGCGCCCGCGATCGGCGCGCCGCCGCGCTGGGATACCGCGATCGTCGGGTTGGATTGGCCGACACCGGTTCTCGACGAGCGGCTGGCGCAGCGCACCGACACCATGTTCGCCGACGGCCTGGTCGGGGAGGTCAGCGCGCTGCTGGGTCGCGGACTGCGCGAGGGCGTCACCGCGGCCCGCGCGCTGGGCTACGCGCAGGTGATCGCCGACCTGGACGGCGGCGGCGACGGCGAGGCGGCCCGCGAACCGACCTTCGTCGGCACCCGGCGCTACGTCCGCAGGCAGCGCTCCTGGTTCCGCCGCGATCACCGCATCACGTGGCTGGACGGCGCGGCGACCGACGGTGTAGGCCGGGCGCTGGCCGTATGGCGGGCTGGAACGCACGTATCCTGACCAGGTGAAGTTCGCCAAGGGGCACGGCACGCAGAACGACTTCGTCGTGCTGCCCGACCTCGACGCGCAGGTCGACCTGGCGCCCGCCGCGGTGGCCGCGCTCTGCGACCGGCGCCGCGGCCTCGGCGCCGACGGCGTGCTCCGCGTGACGACGGCAGGCGCCGCGCTGGCGGCAGGCGTGTTCGACCGGATGCCCGACGGGGTGGCCGAGGGTGACTGGTACATGGACTACCGCAACGCCGACGGCTCGATCGCCCAGATGTGCGGCAACGGCGTCCGGGTGTTCGCGCACTACCTGCGCGCCGCCGGCCTGGAATCGCGTGACGAGTTCGTCGTCGGCTCGCTGGCCGGTCCACGACCGGTGGTGCTGCACGAGGTCGACCGGCTGTCAGCCGACGTGACGGTCGAGATGGGCAAGGCCAACCAGCTCGGGCCGGGCACCGCGACCGTGGGCGGCCGGGTGTTCGAGGGCCTGGCGGTGGACGTCGGTAACCCCCATCTGGCCTGCGTCGACGCCGGCCTGACCGCCGACGGCCTCGCCGCACTCGACGTCGCCGCGCCGGTGCACTTCGACGCCGCGCAGTTCCCGCACGGCGTCAACGTCGAGGTGCTCACCGCTCCGGTCGACGGCGTGGTGTCGATGCGCGTGCACGAACGGGGGGTGGGGGAGACCCGGTCCTGCGGGACGGGCACCGTCGCGGCCGCCGTGGCCGCACTCGCCCACGACGGCGCCCAGACCGGGCGGCTGACGGTCGTCATCCCCGGTGGCAGCGTCGCCGTCACGGTCACCGAAGCGACCAGCTACCTGCGCGGACCGTCGGTGCTGCTGGCCGACGGGGAGCTCGCCGAGGAATGGTGGCGCTCCCATCTGCGTTAATCGAGGTGCATGACACATGGACTCCGTGCGAACCTTGATTCGCCTATGACGTATCCCGAATACTCCCGCGACATCCCGAGCACCGGTGAGCTCGCCCTCGAAGACCGCGCCTCCCTGCGCCGTGTCGCCGGGCTGTCCACCGAACTCGCCGACGTCTCCGAGGTCGAATACCGCCAGCTGCGCCTGGAGCGGGTGGTGCTGGTCGGCGTGTGGACCGAGGGCAGCGCCGCCGACGCCGACGCCAGCCTCGCCGAACTCGCCGCGCTGGCCGAGACCGCCGGCTCCGAAGTGCTCGAAGGACTGATCCAGCGCCGCGACAAACCCGACGCCTCCACCTACATCGGTTCCGGCAAAGCCCAGGAACTGCGTGAGATCGTCCTGGCGACCGGCGCCGACACCGTCATCTGCGACGGCGAGCTGAGCCCCGCCCAGCTCAACGCGCTGGAGAAGGCGGTCAAGGTCAAGGTGATCGACCGCACCGCGTTGATCCTCGACATCTTCGCCCAGCACGCCACCAGCCGCGAGGGCAAGGCACAGGTGTCGCTGGCGCAGATGGAGTACATGCTGCCCCGGCTGCGCGGCTGGGGTGAGTCGATGTCCCGTCAGGGTGGCGGCGCGGGCGGCAGCGGCGGCGGCGTCGGCACTCGCGGTCCCGGCGAGACCAAGATCGAGACCGATCGCCGCCGGATCCGCGAGCGGATGTCGAAACTGCGCCGCGAGATCAAGGACATGAAGAAGATCCGCGACACCCAGCGCAGTGTCAGGCGACGCAGCGACGTCGCGGCCCTGGCGATCGTGGGCTACACCAACGCCGGTAAGTCGAGTTTGCTCAACGCGCTCACCGGAGCCGGTGTGCTGGTGGAGAACGCGCTGTTCGCGACCCTCGAACCGACAACGCGCCGAGGCGAATTCGACGACGGACGGCCGTTCGTGCTGACCGACACCGTCGGCTTCGTGCGGCATCTGCCGACCCAGCTCGTCGAGGCGTTCCGCTCGACGCTGGAGGAGGTCGTCGACGCCGAGCTGCTCGTGCACGTCATCGACGGGTCCGATGTGAACCCGCTGGCCCAGGTCAACGCGGTGCGCAAGGTGATCAACGAGGTCGCGGCCGACTACGACATGGCGCCGCCGCCGGAACTGCTGGTGGTCAACAAGGTCGACGCCGCGAGCGGGCTGATACTGGCCCAGCTGCGCAGCGCGCTGCCCGGTGCGGTGTTCGTCTCGGCGCGCACCGGAGAGGGGCTCGACCGGCTGCGTACGCGGATGGCCGAACTGGTCGAACCCACCGACGTCGTCATCGACGTCACGGTGCCCTACGACCGCGGCGATCTCGTCGCCCGCATCCACGCCGACGGCAGGGTGGACGCCACGGAGCACACCGAGCAGGGCACCCGCATCAAGGCCAGGGTCCCGGTTGCGCTGTCGGCAGGCCTGCGGGACTTCGCGACCTTCTAGGCGTTCGCGCCGTTAGCATCGGCGAATGGCGAAGCTCGACCCGTTCCGCACGCCCGACTCCCGCGCGCGGTTCATCGCGAAGTACGACGCGATTCTGAGCGATTGGCCGGTCCCGTTCGAAGAGCGAGATGTGTCAACCGGTTTCGGCACCACCCACGTCATCGTCGGCGGCCCAGAAGCAGCCCCGCCGCTGGTCTTGCTGCACGGCGCCGCGGCGACGGCCGTGATGTGGGCACCGGTGATCGAGGCGCTCAGCGCGGATCACCGCTGCTATTGCGTGGACACGATCACCGAAGCGAACAAGAGCGTGGCGTCGCGGCGGGCCCGCGGTGTGCCCGACCTGATGACCTGGCTGACCGAGGTGTTCGGGGGCCTCGGGATCGACAGCGCGAAGGTGGCGGGCCTCTCCTACGGTGGCTGGCTGGCTGCGAACCTCGCTGTGCAGGAACCGAAACTGGTCGAGCGGCTGGTGCTGATCTGTCCGGCCGCCACGCTCGCGCCGATAGTCGCGGAGTTCTACGTGCGGATGCTCGCCTCGGGGCTGTTGCGCTCACCTGAACGGGTGCGCCGATTCATCCGGTGGATGTCGAGTACGCCGGAGGTGATGTCTCACCCGGGGCCCGACCTGATCGTGTCGAACCTGCTGTCCGCTCGCATTCTGCGGCCCGAGGTCACACCGCCCACGGTGCTCACCGACGACGAACTCCGACGGATCGTTGCGCCCACCACCGTGGTGATCGGGGACCGGGAGGTGATCTACCGGACCGGTCCGCGATCGGCGCTCGACCGTGCCGAGGCATTGATCACCGGAGTGCGGACGGTGTCGATCCCGGGCGCGAATCATATGCTGACCGTGGACGCCCCGACGAGGCTGGCCGCCGAGTTGCGGGCCGCACTGGCTTAGTTCATCGGCGAACAGACGCAAAATGTCTGCGACGCGCCGCGTCGGGCATCACTGTGCGTCTGCTCGCGGGTGGAGCACCGGTGGCTCGTGGGCCCGCACAGGTGGCGGTGTGCCGCGGTACTTCTCGACCTCGACCAGCACGTGCGCCCCGGTGCAGCCCTGCGCCAGTGACGACGTCCCGACGTCTTCGGTGAGCACGTTCGGATTGCCGTGTACACACATCGATTCCGGGTCGGCCGGATCGGCCGGGTCGTACCACGCCCCGGTCGGCAACTGCACCACCTGTGGCCGCAGCCGGTCGTCGACCACGACGCCGGCGAGGCATGAGCCGCGGTCGTTGAACACCCGTGCGACGTCACCGCCGGCCAGCCCGCGGATCGCCGCATCGTCCGGGTGCATCCGGATCGCCTCGCGCCCCGCCACTTTCGCGGCCTGACTGGTGGCACCGCCGTCGAGTTGGCCGTGCAGCCGCGACGCCGGCTGGTTGGCCAGCAGGTGCAGCGGGTAGCGCCGCGCGCGGTCACCGCCCAGCCATTCGGTGGGCTCGTACCACCGCGGATGACCCGCGCAGTCGGCGTAGCCGAACGAGTCGATGTCGGTGGAGAAGATCTCGATCAGCCCGCTCGGTGTGCCCAGCCGGTGTGCCCGCGGATCGGCACGGAAGTCCGCCAGCAGCGTCAGCCCGTCGTCGGTCGGCAACCGGAGCCGGCCCACCCGCCAGAACTCCTCGAACGACGGCACGTCGAAATCCAGCTGTGCCGACCACTTGTCGTAGAGATGGGCCAGCCACTGGCGGGCGGTGCGGCGCTCGGTGAACTGTTCACCGAAGCCGAGGCGGTCGGCCAGCGCGGCGAACGTCGTGTAGTCGTCGCGGGACTGTGCGTAGGGTTCGGCGAGTTTCGGCATCGCCATCAGCATCGGGTCGTTGCGCGATCCCGAGTAGTCGTCGCGTTCGAACGCGTTGGTCGACGGGATCACGATGTCGGCGTGTCGGGCCATCGCCGTCCAATAGGGCTCGTGCACCACGACGGTCTCGGGACGGCCCAGCGCACGGCGCAACCGGCCGATGTCCTGGTGGTGGTGGAACGGGTTGCCGCCGGCCCAGTACACCAGCTTGATGTCGGGATAGGTCAGCCGCAGCCCGTTGTAGTCGAATTCGGCTCCCGGATGCAGCAGCATGTCGCTGACGGCGGCGACCGGGATGAACGTGCGCACCGCGTTGAGACCCTGCGGCAACTTCGGCAGACCGCAGCGCAGCGGCGGCAGGCCCGGTTCGTTCATCGACCCGTAGCCGTGACCGAAACCGCCTCCGGGCAGGCCGATCTGGCCCAGCATGGCGGCCAGCGTCAAACCCATCCACGGCGCCTGTTCGCCGTGCCGGATCCGCTGCAGTGACCAGCTGACCGTGACCATCGTGCGGGCGGCCGCCATCCGGCGGGCCAGTGCGGTCAGCTCGGCGGCGGGCAGTCCGCAGATCGCCGAGGCCCACTTCGGGGTCTTGGGCGTCGCATCGTCGGCGCCGAGCAGATAGCGCTCGAAACGGTCGTAGCCGGTGCAGTACCGGTGCAGGAACTCGCGGTCGGCCAGATTCTCGGTCGCCAGCACGTAGGCCAGGGCCAGCATGATCGCCACGTCGGTGCCGGGCACCGGCGCATGCCATTCGCACTCGCCCTCGAGGTCGTCGCGCAACGGCGAGAACGACACGATCTGTGCACCGCGTTCCCGCATGCGGCGCAACGCATCTCGTGCGGGGTGAGCGGTGGTGCCGCCGTGGTTGATCGCGGTGTTCTTCAGTGCCACCCCGCCGAAGCACACCATCAGATCGGTGTGGGCGACCATCACCTCCCAGTCGGTGGACCGCTTGAACAGGTCGTCGTGGGTGCCGACCACCCGCGGCATGATGACCCCGGTGGCGCCGAGGCTGTAGGAGTGCCGCGAGAACGTGTAGCCGCCGAGCAGTTTGAGGAAGCGGTGCACCTGGCTCTGCGCGTGGTGGAACCGGCCCGCGCTTGCCCAGCCGTAGGAGCCGCCGTAGATCGCCTCGTTGCCGTGGGTGTCGACGACCCGGCGTAGCTCACCGGCCAGGAGCTCCGTCAGCTCCTCCCAGCCGACGGCGACGAACTCGTCGGCGCCGCGCAGCGTCGTCGGTCCCGGGCCGTCGCGCAGCCATCCCCGGCGCACGGCCGGATGGGCGATCCGCGACCGGTGCCGGATGGAGCCGGGCAGGTTGCCGAGCAGTGGTGAGGGATCCGCATCGCCCGCCAGGGGTGCGACCGCGGCGATGTCGCCGGCCCGGACGTCCGCGGTGAAGCCGCCCCAGTGGGTGAGGCTGGTGGGGCGGGTGGGCACGGTGTCGAGTTTATGACCAGACCGCCGGGCCACGGGCGACCAACCATCCGGTTGGTATATGTTGGCCGCATCCCCGACACCCAGTACCGGAGGTATCACCTATGGGTTCGTCCAGCTCCGCGGCCGTCAAGTACGAACGCACCCTCTTCGAACCCGAACACGACCTGTTCCGGGAGTCCTACCGGGGCTTTTTGGAACGGCACGTGGCGCCGCACCACGACCAGTGGGAGAAGGACAAGATCGTCGACCGCGGCATCTGGCTGGAGGCGGGCAAGCAGGGCTTCCTCGGGATGGCGGTGCCCGAGGAGTACGGCGGCGGCGGCGACGCGGACTTCCGCTACAACGTCATCATCGACGAGGAGACCGTCGCGGGCCGGTACAGCGGGCTGGGCTTCACCCTGCACAGTGACGTGGTGGCGCCCTACCTGCTCCGGTTGGGCACCGAGGAGCAGAAGCAGCGCTGGCTGCCCGGGTTCTGCAGCGGCGAGCTGATCTCCGCGATCGCGATGACCGAACCGGGCACCGGCAGCGATCTTCAGGGCATCAAGACCCGCGCGGTCAAGGACGGGGACTCCTGGATCCTCAACGGTTCCAAGACCTTCATCACCAACGGCATCCACGCCGACCTGGTGATCGTGGTCGCCCAGACCGACCCGGACAAGGGCGCCCTGGGTTTCTCCCTGCTGGTGGTCGAGCGCGGCATGGCGGGCTTCGAACGCGGTCGTCACCTGGACAAGATCGGCATGGACGCCCAAGACACCGCGGAACTGTCGTTCACCGACGTTCGGGTGCCCGCCGAGAATCTGCTCGGCGAGGAGGGGCAGGGTTTCGTCTACCTGATGCAGAACCTGCCGCAGGAACGTCTCTCGATCGCCGTGGTCGCCGCCGGCGCGATGGAGGCGGTGCTCGAGCAGACGCTGCAGTACACGAAGGAGCGCAAGGCCTTCGGCAAGCCGGTCGGCAGCTTCCAGAACAGCCGGTTTCTGCTCGCCGAACTGGCCACCGAGGCCACCGCGGTGCGGATCATGGTCGACGAGTTCATCCGGTTGCACCTCGACGAGAAGCTCACCGTCGAACAGGCCGCGATGGCCAAGTGGTACACGACCGAGAAGCAGGTCCATCTGATCGACCGGTGCCTGCAACTGCACGGCGGTTACGGATACATGCGGGAGTACCCGATCGCCCGGGCGTACCTGGATTCACGCGTGCAGACGATCTACGGCGGCACCACCGAGATCATGAAGGAGATCATCGGCCGCAGCCTGGGGGTCTAGCCACCTGCGGTTTTGGTGTCACGAGGGGCGGCGCGCCGCGCGCGGGAGGCCAACCAGCCGCGGGTGGCACGGTTTGCGGGGTATTTTCCCTCAGATCGGTCTGATGCTTTCTCGTCCGACGTCATTCGACGCCTCGTCGGCGAAAGCGCTACGTTCGGGGAAGTTTGCCGGACCACGGGGAGGTTGGATGAGCGGGCGGCGCACACTGCTGAGGGCGGCGATGAGGCGCGCAGCGGTGGGGCTGGCGGTGCTGGCCGTCGCGGTCGCGCCTGCGCCTCTCGCGTGGGCGACACCGGAGAGCGACGCCGACGGCGCGATCACCGCCGCCTATGACGCCAGTGGCGGACCGGCCGGTCCACTCGGCCCGCGTGACGGCGGCGTCTACCCGGTCGGCGCGGGCTTCGCGCAGAACTTTGCCGCGGGCAAGATGTTCTTCACCCCGCAGACGGGGGCCCACTTCACCCAGGGCGCGATCCTGGAGAAGTACGAGTCGCTCGGCGGGCCCGCCGACGGCGACCTGGGCTTCCCGACCATCGACGAACAACCCGGCCGGGTCAGCCCGGAGAGCCGCAACACCACCTTCAGCGCCGCTGACAGACCGGTCATCTTCTGGACGCCGGCCACCGGCGCGCGGGTGGTCCGCGGCGCCGTCAACGCGGCGTGGGACAAGCTCGGCGGCTCCGCGGGGCCGCTCGGGGTGCCCGCCGAGGACGAGGTCTACCGCGGCGACCAGGTGTCGCAGAAGTTCACCGGCGGGGAACTGACGTGGAACCGCAAGACCAAGGCCTACACCACCGTGCCGCCAGACCTCGCCGGGCAGCTGGCCGGTCTCGAGGTGCCGGAGGACGCGACGTCGGCCATCAACGCCGCGCGCCGTGCCGCGGGCGGCCCGCTGGGCCCGCTGGGCGCCAAGGAGGGCGAGCAGTACCCGATCGGCGCCGACGGTGTCGGGCAGAACTTCGCCGGCGGCAAGATCTTCTACACCCCGGCCACGGGCGCCAACGTCGTGTCGGGACAGGTGCTCGACAAGTACGAGAGTGTCGGCGGGCCGGAGGGCGACCTCGGCTTCCCGACGAGCAACGAGGCGGACGGCGGCCTCGGCGTCAACAGCCGGGTCAGCACCTTCGCCGCCGAGGACAAGCCGGTCATCTACTGGACGCCGGACTACGGGCCGGTGATCGTGCGCGGAGCGATGAACGCCGCATGGTCGAAGCTCGGTGGCGCGACCGGTGACCTCGGCGCGCCGATGGCCGACCAGAGCGAGAACGGCGAGGTCGTCACGCAGCGGTTCAGCGGCGGCGCGCTCTCGTGGGATCGCAGCACGGGCAAGTTCAGCACCGAACCGGCGGGGCTTGCCTCCCAGCTGGCCGGTCTCGAGGTGCCGGGACAGCAGCAGCCCGAGACGCCGGCCGACTCGCAGGCCTCCGACACCGACGCCAAACGGTGGTTCGAGCGGCCGTGGGACCAGTGGAATCCGTGGTGGCTGCTGGCGCTGATCCCGATCCTCGTGCTGATCGGCCTGATCGCCGGCGCGGTGATGCTCAGCCGCAGGCGCGGGCGGCGCGACGACGGGCGCGGCGACGACGGACCGTTCGGCGCGCCGGGTGACGGTTGGTACGACGACCTCGACCACGACCGCCTTCATGACGAGGGTGCGCACGGCGAGCCACACGGTGACGAGCCGCACCGCTACGGCGATCCGCGGTATCCGGGCCACGACGAAGGTGGCGAGCATGGCGCCACACCGGAATCGGCAGGACCGGACAGTCCGTGGGACCCGCGGGTGGCGCAGCCGCCGGGGGCCGAGTCGTCGTTCGTGGCGGCGCCGGCGGCCGCAGTGGCGGCGGGGGCGCCGGTATTCGATGTCCAGGACAACTCCGACGACGTCGACACGACGCCCACGCGGGTGGAGGTGGTGGACGAGACGCCGAGCGGAAGGCACGCGGCGATCGACATCGACGAGCCGACGCCCGGACGCACCGCGATCCATCTGCCGCTCGACGACTCGAACGAGCCGCCGGAGGGCTACCCGATCAAGGCCGACACCCAATCCGGGCTGTACTGGTCGCCGGACAGCCCGGACTATGGCGACACGGTCGCCGAACTCTGGTTCGCCAGCGAAGAATTCGCCCGCACGAACGGGTTCGTCAGAGCGGACTGAGCCGTCAGATCTTGCGGATGACGGTGACGACCTTGCCGAGCACCGCCGCGTCGTTGCCCGGGATCGGGTCGAACGCCGGATTGTGCGGCATCAGCCAGACCTGTCCGCGGGTGCGCTTGAAGGTCTTGACGGTTGCTTCGCCGTCGATCATGGCCGCGACGATGTCGCCGTTGTCGGCGACGTTCTGCTGACGCACGACCACCCAGTCGCCGTCGCAGATGGCCGCGTCGACCATCGATTCGCCGACCACCTTGAGCAGGAACAGCGAACCCTCACCGACGAGTTCACGGGGCAGCGGGAAGACGTCCTCGACGGCCTCCTCGGCCAGGATGGGACCGCCGGCGGCGATGCGGCCCAGCACCGGGACGTACGTCGGCTCCGGCAGTGAGTCGGAGCCGGCGACATCGGTGGTGACCACCGGGGTGACGTGATCGTCGGAGGCCCGTACGTCGACCGCGCGCGGTCGGTTCGGGTCGCGGCGCAGATAGCCCTTGCGCTCGAGCGTGCGCAGTTGATGGGCGACCGATGAGGTCGACGTCAGGCCGACGGCGTCACCGATCTCGCGGATGCTCGGCGGGTAGCCGCGGCTGGTGACCGAGGCCCGGATCACGTCGAGAATGGTGCTCTGGCGTTCGGTGAGGGCGTTGTCGGAGCTGCGCCGCCCGCCGGTGCTCGCCGGTGCGCTGCCGCCGTCGCCGATGTCCCTGCTGTCGTCGCTCATGGTGCCGAATGTAGTCGCCCGACGGCCGATGATCAAACATGTGTTCGAGGCGTGTCGCGGTACCCGGCCGCCCCCCGGGGCGCCGCCGGCCGTCCCAGGGGACTTGTCGGTGGGCTGCTCTATCGTTTCGCAACAGTTCGATCACATGTTCTATCCATCGAACACCTGAGCGAGTATGTTTCGAACACAGTAGCGAACGACCACCGGCGGAGAGGGCAGGCAGATGACGATCGTGGAACCCCGGCAGAGTGAGATTCGACCCGTCACCCGGCCCGTGCGCCGGCCGGCGCAGGCTCGCAGGCGGCCGCAGTCCACCCGCCCCGGCGGGCGGCCCGTCCAGTACCGCGGGACGGGCGTGCTCGTGTCGCGGGCGTCGCACCGGCGCAGGCCGATCACCCCGTTGGCGACGGTGGGTCTCGCCCTGGTCGCCGCGGCGATCACGGTGTGGCTGGGCGTGGTGGCGCAGCTCGGTGGGGTGGTCGGCACGCCCGCGCAGGTGCCGGCCGAGCTGGCGGTGGTGCAGGTCCAGACCGGTGAGTCGCTGCAGCAGGTCGCGCAGCGGGTCGCGCCCGAGGCGCCGGTCGCGGCGGTCGTCGATCGCATCCGTGAACTCAACGAGCTGGACTCGGCGGCGGTCGACGCCGGCCAGACGCTGATCGCCCCGGTGGGCTGACCGGCCTCGTGGGCGGTGAATCGCCGTACTGCGCAAGGGGAGTGGCAGTGCCCCGTGAAGGCGCGCCGACCGCGACGCCGCTGAGTCGTCCGGGCGCCGCGCAGGTACGCTCAGAGAGGTTCGACGTGCGTACCTGTCGACGGAGCGAAGGAGCGACGATGCATTGCCCCTTCTGCCGGCATCCCGACTCGCGGGTGGTCGATTCCCGCGAGACCGACGAGGGCCAGGCCATCCGCCGCAGGCGCTCCTGCCCCGAGTGTGGTCGCCGCTTCACCACGGTGGAGACGGCGGTGCTGGCGGTGGTCAAGCGCAGCGGCGTCACCGAGCCGTTCAGCCGGGAGAAGGTCATCAAGGGTGTACGGCGCGCCTGCCAGGGGCGTCAGGTCGACGACGATGCGCTGAACCTGCTGGCGCAGCAGGTCGAGGACGCAGTGCGGGCGGCGGGCTCACCGGAGATACCGAGCAACGAGGTGGGCCTGGCGATCCTCGGCCCGCTGCGCGAACTCGACGAGGTGGCGTACCTGCGGTTCGCCTCGGTGTACCGGTCGTTCTCGTCGGCCGACGACTTCGAGCGCGAGATCGAGGCGCTGCGCGAGCACCGCCGGGTGCGGACGTCGGGCTGACGGTCAGGGCAGCTGCCGGGCGCCGTCGCTGACGACACGGCCGGCCACGCGCACCCATCCCTCCGGGCTCCAGCGGGTCTGGATCACCGAACCCCTGCCCTGCACGATCGTCAGGTCGCGGCTGAGGTAATCGGTGAGTCGCACGGCGGCGGCGCCGGTCGCCTCGTCTTCGGGTACCCCGAGCACGGCCGCGAACATCCGGGCGCGCACTTCGCCGTTGTCGCGGTCGGTCCACGTCCACAGGTAATGCTGGGTGTCGTCGGGGAAATCCGACGGGTCGGCCTCGGCGAGTTCGTCGAGCGAGGACAGATCGTGGATCGCGAATTCCGGCGCCCAGTCCGAGCGCGCGCTGACGGCGGTCAGGTCACCGTCGTAGGCGACCTGCACGATGCCCGCGGGGACCTGCAGTGTGCGCAATGCCGACCCCTGCTCGCGCAGCCACCACGCCGCGCCGACGGTGGGGTGGCCGGCGAACGGGAGTTCGGTGGCGGGGGTGAAGATGCGCAGGTGCGCAGTGGTCGCGCCGGGCTCGGGAACGTCGACGAAAATCGTTTCGCTGTAACCGAGTTCGGTCGCCATCTGCTGCCGGTCGGCGGGGTCCACGGTGCTCGCGTCCACCACGCCCAGCGGATTGCCGAACTGGCCGTCGGCGTCGGTGAACACGCGCAACACTGTCACGTCGGTAGCCATGCGCCGATGCTACGTGCTCGGCTCGGCCGGGTGGCCGATTGTCAGGTGGCGCTGCGCTCGTCGGCTCCCATCGCGTCGAGCACCGCCACCTGGGTGCCGACCGATCCGGTAAGCGTGCCCTCGCGCAGCCCGTTGCGCAGCAGTGTCCGCAGCAGCTCCTGGTCGTAGACGGCGGGCTCGGTGGCGTCGATGAACTGCTCGACCACCTCGACGAACCGCTCCGGGTCGTCGTGGAACGGGAAGTGGCCGGCCTTGTCGAACACCTCGAGGCGCGAACCGGGCATCGCGGTGTGCGCCATCGCGGCGTGGCCGACCGGGATGACCGAGTCGTGCGAGCCCCAGATGAGCTGCACCGGCACGGATTCGGTGAGGTAGCAGCGGTCGAGCATGGTGACCACCTGGCCACGCCAGTCGACGACGGCGCGCAGCGTCCGGGTGAACGCCGACGACGCCGTCGGCTCGGGCAGGTCGGCCAGGATTCGCAGCATCTCCGGCAGATCGCGGCCGACGCGGGTGGAACCGAGTGCACTGCCGGCGATGCGGCCGGCGGCCTGCAATGCGGGCAGCACCAGCGGCAGCCGCAGCAGCGCCAGCGCCTCGCTGGCAAGCGGCAGCGACGCGAGCCGCAGCGCCACGTTCACGTCACCGGTCACCCCGCCCGCGCCGACGAGGATGAGTCGCTCCACCAGCTGCGGGAACTGGTAGGCGAACTGCATCGCGACGCCACCTCCCAGCGAGTGGCCGACGACGGTCACCCGGTCGATGTCCAGCACGCTCAGCAGGTCGCGCATGCCGTTGGCGTACGCGGCCACCGAATAGTCCGCGCGGGGCTTGTCGGACTTCCCGTGCCCGAGCAGATCCGGGGCGATGACGGTGAACCGCTGCGCCAGCGCGGTCTGCACCGTGCTCCACGTGGTGGAGTTGTCACCGATGCCGTGGATCAGCAGGATCGCCGGGCCGGATCCGGCGATGCGGAACGCCCGCCGGTAGCCGTGGATCGTGCGGTACTCCAAAGACGGCGTCAGCTGCCGCACCGGACGAAGATCGGGCTTGCGTGGTGACATGCGGCCTCCGGTACGGGGCTACCGCCGGTCGTCGCCCTCACCGAAACCGTCGCCGTAGCCGTCTCTGTACTTGTCTTCCTTGAACTTCTCGCCGGACTGCTGGGCGAGGAACCGCTCGAACTCGGCGCCGAGTTCGTCACCGCTGGGCAATTCTTCGTCGTGCGCCAGCAGCGACCGGTTCTCCTGTGCCGTGACGAACGCATCGTACTGTCGCTCCAGCGCCGTCACCACCTGAGCGACCTCGGCGCTGGCCTCCACCTGCTCGTTGATCTTCTCGTAGACCTCGGCGCCCGCCTCGCCCAGTGCGGCCAGCGGGATCTGCAGCGACGCACTCCGCGAGACCTCGGCCAGCAGCGCCTCCGCGGCCTGCGGATATGCGGTCTGAGCCAGGTAGTGCGGCACATGCACGGTGAAGCCCACCGCTTCGTGACCGTGCTGGGCCATCCGGAACTCCAGCAGGTTGGACACGCTGCCCGGCACCTGCACCTCACCCACCCACGGCGTGTGGTCGGCGATCAGCTCCTTGTCGGTGGCGTGCGCGGTCAGGCTGACCGGCCGGGTGTGCGGCACCGCCATCGGGATGGTGCCCAGCCCGATGACGCGCCGCACGCCGAGGTGTTCGGCCAGCAGCCGCACCGCGGTGATGAACCGTTCCCACCGCAGGTCGGGCTCCATCCCGGCGAGCAGCAGGAACGGCGTGCCCGCCGTGTCGCGCAGCGCGTAGAGGTTGAGCTCGGGCTCCTCGTAGTGCGTGAAGTGGTCGGTCTTGAACGTCATCAGCGGCCGCCGCGAGCGGTAGTCGAGCAGTTCGTCGATGGCGAACGACGCCACCAGCTCGGTGTCGAGCGTGTTCTTCAAGTGCTGGGCGGCCAGCTTGATCGCGTGACCGGCGTCCGAGAACCCCTCCAGCGCGTGGATCAGCACCGGCCCGCGGCCGTCGGCCGACGACAGCTGTGGCGCCGGGAACTCCAGCTCGTACATGCCGGTGGACTCGGGCTGGTAGTACTGCTCGGGGGTGTCGGCACCCCCACTCGTCTCGTCAGCCATGTGAACATCCTCCTCGTGCCGGGACCACTAGTGTCGCCCATCGCGGCGGGTAGGCCGTGGTGGGATCGCATGTCGCACCTACCCGCGGTGCTGCGGACCCCGCCAGTCGCCGAGAACCCGCATACGTTCGAACACGGCCGCCCCGGGACCGCATTCCGCACGGGATGCCCGCATCCGGTCCCGCCGAACCACCGGCGCGCGGCGGATTGCCAGCGTCGTCGGGCACCATCGGGTCATGCGTGGGTTCCCGGTCACGGCCGCCCTGCGGAGAACCGCAGTGCCGGCGGTGCTGCTGGTCGCCGTCCTGGCCGGCTGCACGGGGCCGTCGACGGCGGTGCAGCGGCCCGAGGCGCAGGCCGCGCCCGCGGCGGTCGCCCGGCCGGTGTCGGCCGATCCACGGGTCGGCGCCGTCTTCGTCGGCGACGGCCCGGTCCACACCTGCACCGCCTCGGTGCTGGACTCCGCGCGCGGTGACCTCATCCTGACCGCCGCGCACTGCCTGGTCGACGGCATGGACGCCACGTTCGTGCCCGGCTTCGACGCCGCCGCGCAGGGGCAGCAGCCGTGGCACCTCGATGCGGTGTACCTCGATCCGCGCTGGGTGGACGGGCAGGATCCGCTGGCCGACTACGCCATCGCGCGGGTCAGCCGGGACGCCGGCGACACGCCCGCGCAGCAGGCGGGCGGGGGACTGGCGCTGGGCGCCGCCCCGCGACCGGGTACGCCGGTGACGGTGACCGGCTATCAGATGGGCATCGGGGGCGGCCCCATCGGCTGCCGGGCGTCGACGGCGGTGGCTGCCGAGGGGTTCCCGGCCGTGCCGTGCGAGGGGCTGGTCGACGGGGTGAGCGGCGCACCCTGGGTCGCCGGTTCGGTGGTCACCGGACTGGTCGGCGGGCTCGACGGCGGCGGCTGCGACGAGGACCTGTCGTACTCGCCGCCGTTCGACGGGCACATCGAGCGGCTGCTGGCCCGCGCGGAGGCCGGCGGCCCCGCCGACGCGGCGCCCGCGGCCGACGACGACGGCTGCTGAGCGCTCAGCGCCGGAACTGATTGAGTGCCCGCAGCTTGTTCATCACGTCGAGGGCGGCCACCTTGTAGGCCTCGGAGAAGGTCGGGTAGTTGAACACGGCGTCGACCAGGTACTCGACGGTGCCGCCGCATCCCATCACCGCTTGCCCGATGTGCACCATCTCGGTGGCACTGGTGCCGAAGATGTGAGCGCCCAGAATCTTCAGGTCGTCGGTCGACACCAGCAGCTTGAGCATGCCGTAGGAGTCGCCGGCGATCTGGCCGCGGGCCAACTCGCGATACCTGGACACCCCGACCTCGTACGGAATCGCCTTCTTGGTGAGCTCCACCTCGGTGGCGCCCACGTAGGACACCTCCGGGATGGAGTAGATGCCGATGGGCTGCAGGTCGGTCATCCCCTTGGCCGGTTCGCCGAAGGCGTGATACGCCGCCAGCCGGCCCTGGTCCATCGACGTGGCCGCCAGCGCCGGGAAGCCGATCACGTCGCCGACCGCATAGATGTGGTCCACGACGGTCTGGAAATTGCTGTCGACGAAGATGCGGCCCCGGTTGTCGGCCTCGATGCCGGCCATCGCCGTGTCGAGGTGTTCGGTCTGGCCCTGCCTGCCCGCCGAGTACATCACCGTCTCGGCCGGGATCTGCTTGCCGCTGGCCAGGGTGGTCACCGTGCCTGCGGCGCCGACGTCGACCGCGGTCACCTCCTCGCCGAAGCGGAAGGTGACGGCCAGGTCGCGCAGGTGGAACTTCAGCGCCTCGACGATCTCGGGGTCGCAGAAGTCCAGCATCGAGTCGCGCTTCTCCACCACGGTGACCTTGGTGCCCAGCGCGGCGAACATCGACGCGTACTCGATGCCGATGACGCCCGCACCGACCACCACCATCGAGGTGGGCAGCGACTTCAGGTCCAGGATGCCGTCGGAGTCCAGCACCCGGTGTTCGTCGAACTCGACGCCCGCGGGCCGCGCCGGCTTGGTGCCGGTTGCGATCACGATGTACTCACCGCTGACCTTCGTGTTCTCGCCGCGCGTCGGCTCCTCGACGAGCAGGGTGTGCGGATCGATGAACCGGCCGTGCCCCTCGATCAGGTCGATCCGGTTGCGCATCAGCTGGCTGCGCACCACGTCCTGCTCCTTGTTGATGACGTGGCTGGTGCGGGCCAGCAGGTCCGCCGGGGTGATCTTCTCCTTCACCCGGTAGCTGGCCCCGTACAGCTCGCGCTGGCTCATCCCAGTGAGATACACGACGGCCTCGCGCAGCGTCTTCGACGGGATGGTGCCGGTGTTCACGCACACTCCGCCGAGCATGCGGCCACGTTCGATGACCGCGACCGACTTGCCGAGCTTGGCGGCCGCGATGGCGGCCTTCTGCCCGCCCGGACCAGAACCGATGACGACGAGGTCGTACTCCAGCATCGAACCCATGGCAAAAGGTGTACGCCGGTTGTGACCATCTCGCATGCCGACGACGCCGAAGACTTCGTGAACAGACACCGGGCCGCGGCTGTCCACAGTCGGCGGTTCATCCCCAGGGCGCCCCGAACGGGGCCGGCGGGGGCCGCTTCCGACAGTGCGGCCGACGAGCGTTGCGGCCATGACCTCATCGCAGCAGTTCGGTTACCGGTTCAACCACCCCGGCAGGCTGATCGCCGCCGTACCCGCCGTCCTGGGCTTCGTGCCCGAGCAGTCGCTGGTGCTCGTCACCGTGGAGCGCGGCGGCCTGGGCGCGGTGCTGCGCGTCGACCTGTCCGACGGACTCGCCGCCTCGATCGACGACCTGGCGAAGGTCGCGGCCGCGGCGGCGCCGGACGCGGTGATCGCCGTGATCGTCGACGACTGCGGGGCCGACTGCGAACCGTGCAACGACGCCCATCGCGAGCTCGTCGCCCGCCTGGACACCGCGCTGGCCGGGCGCGGCATCGACCTGCTCGACGCCCACGTGGTGGACCGGGTCGCCACGGGCGGGCGCTGGCACTCGGTGGACGGCCGCGCGGGCGGGCCCGTCGACGACCCGTCCGCGTCACCGCTGGCGGCCGCGGCGGTGCTCGACGGCCGACGGCTGTACCGCAGCCGCGCCGAACTCGAAGCGGTGCTCGACGCCGACCCGGCCCGCGGCGATGCCCTGCTCGACATGATCCGCAGCCGCGACCAGAGCCGCCAAGTCCCTCGGCCGGATGCGGTGCTGCGCGGCGAGATCGAGGACACGATCGCCGCCGCGCGCCGCCTGGGCGACGGCCAACGGCCCGACGACACGCAGATGGCGGCGATGGCCTGCGCCCTGACCGACCCGTCGGTACGGGACACGTTGTACGCGTTGGCGATCGGGCAAGACGCGGACCTGGCGGAGACGCTGTGGGTGCTGCTGTCCCGGACGCTGCCGCCGCCGTGGCGGAACGAGGCGCTGGTGCTGCTTTCCTTCTCGGCCTACGCCAGGGGAGACGGTCCGCTGGCCGGTGTGGCCCTCGAGGCCGCGCTGCGCCTCGACCCCCGGCACCGGATGGCCGGCATGCTCGATCAGGCGCTGCGATCGGGGATGCGGCCCGATCAGATCCGTGAACTCGCGCTCACCGGATACCGGATGGCCGATCGGCTCGGGGTGCAATTACCGCCGCGGACCGGGTTTCGCCGCCGCAGCGGCTGAGTGTCAGACCTTCTCGACCTTGACGGCGTGCGCCATGTGGTGGGGCAGCTCGACCTGCTCGTGGCCCGGAATCACGATGTTGACGCCGCCGTGGTCGGTGGCCTCGACGGTGACGCGGGCGTTGGGCACCACGCCGGCGTCCTTGAGGCGGGCGATCAGGTCGGCGTCACCCTGGACGTGCTCGGTGAGCTGGCGCACCACGACCGCGACCGGCATGCCGGACGGCAGTTCGGTCAGCCGGACCAGGCTCACCTGATCGGCGCCGGGGAAGCCGGCCAGCCCGAGTTCGGACAGGCCGGGGATCGGGTTGCCGAACGGCGAGGTGGTCGGATTGTCCAGCACCTGGATGAGCCGGCGTTCGACGTCCTCGCTCATCACGTGCTCCCAGCGACACGCCTCGGCGTGCACTTCCTCCCACGGCAGGCCGATGACGTCGACCAGCAGCCGCTCGGCCAGCCGGTGCTTGCGCATCACGGCGACAGCCAACTGGCGGCCCTTGTCGGTGAGCTCGAGATGGCGGTCACCGGCCACCTGGAGCAGGCCGTCGCGCTCCATCCGCGAGACCGTCTGGCTGACCGTCGGTCCGCTCTGATCGAGCCGCTCGGCGATACGGGCGCGCAGGGGCACCACGCCCTCTTCCTCGAGGTCGTAGATCGTCCGCAGATACATCTCGGTGGTGTCGACCAGATCATTCATTTCGCGCAGCCCTCCGTCCTGCGAAAGTCTACCGTTCCCAGGGCCTGCGCAGCGGTGCATCATCGCGCCGACACGCGCCGCAGGGGCAGCGACGGGTCCGCCGGTTGCCGGCGGACCCGTGGCTGCGTCTTCGAGATTTCGGCCGGTTACCGGCCGGCGAACTAGCTGGCGTAGGAGCGCAGCCGGTCGGCGCGCTCGCCGTTGCGCAGCTTGGACATCACCTCGCGCTCGATCTGGCGCACCCGCTCACGTGACAGACCGAACAGCTTGCCGATCTGATCGAGGGTGCGGGGCTGGCCGTCGTCGAGCCCGAACCGCAGCCGGATGACCTGTTGCTCACGCTCGTCGAGCGTCGCCAGCACGTGCCGGATGTCGGTGTGCAGCAGTTCGGAGATCACCGCGTTCTCCGCCGACATCGCCTCGGCGTCCTCGATGAAGTCACCGAGCGGCGCCTCCTCGTCGCTGCCGACCGGCATGTCCAGGCTCACCGGGTCGCGGCTGTGCTCGAGCAGATCGGCGATCTTCTCGGCGGGGATGCCCGATTCCTCGGCCAGTTCCTCGTCGGTGGCCTCACGTCCGAGGTTCTGGTGCATCTCACGCTTGATCCGGGCCAGCTTGTTGACCTGCTCGACGAGATGGACGGGCAGCCGGATGGTGCGGCTCTGATCGGCCATGCCGCGGGTGATCGCCTGCCGGATCCACCAGGTGGCGTACGTCGAGAACTTGAATCCCTTGGCGTAGTCGAACTTCTCCATCGCCCGGATCAGGCCGAGGTTGCCCTCCTGGATCAGGTCCAGCAGCGGCATGCCGCGCCCGGTGTAGCGCTTGGCCAGCGACACCACCAGTCGCAGGTTGGCCTCCAGCAGGTGCCTGCGGGCCGCCTCGCCGTCGCGGACCACCGCGGCGAGGTCGCGCTTGCGCGCGTCGCCGAGCCGCTTCTTGGTCTCGAGCAGATGCCGGGCGTACAGGCCGGCCTCGATGCGTTTGGCCAACTCCACCTCGTCCGCGGCATTCAGCAGCGCAGTCTTGCCGATGCCGTTGAGGTACACGCGCACGAGGTCGGCGGCTGGGCTCTGAGCGTCCAGATCGCTCTCGATGCGGCTAAAGGTGGCATTTGCCATGACGGCCTCCTGCTCGGCTAGAACTGTCATGAGCTTTAACGCCCAAGTGCCGCTAGTAGTTCCCGCCCCCCTGCCGCTTCACACCTTTTGATCAGGGCTTTTTCGGTGAAGACCTGAGAATGTCCTGAGGATTGGAAGCGTCGGGAGCTCAGCGCGGGACGTCGTATCCGGACTCCGCGGAATCCGGTTGCGGCGCCGAGGGCGGCCGGTATTCCAGCGCCGGCCGCTCGGCGGTGGGGAACAGCGGGATGCGCCGCCCGGGCGCGTAGCGGCGGGGTTCCTCGGCGCGGCGCGGCGGGCGGTCGTTGGCGATGAGGACGGCCATCCACGGCAGCGGCACGGACACCAGGATGATGGCCAGCGACACCAGGCCGTTCTCCCAGATGTCGTAGGCGACCGCCGCGAGGATCAGCGCCGGGATCCGGAACGCCATCAGCGAGAGGTACTTGCGCACGCGGGCGCGGTGTTGGTCTTCGTAGGCCGGTGCGGCGCGGGTGATCAGCACGGGCCGACCCTCGTCGTCGAAACCCAGCTCCTGGCCGTGTTTCATACTTCCACTCTGGCACAGCCGGGTGCCGCTGCGCTCGTGGGATTTCTTACCGATCCATTGCCAGGCACAATGGTCACATGCAGACCGACACCATCGAGCGCACCGAGACCGACGAACAGGTCGACGACGGCACCGACAGTGACCGGCCGAAGTTCTTCCACTACGTGAAGAAGGACAGGATCGCCGAGAGCGCCGTCATGGGCACCCATGTCGTCGCCCTGTGCGGCGAGGTGTTCCCGGTCACCCGCAGTGCCAAGCCCGGTTCCCCGGTCTGCCCGGACTGCAAGCGCATCTTCGAGCAGCTCAAGACCTAATCGGCGGGCCGCGGTGCGGCCACGCCCGGATCGGCTGCGGGCGGCGTGACCGCGGGCTTCGCGACGGCGACGGTAGCCGTGGAGTTGATCGACTCGGCCTTCTCTCCCAACCAGCCGCGGAGCCGGTGGGCGTGGGTCACCGGCGCCGGCCACTCCTCTTCGATGGCGGCGTTGAGTTCGGCGCCGATCATGATGGCGAATCCGAGGAAGAACGCGAACAGCAGGAACGCGATCGGGGTGGCGAGCGCACCGTAGGTGTAGCCGGTGCTGGTGATGTACGTCAGGTACACCCGCAGGCCCAGAGTCGCGATCAAGAACACCACCGTGGCCAGCGCCGCCCCGAGCAGGAGCCGGTGCGACGGCAGCGGTTTCGGCAGCGACACCCGGTAGAGCAGGTTCACCGCGATCATCAGGCTCAGGAACAGCAGCGGCCAATACCCGTACCGCAGTACGTGGTCCCAGCTGTCGGGGATGTACTGCGCGATCTTCTGCGGGCCGAGCGCCAGCAGCGGCGCGGTCGCGATCGCCAGCACCAGCGCCACCACGTAGAGGCCCAGCGCGTAGAACCGTTGGCGCACCGGGTGTCGCAGCGGCGTCTGATCGTGTGCCTCGACGATCGAGTCGACGAACGCCGACACCGCCGACGAGCCGGCCCACAGCGAGATGACGAAGCCGACCGACACCACCTCGCCCCGTGCGCCCGCGACGATGTCGCGCACCGTCGGCTCGATGATCTCGTTGACGACGTTCGGCGAGAAGAAGCTGTTCGCGGTCCCGATGATCTGGTCCTGGATCGCGGGCAGCGTCTCCGCGCCGAACAGCGGGGCGATGTAGGCCAGGCTGCCGAGCATCCCAAGCAGCAGCGGCGGCAGGGACAGCGCGCACCAGAAGGCCGCCTGGGCCGACTCCGAGAAAATCGAGTCGTCCCAACTCTTCGACAAAGTGCGTCGGGTGGTTCGCCAGATGTGATGACGCGACGGGGGGATCGGAGCCGGCTGGTCAGTCATGACCAGACCAGCATTACCGAAGAAATGCGCTACTGCCCATAAGCGGTGCTCGTCGGAGTGGCCCTACGAGTCCGACGGGCTCACTTCGATGATCGCGGCAAGCTCGACCAACTTGGCCTCGTGCTCGTTGGCGTGGTGCTGACAGAACAGCAGCTCGGAACCCGAAGGCAGCTTCGCGCGCACTCGGGCGGCGGCACCGCAGCGATCGCAGCGATCAGCCCGGGTGAGTTCGGGACTGGTCAGAGTTGCGGTCATGGCTCCTCCGTTTCTAGCCGGCGCGGTGCGGGATCATGCCCTACCGCGTATCTCTACTGTGTCAGACGTATTCGGTTCCGGCCTTGTTCCCCGGGGGTTCACCGGTGTGTCGTGTCTCACGTCACCCCGTGTTGCCAGGAGGGCACGCTAGTCGTATGTACCCAGATTCATCGCGGAAACCACCCGCGGGAACGCCTTTGCTGGTGCACCTCTGCCCGGCCGCGGACTGGCAGGTCGCGCTGGATCGCGCGGAACACCGCCCCCCGTCGCTCGACGCGGTGGGCTTCGTGCACCTGTCCGCACCGGGCCAGGTGCACCTGCCGGCCAACCGGCTCTACGCCGGGCGCACCGATCTGGTGCTGCTGCACATCGACCCCGCGCTGCTGTCGGCGGAGGTGCGATGGGAGCCGGGCGTGCCCACCGACCCCGGCGGCATGCTGTTCCCCCACCTGTACGGACCGCTGCCGGTCGCGGCGGTGCTGCGGGTCACGCCCTACCCGCCGGGCGATGACGGGGTGTTCCCGGCTGTCGTGGAGCCGATGTAGGCGTCGGCCTCCACCTCGACGAGGAGTTCGGGCGCGATGAGCGCCGACACCTCGACCATCGTGGTGACCGGGCGGATGTCGCCGAAGAATTCGGCGTGCACGGCGCCGACCTCGCGCCAGCACGAGATGTCGGTGACGTACATCCGGGTGCGCACCACGTCGGACAGCGTCGCGTCCACCTCGGCCAGCGCCGCGGCGATCCGCCGCAGCGCATCCCTGGTCTGTGCCGCGGCGCCGGAACCCACGCCGGTGGTGCCCGCCACCACGACCATGCGGCCGGCACGCACGGCCCGCGAGTAGCCGACCGCGGCCTCGTACTCCGAACCCGAACCGACCGCGATGCGGTCGGGCGTCACACAGGCACCGCCTCGATGATCGACAGCGGGGTGACGGTGTCGACGACCCGCTGAAGGCGGAAGCCGGACCGGGCGAGGAGATTCGCGTACTCCGCTCTGGTGCGCTCCTTGCCGCCGGCGGTGACGAGCATCTCGAGGTCGAGCATCAGGCCGATGAACGACGACGGCCGTTCCGGCAGCACCATCTCCAGCAGGAGCAGCTTGCCGCCGTCGGCGATCGACGTGCGGATGGTGCGCAGGATGCGCACGGCGTCGTCGTCGCACCAGTCGTGAATGATGTTCTTCATCACGTAGACGTCGCCGCCGTCGGGCACCGACTCCATGAACGATCCGCCCGCCGTCGTGGTGCGCTCGGCGACGCCTGCCGCCGCGAGTGTCGGCCCTGCGTTCTCCACCACCGAGGGCTGGTCGAAGAGCACGCCCCTGGCGTCGGGCGCACTGCGCAGGATGGTCGACAGCAGCGCGCCGTGCCCGCCGCCCACGTCGACCACCAGCTTCGAGCCGGTGAAGTCGTAACAACTCAGCGCGGCCTCGTCGGTCAGCCCGCTGGTGGCCGTCATCGCCCGGTTGAACACCTCGGCGAACTCCGGGTTCACGGCGAGGAAGTCCCACACGGGCATGCCGCGCAGCATCTCGGTGGCGGTCTGTCCGGTGCGCACGGAGTGCTCCAGGTTGCCCCAGTCCTCCCAGCGCATCGGGTGCCCGATGAACAGCACCATGTCGCGCAGCGAGCCGTCGGAGTCGGAGCGCAGCGCGTCGCCGACGCGGGTCAGTGCGAACCGGCCGTCGCGGCGCTGTGTGAGCACACCCTTGCCGGCGAGCGCCCGCATCAGCCGGTAGACGGACTCCGGGTGGGCGCCGATCCGTTTGGCGACGTCGTTCGCGTGGGCGGGTCCACTCGCCAGCTGATCGGGGATGCCGAGTTTCGCCGCCGTGTAGAGCGCCGCCGTCGTCCACGCGCCGGTGGCCAGTTCGAGCATCGCGATGTTGCCCGGCACGGTGGACCGGTGCAGCCGCTGCAGGCCGGCGCGTACCTTGTCGACCGCGGCGATCAGCCGTGCCGGTGGGGCTTTGAAAGACTTCTCGGGCACATGGCCGGACTTTACCGGCGAGGCCGCAAGTCGAGTAGTCGACTACTCGAACCACACCGGTGACGCGGTCATACGCTGCGCCCGTGGAGCCCACGACGGATACCGGCAGGTGCACGGTGTTGCGGGAGAAGTTGCGCGCACCCGAGCCGGCCGGCCTGGTCCGCGACCGGCTGACGGCACCGGCCGCGACCACGATGGTGGTGGCGCCGGCCGGGTGCGGGAAGACCACCTTGCTGTCGCATCTGGCGGCCGCGGCGCAGGTGCCCGTGGGGTGGTACGGCGTCACCGAGGACGACACCGGCGAGAACCGGTTCGTCGCACATCTGGCCGGTGCGCTCGGCGGGTTGGTGGACATCGACGACGCGGCCACGACGGACGGACTGCTCGCGGCTCTCGACCGGTGGACGGATCCGGGTGCGGTGCTGTTCCTCGACGACGTGCACGCGATCGCCGGCTCGGCGGCCGAGCGGGCACTGGAGCAGTTCCTGGCGCTGCGGCCCCGCCGTCTGCGGGTCGTCTGCGCGTCGCGGCGCACTCCGGACGTCAACGTCCCGCGGTTGCGGGTGTCCGGGTCGCTCGGCGAGATCGGCGGTGACGACCTGCGGTTCCGCACATCGGAGATCGAGGAGTTGTTCGCCGCGGTGTACGGCTGCCCCCTGCGGCCGGACGCCGCCACCGCCCTGGCCCGCAGCACCGGCGGATGGGCCGCCGCGCTGTGGCTGTTCCAGTTGGCCACCGCGCAGCGCAGCGCCACCGATCGGCACCGGGCCGTCGCGCACCTCGGCGGGCGGTGCCGATTCGTCCGGTCCTACCTGACGCGCAACGTCCTGGATCAGCTGTCCGCCGAACGCCGCGAATTCCTGCTCCGCACCGCGCCTTTGAAGCGGATGTCCGGCGAGGTCTGCGACGCCCTGCTCGGCGCCACCGGCAGCCACCGCATCCTGGCCGAACTCGAAGCGGCGCAACTGTTCACGTCGACCGACGACGGCGGCCGGCACTTCCGCTATCACGAGGTGCTGCGCACACATCTCGAACTGGCCCTCGTCGAGGAGTACGGCGTGGCCGAGGCGCGGCAGTGGTACCGGCGCTGCGCGCAGGTGTCACGGCTGGCGAAGACCGTCGAATCCAACGAATTGAGCACGGCGGCAACGACGGTCGATGTGCCTGTGCCGGAGTGGGGGCGTGGCCGGGAACCGGCCGGGGCCGCGAGTGCGCCGGCCGTGATTGTTCGATGCTTCGGCGAGTTCGGAATCGAGGCGGGCGGGCGGGCCGTCGCGCTGGACGCCCTGCGGCCGCGGGCGCGTCGCGTGCTGCAGATCCTGGCCCTGGCGCCGGGCCGCGACCACCGCTGCGAGTACCTCGAGGACCTGCTGTGGCCCGGGGTGCCGCACTCCGTGGCGGCGCACCGATTGCAGGTGTCAGTGTCGAGTGCGCGTCGCCTGCTGGTCGACAACGGCGTGAGTGTGGACCGGCGCGGCGAGGCTTACCGGCTGTGTCTGCCCGAGTCCGCAGCGGTCGACGCCGTGGCGTTCGCCGACACCGTGGCGAGGGCGGGCAGGCTGGCGGCGCGCGGTGACGTCGCCGGCCGGATGGCGGCGCGCCGGGCGGCCCTCGACCTGTACACCGGTGACCTGCTACCGGAGCTGACCGGCATGGCGCACATCGAGGAGGAGCGGGACCGGTTGCGGCACAAGGCCGCCGCGGTGGCCGCGGCGCTGGCCGCCGACCACCTGACGCTCGGTGAGCATGACCGGGCGCTCGCCGCGGCCGAGCGTTCGGTGCAGCTCGAACCCGAGCAGGACACCGGCTGGCTGGTGCTTGCCGACCTGCACGCCGAACTCGGCGACGCGGGGTCGGCCGAGTATGTGCGCCGCGAACACGCGCGGATCCGCGCGGAACTCGGGGTGCCGACGCTCGTGCGCCGCGGCCGGTCGGCCGGGGCCGGTCAGATCAGGCCCTCGCGCACCGCGTAGGCGACGGCGTGTGACCGGTTGCGCAGCTGCAGCCGGGTGGTGATGCCGTGCAGCACGTTCTTCACGGTGCGCTGGCTGTAGCACAGCGTGCGGGCGATCTCGTCGGTGTCGAGGCCGTCGGCGATCAGGCGCAGCACGTCGGCCTCGCGCTGCGAGAGCTTGTCGAACCGCCGCATGACCGGCTGCCGCGTCATCCCGCCCACCCGGCCGGGCACATCTCGGGGGAGGACGCCGCGGCCGGCAGCGACCTCGGCCACCGTGCGCACGAGGACATCGGATGTCGCTTCTGCGCGTCGCAGCACGCCGCTCACACCGGCCTGCACCGCCGTCGTCACGGTCTGTTCGTCGACGGCGCCCAGGAGCAGAAGGGTGTGCCGCACACCGGCTTTGCGCAGCGAGTGAACAATCCGGACGGTCGCGCCGTCCAGCACATCGGCGACGGCGATCGCGACCTCGGCGCCCTGCAGGCGCGCGGAGTCGACGACCGCGATCTCGGCCCTCGGGCGGAGTTGACTGACGACGCCGGCCTCGAGGATCGGATCATCGGCGTACACGTAGGTGGTCACTGGTCGCGTCATTGCGGACTTCCTCCCGGTCGTTCGTATGGGAGGAAGTATCCGCACGGGCCTCAACAACGGCTCAACGCCGGAACCGGCATCGGTCCTGTCCGCGCGGATAGCAAATCCTCACCGATCGCCAGCGGAATGTGGCTCGTCGTCGATTCCGGGTTCGTGCCGACATCGCAATCATCGGAGACAGACAAAGACAACACATCAGGAGGTCGACATGAACATCACGGGTCGTAGGGCACATCGCTGGATCTCGCCGGTCATCGGCGCCGCAGCAATCGGATTGCTGGCGGTCATCCCGACCGCGGGCGCCGAACCCCGCGAGTGGGACATCGGGGACTTCGACAGCTGCGAACGTAATCAGCCGCCGAGCACCACCGTCGAGGAGTACATCGAGCACGTGCAGTGGTGCTGCTACAGGTCCGGCGGTGATTGGAACGCAGCGACCAGCATGTGCGGCGCTCCGCCGGCCGCGGACTCGCCGATCCGCAGGCCCGGGGGAATCCTCATCCCCGATCAGGTCCTGGTCGAGAACGGCGCACCCAAGAACCCCGGTCCGTCGGTGCCCACGGGTGGGGCGGTCGAGTAGCGCAGTTCCACCACCCCCGGCTTCCAGGTTGGTGGCGGCGCGACGTCTAGTCGAGGTAGTCGCGCAACACCTGAGAGCGACTGGGGTGACGCAACTTCGACATCGTCTTGCTCTCGATCTGGCGGATGCGCTCGCGCGTCACGCCGTAGACCTGGCCGATCTCGTCGAGGGTACGGGGCTGACCGTCGGTGAGCCCGAACCGCAGCCGGACGACGCCCGCCTCGCGCTCGGAGAGCGTCTCCAGCACCGACTGCAGCTGATCCTGCAGCAGCGTGAAGCTCACCGCGTCGACGGCGACGACGGCCTCGGAGTCCTCGATGAAGTCGCCGAGCTGGCTGTCGCCCTCGTCGCCGATGGTCTGGTCCAGCGAGATCGGCTCACGCGCGTACTGCTGGATCTCCAGCACCTTCTCCGGCGTGATGTCCATCTCCTTGGCCAGCTCTTCGGGCGTGGGCTCGCGGCCCAGGTCCTGAAGCAGCTCGCGCTGGATGCGGCCGAGTTTGTTGATGACCTCGACCATGTGCACCGGGATGCGGATGGTGCGCGCCTGGTCGGCCATCGCCCTGGTGATGGCCTGGCGGATCCACCACGTCGCGTAGGTCGAGAACTTGTAACCCTTGGTGTAGTCGAACTTCTCCACCGCGCGGATCAGGCCGAGGTTGCCCTCCTGGATGAGGTCCAGGAACGCCATCCCGCGGCCGGTGTAGCGCTTGGCCAGCGAGACCACCAGGCGCAGGTTCGCCTCGAGCAGGTGGTTCTTGGCCCGGTCGCCGTCACGGCAGATCCACTGCATGTCGCGGCGCTGCTGCACGGGCAGCTTCTCGCCCTTGTCGGCGAGCTCGGTCAGCTTCTGCGTGGCGAACAGGCCGGCCTCGATGCGCTTGGCGAGTTCGACCTCCTCCTCCGCGTTGAGCAGCGCGACCTTGCCGATCTGCTTGAGGTAGGCGCGTACGGAGTCGGCCGAGGCGGTGAGTTCGGCGTCCTTGCGGGCCTGCCGCAGCGCCTCGGATTCCTCTTCGTCCCAGACGAAGTCGCCGGAGGCCTTGTCCTTCTCGGACGGCTCGGAGATCTCTTCCTCTTCGACGGGCGCGGCCGTCTCGACCTTGGGGGCCACCGCGGGGGTCTTCGCCGCGTCGGCTACCGCGACGGGTTCGTCGTCGTCGGTGTCCAGGTCGTCGAGGTCGATCTCGGGCTCGTCGATCGTCGCGAGGTCCTCGCCGGGCTCCTCGACGTCGTCGGTGGTCTCCAGGTCGGTGTCCTCGACGAGGCTCTCCTCGCCGGCACCGGCCTCGGGGGCGGTCGACTTCTTCGCGCGCGTCTTGGCGGGTCCCTTGGCCGGCTTGGCGCCGGCCCGGGCCTTGGGTGCCGCGCCGTTCTCGGCCTTGGCCGCGCGGGCGGGGGCCTTGGCGGCCGCCCGCTTGGCGGGCGCCGCTCCGTTGGCGGTCTTCGCCGGGGCTCTCTTTGCGGGAGTCTTGGTGGCGGTGCGCTTCACCGGCTCGTCGGTTGCCGGGCTTGCCTTGGTCGCTGCCACGTACACCCTTTCGGTCGTGCGTACTCCGGTCTGCGCAGGCGTGCGCCACCGAAAGCGTCTGCTATGTCGAATGCGGCGTTGTATCTGCTACTGGGGATTACCCGCCGCTATTCGGTAGGCGGCCGCCTCGACCATTGTAACGACAGTGTGTGGTAACGCCGCCTCGAGCGGCAAATCCGGCAGGCCCGCGCGTGTCCGGCGAAAAGTTACTTGGCAGTAGTGGTGACGTCGACCGCCGCCGCCATCGCGGCGCCGACGATGCCCGCGGTGTTCTGCAGTGTGGCCGCCACCACAGGGGTGCGGTTCTTCAGCAGCGGGATCCACTTGTCCGCTTTGCGGCTGATGCCGCCGCCGGCGATGAACAGGTCGGGCCAGATCGCGTTCTCGATCGCGATCAGCACCCGGGTGACCTCCTCGGACCACCGCTCGTAACTCCAGTCCTTGCGTTCCTTGACCGAGGACGCGGCCCGGTGTTCGGCTTCCTTGCCGCCCACCTCGAGGTGGCCGAACTCGGTGTTCGGCAGCAGGGCGCCGTTGTGGATCACCGCGGACCCGATGCCGGTGCCGAAGGTCAGCAAGACGATGACGCCCGTGTTGTCGCGGCCGGCGCCGAACCGCTCCTCGGCCAGCCCGGCCGCGTCGGCGTCGTTGAGCACAGTGATCGACTGACCGCCGAGTTCGGCCGCGATGGCCTCGCGGGCGTTCGTGCCGATCCAGGCCTTGTCCACGTTGGCCGCGGTCCGGACGATGCCGTCGGTCACCACGCCCGGGTAGGTGACGCCCAGGTTCTCGGTCCAGCCGAACTCGCGGACGACGGCGGCGATGGTCTTGGCCACCGCATCGGGGGTGGCGGGTTGCGGGGTGGCCAGCTTGAAGCGTTCGCCGATCAGCGCTCCGGTGTCGAGGTCGACCACGCCGCCCTTGACCCCGCTGCCGCCCACGTCGATCCCGAATCCCCGGCGCTGCGCATCGCCACCGCCGTCCGGGTCGGCGACGGGGGACTCAGTGGCGGTCATGGGCGCTCCTTCAGCACACGGCCGGCGGGAACCCGGCAAGCGTCTCGCGTCCCACACACTAACGGCTCGACCATGCTCCCGCGTGACTGTCGGGCAACCGGTCAGCGACATTCCGCGCCGAAAGTGGTGCGATGGCGCAGTGACCGAAATCGACAGTGACCCGGGGACGCTGCGCGCGGTGGCCGACCAGTTGGCCGACGAGGCCGCGGCATTCGTCCGGCGGCGCCGGGCCGAGGTGTTCGGGGCGGCCGCGAGCCCGTCGGACGGCGGTGCGGTGCGTTCGAAGAGCAGCCGCACGGACCCGGTGACGATCGTCGACACCGAGACCGAGCGGTTGCTGCGCGAGCGGCTGGCCGTGCTGCGGCCCGGTGAACACGTGCTGGGCGAGGAGGAGGGCGGCGCCGCCGGGGTCCGTGCCGGACGCATCACCTGGGTGCTCGACCCCATCGACGGCACGGTGAACTTCGTCTACGGCATCCCGGCGTACGCGGTGTCGGTCGCCGCCCAGCTCGACGGCGAGTCGGTGGCGGGCGCCGTCGCCGACGTGGCGGCCGGCGCGGTGTACTCCGCGGCGCGCGGCCACGGGGCGCAGGTCCGCGACGGCGCCGGGACCCGTCCCCTGCGGTGCAGCGACGCCGACGAGCTGGCCATGGCGCTGCTGGGCACCGGCTTCGGCTATGCCCCGCAGCGGCGGCGGGAGCAGGCCGAGATCCTGACCCGCGTGCTGCCGCTGGTGCGTGACATGCGGCGGATCGGTTCGTGCGCCCTTGACCTGTGCATGGTCGCCGACGGCCGGCTCGACGCCTACTACGAGGACGGCGTCAACGTGTGGGACTGGGCGGCGGGCGCGTTGATCGCCGCCGAGGCAGGCGCCCGGCTGGCGCTGCCGCCGCCCGACGGCGGGGTGGGCGGGGCCGGCCTGGTCGTCGCCGCCGCGCCCGGGGTGGCCGACGAGCTGGTGGATGTGCTGGGCCGGGCGGGGCTGGGCTGAGGCCGCCGGTCAGCAGCCGGTGCTGTGGATCTTCTCGACCAGCGTCGGATCGGCGGCCGCGGTCGCGTCCGGGCGCAGACTGGCCAGCACCGCCTCGATGTTGTCGCTGGCGTTCAGCTCGCTGAACTCGGTGCCGATCGCCAGATCCACCACCGCGTCCGGGCGCTCGTCCTCGAAAAGCTCGGCACAGGGCGCCACCAGCCACACCGCCGCCGCGGCGGCCCGGCCGGAGGGCCCGAACCGGATCTGGCCGTGGCAGTTCAGCCGGGTGCTCGCGTAGACGGCGTCGTTGGCGGCCTCGGGCTGGGCGAAGCCGAGGTCGCGCAGCTCGCCGGCCACCTCGGCGGCCTGCCCGCCCTGGCCGCTGGCGTTGAGGACGCGGATCCGGGTGTCGGCCAGCTTGGCCGGCGCGACGTCGGTCATGTCGGCGGTCGACACCTGGGTGCCCAGGGGTGGCGGCGTGGGTTCGCCGGGCGCCGGGGCGGGTGGCCGGTTGCACACCGCCGCCTGGGCGACATCGGTGGACTGGTTCAGCGCGATCGACCACACCACCATCGTCACCACCGCCAGCGCTGTCAGCGTGATCATCGCGGGCAGGAAATTGCGGCGCCGGAACGGCCGACCGTGCTTGTCGAAGGCCGTGCCCTCGGTGATGTGGGAAACCACGTCTAGCACTCTAAGGCCTGGTGGAGCGAAGGTTGCTTGCGGCGCCGGGGCTCCCGACGGAGCATTGTGATGTAAATCACACTGGAACCTGTGGCAGTGCGGGCACGAATCGTTTGGGGAATGCGTTCGACGCTGGTACAAAGCACTGCTGCAAGGATTGATGGAGGGGACGAGGACGATGGCTACCGACTATGACGCTCCACGCCGCACGGAGACGGACGACGTCTCCGAAGATTCGCTCGAGGAGCTGAAGGCGCGGCGCAACGAAGCCCAGTCGGCCGTCGTCGACGTCGACGAGTCCGAATCGGCCGAGTCGTTCGAATTGCCCGGCGCCGACCTGTCCGGTGAGGAACTCTCGGTGCGGGTCATCCCGAAGCAGGCCGACGAGTTCACCTGTTCGAGTTGTTTCCTCGTGCATCACCGCAGCCGGCTGGCCAGCGAGAAGAACGGCATGATGATCTGCAGCGACTGCGCTGCCTGACGTCGTCTCAGTCCTGTCGCAGCGCGGCGAGCACCCGATCCGGGTGGCGCGTGCTGATCAACCAGTACGGCGTCGGGTCGTCCGGGTCGTCGAGCACCAGCAGAACCATCGGGCCTACCCACGCCCGGTGGACGACGTAGGCCGCCGGGTCGAGCTGGCGGCCGAGCGCCGCCGACTTCGCCGACCGCGGCACCTCCGCGGACCGGGCGACGACTCCGACCGGCAGGTGCGCCTCGTTGACCCACAGTTCGGGACCGGCTTCGGGAGTCGCACCGGGTCCGGGCGACACCACCCGCAGCTCCGACCTGCTGAACCACACCAGCACCGCGGCGGCGACCGGCAGCAGCACCGCGAAGGGCAGCCAGACGGGCAGACTTCGGACGCCCAGGGTCACCTCGTACGCGATCAGCGCACCGAGCCCGAGCCCGGGCAGCCACCACCACCACGGCACCCACAACCGCTCGCGGTAGCGCACCGTTTGTGTGGTCGCGCGCGTGTCTGACACGCGGGCCAGAGTAATCTGTGACGTCGTGTCCACCACTCTGGCGGTTGTACGCCTGGACCCCGACCTGCCGATGCCGAGCCGAGCCCATGACGGCGACGCCGGCGTCGACCTGTTCAGCGCCCAGGACGTCGAACTGGCCCCCGGCCAGCGCGCACTCGTACCCACCGGCGTCGCCGTCGCCATCCCGCACGGGATGGTCGGGCTGGTGCACCCGCGCTCGGGTCTTGCTGCGCGCGTGGGACTTTCGATCGTCAACAGTCCCGGTACGGTCGATGCCGGCTACCGCGGCGAGATCAAGGTGGCACTGATCAACACCGATCTGCAGACCCCCATCGTCGTGCGCCGCGGCGACCGGATCGCCCAACTGCTGGTGCAGCGGGTGGAGTTACCCGATCTGGTCGAGGTGGCGTCGTTCGACGAGGCCGGTCTGGCAGGCACCACCCGTGGCGAAGGCGGCCACGGTTCCTCCGGCGGACATGCGAGTTTGTGATGGCATTCGGTAAACGTAAGAACACGGGCGACACCGGGCAGGAGACCTCGGAGGCCGCGGCGGCCGCCGAGGCCGCCGAGGCGGACCTCGAGGGCCCCTTCGACATCGACGACTTCGACGATCCGGCCGTCGCGGCGCAGGGAAGGCTCGACCTCGGGTCGGTGCTGATCCCGATGCCCGCCGCCGGCCAGGTGCAGGTGGAGCTCAACGAGGGCGGCGTGCCGAGCGCGGTGTGGGTGGTCACGCCGAACGGGCGGTTCACCGTCGCCGCGTACGCCGCGCCGAAGACCACGGGACTGTGGCGTGAGGTCGCCGGCGAGCTGGCCGATTCGCTGCGCAAGGACTCCACCGACGTGCGCATCCAGGACGGTCCGTGGGGTCGCGAGGTGATCGGCGCGGCCGGCGGCGGGGTCGTCCGGTTCATCGGGGTCGACGGTTACCGCTGGATGATCCGCTGCGTCGTGAACGGGGTCGCCGAGTCGGTGGACGCGCTCGCCGAGGAGGCGCGCACCGCTCTGCGCGACACCGTGGTCCGTCGCGGCGACACACCGCTGCCGGTGCGCACCCCGCTGCCGATCCAGCTGCCCGAGCCGATGGCCGCACAGCTGCGCGCGGCGGCCGCCGCCCAGGCGGGCGGACAGCAGCCTCCGGCCACCGAGGCCGAGGAGCAGCAGCAGCCGCCGCCCGAGCCGGTCGCACGGCGCAGCGCCCAGGGCTCGGCGATGCAGCAGCTGCGCACCATCACCGGCGGCTAGGTTCTCTCGCGAATTCGGCGCGCAAACGATCGCCCAGCGAACGTCAGCGCGCCCAGATCACGCTTCTAGCAGCGCGGCGACGCAGGCCGCGCCCAGCACCGCCGGGTCGGCGCCCATCTCGTCGAGGGTGACCGTCCGCAACGCCGCCCGCGGCGCCGCCGACACCCACTCGAAGCCGACCTCGACCGGATGCACCGGGTCGTCGGTGGCCGCGGCCACCCCCATCGGCGCCGCCAGCCGCTCGAGTTGCGGACACGTCGGCGCGACGTAGCGGGCCGCCTCGTCCATCGCCTCGGGCAGATCCGGCCACTGACCCACCCATGACCGGGTCAGCTCGTCGGCCAGCCAGGCCGGGCTCGACGCGCGCATCTGCGCGGTGGCCGCGGCCAGTCCGTCGCGGCGCAGCACATGCGCGGAATGACGGGCCGTGGCCGCGGCGGGCGCCGTCTCGGGGGAGCCGGTCCACGGCGGCAGTGCGGCGAGCACAGCCAGCGCGAGGCCCGGGTTATCCAGCGCCCACGCGGCGGCGACCGCCGCACCGATGGACACCCCGCCGACCGCGATCGGGCCCGAGCACGCCGCGTCGTCCAGTGCCTCGCGGTAGCCGTCGACGAGCCGATCCGGTCGAGGTAGCGGCGTCACCACGACCGCGCCGACCCCGTGCAGGGCTGCGGAGAACGCCCGGTAGACGTAGTCGTCGTCGGATCCGGTGCCCGCCAGCAGCACCGTCGTCACCCCGCGCAGATCGACCGCCATTCCACGATCGTGCCGGGTGCGTCAAGCACGTCGCGCACCGGCTCACACCGCTTGTCGCAACGTCGGCGTGGCGCTGTGCACCCCACATGGCAAAAGGGAACGCAGGGGTCTACCGTGGCGTTGGATTGGGTAGACCCAGAGTGGATCTGCATTAGTCAGGAGAGACCATGGCCACCGCCGAAGGGTATTTGCGCCGGCTCACCCGACGGCTGACGGAGGACCCCGAGCAACTCGACGTCGAGGAACTCTCCGATGAGGCTGCCGGCACCGGCGCGCAGAAGGTCATCGACTGTCAGCGCGGTCAGGAAGTGACGATGGTGGGCACGCTGCGCAGCGTCGAGGCCAACTCGAAGAACTGTGCAGGTGGCGTCCGCGCGGAACTGTTCGACGGCACCGACTCGGTGATGCTGGTCTGGCTCGGCCAGCGCCGCATCCCCGGCATCGAGTCCGGCCGCACCCTGCGGGTGCACGGCCGCATCGGCAAGCTGGAGAACGGCGTCAAGGCGTTGTACAACCCGCACTACGAAATCCAGAAGTGAGCACGGAGATCCGGAGTTGACCCCGCCCGGAGACGCGCCGGGCAAGCCCACGAGTGCGCAGGCGCTGCTCGCGCAGATGGGCGGCATCAGCGGCCTGATCTACTCGTCGCTGCCCGTCGTGGTGTTCGTGCCGGTGTCCTCGGCCGCCGGTCTGGTGCCCGCGATCTGCGCGGCGCTCGGCGTGGCCACCGTGATCCTGATCTGGCGCCTGGTGCGGCGCGAGACCACCCAGCCCGCGATCTCCGGTTTCTTCGGCGTCGCGTTCTGCGCGTTGATCGCCTACTTGATGGGCGAATCCAAGGGCTACTTCCTGCTGGGCATCTGGATGTCGCTGTTCTGGGCGTCGGTGTTCGGCCTCTCGGTGGTCATCCGCCGGCCCGTGGTCGGCTACATCTGGGGCTGGGTCAACGGCCACGACCGCGGCTGGCGTGACGTTCGCAAGGCGGTGCGGGCGTTCGACGTCGCCACCCTGTTCTGGGTGCTGGTGTTCGCCTCGCGCTTCGTGGTGCAGGAACACCTCTACGAATCCGACGAGACCGGATGGCTGGGCTTCGCCCGCATCGCCATGGGCTGGCCACTGACGGCCGTCGCCGCACTCGTCACCTACCTCGCCATCCGGGCGGCTCAGCGCGCCCTGCACGCCGAACACGGCGTGCGCGACGCCCCCGATCCTGGTGGGTCCGTCGACGACGCCGACACCGCAGACGCCCGGACCGACTGACCGGCCGGCGGGCACGCCATGGCCACGACGACGGGGTCCGACCGGTCGCTGATCGCGGTGGCGGTGCTGGCCTCCTTCGTGGCGTTCCTCGACGGCTCGGTGGTCAACCTCGCCCTGCCGGCGATCCGCGCCGACCTCGCAACCGGCTCGGCGGGCGGGCTCGCCCTCGAGCAGTGGGTGGTCGACGGGTACCTGCTGGCACTCGGTGCGCTCATCCTGGTCGCGGGCGCCGTGTCCGACCAGTTCGGCCGGCTCGCCGTGCTGCGGTGGGGCCTGGTCGTCTTCGCGGCCGCGTCGCTGCTGTGCGCGCTCGCCTCGAGCGGCTGGCTGCTGGTGGCGGCCCGTTGCCTGCAGGGCGTCGGCGCGGCGTTCCTGGTGCCCAGTTCGCTGGCGATGATCAACGCCCGGTTCAGCGGCGCCGCACAGGCCCGCGCCATCGGCACCTGGACGGCGTGGACCGGCACCGCCTTCGTCGTCGGCCCGCTGCTCGGCGGTGTGCTGGTCGACGCGCTGAGCTGGCGGTGGATCTTCGGGGTCAACGTGATCCCGCTGGCCATCACGCTCTATCTGACCGCCCGGCTGCCCGCCGAGGTGTCCACCGCCGACCGGTCGGCGTCCGTCGACGTGGTGGGCGCGGTGCTGACCGCGGTCGGGTTGACCGGCACGGTCTTCGCCCTGATCGAGCAGCAGCGCCTCGGCCTGTCCCATCCCGCGGTGTGGGGGAGCCTGGCCGTCGGCGTGGTCTGTCTGCTGGCCTTCCCGTGGTGGGAGCGCCGCACGCCGCATCCGATGATGCCGCTGGGGATCTTCGCCGCGCGCAACTTCGCCGTCGGCAACCTCGCGACGGTCTTCCTCTACGCGGCCGTGTCGCTCACCACGCTCATCATCGCGCTGTTCCTGCAGGAGGCGGCCGGGCTGTCGGCCACCGCGGCGGGGCTGGCCACATTGCCGATGCCGCTGCTGTCGTTCCTGCTGGCCCGCCGGTTCGGCGCGCTCGCGGGACGGCACGGCCCGCGGCTGTACATGGCGATCGGCCCAATGGTGGCCGCCGCGGGGGCCGTGCTGATGGCCACCGCCCACGAGCCGTTCGACTTCTGGACCCAGATGCTGCCCGGACTGGTGGCCTTCGGCCTCGGCCTGTCGATCACGGTGTCACCGCTGACGTCGGCCGTGCTGGCCGCGGTCGATCCCGCCCAGAGTGGTGTCGGCTCGGCGGTCAACAACGCGGTGTCGCGGGTCTCCGGATTGATCGCCATCGCATTCACCGGCGTGATCATCGGCGGCACAATGGATTTCGACGGATTCCGGCAGGGCGCGCTGGTGATCGCCGGGCTGTTCGTGGTGGCGGGCGCGGTATCGGCTGTGGGCATCCGCAACGATCGCGTCGATTTCGACCGGATCACCCCGCAGGCCGCGGCGAACTGCCACGACCGCGTGACGCCGCCGCCCGCCTACCGCTGAGCGGCGCTCACTTCGGGCGGTTGAGCAGCACGTCGCGCAGCTCGTCCTCGACCTCGGCGACCGCGACGAACAACAGCTCGTCACCGCCCTCGAGCGGCTCGTCGGGCTCCGGCACGATCACCCGAGCCCCGCGGAGGATGGTCACCAGCGTGGCGTTGCGCGGCAGTTCCATGCGCTTGACCGGTTTGCCGCCCCACGGCGTGTCGTCGGGCAGCGTGATCTCCACCAGGTTGGCCTGGCCCTTGCGGAACTCCATCAGCCGCACCAGGTCACCGACCGCCACGGCCTCCTCGACCAGCGAGGCCAGCATGCGGGGCGTCGACACCGCCACGTCGACCCCCCAGTTCTCGTCGAACAGCCACTCATTGCGCGGATCGTTGACCCGGGCGACCACCCGCTGCACCGCGAACTCCGTCTTGGCGAGCAGGCTGACCACGACGTTGACCTTGTCGTCGCCCGTCGCCGCGATCACCACGTCGAACTCCTCGAGGCGCACCGATTCGAGCTCGCTGAGCTCACAGGCGTCGCCGAGCCGCCAGTGCGCAGCGGGGATGGCGTCGACGTCGACGTGGTCGGGATTGCGTTCGAGCAGCGTCACCTCGTGATTGCTCTCGAGCAGCTCGCGGGCGATCGAGCGGCCGACGGCGCCGGCACCGGCAATCGCGACCTTCATCGTGCCTCGCTGTCCTCGCTCGGCGGCAGCGCCGAGATGGCCAGCGCCTCGGCGATGTGGCCGGCCACCGCGGCGATGTACACCTGGTCGCCGGCCTGGATGACGGTCTTCGGGTCGGGCAGCAGGCCGCTGCCGAACCGGATCAGGAACGCCACCCGCCCCGCGGTGGCGGCCTCCAGGTCGGTCACCCGGCGGCCCACCCAGTCCTCGTGCAACGGGAGCTCGGCGACCCCGACGTTGCCCGACGGGTCACGCCACTTGGTGGTCTCGGTCTCCCGGGTCAGCACGTTGAGCAACCGGTCGGTGGTCCACGGCACGGTCGCCACCGTCGGGATGCCCAGTCGCTCGTACACCGCGGCGCGCTTGGCGTCGTAGATCCGCGCGACCACCCGCTCGACGCCGAACGTCTCGCGGGCCACCCGCGCCGAGATGATGTTCGAGTTGTCGCCTGAGGACACCGCGGCGAACGCGCCGGCGTCCTCGATGCCCGCGCGCAGCAGCACCTCGCGGTCGAAGCCCATGCCGAGCACCCGCTCGCCGGGGAAGTCCGGGCTCAACCGGTGGAAGGCGGTGCTGTCGCGGTCGATGACGGCGACGTCATGGCCGATCCGCGACAGGCTGTCCGACAACGACGCGCCGACCCGGCCGCACCCCATCACCACTACACGCACCTGACGGTCCCTTTCACCCAGCACGCCGGCGGAGAAAACGGACTTCGACTCCGCGCACGTCGAACGCTACCGCCAATCGAGACTGGGCTTACCCTTGGACCTCGTGTCCAAGCTTTCGACCGCGGCGCGTCGTCTCGTGCTGGGCCGGCCGTTCCGCAGTGACCGGCTGTCGCACACGCTGCTGCCGAAGCGGATCGCGCTGCCGGTCTTCGCCTCCGATGCGCTGTCGTCCACGGCGTACGCGCCGGAGGAGATCTTCCTGGTGCTGTCGGTCGCCGGCCTGACCGCCTACTCGATGGCGCCGTGGATCGGCCTGGCCGTCGCCGGCGTGATGCTGATCGTGATCGCGAGCTACCGGCAGAACGTGCACGCGTACCCGTCAGGCGGTGGCGATTACGAGGTGGTGACCACGAATCTCGGCCCGACCGCCGGCCTGACCGTCGCCAGCGCGCTGCTCGTCGACTACGTGCTGACCGTCGCGGTGTCGATGTCGTCGGCGATGAGCAACATCGGGTCGGCCGTGCCGTTCATCGGCCAGCACAAGGTGTGGTTCGCGGTCGCGGCGATCCTCATCCTCGCCTCGCTCAACCTGCGCGGCATCCGGGAATCGGGCACCGCCTTCGCGATCCCCACCTACGCCTTCATGGTCGGCATGGCGATCATGCTGGTCTGGGGGTTCGTGCAGATCCACCTGTTCGGCGAACCGCTGCGCGCTGAGTCGGCGGACTTCGAGATGCACTCCGAACACGGCGACATCCTGGGCTTCGCGCTGGTGTTCCTGGTTGCGCGCGCCTTCTCGTCAGGGTCGGCGGCGCTGACCGGTGTCGAGGCGATCAGTAACGGCGTCCCAGCGTTCCGGAAGCCCAAGTCCCGCAACGCCGCCACGACGCTGCTGCTGCTGGGCGTCGTCTCCGTCACGCTCTTCATGGGCATCATCATGCTGGCCAAGGAGACCGGCGTGCAGATGGCCGAGCGGCCGCTGGAGCAGCTCGGCGGCGCCCCTGCGGACTATCAGCAGAAGACGCTGATCGCCCAGCTCGCCGACGCGGTGTTCCACGACTTCCCGATCGGGCTGTTCCTGATCGCTCTGGTCACCGCGCTCATCCTGGTGCTCGCCGCCAACACCGCGTTCAACGGCTTCCCCGTGCTCGGGTCGATCCTGGCCCAGGACCGTTTCCTGCCGCGCCAGCTGCACACCCGCGGCGACCGGCTGGCGTTCTCCAACGGCATCCTGTTCCTGGCGTTGGCCGCGATAGCGTTCGTGGTCGCGTTCCAGGCCCAGGTGACCGCGCTGATCCAGCTGTACATCGTCGGGGTGTTCGTGTCGTTCACGCTCAGCCAGATCGGCATGGTGCGGCACTGGACGCGGCTGCTGCGCACCGAGACCGATCCGCTGGTGCGGCGCAAGATGATGCGCAGCCGGGTGATCAACGGCATCGGCCTGACCGCGACGGGCAGCGTGCTGGTCATCGTGGTGGTGACGAAGTTCCTGGTCGGCGCCTGGATTGCGATCCTGGCGATGGTGATCCTGTTCGTGCTGATGAAGCTGATCCGCAAGCACTACGACACGGTGGCGCGCGAGCTCGAGGAGCAGGAGGCCGAGGAGGGCGACATCGTGCTGCCCAGCCGCAACCACGCGATCGTGCTGGTGTCGAAGATGCACCTGCCGACCTTGCGCGCGCTGGCCTACGCCCGGGCCACCCGCCCCGACCAGCTGGAGGCCATCACCGTCAGCGTGGACGACGGCGAAACCCGTGCGCTGGTGCACAAGTGGGAGGACAGCGACGTCAACGTCCCGCTCAAGGTGATCGCCTCGCCCTACCGGGAGATCACCCGTCCGGTGCTCGACTACGTCAAACGGGTCACCAAGGAGTCGCCCCGCACCGTGGTGACCGTCTTCATCCCCGAGTACGTCGTCGGGCACTGGTGGGAACAGGTGCTGCACAACCAGAGCGCCCTGCGGCTGAAGGGCAGGCTGCTCTTCGAGCCGAACGTGATGGTGACGTCGGTGCCATGGCAGCTGAGCTCCTCGGAGCGGCTGAAGACGCTGGCGCCGCAGTCGGCTCCCGGTGACGCCCGGAGGGGCTTCCTGGAGTGAGCGCCGCCGCGCCGGTGGACCCCGGCGAACTCGTCCTGACCGCCGGGCCGGCCGCCAACGGCGGCAGCTGCGTCGCGCGCCATGACGGCCGCGTGGTGTTCGTGCGCTACGCCCTGCCGGGCGAGACGGTCCGGGTCCGGGTGGTCAGTAGTCGCGAATCCTATTGGCACGCAGACGTAGTCGAGGTGATCGAGCCGTCGGCCGACCGGATCGCATCGCTGTGCCCGATCGCCGGGGTCGACGGCGCCGGGTGCTGTGACCTCGCCTTCGCCGAACCGGACGCGGCCCGCCGGCTGAAGGGTGCGGTGGTCGCCAACCAGCTGGCCCGGTTGGGTGGATACACCTGGGGCGAGGACGGCGCGGGAACCGAACCGGTCGCCGAGCCGGTCGGCACGCCGGCCGCCACCGGGTGGCGCACGCGGGTACGGCTGGACACCTCGCCGGAGGGCCGGGTGGGCTTTCACCGATATCACAGCTCGGTCGTGGTCGAAGACCTGAACTGTGCGCAGTTGCCGCCCGGCATGCTCGACGGCCTCGGTGACCGCGCCTGGCCGCCTGGGGCGCACGTGCACGTCGCGGTCGACGACGACGGCACCCGCCACGTCGTGCAGTCCGGACCGCGCACCGGCGGCCGGTCGGCCACCGAGGTGGTCGAGGGCGGCTACGAGGCGGTGCAGCGCGTCGGCGACCGGGAGTGGCGGGTGCCGGTCACCGCGTTCTGGCAGTCCCACCGGGACGCCGCGCGGCACTACAGCGCGCTGATCGGCGAATGGGCCGCACTGCAGCCGGGCATGACGGCGTGGGATCTCTACGGCGGCGCGGGCGTGTTCGCCGCCGTGCTGGCCGCCGCGGTGGGGGAGAGCGGCCGGGTGCTCAGCGTGGACACCTCGCGCGGTGCGTCCCGGGCGGGGCGTGCGGCGCTGGCCGACCTGGGCCAGGTGTCGGTGGTCACCGATTCGGTGCGGCGGGCGCTGGCGGCCGAGCGGCGCCCGGCCGACGTGGCGGTGCTCGACCCGCCGCGCACCGGCGCCGGCCGAGAGGTGATCGACCAGCTGGCCGCCGCGGGTGTGCCGCGGGTGATCCACGTGGGTTGTGAGGCCGCGGCGTTCGCGCGCGACGTCGGGCTCTACCGCGGTCACGGCTACCGCGTCGAGCAGCTACGGGTGTTCGATGCGTTCCCGCTGACCCATCACGTCGAGTGCATCGCGGTGCTGGCTCGCTGAACGTCGGGCCGCTGCGCGAGCAGCCTGCGGATGGGCCGCAGCGCCATCCGCACACTGACCATCCGCGTCGCCGCCTCCCGCAGCACCGCCAGGCCGCGGCTGCGGTTGAACATCAGCCGCGCGAGCTGACGTGAATTGTCCTGCGCGGCAAGCACTCGCGGGCGCTGGGTGGCCTCGTAGGCGGCCAGCGCGCCGGCCAGCGTCGAGCGGTCGGCGCGCCGCAGCAGCGCCGACAGCAGCCACGCCGACTCCATCGCCATGCCCGCGCCGACGCCCGCGGTCGGGAGGAATCCTGCGGCGGCGTCGCCGAGCAGCACGGTGTGGGCCGTCGTCCAGTTCGGCGCCCGGCAGTCGGTGAGCGGCCAGTAGTAGGGGTCGGGGTCGTCACGCAGGGCGGTCAGGGCGTGGTCGACGCGTGCGCCGGTGACGGTGAGTGAGCGCCGGATCCGGGCGACGAACGCGTCGACTCCCGCGGCGGTGTCCTCGCGCGCGCCGCCGACGAAGACGCCGATGCGGCCGGCGACCGGGTAGGAGCCGACGAAGAAGCCCGCGCCCCAGAGCTCTTCGGTGAGATCGGGTGAGCGGTCCGGAGCCGCCCATGCCACCCAGCCGCCCCACCCGGTGTCGAGGGTGGCGGCAGGCCGGCTGCCGGGCACCAGATCACGTGTCGTCGAGTTGATGCCGTCGGCGATGACGACCAGGTCGAACCCGTACTCCCGGTCGCCGTCGACCGAGGCGATGCCGACCGACGCGCCGTCCGCGCCCTCGGCCAGTGTGCGGACCGTCGAACCGAAGGCGACCGCACAGCCGCCGGCACTGAGCACCTCGAGCAGCGCGCCCCGGCCGATGCCCCGGTAGTCCCCGAAGGTGTCGAGAACCGCCGAGAGCGAGTCCTCGCGCAGCGGGCGGCCCGTGTGGCCGCGGACCGCGTACCGGTCGAGCGCGATGCCGGCCGCCCGGTAGCCGTCACGCACTCCGAGCCCGTCGATCGCCGGGTCGACCATCGGCATCAGCGCGAGCATGTAGCCGGCGTCCGGCGCCGCGGCCGAGCGCTCGATCAGCACCGGGTGCCGTCCCGCGCGGCGCAGCAGTCCGGCGGCGGTGAGGCCGGCGACGCCCGCGCCGACGATCAGGATGCGGATGTCGTCGGCGCGAGCCTCGTCGTACTGGACGGCCACGGGGACCGGGGTGAAAGCCATGACATTCCTTTCGCCTGCACCTCGACGCTACCATTCTGTGGACCGAGTGGTACACGGTATTGTCGGGTGCATGCCGACAGGTCGGATCGCCCGCATGCCCGCTGCCCGACGCCGACGATTGGTGCAGGTGGCGGCGGTGGAGTTCGCCGAGTCGGGTTATGCGGGCGCGTCGCTGAACCGGATCATCGCCGACTGCGGAATGGGCAAGAGCTCGTTCTACTACCTTTTCGCGTCGAAGAGCGAATTGTTCGAATTCGTGACTGCGGAATTGATCACCGAGGCGGCGTCCCGGTGGACGGTTCCCGACCCGGCGGGGTTCTCGGGCGCGCAGTTCTGGCCACGGGTCGCCGACGTCTTCGCCGAGTTCCTGCGGGTTTCTGAGCAGCACGAGGCCTTCCTGCTGCTGGGCAGGCTCTTCTACGGCGACGCGCCCGGCAGCGCGAAGACCACCGTCGGCGGGGCGCTGGCGGCCGTGGAGAACTGGGTGCGGCGCGCCCTGGCGGAAGGCCGCCGGTGCGGCGCTGTGTGCGACGACCTGCCGGAGGATCTGCAGTACCGGCTGACGGTCGGGGTCTTGCGGCTGTTCGACGAGTGGACGGTCGCCCAGCACGACCGGTTCTCGGCGGACGGACTGCGGCGGCTCACCGACGCACAGTTCGCCACGCTGCGGCGGATGCTGGCGGCCTAGCCCTCGGGCCGCTGGTAGACGTCTGGCACGCCGTCGCGGTCGGCGTCGCGGGTCTCCTCCGCGTGCAGCGCGCGGTACTGCCGGTTGCGCAGCCGCAGCACCACCGTCGCGAGCACGGCCGCCGTCAGCGAGCCGACGAGCACCCCGATCTTCACGTGGTCCTCGCGGCCGCTGTCGTCGCCGTAGGCGAGATCACCGATCAACAGCGACACCGTGAAGCCGATGCCCGCGAGCATCGCCATGCCGAAGACGTCGACCCAGCGCAGCGCGCTGTCCAGCGAGGCCCTGGTCAGGGCGGAGAGGATCCGTGCGGTGCCGAAGATGCCGACGGTCTTGCCGACGACCAGGCCGAGCACGATGCCCAGCGCGATGGGGTCGGTCAATGCGTCGGTGAGCCCGTGCAGCCCGCCGATCGTGACACCGGCGGCGAAGAACGCGAACACCGGGATCGCCACGCCCGCCGACAGCGGCCTGATCCGGTGCTCGAAGTGCTCCGCGAGGCCCGGGCCGGCGTCCGGCCCACCCGCAGCGCGGCTGCGCACCACCGGAACCGTGAAGCCGAGCAGCACTCCGGCCACGGTCGCGTGCACGCCCGACTCGTGCATCAGTACCCACGTCGCGAGACCGAGCGGCACCAGCAGCCACCATGACCGGACCCGGCGCTGCACGAGCACCGCGAACACCAGCAACGGCACGGCGGCCGCCGCGAGCGCCCACAACTTGATGTCCTCGGTGTAGAACACCGCGATCACGGTGATCGCCAGCAGGTCGTCGACCACGGCCAGGGTGAGCAGGAACATGCGCAGCGCCGCGGGAAGGTGCGTCGAGATGACCGCCAGCACCGCGACGGCGAACGCGATGTCGGTGGCCGTCGGGATGGCCCAGCCGCGGGTGGCGCCGTCACCGACCGAGTACGTCATCGCGACGAAGATGGCCGCCGGGACGACCATGCCGCCGACGGCGGCCGCGATCGGCAGCGCGGCGCGACGCGGGTCGCGCAGGTCGCCGGCGACGAACTCGCGCTTGAGTTCGAGCCCGACCACAAAGAAGAAGATGGCCAGCAGTCCGTCGGCGGCCCAGGTGCCCAGCGTCAGATTCAGGTGCAGGCCGAACCGGTCGGTGCCGACGTGCAGGTCGCGCAGCGCCGCGTACGACGCCGACCACGGCGAATTCGCCCACACGAGCGCCACCACCGACGCCACCAGCAGGGCGGCGCCGCCCACGGTCTCCTTGCGCAGGACGTCGGCGACCCGGGACGTCTCGGCCCACGACCCCCGAGCGAGCAGTGAGCGCGGCGGCGGGGCCGATCCGCCCGGATCCTTCTGCATTTCCTGCGACACAGCCGACACCTCGTCTCATCGACATCACCGAACCGCAGGCCCCGGAGCGGGCATCCGCGGTGCCGACCAGACTTCCCGGCACACCGTGCGGCGAGTGTACCGAGGTGTGCGGCGCGCACTGTGACGTGATTGTGAAGGTCCTGGCTCGACAGGACCCGCACCGTGCGCCGTGCGTAAACTGGTCGAATGCTTGAACAGATCCGCGGCCCCGCTGATCTGCAGCACCTGACCCAGTCCCAGCTCAGTGCTCTGGCGGGCGAGATACGCCAGTTCCTGATCCACAAGGTCGCTGCAACCGGTGGACACCTCGGCCCCAATCTCGGTGTCGTCGAACTGACGCTGGCCCTGCACAGGGTCTTCGACTCGCCGCACGACCCGATCATCTTCGACACCGGCCACCAGGCCTACGTGCACAAGATGCTCACCGGTCGCAGCCACGAGTTCGAGACCTTGCGCAAGAAGGACGGGCTGTCGGGTTACCCGTCGCGCAGCGAGAGCGAGCACGACTGGGTGGAGTCCAGCCATGCCAGTTCGGCGTTGTCCTACGCCGACGGGCTGGCAAAGGCGTTCGAACTCACCGGCCACCGCAACCGGCACGTGGTCGCCGTCGTCGGCGACGGCGCGCTCACCGGCGGGATGTGCTGGGAGGCGCTGAACAACATCGCCGCCGCCCGCAGGCCGGTGGTGATCGTCGTCAACGACAACGGCCGCAGCTACGCGCCGACCATCGGCGGCTTCGCCGATCATCTCGCCGCGCTGCGTCTGCAGCCGGGCTACGAGCGGATCCTGGAGAGCGGACGCAAGGCGATGCGCGGGCTGCCCGTCATCGGCGAGGTCTGCTACCAGTGCGTGCACAGCATCAAGGCGGGCATCAAGGACGCGCTCGCGCCGCAGGTGATGTTCACCGACCTCGGCCTGAAGTACGTCGGCCCGATCGACGGCCACGACGAGCACGCCGTCGAGTCCGCGCTGCGGCACGCCCGCGGGTTCAACGCGCCCGTCGTCGTGCACGTCGTCACACGCAAGGGCATGGGATACCCGCCGGCCGAGAACGACGAGGCCGACCAGATGCACGCTTGCGGCGTCATCGATGTCGCGACCGGGATGGCCACCAAGGTCGCCGGACCGGGCTGGACGTCGGCGTTCGCCGAGGCCCTGGTCAACTACGGCGCCAAGCGCCGCGACATCGTGGCGATCACCGCCGCCATGCCGGGTCCGACCGGGTTGTCGGTGTTCCGCGACCGTTTCCCGGACCGCTTCTTCGACGTGGGCATCGCCGAGCAGCACGCGATGACGTCGGCCGCCGGGCTCGCGATGGGCGGGCTGCATCCGGTGGTCGCGATCTACTCGACGTTCCTCAACCGCGCATTCGACCAGATCATGATGGACGTCGCGCTGCACAAGCTGCCGGTCACCATGGTGCTCGACCGTTCCGGGGTCACCGGCAGCGACGGCGCCAGCCACAACGGCATGTGGGATCTGTCGCTGCTCGGCGTCGTGCCGGGCATGCGGGTCGCCGCTCCGCGCGATGCCACCAGGCTGCGCGAGGAACTCGGCGAGGCGCTCGACGTCAATGACGGGCCTACCGCCATCCGGTTCCCGAAGGCCGATGTGGGCGAGGACATCCCAGCTGTCGAACGGCGGGGTGTGGTCGACGTGCTCGCGGTGCCCGCCGCCGGGATGGGCGACGATGTGCTGCTGGTCGCCGTCGGTCCGTTCGCCGCGATGGCGCTGGGGGTGGCCGAGCGGCTGCGCAACCAGGGCATCGGCGTGACCGTCGTGGACCCGCGCTGGGTGCTGCCGGTGCCCGATGCGATCGGCGAGCTGGCCCGCGCGCACAAGCTCGTGGTCACCCTCGAGGACAACGGCGTTGCGGGCGGCGTCGGGTCGTCGGTGTCGGCCGCGTTGCGCCGCGACGAGATCGACGTGCCGTGCCGCGACGTGGGGCTGCCTCAGCAGTTCTTCGCACACGCCTCCCGCAGTGAGGTGCTGGCCGACGTCGGCATCACCGATCGCAACATCGCGCGCCAGATCACCGGATGGGTGGCGGCGCTCGGCACGGCGGTCTCGGAGTCCGAGGTCAGCGAGCGCCTCGACTAGTCATCCAGGGCCGCCGCGCTGCTGAGCGCGTCGGCCAGCGCCGGCACCACGAGTTCGCGTTGCCAAGGGCGGACGCGTGCCTCGGTGAGGAACTCCTCGACCGCGGCGGTGACGTCGCCGGACTCCGGGGGCTGCCAGTCCCAGCACAATCGGCGCACCACCTCCGGGGTGATCAGGTTCTCCGCCGGCACCGTGACACGCTCGGACACCGCGGACAGCGCGGCGCGGGCGGCCTCCAACCGGGCCGCGGCCTCGGGTTTGCGTCGGGCCCAGCGCGACGATGGCGGTGGTCCGTTCGACGTCTCGGCGTCGTCCGGCGGATCGGTGTTCTCCCGCGCCCGGTTCAGCGCGTCGAGCCACACCTGCGCGCTGCGGCGTTGCTTCGAACCGCCGAAGATCGGGAGCGCCGTGAGCTTTTCGACGGTGTCGGGGTCGGCGGTGGCGGCGTTGACGATCGCCGCGTCGGGCAAAATCCGCCCGGGCGCGATGTCGCGGCGGCGGGCGATGTGGTCACGGGTGGTCCACAGCTCGCGCACCGCGGCCAGTGCCCGCGGGTTGCGCACCTTGTGGATCCCCGACGTGCGCCGCCAGCGGTCACGCCGGGTGGGGGACGCCTCGAACGTCCGCAGATGCTCGAATTCCTGTGCGGCCCACTCGGTCTTGCCCTGCTCCTCGAGCACCGCGGCGATCGCGTCGCGCAGTTCGAGCAGCACCTCGACGTCCAGCGCGGCGTAGTTGAGCCAGTCGTCGGGCAGCGGCCGCTTCGACCAGTCCGCCGCGCCATGGCCTTTCATCAGGTGCAGGCCGAGGAGTCGCTGCACCATCGCCGCGAGGTTAACCCGCTCGAAGCCGGCGAGCCGCCCCGCCAGTTCGGTGTCGTAGAGCCGTGCCGGCCGCATCCCGATCTCGGCCAGGCACGGCAGGTCCTGGTCGGCGGCGTGCAGCACCCATTCGTCCCCGGCCATCGCTGAAGCCACCGGCGCCATCACGTCGATCGGCGAATCACCGTGGTTCACCGGGTCGATCAGCACCGTGCCGGCCCCGGCGCGGCGGATCTGCACCAGGTAGGCCCGGTTGGAGTAGCGGAAGCCCGATGCGCGTTCGGCGTCGACGGCGAACGGTCCGTGTCCGGAGGCCAGCAGTTCGGCGGCGGCGGCGATCTCGGAGCGGCTGACCGACAGCGCGGGCACCCCGTCGGCGGGGGTCAGCAGCGGGACCGCCTCGGGCTCGACCTCTTCTGCGTCGAGACCCGTGTCGGTGTCGTCCGGATCGGGGGGAAGCGCCTCGGTCATGTCAAGCGCGGGTGCGGGAGCTCAGGTCGGTCACCCCGGTCGGCGGCAGTCCGGCGGCGTGCTCGAGCACTTCGCAGAACGCCTCGACGTGGGGGCCGAGCTCGAGGTTCGTGGCGGTCCATGACGCCCGCAGTTCCAACTGGTGGGCGCGGGGCGGGCCGGAGATGTCGCCGTAGCGCACCGACGTGGTGGCGGTGACGGTGCCGCCCAGTGCGGTCACGTGCTCGGCCCGCGAGTCCAGCGCCTCCACCAGCCAGCTCCACGCCACCTCGGGCAGCAGCGGGTCCACCGCCTCGCTGGAGTCCAGGTCGGCCTGGATGTAGGCGACCAGCCGCATCGTGCCGTCCCAGGCCTCTGCGCCCTCAGGGTCGTGCAGCAGGATCAGCCGGCCGAACGCGTCACCCTCCGAACGCTCGGGGACGATCGTCGTGTCGGGATGGCGGACCTCGGCGCCCAGGGCGTAGCTGTAGGGCGCGAGCCGCTGCGGCGGCCGGATCGGACCGAGCTCGATCTCCGACCGCACGGTGGTGGCGTTCATCGCCGCCACCGCCGTACGGAACTGAGCCGGTTCGCCTGCGGTCACGACGTTTGACGCTAGACCCATCCGGCCGGGCGTGTCGGCAGGCGCGCCGAATTCGATCATGAACCCCGTCGTGCCCGGATCCCGTCAACTGGTGCACCGCGGAACCGCCGGTTGGTGAGACGATGATCACCATGCCTGAACGGCTTGCTGACGCCATCGAAGAACTCTCGAATCCGAACCGGTCCGACGTCGAACCCGAAGGACAGAGCCCACCCGACGCTCCGCGGCGGCGTAGCCGGCTTGTTCGCTACACCCCCGCGCCGGTCCTCGCGGTGCTGGTCGCCGTCGTGGCGGTGGCCGCGGGCTTGGCGGTGCACTGGGCGCTCGGGGTGTCCGCGGTCGCGGCGCCGGTGCGCGACGCCGGGCTGCCGTACGGGGCGCTGCGTGTCGGGTCCGCGGTCGTGGCCGCGCTGCTGGCGGGAGCGGCTGTCGCGCGGATCTGCCATCCGGCGCAGACGCTGCGGCGGGAACTACGCAGCACCCTGACCGCCTCCCGCAGGCGCTCCACCCGCACTCCGCTGCTCGGTGCCGTGGTGCTGGCGGCCGTCCTGGGCGCCGGGTTGGCGGCGGTGCTCACCTGGAAGGTCACCGGTGAGGTGTTCTTCAGCGGTGCCGCCGACACCTCCGCCTCGGCGGTGCGGGCCGCGCTGCCACTCCTGGGGGGCGCCGCCGTGGCGGTGCTGCTGGTGCTGGTCTTCCGTCGGCAGCTCGACGCCGAGCGCGGCCGCTTCGCCGATCGCTTCGGCGCGGCCTCGGCGCAACTGGGTGAGGCGGAGGCGGCGACGCGTATCGCCGGTGTCTTCGCGTTGGCCGCCGCGGCCGACGAGAGCTCGACGTTCGCCCGCAGGCAGCAGTGCATCGATGTGCTGTGCGGCTACCTGCGGCTGCCCTACGACCCCGAGTTCGGGGCCAACCACCTCGCCGAGCTCGTCTCGACCACGACCTGGACCGCCACCGCGCCCGCCACGAACATCGAGGAGAGCCGCAGGCAGGCCATCCGCCAGAACGACGGGGAGGTCCGTCAGACGGTCGTGCGGGTGCTCGCCGCCCGGCTGCAGCGCGACGCCGACGCGTCATGGGCCGGCAACGACTTCGACTTCACCGGCGTGCTGTTCGAGGACGCGTCGTTCGCCGGGGCGGTGTTCCGCGGCCGGCGGGTGCGCTTCGACGGTGCGATGTTCAGTGGCGAGGCCACGTCGTTCGAGGGCGCCGCGTTCGACGCCGACCGGGTGTCGTTCGACGGGGCGCGGTTCGTCACGCCGGCCACCACCTTCGCCGGCGCACGGTTCCGCGCCGGGCACGTCTCCTTCGACGGGGCGGTCCTCGAGGGTGTCGACGTGTCGTTCGAGGACACCCGGTTCACCGGCGAGGACGTCTCGTTCCGCAAGGTCGCCTTCGCGGGGGACAGGACGTCGTTCGCGCGCGCGAAGTTCAAGTGCCTGCAGGCCGCGTTCGACGCGCCGGTGACGTGGCGCGCGGTCACGTTCGACTGGGAGAAGCCGGAGACGCCCGGCGGCAGCCCGCAGACCATCCCGCGCTGCATCGGCCCGCGTCCGTGGCCGCCCACGCTGTCGGAGGATCAGCTGGTGGAGAAGAAGGGCGTCCGCAAGAGCATGGAGGCCGCCCGCGGCTGATCCGCCCGACGCCCGGCGTCGCGCCGCGTGGCAGCATTGGACGCGATGAATATGCGTCGTGAGCTGCCCGAGTCGCCCTACCTGGCCGCCGCGGCCGGCCGCAAGCCGAACCGCGTGCCCGTGTGGTTCATGCGGCAGGCCGGCCGGTCTCTGCCGGAGTACCGCGAACTGCGGGCGAAGAACACCATGATGCAGGCGTGCTTCGACGCCGAGCTGATCACCGAGATCACCCTGCAGCCGGTGCGCAGGCACGGTGTCGATGCCGCAATCCTGTTCTCCGACATCGTCGTTCCGCTCCGCGCCTCGGGAATCGCGTTGGACATCGTGCCCGACGTCGGCCCGGTGATCGAGCACCCGATCCGCACCGCCGCCGACGTCGCGGCCCTGAGACCGCTCGAGCGCCAACAGGTTGCGCCGGTGGCCGACGCGATCGGGATGCTGACGCGCGCGCTCGGTGACGTGCCGCTGATCGGGTTCACCGGCGCGCCGTTCACCCTGGCCTCCTATCTGGTCGAGGGCGGTCCGAGCAAACATCACGAGCGCACCAAGGCGATGATGCTGGGTGAGCCCGACACCTGGCACGCCCTGATGACCGCGCTCACCGACGTCACCATCGGTTTCCTGCAGGCGCAGGTGGACGCCGGCGTGGACGCGATCCAGGTCTTCGACTCCTGGGCGGGCACGCTGTCGCTCGCCGACTACCGCGGCTATGTGCTCCCGCACACCGCACGGGTGTTCGCCGCCCTCGCGCCCGCGGGCGTGCCGATGACGCACTTCGGGGTGGGCACCGCCGAACTCCTCGGCGCGATGAGCGAGGCGGTCGCCGGACGGGGAGCGCCCGGTGTGGTCGGGGTGGACTGGCGCACCTCGCTGGCCGATGCCGCCGCCCGCGTCGACCCCGGCATCGCGCTTCAGGGCAACCTCGATCCGGTCGTGCTGCTCGCGGGCTGGCCGGTGGTGGAGCGCGCGGTGCGCGCGGTGGTCGAGGACGGCAGGCGTGCGGTGGACGCCGGCGCCGCGGGCCACGTGTTCAACCTCGGCCACGGCGTGCTGCCCGCGACCGATCCGGGCATCATCACCCAGGCCGTCGAGCTGGTGCACTCGTTGTGACGGCCCGCTACTGCGTTGTCGGAGGCGGCATCTCGGGTCTCGTCGCCGCCTACCGGTTGCGGGTGGCGAGCGGTCCCGACGCCGACATCACGGTGTTCGACCCCGCCGACCGGCTCGGCGGGGTGCTGCGCACCGAGCGTGTCGGCGGGCAGCCACTCGACGTCGGGGCGGAGGCCTTCATCGCCCGCAGGCCCGAGGTGCCTGCCCTGCTGGCCGAACTGGGCCTGTCAGCCAGGCAGATCGGCACCACGGGGGTCCGGCCGCTGATCTACAGCCGGGGCCGCCTGCATCCGATGCCGCAGGGCACGCTGCAGGGCATCCCGGCGCAGGCCTCGGCGCTGGCCGGCCTGGTGGACGACGCCACCCTGGCCCGGGTCGCCGACGAGGGCGCCCGCCCGCTGGCGTGGGACCGCAGCGCCGACCCCGCGGTCGGCGAACTGGTGGGCGACCGGTTCGGCGAGCAGGTGGTCACCCGCTCGGTCGACCCCTTGCTGGCAGGGGTGTACGCCGGATCGGCCGCCACCATCGGCCTTCGCTCGGCGGTGCCCACTCTGGCGTCCGCGCTCGATCGCGGGGCGCCGTCGCTGACCGATGCCGTGCGCCAGGCACTGGCCGGCGCGGGGCCGGTGACGGGGTCGGTGTTCGGCGCCGTCGAGGGTGGTTACGCGGTGCTGCTGGACCACCTGACGCGGCAGGCGGACGTGCGCTGGGCGCAGGTCGCCGTCGAACGTGTCGACCGCTCAGGGCAGGGCTGGGCGGTGGTCGACGACGAGGGCACCGCGTGGCCCGCGGACGCCGTCGTGCTGGCGCTGCCCGCCCCGGGCCTGCCGCGGGTGATCGAGGCGGTGGCGCCGCGGACCGCCGCGGCGGCTCGACGGATCCGCGTCGCCTCGGCGGCCCTCGTGGCGTTGGCCCTGCCCGGTGGAACCCCGCTGCCGCAGCAGTCGGGCGTGCTGGTCGCCGGCGGCGAGCGGCTGCACGCCAAGGCGATCACGCTGTCGTCGCGCAAGTGGGGCCGGCGCGGGAACGTCGAGCTGGTGCGGCTGTCCTACGGCCGGTTCGGCGACGATCTGGCCCGCAGCGCCGGCGACGAGGACCTGCTGGACTGGGCCGCTCAGGATCTGGAGGACGTCTTCGGCATCCGCACCGAGCCGGAGGACAGCCACGTGCACCGCTGGATCGACGCGATGCCGCAGTACGGGCCCGGCCACGGCGCCCTGGTGGCCGAGTTGCGCGCCGGCCTGCCGCGGGGGCTGGCGGTGGCGGGCGGGTACCTCGACGGCATCGGCGTGCCGGCCTGTGTGGCGTCGGCCACCCGGGCGGCGGCCACGCTGCTGGCGCCGTCGGGCGTGGCACGATAGGGCCATGGCCAAGCTCGATTACGACGCCCTCAACGCCATGATCCGGTACTCGATGATCTCGGTGTACGCGGCGACTCCCGGCGCCCTCGGCGAGGACCGCGGGCCGGTGGTCGACGAGACCGCGACGTTCCTCAAGCAGCGCGAGGATGACGGCGTGGTGGTCCGCGGTGTCTACGACGTGGCGGGGCTGCGCGCCGACGCCGACTTCATGGTGTGGACGCACGCCGACAACGTGGAGGCGCTGCAGGCCACGTACTCGGATTTCCGGCGCGCCACCACGCTGGGCCGGGCGAGCACGCCGGTGTGGAGCACCGTGGCGCTGCACCGTCCGGCCGAGTTCAACAAGGGCCACGTGCCGGCGTTCGTGGCCGGTGAGCCCGCGGGTGACTACATCTGCGTCTATCCCTTCGTGCGATCGCTGGACTGGTACGTGCTGCCCGACGAGGAGCGCCGGCGCATGCTGGCCGAGCACGGGATGGCCGCGCGCGGCTACAAGGACGTGCGGGCCAACACCGTCCCGGCGTTCGCACTCGGGGACTACGAGTGGATCCTGGCGTTCGAGGCGCCTGAGCTGCACCGCATCGTCGACCTGATGCGGGACCTGCGCGCCACCGACGCGCGTCGGCACGTCCGCGAGGAGACCCCGTTCTTCACGGGTCCGCGGGTCGGGGTCGAGGAGCTCATCGCCCGGCTGCCGTGACCGGCCGCCCGGCGGGTACGCAGTGAAATTTGCTCGTCCTGCATGCGCGGTGACGTGTTCTCGACGCGCGTCCACGCAGGAAAACGATTAACCTCCGCCATGGCGTACAGAGCACGTAATAAGGGCGCCATGCTGCAGCTTGGCAAAGAACAGCCATCGGCCGATGGCTGCTTTAGGTGCTTTGCTAAGATCGACGCTTCGGGTGCGTGCGCGACGAGGGGACCTTCATGCGACTCAGGTCGAGGCGCACCATCGTCGTCGCCACCGCGCTCTGCACGGCGGTCGGCGTATGGACCGTGGCCGGCTGGGGCGGGCCCCGCACCGTCCTGGTGATGAGTGACCTCGCCTTCGTGGTCCTCGGCATGTTCTCCACCGGCTGCGCCGCACTGGCCGTCCGTGCCACGCGCGGCCGCCAGCGGGCGGCGTGGCTCTCGCTGACCGTCGGCTTGCTCGGCTGGACGGTCGGCGGGGTGTTGTGGAGCTACTACGAGCTCGTCGTCGACCGGTCGCCGTTCCCGTCGATCGCCGATGCGGCCTACCTGGTCTTCCCGGTCGGCGCCGGCCTGGCGCTGCTGCTGTTCCCGGTGGGTCACACCGGCCAGTCCCGTACCCGGTTCCTGCTCGACGGGCTCATCGTCGCGGGCTCGTTGTTCGTGGTGTCGTGGGTGACGGTGCTCCGGCGGGTCTACGAGGCCGGCGGAGAGACGGTGTTATCGCTCGCGCTGTCATTGGCCTACCCGGTGTCGGACCTCGTCGTGCTCACGGTCGCGGTGCTGGTGTTGGGCCGAACCCGGGCCGGACACCGGCTGCCTCTGATCCTTGTCGCCCTCGGCGTCGCATTCATGGCGATCTCCGACAGCGGGTTCGCCTACCAGATCGCCGAGGACACGTACTTCACCGGCATCTTCGACCTCGGCTGGCTGGCCGGCCTGCTGATCATCGGCATCGCCGCACTCGTCGGCCGGGCCGCCGCGGTCGAGGACGCGGACGTGCCGCAGATCCCGTCCCGGGCGTCGGCCCTGCTGCCCTACGTGCCACTGCTGATGGCGGCGGTGTTGGGCACCATCGATTTCCTGCCCCACCTCACCACCGGTCCGGTCGTCCCCGTGGCGCTGAGCCTGGTCTTGGCCGTGTTGCTGCGGCAGTTCGTCGTGGTCACGGAGAACCGGCGGCTGCTGAGCATCGTCGCCGAGCAGGCGCTGCGCGATCCGCTCACCGGGCTGGCCAACTACGCGCTGTTCAACGACCGGCTGACCCACGCGATGCAGCTGCGCCAGCGCGACGACCGAGCGGTGGCCCTGCTGTCGCTCGACCTCAACGACTTCAAGCTGGTCAACGACAGCCTCGGCCACCCCGCCGGCGACGCGCTGCTGATGCGGGTGGCCGAGCGGCTGGTGGGCTGCGTGCGTACCGGTGACACCGTCGCCCGCCTCGGCGGCGACGAGTTCGCGGTGCTGCTCGAGGGCCGGGTCGACCACTCCCACCGCGTCGCGCACCGGGTGGTCGAGGCGTTCGACGAGCCGTTCGTGATCGACGGCCAGCAGCTGCTGATGCGGCCCAGCGTCGGGCTCGCCGTGGCGAGTTTCGAGAGTCAGAACGACGAGCCCGACCTGACCGCCGAAACTCTGTTCAAACAGGCCGATCTGGCGATGTACACCGCCAAACGGTCGCGCACCGGCGGCGTGCACGTCTTCAGCAGCGAGATGGCGCTGGTGTATCCCGAGGACGCCGGGTGGAACGCCGGGCCGGGCGGCACGCGGGGCGGGGGAGCCGACGCCGTGCGGCTGCTCGGCGAGCTCCGCCACGCCATCGACCACTACGGCCTGACGCTGGTCTACCAGCCCAAGATCGACCTGCAGACCGGCGAGGTGGTCGGGGCGGAGGCGCTGCTGCGCTGGCCGCACCCCCAGCGCGGGATGCTGTCACCCGACGAGTTCCTGCCTCTGGTCCGCACGCACGGCCTGATGGCGCCCATCACAAGGCTCGTCCTCAACATGGCCCTCGACGACGTGGCCCGCTGGTATCGCGCGGGGCTCGGCGTGCCCGTCGCGATCAACCTGTTCGCGCCCGCCGTGGCCGACGTGAAGCTGCCTGCGCGGATCACCGAGGCGCTCGAACACCGCCGGCTGCCGCCGGACGCGCTCACCGTGGAGATCACCGAGGACCTGCTGCTCGACAACATCGGCCGCACCCGATCGGTGCTCAACGACCTGCGCGAGCGTGGAATCCGGGTCGCCATCGACGATTTCGGCAGCGGTTACTCGGCACTGAGCTATCTGCGCGAGCTGCCCATCGACGAGGTGAAGCTCGACCGGCGGCTCATCGCACCCGTGGCCAGCGACCCGCGGGCGGCGGCGGTGGTGCGTGCGGTGGTGAACCTCACCCATGTGCTCGGCATGGTCACGGTGGCCGAGGGCGTCGAGGACGCCGAGACGGCCGACCTGTTGCGCGAGTACGGCTGCGGGGTGGCTCAAGGTTTTCACTTCAGCCCGCCGGTCGACTCCGCGACGATGCTGGACCTGCTCGCCCGCGGTGTCAGCCCCGCAGCTGCCGCAGCGACATCGGGTTGACGCGGTAGACGTTTCGGAGCAAATGACCTGTTCGCGGCGCCGGCACCGGCATCATGGGTGGATGAGAATCAGGGCATGGGTCGGCGCCACCTTGTTCGTCTCCGCGATGGCGACTGCGCCCGAGGCGCCCGCCCAGGATCCGAGCGGCGAGCAGTGCCCACCGCGCAATGGCCGGACCATCGTGATCACCGCAGGCGACATCGACTGCGTCACGGCGTCGGACTATGCGGCGCAATACCGACCCGACGGCGACAAGTATCAGGTCATCGCGCCGTTCACCTGTTACTCCGGCACGGCGATGACGGCGCCGCTGCTGTTCCAGTGCGTCGCCGACACCGAGGACCACGCCGAGTTCGCGGTGTACCCCGGGTAGTGCCGCCCAGCGGCTACGTCGCTTTCGGCACCAGCCGCAGCGAGATGGAGTTGATGCAGTACCGCTGATCGGTCGGTGTCGGGTAGCCCTCACCTTCGAAGACATGCCCGAGGTGGCTGTGGCAGCTGGCGCAGACCACCTCGACGCGCCGCATACCCATCGAATCGTCAGTCCGCAGGATCACCGCGTCGGAGTCGGCCGGGTCGAAGAACGACGGCCAGCCGCAGTGGGATTCGAACTTCTCGCTGCTGCGGAACAGTTCGGCACCGCAGGCCCGGCACTCGTAGACACCGTCGGTCTTGGTGTCGGTGTACTCGCCGGTGAACGGGCGTTCGGTGCCGGCCCGGCGCAGCACCGCGAACTCCTCGGCGGTGAGCTTGTCGCGCCACTGGTCGTCGGTCAGTTGCACCTTGGGCGTACTCATGGTTTCCAAGTTAGCGCAGCGGACCCCGCCCGCCGACCCGGCCGCGGGATACCGTGGGGCATGCGGGGGCGGTGGAGTGTGCGGCCCGGTCGCCTGGTGCTCGCGGGCGATCTGACCGGTGCCGACGACGTCGACATCGGCCTGCATCACCACCCCGCGGTCCAGCTGACCGTCGGCCTCGACGGCCCGCTGGTGGTCGTGTTCGGCGACGGCCGGACCGTGCGGTGCCGGGTCGCGGTCATCGCAGGCGGGGTCCGGCACGCGCTGCGGCCGGGCGGGGCGCGGACCGCGCTGTCGGCGTACATCAACCCGGCGGGCCGCACCGGCGCGGTGCTCAACGGCCTCTGCCGCCGCGACGGCGACGCGGGCGTCTGGACGGCCCCGCTCGACGACGACATGGCGGAGCTGGTCGAAGGCGGTCACCAGGCGGGCGATCTGCAGGTTGTCGCGGACATCGCGGTGCGCGCGGTGCTGCGCGCTGCGGGCATCGATCCCGCCGACGCCTCGCCGGTGCACCCCGCGCTGAGCCGGGCCGTCGAGCTGGTGTCGGCAGGTATGCCCGACCGGGCCGATCTCGTCGCCGTCGCCCGAGCGGTCGCCGTGTCGCCGGACTACCTCGGGCGGCTGTTCCGCAGGCAGACCGGCGTGTCCTTCTCGGCGATGGCCCGGTGGTCGCGGCTGCTGAGCGCGCTGCCTCACCTGGACCGCGGAGCGTCGGTCACCGATGCGGCCCATCTGGCCGGGTTCGCCGACGGCGCCCACGCCCACCGCGTGTGCCGGGAACTCGCCGGCATCTCGCCCAGCCAGGTCGCGCGGCTGCTGGCGGAGAACAGGACGGATCCGTTCAAGCGCGAGTAGCCCTGCCGGGCAGAGACTGATCCCATGCCGGTGATGTCGAAGATCGAGCGGGCGTTCTGCTGCGGGGCGCTGTGGCGCCGCAGCACCGATTCGATCGTGGGCACACTGCAGGTCGACCGGTTGGGCCGCGACGTCCTCGAGATCGGCTCCGGCAGCGGAGCGGTCGCCGCCGCACTGCAGCAGGCGCTGCCCGGCGCGGCGGTGACGGCCAGTGACCTCGATCCGGTCATGGTGGCCGCCGCCGGCCGCCGCCTGCAGCGGTTCCCGGAGGCGCGGGCGGTGCCCGCCGACGCCACCGCGCTGCCGTTCGGAGACGACGTGTTCGATTCGGTCGTCAGTTGCCTGATGCTGCACCACATCATCGAGTGGGAGGCCGCGGTGGGTGAGATCGCCCGCGTGCTGCGTCCCGGTGGCATGTTCGTGGGCTACGACCTGGTGCGCACCCCGGCGGCGACGTGGCTGCACCGCCTCGACCGGTCACCCTTCCGGCTGCTGACCCCGCTCGAACTCGGTGACGCCTGCCGGGCCGAGGGGTTGTCGGTGGAGGTGGAACCGCGCTACCGCGGTCAGGCGATGCGCTTCACCGCGACCCGGTGACAGTACTCGGCCGGGTGCGGATCGTCAGCTGATCGCCGGCGCCTCGGGTTTCGACGGCGTGCCTGGCACGACCTTCCTCAGCCACGGCGGGTCGATGCCCTCGTCGAGGCGGCCGTCGTCCTTGGCGTCGAGGTAGCGGAAGTACAGCACGGCGAACACCACGATGAGCATCAGCGACCAGCCGTAGGTGATCTTCATGTACTCCAGGAACCGGCCGGTCGTCGGCCAGTGCCCGAGCAGCCAGCGGTCCATCGTCATGAAGCCGTAGACCGCGAGCCACGCCGGCCAGTTGTGCAGCACCGAATTGCGCAGCACCACCGTCATCAGGAACGGGAACAGCATCGTCGAGTAGTAGCCCTGGCCCAGCGACAGCACCAGGAACGACGCGGTCAGCAGTACCCCGGATGACGTGAGCATCCAGAACAGCGGGTCCCGCTCGCGGTAGTAGCGGTACAGCAGGTACAGGCTGGCCGCGGCGATGAGCCCGAAGCCGATGCGCAGCAACAGGATCAGCCACATCGGCAGGCCGTAGTAGATGCCGTTGCCGAGGATCGAGGAATTGAAGTAGTCGCGGGTGGACAGGAAGTACGGCACGGTGTTGCGCACGAAGTTCATGGGGTCGCTGACCAGCGGCCAGGCCACCGCGTTGGCCAGCAGTGGGACACCGATGGCGGTGACGAACGTGTAGAACTGCCGGTTCAGCAGGGGAATCAGCAGCAGGGGTACCAGCGATGGCTTGACCACTATGGTCAATCCGATGGCCGCACCCGCCAGGAGTTCGGCGTTGCGCCCGCCCTTGAGCAGGAATCGGAAGAACAGCACGCCGCCGAGCAGCATGCAGCCGTTGATGTTCGTGAACACCAAGGTGTTGGTGACGGATTCGGTGCAGAACATGGCCAGCAGGAGCGCCGGCGCGGCCACCGAGGACAACGTGTAGTCGAAGATCCGCAGCAGAAGGTAGGCGGCGATCAGGAATGCGACGACGTTGACGGTGATGTACCAGTAGCGCGCCGCGTCCACGGGCAGGTAGCCGAACGGCGCCAGCAGCAGGGTGCCGCCCGGCGGGTACAGGTAGTGCGGGTCGACGTGGCCGAAGTTCTCGTTGTAGATGTCCCAGCCCATTTTGAAGTTGACCACTGCGCGGTAGACGGGGCCGAAGTCATCGGTGATGTAGCCGTTGGTGCCCAGCACGTAGCTGCGGTGGATGATCGACATGATCGCGAGTGGCCATAGCGCTGACCGCAGCACGGTCGCGGCGCTCGGCGGCGAGGTGCGGGGCCGGAAGGCGTTCAGGATCGAGGCGGTGAACGGCACGAGCGGAAACTTACACCGGCGCTCCGGTGCCGCGGACCGGCGGATCAGGCCGGGCAGTACGTGTCGGTCTCCGGCGGCGTGCCCTTGTCGAGGTAGCCGACGACGGGCGCCAGCGCGCACGGCGAGTAGATCGAGGCGCCGTGGCCGATGCCCTGCCACATCACCCGCTTGCTGTTGGTGCCGGCGTTGATGACCGTGGCGGCGACGGCGGCGACGCCTTCGTTGCCGACGATCGGGTCGTTCTGCACGCCGAGCAGCAGCACCGGCACCTTGAGGTCCTTGGGCTCCTCGGGCGCCGATCCGCTCGGCCAGTTGAGGCAGGTGACCAGGTCGAGCGCGCCGACGGAGCCGAACTGCGGGTAGAGCTTGCCCCACGCCACCACGAGTTCGCGGACCCGGTCGGGCGTCGGCCGGTTGAGGGCGTCGCTGCATGAGTTGACGAACTGGCCGTCGGTCTGGCGCAGATCCTCGGCCCGCGTGATCAGGTCGCGCAGGCCGCTGTCGTCGCCGCCGCGGGCTGCGGCCAGCGTGGCCGCGAGTTCGTTGGTGCTGGCGACGCGGTCGCCGGTGGGGAAGGCCAGCGCGGTGGAGATGGCCTCGGCGACCGCGGACACCGACGCCCCGCCGGGTCCGTCGCCTGCCCGCGCGTCGGCCAGCAAGCCGTCGACCGCGGCCTTCGGGTCCGGGCCGAGGGGGCAGGCGGTCGCGGCGCACTGGGCGGCGAACGCGTCGAGCGCGGCCTGTTCGCCCTTGACGCGTTGTTCTGCGGCGGCCTCGGCGCCCACCGCCAGCGGCAGCGGGGAGTCGAGCAGCAGCCGGGCCACCTTGTTGGGGTGCGAACCGGCGTACGCCAGCGCCACCTGGGAGCCGTTGCCGATGCCGAGGATCGCCAGTGTCGGAACGTCCCACGTGCTGCGCAGGCGTTCGAGATCCTCGGCGGCGTGGGCGTTGTCGTACGCGGAGTCACCGGGCGCGATGGTGTCGGTGCAGCTGGTGGTGGCCGTCACGGTGATGGCGCTGAGGTTGGCGACGGGGTCGTCGCCGTACTGGAACTGGGCCTGCTCGCGCATTTCCTGGCGGTCGTAGGTGTCGCGGCAGTCCAGCGCGCCGGACATGCCGACGCCGCGCCGGTCGACGGCGACGATGGGCCGGCCCTTGAGCACGTCGGAGCCGGTGCGCGTCAACCACACCGGCAGCTGGGCCGACGACGGGACGTCGGTGCCGGTGGTGAGCACGAGCGGGCCGGCGTCCGACGGGGTCTGCGCGGTCTTGGCGCGGACCACGCCGATCGTCACCGAGCCGGTGGCCCCGTCGATCGAGTCGAGATCGGAGTCGTAGTCGGCGCAGTCGAGCGTCACCCCGGGCAGCGGGTCGACGCCGGCGTCCCGGAACACCCGGGAGGTGCAGTCCCGCCACGACAGGTCGTTCTTGGGTGCTTCGATGGCCGGCGGCCCCGCGGCCTGCTGGGTGGGAGGCGCCTCGCCCTGCGGCCCGGCGCCGGAGTCGGTGGCGAATCGGGGGTTGGCGCCCAGCCCGGGGGAACAGCCGGCCAGCAGCACCGTCAGGGTGACGGTCGACAGGCTCAAGGCCGTGAGCAGCGCAGGGTGCCGACGCATGGTGACCACAGTAGCGATCGTCGCCGCGAGCTCAGTTGCCCCGCACGTACCGCGTGTACAGGTAGCCCTGTCCATCGGCGAGCACGTGGCTGCGGGTCATCGGTGTGTGGACTTGCCCAGGTCCGGTGACGATGCGCTTGGCGTCGCCGCCGACGAGCACCGGGGCGAGCGTCAGGCACAGTTCGTCGAGCAGGTCGGCGCCGGTGAACATGCCGAGGATGCCGGGGCCGCCCTCGGTGAGCACACGCAGCAGCCCGCGCTCGGCCAGCAGCGTCAGCGCGCGTGCGGCGTCGACGGAGTCCGGGTCGGCGCCCGAGGCGTCGATGACCTCCGCCAGGCCGCCGAGCCGGTCGCGGGTGCTACGGGTGGCGTCGGCACTGGTGAGGATGAGGGGCCGGACCTCGGTGCGATGAAACAGCTTGGCGTCGTGGTCGAGTCGGCCGCCGCGGGTCAGCACGGCGATGGGCGGCACCTCGGCCTGCCCGCGCTGCTGGCGGGCCGAACGGGCGGCGGGCCCGAGCTGCACGCCCGAGTAGTTCTCCACCCGCACCGTCGAGGCGCCGACGACGATCACGTCGGCCGCTTCGCGCATCATGCCGAACAGCGCCCGGTCACCGTCGCCGCCCAGCGCGCCGGACTTGCCGTCGGCGGTCGCACCGCCGTCCACGCTGGTGATCATGTTGCCGCGGACCCAGCAGCGGGCGAGGTCGTCGGGGTAGCGGTAGAAGTCCGCGACGCGTTCGTCGTCCACCACCTCGACCGCGTCGAGCACTGTGAACTGTGTCCCAGCGACGGTCTCGGGCATACGCACGATTGCAGCACGTCGCTACGCTGCCTGCATGCACGGGTCCAGTGATGTGCCGAATCGGGTGGGCCATCTCGTCGACCGCAAGCCCACCGTCACCCCCGAACGGCTGGTGGCGAGCCTGGTCCCACCGCCGACGTTCACCCACGTCGCCTTCGACACCTACCGGCCCGACCCGGCCGAGCCGTCGCAGGCCGCGGCCGTGCAGTCGTGCATCCGGTTCTGCGACGAGGCGGTGACGCGGCGGGCCGGCAAGAAGAAGCTGTTCGGCAAGCGCGAGGTGCTGCCCGGCGTGGGGCTCTACCTCGACGGCGGCTTCGGTGTCGGCAAGACCCATCTGCTGGCCTCGTCGTACTACCGCGTCGACGCCGGCAGCGAGGCGCCGACGGCGTTCGCGACGTTCGGCGAGCTGACCCAGCTGGCCGGGGTGTTCGGCTTCGTCGAGTGCATCGACCTGCTGGCCGGCTACGTGCTGGTGTGCATCGACGAATTCGAACTCGACGACCCGGGCAACACCACGCTGATCTCGCGGCTGCTCTCGGCGCTGGTGGAGCGCGGCGTGTCGATCGCGGCCACGTCGAACACGCTGCCCGAGCAGCTCGGTGAGGGCCGGTTCGCCGCGCAGGACTTTCTGCGCGAGATCAACACGCTGGCATCGATTTTCACGACCGTGCGGATCGAGGGGCCGGACTACCGGCACCGCGACCTGCCGCCCGCGCCCGAGCCGTTGACCGACGAGGAGGTCGCCGCGCGCGCCGACGCCGCGCCGGACGGGGCGGTGCTCGACGGGTTCGACGCGCTGTGCGGGCACCTGGCCACCATGCATCCGTCGCGGTACCAGGCCCTGATCGACGGTGTGACCGGTGTGTACCTCACCGGGGTGCATCCGCTCGACGACCAGAGCGTGGCGCTGCGGCTGGTGTCGCTGACCGACCGGCTGTATGACGCCGGGATCCCGGTGGTGGCGTCGGGCGCCAAGCTCGACACCGTCTTCAGTGAGGAGATGCTGGCCGGCGGCTTCCGCAAGAAGTACCTGCGCGCGACGTCTCGGCTGCTGGCGCTGACCGCGGCGGGTCAGGCCGAGGACAGCGGACGCACCAGCACGTAGTCCTGCTCGAGGCCGGCGCCCAGCCGGAAGGTCTTGGTGCCCGCCACGGTGAACCCGTGTTTGGCGTAGAACCGTTGCGCGCGTGGGTTCTCCTGATTCACGCCGAGCCACATGCAGGCGCTGCCGGACCGGCCGGCGCGGTTGATCGCCTCGGTCATCAGCGCGGCCGACACGCCTGCGCCGTGGCTGTCGGGCAGCACGTAGATCTTCGACAGTTCGACGGCGGGCTGCAGGGTGACGGCCTGCTGCACGTCGGCGTCGTCGGGCACGCCGTGGATCAGCATCGCGTAGCCGGTGATGCGCCCGTCGCGGACGGCGACGACCAGGTCGCGGGCCGGGTCGGTGAGGTAGTCGCCGAAGCGCTGCGCGCTGAGGTGCTCGTCGACGAACGCTGCGATGTTCTCGGCGGTGGCGCCGGGCGGGCAGGCCAGCGGGAAGGTGCGGGCGGCGACGTCGGCGAGTTCTGCGAGTTCGGCTGCCGCCGGGGTGCGAACGTGCAGGGCCGGGTCTAGACGTTCCACTGCGCGAGGTGCTGGCCGGTGAGCTTGTCGATCAGCACGACGTTGGAGACCAGGTCGCGGTAGCAGTCCCACCACACACCGCCGGTGACGGTGGATCCGGCGGGCGCGTTGGTCAGCGCGGCCGCGAGGGCGTCGGGCGCATCGCTGTTACGCGGTTCGTACGCGTCACCGGTGGGGGTGACGCCGCGGAACGCGAAGGTGATCGCCATCGCGTACGGCGTCGGCAGCTGGACCGCGTGGACGCTGACCTGGGCGCGGTACACCTGGTAGCGCGGCGCCCGGGGCGGGTAGCCGAACCCCGGTGGCACCGGCGACGGGTCGATGCTGTGGACGGTGACGTCGGCGATCAGGCCTTCGAACGAGACGCGCAGCGGCTCGCCGAGGCGGCCGATCGGCGTCGGGGCGGCCGAGGCGGTCGGGGCGACGAAGCCCGCGACGACCGTCAGCGCGGCGATGAGGTGCACGAGCCAGCGACGCATGGACGCATGATCGCACAAACTGAAACGTGTTTCAGGTCCTTTGGGCCGCCGTCAGGCCGTCCAGGGGCCCAGTCCGCCGACCTTGTCGATGCGGATGCGGGTGAGGAAGCCCGCCGGTGCCCCCGCGGGCGGGAATCCCGAGCCGGGGCCGAGCATCACCTCGGCGAGTTCGGTCAGCAATTCGGGGGCGCCGCCGCCCTCGACGATGCGGGCGGTGCCGGTGATCGACAGGTACGGCGTCTGCCCACCGGAGTGCGAGCGCGGCAGGATGATCAGCGTCACCCGTGGATCGCGCCGGATGTTGCGGATCTTCCGGTACTTCTCCGACAGGTGCGCCGAGACGAGCTCGTCGCCATCGGGGGTGGACTGCAGCGCCACCCAGACCAGCGAGGCCTGCGGACTGCCGTCGGGGTTGATGGTGACCAGAGTGGCGTCGGCGCCGCGACCGATGAGCTCGCGGGCGGAGTCGGGCAGGTTCATGCCGGGTTCTACGGCGGCGGGCGCCGTTTCATTCCCTCACGCGGCTTCGAGGGTGAGCAGCGCGGATTTCGCGGCCGCGCCGCCGACGTACTGTCCGGTGCTGCCGTCCGAGCGCACCACGCGGTGGCACGGGATCACCACCGGCAGCGGGTTGTGGGCGCAGGCGCTGCCGACCGCGCGCACCGCGCGAGGACTCCCGACGGCGGCGGCGACGGCGGCGTAGCTCGCGCGGTGGCCGTAGCCGATGCTGCGTAGGTGCTCGATCACGTTGCGCCGGAAGCCGGCCGCCAGCCGCAGGTCGACCGGGACGTCGAACGCGGTGCGGCGCTTGGCGAAGTATTCGTCGAGTTGGCGCGCGACGGCGTCCAGGCGGTCCGGGGCGTGCAGCACCCGCGGGCTGACGGCGCCCGCGAGCGTGGCCAGCACAGCGCTGTGGTCCTCGACGTCGAAGGCGACGCGGACCAGTCCGACGGGCGTGGCCGCCAGCAGCAGGGGGCCGACGGGGCTGTCGATCGTGCGGTACGCGACGTCGAGCAGGTCGGCGTCGGCCGCGGCCCGTTCGAGGCGGGCGTGCAACCGGGCCAGCGCCGTCTCTTCGTCGGGCGCAGTGTCGAACAGGTTGATGCTCATGCGGTTTCGTCCTCCAGGTAGATCCTGCGCAGTGTCTTGAGGCCGTCGGCGGCGGCCCGTCGCGCGGCGTCGGGGGAGTTGCCGAGCAGGGCGGCGATCTCGGCGTAGGGCAGGCCGGCCAGGTGGTGGTAGGCCAGCGCCTGGCGTTGCTTCGTGGGCAGCCGCTGCAGCGCGGCCCACAGGTCGGGGTCGCGCGCGGCGGGATCGGCGTGGGGGGCCTGCCGTTCGGGGACGCTGTCGGTGGGCACGGCTCGCCGTGAGGTGGCCCGGCCGACGTCGAGTGCCCGACGGTGGGCGATGGTCACCAGCCAGGCCTCGACGTTCGCGTCGGCCGGCAGGCGCGGGTAGGCCCGCAGCGCCGAGAGGAACGTCTCCGACCAGGCGTCCTCGGCGTCGACGGGCCCCACGACGGCGCGGCACACCCGCAGCACGGTCGCGCCGTGCTCGGCCACCACGTCCTCGAACGGTCGCACTGTCACATCATGTAGACGCCGCGGCGCCCGTGTCGGTGAGATCAGCCCTTCACGATCGATTCCAGCGCGGTGACGAGTTCACGTTCGAAGCGCTCCCGGTCGACGCCGAGTCGGTGCAGGTGGCCGTCCTCATCCTCGGCTTCATAGAGCGCGAGCAGGATGTGTTCGGTGCCGACGTAGTTGTGGCCCAGTCGCAGCGCCTGCCGGAACGTCAGCTCCAGCACCTTCTTGGCCGGGCCGTCGAACGGGATCAGCGCGGGCAGTTCGCCCTCGGAGCGCGGCGGCAGCTCGATGACTTCGGAGACCTTCGCGCCGTCCACGCCTTGTCCGGTGAGCAGTCTGGCGGCCAGGCCGTCGGGGTCGTCGAACAGTGCAAGCAGCAAGTGAGCGGGCTCGATTTTGTCGTTGCCCGCCGAGTGTGCCCGGTTCTGGGCGCCGACGACGACGTTGCGGGCCCTGGGGGTGAAGCGGCCGAAGCCGGCGTTGGGGTCGAGTGGGTTGGACTCCGCCTTGGAGACGAACCGCTTCTGCGCCGCCTGCTTGCTCACGCCCATGCAGGCGCCGATGTCTGTCCAGGAGGCGCCCGAGCGGCGCGCCTGGTCGACGAAGTGACCGATGAGGTGGTCGGCGATGTCACCGAGCGCGTCCGCGGCGATCATCGCGTCCGTCAGTTGCTCGAGGGGTTCGTCGTGGGCCTTCTTGATCGCGTCGATGAGGTCGTCGAGGCGGACGGGGTTGGTGATCTTGGTGGACTCGCTCATGCCGTCAACTCTAGGTTGACGAACGGCAGTCGTCAACCCGCGGTTGACGAAGAGCCGCGCGGTCGGTTCAGCCGCGGGGGTAGCCGCGCCGCACGGTCCGGTCCAGGATGCCGAGCGTGGCCCGAAGCGCACTCTCGGGGAGGATCGGGAAGATGTCGCGTTCCCGCCAGACGGGGTCGATGTCGGACCAGTCGTAGAACGAGGTGACGAGGGTGCCGCCGTCGACCGGTTCCAGCCGGTATCCGTAGACATGCCCGATCGGCGGCTTGATGTCGCCCAGGATCGTCCAGGCGATGAGCCGGTCCGCCTCGAAGTCGGTGATCTTTATGGTGACGTCGTACTTTCCGAGCGGGAAGTCGTTGAGCGCCTCGCGGTCCATGTGCACCACGAAGCTGTCACCGGGGGCGCGCACCGGATCGCCGTCGGCGGCCTGGAGCATCCCCGATGCGTCGATCGCGACGTGGCCCTGCGGGTCGCAGAGAACGGCGAAGACGTCGGACGGCGCCGCTGCGATGGTGCGCTGGACTTCGAAGCGTTCGGTCATGCACTGATCGTGTCAGGTGTTTTCTCGAGTTTGCTATCGGGTATACGAACTCGAGATGTCCAGGCACTTCGATCTCACCTCAGGCGCTTCCCGGCCGCCGGCCCTGCGCCGCATCGTGGCCTTCATCCATGACCACGCGGACACCGATATCGGACTGAGCGACATCGCCACGGCCGCGCAGCTCACCCCGCGGTCCGTCCAGTACCTGTTCCGCCGCCACCTCGGTGTCACACCGCTGGAATACCTGCGCAGGGTTCGTCTGGACCGGGCGCACCGCGACCTGCTGGCGGCCGACCCGGCCGTCGACACAGTCAACGCGATCGCCGGCCGGTGGGGGTTCGCCCACGCCGGGCGGTTCAGCGTGGCCTACCGCGAGATGTTCGGTACGCCGCCGAGCGCTACGCTGCGTAGTGACTGGCGGCGCCCCGATCCGGTGATGCGGTCGCGTTCTGCCGGCCGACGCTGAGGTCGGCCGCGTGAAGTGCCGTTTCGTTGGGTAAACCGTTGCGGCAGTGAACGGTGCGGCGTGTGAGGGGATGAGGTGAGCTGGCATGTCGGGGACCGATGAGACGCCAGAGGACCAACCCGTCGACGCCGGTGAGGCCACCGGTCCGATCCCGGGCCTCGGTCCGGTGGAACCCGTCGTGGACAACGGGGGACCGTTCGCCGCGGGTGCGCTGATCGCCGACGGCCGGTTCCGGCTGGTGGCCGCCCACGGCGCGCCCGGTCATCTGCAGTTCTGGCAGGCCTTCGACTTCGCGGCGGGGCGCATGGTGGCACTGACGCTGGTGGACCCGCAGGAGTCGCTGACGGTGGACCGCGTGAACGAGGTGCTGTCGCTCACCGTGCGCCAGCGCGGGCTCGACATGCCGGGTATCGCCGCGGTGCGCGAGGTCTTCCACACCGGCCGGTTCGGGGTGGTGGTCTCGGAGTGGGTGCCGGGTGGCACGCTGCGCCAGATCGCCGACACCAACCCGTCGCCGCTGGGTGTCGCCGGCGCGATGCAGTCGCTGGCCGTCGCGGCGGAGGCCGCACACCGGGCCGGGCTGGCGCTGAGCATCGACCATCCGGCGCGGGTGCGCATCAGCACCGACGGCAATGCGGTGCTGGCGTTTCCGGGCACCGCGCCCGAGGCGACACCGCGTCAAGACCTGCGGGGAATCGGCGCCGCCTTCTACGCCCTGCTCGTCGACCGCTGGCCGGCCCAGGACCCGATGCCGGTCGGGTGGACGGCGGTCGACGTCGACGCCGCTGGTCGTCCGCAGGAGCCGGCGGCCATCGACCGCGACATTCCCTTCCTGATCTCCGCGGCTGCCGCCGGACTGGTCCGGGACGGCGGGATCACCAGCGCCGCAACGTTGATGACCCTGTTGCGGCAGGCCCGCGCCGACGTTGCCGGTGGCCAGGACGACGCCGGTGGCGCTCCGCCGCCTGCGGCGGTTCCGGGCGGCTACGCGGGATTCGGCAATGTCGGACCCGAACAGCAGGCCGAGGCCGCGAAACGGCAGCTGGTCCGGGTGACGCTTCTCGCGGCGGCCGCGATCATGATCGTCGCGGTGGTGGCGGTCGTGTCGTCGTTGACCGATGTGCTCGACACCGACTCGGGGCCCGCGCTGGACGCCGAGCGGCTCGGGCTCAACGCGACCACCGAGGCGGCCGCCCCGCCGGCGAGCCCGACCATGCGCGCGGCCGCCGCCGACGCACCGATCGACATCGCCGAGGCCGCGGTGTTCGCCCCCGGCGGCTCGCCCGACAACCCCGGCGACGCGGGCAAGGCCGTCGACCGCGACCCGGCGACGGCCTGGACCACCGACACGTATCGAGATGCCGTGCCGTTCCCCACGTTCAAGGAGGGCCTCGGCCTGGCGATCAAGCTCCGTCAGCCGGCGATCCTCAGCGCGGTCACCGTGGATCTGGCGAGCAGCGGCACCGTGATCCAGATCCGTTCGGCCACAACAGGTGCGCCCGGCGCGCTGGCCGACACCACGGAACTGACCCCGCCGGTGCCGGTGCAGCCGGGCCACAACCGGATCCCGGTGCCTGCCGCGGCGGCGACGTCGAATGTGGTGGTGTGGATCTCGACGCTCGGCACGATGGACGGCAAGAGCCGTACGGAGATCTCCGAGGTGCGGCTGATCGCGGCGGCGCCGCCCGCCTGAAGGTTTCTCCACAGGCCGCGCAAGAAGTTGCTGCGCGAGGCGTTGCGGCGGGATAGGTTCGTACGGTCGAGGCCGCCGAACCGGTGGCCACCGGGTGCGGCGGGAAGGCAGACAACATGGGCGGACACGGGACGCGGCGATTTGCCGGGGCCGTCAATTCGATTGCGGTGGCCGTGGGCGTTGCCGGATTGGCGGCGGCGGGCACCGCGCTGGCAGCTCCGGCCTCGGCCAATCCAGCGGTCAACGGCAGGTATGTCTTCGACTGGTACACGGGTGCGCCGTTCAAGGAGAACGTGACCATCACCTCGTGCGGCAGCGATTGCCTGACAATGGATTTCGGACCGGACAATGTCGTCGAGTACCGCTTCGTCAACAATGCGTGGAAGTTCACCCGGTATAAGGACGACGCCGTCACCTGTGACAACGGCCAGGTGGTCGGCGCGGAGCAGACGACGTTCATCAACCCGGAGTTCACCGCGGGTCAGAACGTCGCCTCCGCGGACTGCGGGCGGGGCGTGCTGCCCATGCGGCCCGCGGCGTTCAACATCATCCGGCTGCCCTGATTTCTGCGGCCGTTGGGTCAAGCCGGTCAGGGTGGCAAAAAAGACGGCCGGCTGCACCGAACCTGTCAGAATCGTGAGCGATTAAGCGATCGATTGTCTGCCGGGGGTCGGGTGCCACTATGGCGAAGCACGAAGGTCCCGCGATTGCGTCTCCGTCGGTGGGGATGGATCAGATTGCGCTGCCGGACATCGTTTCGCGTGAGGAATGGCAGGCGGCCCGCAACGAGCTGCTGACCGAAGAGAAGGCGCTGATGAAGGCGCGGGACACCCTCGCCGCGAAGCGTCGGGGGTTGCCGATGACTCCCGTACGTAGGGACTACCGCTTCGTCGGCCCCGACGGCGAGATGGACCTGCTCGGTTTGTTCGCCGGGCGGCGCCAGCTGATCGTCTACCGCTTCTTCTATGCCCCCGACGTGGAGAACTGGCCGGATGGGGCTTGCTCGGGGTGCTCGTTGTTCGCCGACACGGTGGTCCACCCGGCGCACCTGGCAGCCCGGGACACGACGCTGGTCTTCGTGTCGGCTGCACCGCAGGAGCGCATCACCGCGTACAAGGCGCGGATGGGATGGGAGGACCTACCGTTCTTCACGCTCGTGGGTGAGGATTTCTCGAGGGATTTCGGTGTCGAGGAGATGTTCGGGCTCACCGTGTTCATCCGCGACGGCGATCGGGTCTTCCAGACCTATTTCGTCAACGGACGCGGCATCGAGGAAATCGGCCCGGTGTGGTCTTTCCTCGACATCACGCCATTAGGCCGACAGGAAGAGTGGCAGGAAGTGCCGCCCGGGCGGCCGCAGGGTCCGCCCTATGAATGGTGGCGCCTTCACGACAACTACGGCGACCGCTGAACTAATGCTGGTGCGCGATACTGGGATTGAACCAGTGACCTCTTCCGTGTCAGGGAAGCGCTCTCCCGCTGAGCTAATCGCGCCGGGTTCCTGCTGGAGGTGGAGACGGGAATCGAACCCGTGTGCACGGCTTTGCAGGCCGTTGCCTCACCACTCGGCCACTCCACCGCTGGGGTTGATGCTTCTGCACCTTCGAGCGGATGACGGGATTCGAACCCGCGACCCTCACCTTGGCAAGGTGATGCGCTACCAACTGCGCTACATCCGCGCGCCACGGGCGAGATCGTCGCCCGTCGCGAAGCACGACGATAGTCCACCCGAGCCTGGCTATACAAATCCCCTCGACGCAGGGTTCAGAACAGGCGTTACGCCTCCCGCGACAGCGAGAATCCGTGGCGGCTTTCCGAATCCCGGCAGGACACCCCCGCCTCGGCCGCCTCGCAGCGCAGCGTCCCGGCGGTGATGGAGTCGCCGTACGCCAGCTCGGCGAACACCGTGACCGCCGCCGGCACCCACCGCCACGTCACGGCGCGACTGTCTCGGCGCCGACCTGAATGACCAGCGGATTCCAGGTGAAAAGTCGGCGCGTGATAATCTTCGACACCGTTCGGCCGATCGTTATCCGGCCGGCCCACCCGGTCTCGTAGCTCAGTGGGAGAGCGTCCGCCTCACACGCGGAAGGTCGCTGGTTCGAAACCAGCCGGGACCACCATCAGGCCCCCGGGGATCAGTAGCCGGGGATGCGGCCTCGCTGTACCCGGTTTTTCGACGACCATTCGGGGGTAACGCTCGCATCGTGGAGAGCCCGCCGGTGGTTCGAGTCGCGGAGGACGGCCGCCCTGTGCGGGAGGGCGGTCGCTCGCGCCGACAGCTGTGGCAACGGGCCGCCTGGGTAGTCGCCTCACTCCTGAGCATCGCGATGTGCGTCCGGTACATGGTGCAGGCGGTGACATACCCGCTGATGGACCTGTCGGTGTTCCGCGACGCGGGCTTCGCCATCGTCCACAACCTGCCGCTGTATTCCGATCAGTTCCCGAGCGCATCGGGTTTCCGGTTCATCTATCCGCCGTTCGCGGCGATCCTGTTCGCGCCGATGACGGCGGTTCCCCTATCGGTGCTGCAGATCGTGTGGAGCGCACTCAACCTGTTCCTGCTGTGGTGGATCCTGCGCATGATCCTCGGTCGGCTGCGTGTCGGGTCGCCCAACTGGGCCGCCATGGCCGCGCTTGGGCCGGTGCTCGTGCTGGAACCGATCAGGTCGAACTTCGAGTTCGGTCAGGTCAACATCGTCCTGGCGGCGCTAGTGGTCGCCGACTGCCTCGGAGTGCTTCCCCGCAGATTCCGCGGGATGGGAATCGGCATCGCGGCCGGCGTCAAGATCACCCCGGCGGCGTTCGGGTTGGTACTGCTGCTCAGGCGTGACTTCGCTGGGGTGGCCCGAGCAGTCGCCACGTTCGCTGCGACGGTGGTGATCGGATACCTGGTCCGCCGCCACGAGTCGGTGTACTTCTGGACGACGGAATTCTTCAACACCGAGCGCGCCGGCGGTCACGACTTCAGCCGCAACCAGGCGCTCACCGGTCTGCTCACCCGGCTGGGTGCCACCGGCGTCGCCGAACACGTTCTGTGGTCGTTCGGTGTCGTCGCGATCATCACGGCGACCGTCTTCGCGGCTCGCCGGTTCACGAGAGCTGGAATGGATGTCGAGGCGACCGCCGTGGTCGCGCTGGCCGCGTTGCTGGCAGCACCGATGGCGGTCACCCACCACTGGACCTACGTCGTCTTCCTCATTCCGCTGATCGTTGCCCCACCACACCGGCGTTGGCGGCCATGGCTCTCAGCGGCCGCCATCGTGTTCCTGGTCGGCCCGCATAAATTACTGGAGGACACCGACGCCGCCGGTGTCGAGGCTGTCCTCCGCCAAGTCGTCGGGAACGCCCAAGTGATCACCGGCATCGCGCTGATGATCGGCGCGGTGATCGCCGCACGCCGGATAAAACCGGATGTCGAGGAAAGCCCCGTCAGCCGCCAATAGCCGCCCGGATCAGTGGCGTCGTCGCCAGACGATGATGCCCGCGGCCACCGCGACCGCCACGACGATCGCCGCCACCGGCACCGACTTCTTCGGGTTGTCGGCCAACGCGTGCTGCGCGGTGTGCGCCTTGTCGACCGCGGCGTGCTTGGCGTGATCGACCTTGGCCTTCGCCTGCGCCTTGGTGTCCTCGACCTTGTCCTTCGCCTGCTGCTTGACGTCGAGCTTCGCCGACAGCGCCTCGACCGTCTCGCCGAGCTCCTGACGGGTGGCCTCGATGTCCTTCTCGATGTCCTCGACGCCGGCGTCGGGGCCGGGTTCCGGGCGGCTGGGCTCAGGTGCGGTCATTTGCGCGCGTCCTTCACTTCCTGGATGTCGGCCTTCACGGTTTCTGCGGTTCTGGGCGCCGCGGGCGTCACCTGCTCGGCCTGCTTCTTACTCATCAGCGCGGCGATGCCGGCGATGATGAACAGCACCAACGCGACGATCAGCGCGGCCGCCCACACGTCGAGCACCAGAGACAACGCCGCCACCGCCGCGGCGATCACGGTCATCAGGCCGAGAACCGCGAACAGTCCCGCTGCGCTGATCAGCCCCGCACCGATTCCGGCGTGCTTGGCAGACTCCTGAAACTCCTTCTGTGCCAGCTTCAGCTCGTCACGCACCAGCCGCGACGTCTGCGCCGACAGCTGGCTCATCAACTCGCCGACCGACGCGTCGGCGCCCGGCTTCGATTCCACACTCATGACACACCCAACCTCCGCATCGCCTGTCTGCGGGTGGCATGCCCCGGGCGGACGCCGTGCAAACCCTTGATCGCGTGCCAACCGGGTGGCACGTGAAGGCGGCTAGTGCGCCGCGCGCGCCGTCTCGATCAGGTCCTCGGCGATCTTCACCAGCGGCACGTTCGCATCTTGTGACAGCTTGCGCAGCAACGCGAACGCCTGTACCGCGTCGACGCCGTAGCGCTCCATCACCATTCCCTTGGCCTGGCCGATGATGTCTCGACTGGCCAGCGCCCGCTTGAACTGTTCCTCGCGGCGGGCGGAGTTCCACGCCACCGAGGAGTGCGCGGCGAAGGTCAGGCCGATGTCGCGGGTCGCGCTGTCGAAGACGCCGGGCTCCTCGGCGTAGACGTTGAGCGCGCCCATCGTCTCGCCGGCGATGAACAGTTGAAATGACATGATCGCGCGAATCGGCGTCTGCTCCAATGCATCCCGGCGGTAGAGCGGGAAGCGGTCATCACGCTCGAGATCGTTGACCAGGACCGTCTTCTCGTCCCATGCCGAGGCCAGGCACGGCCCCTCCTGGTGACGCTGCTGAATCTCGTCGAGCATCATCGGCCACTTGTGACTGGCCGCGGGGGTGTCGATGTGGCGGGCGTCGCGGGTCACGGTCACCCCTGCGTACTGCGCACCGGGGATTTCCACGGCGGCGTGCTCGACGAGCTCGGCGAGCACGGTCTCCGAATCCGTGTCCGACCGGCCGTGCAGTTCCTGCACGATCTCGGCGATGCGGAGGTGCGTGCCCTCCGCCCCCGTTGGCTCGTTCACCAGCACCATCCTGAAGCGTCTCCTCCGATAGGTTGCTCAACAATACGCGCTGCAACACGGGGAGGACCCATGAAGAACCGAGGTCACACCCCCCGTGGCGCGATCACCCGCAACGCCACCGGCCCGGGCGCGGCCGAGGCGTTCGTACTCATTGCGATCGCCACGATTCTGCTGACTCGGCTCTACCTGCAGCTGACCGGTTACCCCCAGGTCGGGGGCGGTGACCTGCACATTGCGCATGCGCTGTGGGGCGGCGCGCTGATGATGCTGGCGCTGCTGCTCGGGTGGCTGACGCTTGGTGCGGGCACCCGCATCGTCGCCGTCGTCATGGGCGGGATCGGGTTCGGGTTGTTCCTCGACGAGGTCGGCAAGTTCGTCACCAAGGACAACGACTATTTCTACGGCCCGGCCGCCGAGATCATGTACGTGCTGGTGGTGCTCATCCTCGTCGGCGCGCGGATGTTTCGGGACTTCCGGCCGCCCTCGGGGCGCGAATGCCTGGCCTCGGCCGCCGCCATCGCCGCCGACGGGGTGGCCCGCGGCCTGGCCGACCACCGCCGCAGCATCGGGCTGGTGCTGGTGGAACGGGCGCAGCAGGACGGCGCGAACCCCGCCGACGTGGGTCACGTCCGGTCGCTGCTGCACTCGGCCGACCCGGCCGGCGACCGCATGCACCGCCTGCAGCAGTGGGCGCCGCGGCTGATCCCGGGCTTCTTCCGCAGCCCCCGGTGGATAGCGGTGGTCGGCTGGCTGCTCGTCGTCGGCGCCCTCGGCAGCCTGGTCCTCGGCTTGCTCGGCATCGCGCTGGGCGGCTGGGACTATCAGGACGACGATCTGACACTGCACCTCGACGGGACGAGCGTCGCGTCGGTCATCCTGGTCGTCAGCGCCGCACTCACCTCGGCGATGGCGCTGCCCGCGATGATTGCGCGCAGGCGCACGGACAAGGCGTGGCCGCTGCGGTGGCTGCGCAACGCCGCACTGCTGTTCACGTTCCTCAACGCGCTCGTCGATTTCGCCACCGAAGGTTTCGCCGCGCTGATCAATCTGTCGATCGGGCTGTTCACGCTGGCTGTCGTGTCTTACCACCTCGACGTCGCTGCGCACGCCGAACTCCCGGCCGCCGAACGGGACGCCCCGGTCCCTACAGCGCCGTGAGATAGCGCCGGGTGATGATGCGCTGCATCAGGGACGTCACCGGCGCGGCCAGCCTGCTCCACCAGGTGCCGTGCCGGGAGAACGCCCGCACCTCCGCGTACACCTGATCGGTGGCCGGGTCGAAGCGCACGGAGAACAACTCCTCACCCGACTCGGCGTGGCCGGGCAGCGTGCCGTAGGCGTATCCGCGCCGGTCGGTCTCGTCGATCACGTACACCACCCGGCACGGCGCCCGCACGGGCCCGACGCCGACCACGACCTCGGACCCGACCTCGGCGACCTCCGAGCTCGCGTCGACCCGCACGCCGGCCCCGCGCAGCATGCCCCACCGCATCACCGCCGCGCCGGCCTCCTCGAAGCGCCGCCTGCCGCGCCCGATCACCGCCGACTCCTCCACGTGGTGGTAACCCGCGGGCAACGGGCCGGCGGTCGCGCCCACCTCGTCATAGGTCAATTCCAGTCCGGCGAGGTCGCTGAGCTTCACCCCGCCACCTTCTCACCCGCGGCGTACGGTCGTTGTCGTGGCCAACGAAACCGTCGCAAGCGCATCCGGAACCTTCTCCCTCGGCGGCGATCTGACCGTCAACCGGCTCGGTTTCGGCGCCATGCGATTGACCGGCAAAGGCGTATGGGGCCCGCCCGCCGACCCGGACGAGTGCATCCGTGTGCTGCGCCGCGCCGTCGAACTCGGCGTCGACTTCATCGACACCGCCGACTCCTACGGCCCCTATGTCTCCGAGGACCTCATCCGCCGGGCGCTGCACCCTTACACCGACGGGCTGGTCATCGCCACCAAGGCCGGCCTGCTGCGCACCGGACCCGACGAGTGGACCCCGCTCGGCTTCCCGGCCTACCTGCGTCAGCAGTGCGAGACCAGCCTGCGCCGCCTCGACGTGGACACCATCGACCTGTTCCAGCTGCACCGCATTGACAGCAAGTTCCCCGCCGAGGACCAGGTCGGGGAACTGCGCACGCTGCAGCAGGAGGGCAAGATCCGCCACATCGGGCTGTCCGAGGTCGACGTCGACCAGCTCGAGGCCGCCCAGAAGGTTGCCACCATCGTGTCGGTGCAGAACATGTACAACGTCAGCACCCGCACCGCCGAACCACTGCTCGACAAGGTGACCGAAGAGGGCATCGGCTTCATCCCGTGGTTTCCCCTCGCCGCGGGTCCGCTGGCCGCACCGGGCGGGCCGCTGCAGCGCATCGCGGACGACCACGGCGCCACACCGTCGCAGCTCGCCCTGGCGTGGCTGCTCAAGCGCTCACCGGTGGTGCTGCCGATTCCCGGCACCTCGAGCGTCGCTCACCTGGAGGAGAACGTCGCCGCCGCGCAGATCACGCTGTCCGACGACGAGTTCGAGACACTCAGCCGTGCCGGCGAAGCCGGCTGACCCCGCAACCCATACGGTGACGGGGTGAGCACCGACTCCACGCAGACGTCGACACCGGCGACCGGCGGCGGTTTCAACCCGCCGGTTCCCACCACCCGGGGCGGGCCCGACTACGGCAGGTTCGTCGAGGCCGTGCGCACCCTGCAGGACGACGCCCGCTGCGTCGACGCGCCCGACGAGGTGATCAGCGAGGCCGCCGACCTCATCGAGCGGGTGTCGGCACTGTTGGCGCCGCACCGCGCCGACGAGTGGCACGCGCCGTCGGGCCGGCGCATGGATCTGCCCAATCGCGGGAACATCCTGCAGGTGCCGATGCTGCTGAGGCGCACCGACGACGACCGGATCACCGGGGAGGCCGAGTTCCGCCGCTTCTACCTGGGCCGCAACGGCGCCGCGCACGGGGGAGCGGTGGCGCTGCTGTTCGACTCGGTGCTCGGCTACGCCGCCTACAAGCTCACCCGCAGCCGCTACCAGCGCACGGCATCGCTGCACGTGAATTACCGCAAGATCGCCCCGGTGGAGAGGAAGTTGCAGGTGGAAGCCGGTATCGACCGCATCGAGGGCCGCAAGATCTTCGTCACGGGCCGACTGCTCGACGGTGAGGCCGTGCTCGCCGAGGCCGAGGCGCTGTTCGTCAAGCTGAATCCGGGGCAGCCGTGAGCACGCCGCAGGAGCGCGACGAAGCCGCCGCCGATACGGACACCGAGACCACCGACACCGACGAGTCGCGGTTCTCGGCCGTCAAACGCCGGTGGGCGCGGTGGCGGGACCGGCTGCGTGAGCGCCCGCGGGTCGAGTTCGTCTACCGCATCGCCGTCGGGGTGATCGGGCTGGCCGTCTTCGGCCTCGGCATCCTCGCGATCCCGTACCCCGGGCCCGGCTGGGCCATCGTGTTCATCGGCCTCGGCATTCTGGCCACCGAGTTCGACTGGGCGCGGCGGCTACTGGCGTACGCCAAGGAGCGCTACGACAAGGTGATGGACTGGTTCCACCGCCAGGGCGCGTTGGTGCAGATCCTGGGTGGGCTGCTCACGGCGCTGGTGGTGTTCGCGACGCTGTGGCTGCTCGGCGCCGTCGACTGGAGCGGAGAACTCGTCGGCATCGACCATCCGTGGCTGAACAGCCCGATCGGGGTCGGCTCCTAGGGCGATCCGGCGCTTCGAGTGGGTTCAGGGCGTGCCGTGTGACCCCGACGGCACCCCGATAGCATGGTCGCGACCTGAATTATCCGACCACCCTCGACACAACGGAGAATCCGCGATGAGCGCCGCCGCCAGTCCCGCCCCAGCAGCCCCGATCCGGGTGCCTGCCGGGACCACCGCCGGGGCGGCGGTCCGGGAGGCGGGACTGCCCGGCCGCGGCGCGCCGGACGCAGTCGTCGTGGTCCGCGACGCCGAGGGCCGCCTGCGTGACCTGGCGTGGACGCCCGACGCCGACGCCGACGTCACGCCGGTGACGGCTGACACCGAGGACGGTCGTAGCGTCATCCGGCACTCGGCCGCCCACGTGCTCGCCCAGGCCGTGCAGCAGATGTTCCCCGAAGCCAAGCTGGGCATCGGCCCGCCGATCACCGACGGCTTCTACTACGACTTCGACGTGCCGCGCGCATTCACTCCGGAGGACCTGGAGGCGCTGGAGAAGCGCATGCGCAAGATCGTCAAGGACGGTCAGCTGTTCTCCCGGCGGGTCTACGCATCCAAGGACGAGGCGCGCGCCGAACTCGCCGCCGAACCCTTCAAGCTCGAACTCGTCGACGACAAGTCCGGCGATCCCGAGGTGATGGAGGTCGGCGGAGACGAGCTGACCGCCTATGACAACCTCAATCCCCGTACCCAGGAACGCATCTGGGGTGACCTGTGCCGGGGCCCGCACATCCCGACCACCAAGTACATCCCGGCGTTCAAGCTGACGCGCAGTTCGGCCGCCTACTGGCGTGGCGACCAGGAGAACGCCAGCCTGCAACGCATCTACGGCACGGCATGGGAGTCCCAGGAGGCGCTCGACCGGCACCTCGAACTGCTCGAGGAGGCCCAGCGCCGCGACCACCGCAGGCTCGGATCCGAACTCGACCTGTTCAGCTTCCCCGACGAGATCGGTTCCGGCCTACCGGTTTTCCACCCGAAGGGTGGCATCGTGCGGCGCGAGCTGGAGGACTATTCCCGCCGCAAGCACATCGAGGCGGGCTACGAATTCGTCAACACCCCACACATCACCAAGGCCCAGCTGTTCCACACCTCGGGGCACCTCGACTGGTACGCCGACGGGATGTTCCCGCCGATGCACATCGACGCCGAATTCAACGAGGACGGCACGGTGCGCAAACCCGGCCAGGACTACTACCTCAAACCGATGAACTGCCCGATGCACTGCCTGATCTTCCGGGCGAGGGGGCGGTCCTACCGCGAACTCCCGTTGCGGGCGTTCGAGTTCGGCGCCGTGTACCGCTACGAGAAGTCTGGCGTCGTGCACGGCCTGACCCGGGTGCGCGGCCTGACGATGGACGACGCGCACATCTTCTGCACCCGCGACCAGATGCGCGGGGAGCTCGCGTCGCTGCTGCAGTTCATCCTCGACCTGCTCGGCGACTACGGCTTGCAGGATTTCTACCTCGAGCTGTCGACGAAGGACCCGAAGAAATTCGTCGGCTCCGACGAGATCTGGGACGAGGCCACCTCCACCCTCGCCGAGGTGGCCGCGGAGTCGGGGCTGGAGCTGGTGCCCGATCCGGGTGGCGCGGCGTTCTACGGCCCGAAGATCTCGGTGCAGGCCCGCGACGCACTGGGTCGCAGCTGGCAGATGTCGACGATCCAGCTGGACTTCAACTTCCCCGAGCGCTTCGAACTCGAGTACACCGCCGCCGACGGCAGCCGGCAGCGCCCGGTGATGATCCACCGTGCGTTGTTCGGTTCCATCGAGCGGTTCTTCGGCATCCTCACCGAGCACTACGCCGGGGCCTTCCCGGCGTGGCTGGCCCCGGTGCAGGTGGTCGGCGTGCCGGTCGCCGACGCGCACGTGGCCTACCTCGACGAGGTGGCCGCCGCGCTGCGGGCCCGCGGAGTACGTGTCGAGGTGGACGCCAGCGACGACCGGATGGCCAAGAAGATCGTCAACCACACCAACCAGAAGGTGCCGTTCATGCTGCTGGCCGGCGACAAGGACGTCGACGCCGGGGCGGTGAGCTTCCGGTTCGGCGACCGCACGCAGATCAACGGAGTGCCTCGCGACGAGGCGGTGGCGACCATCGTGAAGTGGATCGCCGATCGCGAGAATGTCGCTCCGACAGCTGATCTCGTCAAGGTGGGCGCGCAGACGTGACACGGGACGCGAGCCACCAAGACGACCGCTCCATCGTCGACCACGGCGTCGGCGACCCCGATCACCTGCAACGGCTGTGGACGCCGCACCGAATGAGCTACATCGCCGAGGCCCCCATGAAGAAGGGGACCGGCTCGTCGATGTCGTCGCAGCCGTTCACCGACATCCCCACCATGCCCGACGAGGACGGCCTGGTGGTGGCACGCGGCGACCAGGTGTACGCGGTGCTCAACCTCTACCCGTACAACCCCGGCCACCTGATGGTGGTGCCGTACCGGCGGGTCTCCGAGCTCGAGGACCTCACCGACGACGAAAGCGCCGAGCTGATGTCGTTCACCCAGCAGGCGATCCGGGTGATCAAGGCGGTGTCCAGTCCGCACGGCTTCAACGTCGGGCTCAACCTCGGTCACTCGGCGGGCGGATCGCTGGCCGAGCACCTCCACATGCACGTGGTGCCGCGGTGGGGCGGCGACGCCAACTTCATCACCATCATCGGCGGGTCGAAGATCATCCCGCAGCTGCTGCGGGAGACCCGCGAACTGCTGGCCACCGAGTGGGCGGACCAGTCGGCGCGGACCGGGGGGTCGGAGAACTGAGCAACTTCTATCTGATGACGCGGGCGGCGTACACGAAATTGTCGCGCCCGATCGCCAAGGGCGCGTTGCGCGTCGGGCTCACACCCGACAGCATCACCATCCTGGGCACGGCGGGCAGCGTGATCGCGGCGTTGACGCTGTTCCCGATCGGACAGCTGTGGTGGGGCGCCTTCGCGGTGGCCTTCTTCGTGCTCGCCGACATGCTCGACGGCGCGATGGCGCGCGAACGCGGCGGCGGCACCCGGTTCGGGGCCGCACTCGACGCGATCTGCGATCGCATCGCCGACGGCGCGATTTTCTGCGGTCTGGCGTGGTGGGCGGCGTTCGGCCTGGACAGCCCCGCACTGGTGGTCGCCACGCTGATCTGCCTGGTCACCTCACAGGTGATCTCCTACATCAAGGCACGCGCCGAGGCCAGCGGCCTCAAGGGCGACGGCGGCCTCATCGAGCGGCCGGAACGGCTGGTCATCGTGCTGACCGGCACCGGGCTGTCGGGCGTGCCGTTCCTGCACGTGCCGTGGCTGGTGCAGGTGGCGATGTGGGTGCTGGCCGTCGCGAGCGTGGTGACGGTGCTGCAGCGGCTGCACTCGGTGCGGCTGTCGCCGGGTGCGATGGATCCGATACCCACGAAGGACGATGCCGGCGCCGGGAACGTGAACGAGGGCGCCGACGACACCGACCGGGGCGGGGACCCCAAGACGAGCGAGCGGTGAGCCTCGGCGGCCGGCTGACGGATCTCGGCTATGCCAGCGGCTGGCGGCTCGTGCGTGCCATGCCGGAACTCGTGGCGCGCAACGCCTTCGACCTCGGGGCCTGGTACGCGGCGCGTGACGGCGGTCCCGAGCAGCTGCGCAAGAACCTGGCGAGGGTGATCGGCACGTCACCCGCCGACGTGCCTGCGGCGCTGGTCGACGCGTCACTGTCGTCCTACGCCCGGTACTGGCGCGAGGCGTTCCGGCTGCCGACGATGGACCACGAGGAGATCGGCCGCCAGCTCGAGGTGCAGGACATCGACTACGTGTGGCAGGCACTCGACGCCGGCCGCGGGGTCGTGCTGGCGCTGCCGCACAGCGGGAACTGGGACATGGCCGGTGTGTGGCTGGTGCAGAACCACGGCCCCTTCACCACCGTGGCCGAGCGGCTCAAGCCCGAGTCGCTGGCCAACCGGTTCATCGCCTACCGGGAGAGCCTGGGCTTCGAGGTGATCACCCACACCGGCGGCCAGCGACCGCCGTATGACGTTCTGCGCGAACGGCTCTCCGACAACGGCGTGGTGTGCCTGATGGCGGAACGGGACCTGACCCGCACGGGCGTGCAGGTCGATCTGTTCGGCGAGGCGACCCGGCTGCCCGCCGGTCCGGCGAAGCTGGCGATCGCGACCGGGGCCGCGCTGCTGCCGGTGCACTGCTGGTTCACCGACGACGGCTGGGGGATGCGGGTGTTCCCGCCCCTGGACGTGTCCTCGGGCGACGTCACCGTTGTCACACAGGCCCTGGCCGACCGGTTCGCCGACAACATCGCCGCCCACCCCGCCGACTGGCACATGATGCAGCCGCAGTGGCTGGCGGACCTGTCGGAGGAGCGCCAGGCCCGCCTGCGGGAGGCGCGGTGAGGATCGGGATGGTGTGCCCGTATTCGTTCGACGTGCCGGGCGGGGTCCAGTCGCACGTGCTGCAGCTCGCCGAGGTGATGCGCGCCGGCGGTCACACGGTCGGCGTGCTGGCGCCGGCGTCGCCGCACGTCGAATTGCCCGACTACGTGGTGTCCGGCGGCAAGGCGGTGCCGATCCCGTACAACGGGTCGGTGGCGCGGCTGCGGTTCGGCCCCGCCACCCACCGCAAGGTCAAGAAGTGGTTGCAGCAGGGCGACTTCGACGTGCTGCATCTGCACGAGCCCAACGCCCCGAGCCTGTCGATGCTCGCGCTGCAGGCGGCCGAGGGGCCGATCGTCGCGACGTTCCACACCTCGACGACGAAGTCGTTGACGCTGTCGGTCTTTCAGGGACTGCTGCGGCCGTACCACGAGAAGATCGTCGGCCGCATCGCCGTATCGGACCTGGCGCGGCGCTGGCAGATGGAGGCACTCGGGTCGGACGCGGTCGAGATTCCCAACGGCGTCGACGTCGCGTCCTTCGCCGAGGCGCCGCTGCTGGACGGCTACTCGAGGCCCGGTCGGTCGGTGCTGTTCCTGGGTCGCTTCGACGAACCCCGCAAGGGCATGGCGCTCCTGCTGCGGGCGTTGCCCGCGCTGGTCGAGCGGTTCCCCGACATCGAGGTCCTGGTCGTCGGCCGTGGCGACGAGGACGAGCTGCGCGAGGACGCCAAGGAACTCGCCGGGCATCTACGGTTCCTCGGGCAGGTCGACGACGCGACCAAGGCGTCGGCGATGCGCAGCGCCGACGTCTACTGCGCGCCCAACACCGGCGGCGAGAGCTTCGGCATCGTGCTGGTGGAGGCGATGGCCGCGGGCACCGCGGTGGTCGCCAGCGACCTCGACGCGTTCCGCCGGGTGCTGCTCGACGGGGCGGCCGGGCGGCTGGTGACGGTCGACGACGCCGACGCGCTGGCCGCCGGGCTGATCGAAGTGCTCGCCGACGACGACGTCCGGCGCCGCTACGTGGACGCCGCCGCCGACGCCGTCCGCCGCTACGACTGGTCGGTGGTGGCGCGCCAGATCCTGCGGGTTTACGAGACGGTGGCCGGGTCGGGGCGCAAGGTGCGGGTGGCAGGCGAAAGCGAACTGTCCCGGGGTAAGACGTGACCGGCTGGCTGCTGATCACCCTAGTCACACTCCTGTTCGTGACGCTCGTGCTGGTGGGCGGCTGGGCCTTCCGCAGCGCCAACCGGCTGGACCGCCTGCACGTGCGTTACGACCTGAGCTGGCAGGCGCTGGACGCGGCGCTGGGGCGGCGGGCGGTGGTGGCCCGCGCGGTGGCGGTGGACGCCTACGGCGGCGCGCCGCAGGGCAAGCGGCTGGCCGCGCTGGCCGACGCGGCCGAGCGGGCGCCGCGGTCGGCGCGGGAGGCCGCCGAGAATGATCTGTCCTCGGCGCTGGCGATGGTCGACCCGGCGGCGGTGCCCGTCCCGCTGCTCGCCGAGCTGGCCGACGCCGAGGCCCGGGTGCTGCTGGCGCGGCGGTTCCACAACGACGCGGTGCGCGACACGCTGGCGCTGCGGGAGCGGGCCGCGGTGCGCCTGCTGCGGCTCGGCGGCACGGCGGCGCTGCCGACGTACTTCGAGATCGCCGAACGCGCGGAGGCGTCGGACGACGATCCTGGGCCGGTCAGCCGCCGCACGTCGGCGCGCGTGGTGCTGCTCGACGAGTCGGGCGCGGTGCTGCTGTTCTGCGGCTCCGATCCCGCTTCGGTCGACACCGACCCGCCCCGGTGGTGGTTCACCATCGGTGGCGCGGTGCAGCCGGGTGAGGAACTTCCCGACGCCGCGGCGCGGGAGGTGTTCGAGGAGACGGGACTGCGCATCGACCGGTCGCAGCTGATCGGGCCGGTGTGGCACCGGGAGGCGACCATCGATTTCAACGGTTCGGTGGTGCGCAGCATCGAGTTGTTCTTCGTGCACCGCACTCGGCGGTTCGAGGTGTCGGCGGCAGGCCGGACGGAGCTCGAGCGCCGCTACATTCACGGCCACCGCTGGTGCGATGCGACAATGATCGGAGAACTGGTCGCCGCCGGCGAGGCGGTGTATCCGCGGCAGCTCGGCGAGCTGCTGGCGGAGGCGAACGAACTGGCGGACGGGTCCGGCCACCGCGAGTTGCAATCGATCCGCTGAACTGCGGATCTAATCGATTTGGCAGCTCGTTTAGACTGGATCAGTAGCGCTTGGAGGAGATGACGATGGAAACCGCACCTAACGGGTCGACCAACGGATCCGCGCAGACGGGTACCGCCCGGGTCAAACGCGGCATGGCCGAGATGCTCAAGGGCGGCGTGATCATGGATGTGGTCACCCCCGAGCAGGCGCGTATCGCCGAGGCCGCCGGTGCGGTCGCGGTGATGGCGCTCGAGCGGGTGCCCGCCGACATCCGCGCCCAGGGCGGCGTCTCCCGGATGAGCGACCCCGACATGATCGAGGGCATCATCGACGCCGTCACCATTCCGGTGATGGCCAAGGCCCGGATCGGCCACTTCGTCGAGGCGCAGATCCTGCAGAGCCTGGGCGTCGACTACATCGACGAGTCCGAAGTGCTCACCCCGGCCGACTACACCAACCACATCGACAAGTGGAAGTTCACCGTGCCGTTCGTCTGCGGCGCCACCAATCTCGGCGAGGCGCTGCGGCGGCTGACCGAGGGCGCAGCGATGATCCGCTCCAAGGGCGAGGCCGGCACCGGCGACGTCTCCAACGCCACCACCCACATGCGCAAGATCGGCGGCGAGATCCGCCGGCTGACGTCGCTGTCGGAGGACGAGCTGTTCGTGGCCGCCAAGGAACTGCAGGCACCCTACGAACTGGTCGCCGAGGTGGCGCGGGCGGGCAAGCTGCCGGTCACGCTGTTCACCGCGGGCGGCATCGCGACCCCGGCCGACGCGGCGATGATGATGCAGCTCGGCGCCGAGGGCGTGTTCGTCGGATCGGGCATCTTCAAGTCGGGCAACCCGGCCGAGCGCGCGGCCGCGATCGTCAAGGCCACCACGTTCTACGACGACCCCGACGTGCTGGCGAAGGTGTCGCGCGGGCTGGGCGAGGCCATGGTCGGCATCAACGTCGAGGACATCGCGCAGCCGCACCGGCTGGCCGAACGCGGCTGGTAGAGCGCACAAGTGGCGATCGAGGAGATCCTCGACCTCGAGCAGATCGAGGTCAACATCTACCGCGGCGGGGTGTTCAGTCCCGAGTCGGGATTCCTGCAGCGCACATTCGGCGGACATGTCGCCGGCCAGTCGCTGGTCTCCGCCGTGCGGACCGTCGACCCCAGGTTCCAGGTGCACTCGCTGCACGGATACTTCCTGCGCGGCGGTGACGCGCGGGCGCCCTCGGTGTACTCGGTCGAGCGCCTCCGCGACGGCGGGTCGTTCTGCACCCGGCGGGTGACCGCGATCCAGCACGGCGAGACGATCTTCTCGATGTCGGCGTCGTTCCAGACCGATCAGAGCGGCATCGAACACCAGGACGCCATGCCCGCCGCGCCGCCGCCCGACGACATCCCGGATTTCAAGTCGGCCAGCAAGGTCTTCGACGACGCAGGCTTCCGGCAGTTCGACGAGTGGGACGTGCGCATCGTGCCGCGCGATCAGGTGCCGCTGCTGCCGGGTAAGGCTTCGCAGCAACAGGTCTGGTTCCGGCACCGCGACCCGCTGCCCGACGACCCGGTACTGCACATCTGCGCGCTGGCCTACCTGAGCGATCTCACGCTGCTGGGATCGGCGCAGGTGAACCACCCGGACGAGCGCAAGCACCTGATGATCGCCTCGCTGGACCATGCGATGTGGTTCATGCGGCCGTTCCGCGCCGACGAGTGGCTGCTCTACGACCAGTCGTCGCCGTCGGCGTGCGGCGGTCGTGCGCTGACGCAGGGCAAGCTGTTCAACCGCTACGGCGAGATGGTCGCGGCGGTGATGCAGGAGGGGTTGACCCGCTTCAAGCGCGACTATTCGCCGGCGGGGGAGTGAGCGCCCGGATCGGGGTGCTCGCACTGCAGGGCGACACCCGCGAGCATCTGGCGGCGTTGCACGAAGCCGGCGCCGAGGCGGTGACGGTGCGGCGGCGCGGCGAACTCGAGGCGGTCGACGCGCTGGTGATCCCCGGCGGGGAGTCCACCACCATGAGTCTGCTGCTGCGCGAACTCGACCTGCTCGATCCGCTGCGCGCCCGCCTCGCCGACGGCATGCCGGCCTACGGCTCGTGTGCGGGGATGATCCTGCTGGCCACCGAGATCCTCGACGCGGGTGCGGCGGGCAGGCAGGCCGATCCGCTGAAGGCGATCGACATCACGGTGCGGCGCAACGCCTTCGGACGTCAGGTCGACTCGTTCGAGGGCGACATCGACTTCACCGGCCTCGACGGGTCGGTGCACGCGGTGTTCATCCGGGCGCCCTGGGTGGAACGGGTCGGACCCGACGTCGAGATCCTCGCCACGGCGGCCGGCCATCCGGTGGCGGTGCGGCAGGGTCCGGTGCTGGCGACGGCGTTCCATCCGGAGATCACCGGCGACCGCCGCGTGCACAAGCTCTTCGTCGACTCCCTCTAAGACGCGGTCTCGGCGCGCTTTCGATCGCTGACCGATCGAAAGCGCGCCGAAATCACTCAAGAAGCGGGCAGGACGTGGTCGGCGACCTTGTCGGTGGACAGGCACAGCGAGCAGACGAAGGCGTCGTGCGTCGCGCACTTCATCATGTCCGGCCGCTCGTAATCGTGATGGCAGACATGGCATTTGAGATGCTCGCCGGACGGGTTGCCCAGCTCGTCGTACATCGGCAGGTCGATGCCGTCGTCGGTGCGCCGCAGGTAGTACTTTCCTTTGGTCGCGACGGCGAGGACCGGCGGCAGCACCAGTCCGAGCACCATGGCCACCAGCGGTGAGTACGGCCGGATCGCCTCGCCGAGCACGCCGAAGAACGTCAGCAGCGACACCCCGGCCGCGACGAACAGTGAGACGAAGCCGACCGGGTTGACCGCGTACAGCATGCCGCGGCGGAACTCGGGCTGCAGCGGCGAGAGCTTCAGCAGGTACTTGTTGAACACGATGTCCGACGCCACCACCACGACCCAGGCGATTCCGCAGTTGGCGTAGAACCCGAGGATCGAGTTCAGGAACGCGAACATGTTGGCTTCCATCAGGATCAGCGCGATCACCAGGTTGAACGCCAGGAACACCAGCCGGCCCGGGTAGTGCTTGGTGACGCGGGTGAACGAGTTGGTCCACGCCAGCGAACCGGAGTATGCGTTGGTCACGTTGATCTTCACCTGGCTGATCACCACCAGGATCACCGCGAGGGTCATGGCCAGCCACGGCGGCAGGAAGTTCCGGTAGATCTCCAGGAACTGGTGCACCGGCTCGTTCGCGTTCGCCACGGCGCCGTCGAAGACGTTGGCGATCAGGTACACCGCCAGGAACAGGCCGACGACCTGCTTGATGGCGCCGAAGATCACCCAACCCGGTCCGGCGAGGAACATCCACGTCCACCAGCTGCGGCTGTTCTCCGGCGTGCGGGGAGGCATGAACCGCAGGTAGTCGATCTGCTCGGCGATCTGCACGATCAGGGACAGACACACCCCTGCGGCCAGCAGGGTCATCCCGAGATCGAAGCCGCCGGTGCCGCTCTCACCCTGGTAGGCGAAGAAGTCGCCGACCGATTCGGGATGGCTGACCACCAGGTAGACGAACGGCGCGACCATCAGCACCAGCCACAGCGGGGTGGTCCAGACTTGAAGTGTCGAGAGCACTTTCATGCCGTAGATCACCAGCGGGAAGATGATGACGGTGGACAGCGCATAACCGGCCCACAGCGGGATGCCGAGACCGAGTTCGAGACCCTGGGCCATGATCGAGCCCTCGAGTGCGAAGAAGATGAAGGTGAACGTCGCGAAGATGACGTTGGTGACCACCGAGCCGTAGTAGCCGAATCCGCTGCCGCGGGTGATCAGGTCGAGGTCGATGTTGTAGCGCGCCGCGTAGTACGCCACCGGGAAACCGGTCACCATGACGACGACCGCGAAGATCAGGATTCCCCAGAGCGCGTTGGTGGTTCCGTAGGCGATGCCGATGTTGGCGCCGATCGCGAAGTCCGCGAGGTAGGCGATGCCGCCGAGGGCCGAGATGCCGACCACTCGGGTGGACCACTTGCGGTAGCTGCGCGGCGCGAAGCGCAGCGTGTAGTCCTCCAGCGTCTCCTTGGTGGCGGTCATGGTGTCGAGGTCGGCCTCGACCGCCTCGTTGCGCCGCACCTCGTCGCTGAGCTCTTGGGTCATTCGGCAAAATTAGGGCGACTTTGTTTCCGGTCTGTGACAGCGATGTTCCGTCTAGCAAACCGTGCCGCCAGCGGCGCCGGTCCGGGGTCAGCGGATCGGCAGACCGGTGACGGCCCGCCCGATCACCAGCCGCTGGATCTCGCTGGTGCCCTCGAAGATCGTGAAGATCTTGGCGTCGCGGTGCATGCGCTCCACCGGGTAGTCGCGGGTGTAGCCGTTGCCGCCGAGGATCTGGATCGCCTCGTCGGTGACGTAGACCGCGGTCTCGCTGGCGACCAGCTTGGCCATCGACCCCTCGGCGTTGTCGAACGTCTTGCCGTTGCGTGCCATCCACCCGGCGCGGTAGACCAGCAGGCGCGCCGCGTCGATTCGGGCCTTCATGTCGGCGAGCTTGAAGGCGATCGCCTGGAACTCGCCGATCTTGCGGCCGAACTGTTCGCGCTGCTTGGCGTAGTCGAGGGCGTACTCGTAGGCGGCCTGGGCCACCCCGACGGCCATTGCGCCGACGGTGGGCCGGGTGCGTTCGAAGGTGGCCATCGCCGCCTGGCTCTTCGAGCTCTTGCCTTCGCGGACGCGGGCGATGCGCTCGTCGAACTTCTCCTTGCCGCCGACGATGAGGCTTCCCGGGATGCGGACGTCCTCGAGCACCACCTCGGCGGTGTGCGACGCCCGGATGCCGTGCTTGAGGAACTTCTGGCCCTGCGTGAAACCCGGTGTGTCGGGCGGGATGATGAATGTCGCCTGGCCGCGGGTGCCCAGGTCCGGGTGCACCGACGCCACGACGATGTGCACGTTCGCGATGCCACCGTTGGTGGCCCACGTCTTGGTGCCGTTGAGGACCCACTCGTCGGTGGCCTCGTCGTAGCGGGCCTTGGTCAGGATGGCGCCGACGTCGGATCCGGCGCCGGGCTCCGACGAGCAGAACGACGCGACCTTCGGGTCGTCGACGGTGCCGAACATCTGCGGCAGCCACTCGCCGAGCTGCTCGGGGGTGCCGTTGGCCGCCAGCGACGCGGCGGCCAGACCGGTGCCCAGGATCGACAATGCGATGCCGGCATCACCCCAGAACATCTCCTCGAACGCGATCAGCATGCCGAGCCCCGACGGCTCGCCTGCCTGCTCGGCGAAGAACTCCATCGAGTAGATGCCGACCTTGGCCGCCTCCTGAATGATCGGCCACGGCGTCTCCTCGCGTTCGTCCCACTCGGCGGCGGCGGGGCGGATGACGTCGGCGGCGAACTCGTGGACCCAGTCCCGGATGTGGACGAGGTCGGGGGACAGTTCGAGGGAGAACGACATGACCGGGATCTTACTCCGGAGTAAGTTCACCGCAGTAGTGCTGTGGCGGATGTAACAGAGGCGGAGTTGGGCCGGCCGGGGCCGGCTACCGCGTCGCCCGCCCTGACCCCGCTCGAGGCGGTGCGCTGATCCTGGGCGGTCCTCGTCGCGCGTTGCCCGCTCACCGCCGGCATCGCGGCACGTAGAATCGTCGGGTTGCCACCGATCGAGCAGAGCACCGACCAGAGCGAGGTAGTCCCCGATGAGCGGCCATTCCAAGTGGGCCACCACGAAGCACAAGAAGGCGATCATCGATGCCCGGCGCGGCAAGAACTTCGCCAAGCTGATCAAGAACGTGGAGGTGGCCGCCCGCGTCGGCGGTGGCGACCCGGCCGGTAACCCGACGCTCTACGACGCCATCCAGAAGGCGAAGAAGAACTCGGTGCCCAACGACAACATCGAGCGCGCCCGCAAGCGCGGCGCAGGTGAAGAGGCCGGCGGCGCCGACTGGCAGACCATCACCTACGAGGGCTACGGCCCCAACGGGGTGGCGGTGCTGGTCGAGTGCCTCACCGACAACCGCAATCGGGCCGCCGGCGAGGTGCGCGTCGCGATGACCCGCAACGGCGGCAACATGGCCGACCCCGGTTCGGTGTCCTACCTGTTCTCCCGCAAGGGCGTCATCACGCTCGAGAAGAACGGCCTCGCCGAGGACGACGTGCTCGCCGCGGTGCTCGACGCGGGCGCCGAGGACGTCACCGACCTGGGCGACAGCTTCGAGATCCTCTCCGAGCCGACCGATCTGGTCGCGGTGCGCACCGCCCTGCAGGAGGCCGGTATCGACTACGACTCCGCGGAGGCCGGATTCCAGCCGTCGGTGACGGTGCCGCTGGACGCCGAGGGCGCACGCAAGATCATGAAACTCGTCGACGCGCTCGAGGACAGCGACGACGTGCAGGACGTCTACACCAACGCCGACATCCCCGACGAGATCCTCGCCCAAATCGAGGAGTAGTCCCGGGCGGCTAGAACGTCAGCTGCACCTGGTAGTCGCGGTGGGTGAACACCCAGTCGCCGGCGTCGCGGCGCAGTTCGTCGGTGTACTCGCCGACCAGTCGCATCGCGTTGCCGTCGCGGAACTGCATGATCTCGAGGTTGTTGGACCGCGCGCGCGCCCGGTCGCCGTCGATCTCGATGGACGCGATCTGGATGAAGAACGCCATCTTCTCGACGGCGCCGAACACCTCGCCCCAGTGGGTGCGCAGTTCGTCGACCCCCTGGCACTCACCGCCTGCGCCGGTGCGCCGCCCGTCCTCGGCCCAGCACGCCAGATACGCCCCGAGGTCCTGCCTGACGACGGCGTCGCTGTAGAGCTCGAGCCGCTCGCGGATGGACTGCCGGTCTTGGGCCGGGCCGGTGAACGCCATGAGCGCATCGTAGATCTGGGGTTCGCCCCGACGTCGGCGAAACACCCGGTGCGTCAGGCGCGTCCGTTGGTGGTGGCGAACTCGTCCTCGTAGTCGACGGTGTCGTCGAACGCCCTGCCCCGTCGCTCCGCCTCGGGGCTGCCCGAGAACAGGCTGGACGCCACGCGGTGGGTCTCGGTGTCGGTGTCGCGGCGGGCGGGCCGGTCGGGCTCAGCCGGAGCGGGTTTGATCCGGTGGGCCGGGACGACGGCATGCGGGGTGCGTTGCACCCAGTCGACCATGCCCTCGCGCACCGCGCACCGCAGGTCGAACAGCGCACCCGCGTTCGGCGCGCTCACCATCATCCGCACCCGCACCACTCCGCCGACGGCGTCGGTCACCTGCAGCACGCCGCGGCGGCCGTCCCACTGGTCATTGGCGGCCAGTAGCCGGTCCAGTTCGGCGCGCATGTCGGCGAACGGGACGGAGAAGTCGACGTCGAACTCGACGGTGCCCATGATCTCGGTGGCGTTGCGCGTCCAGTTCTCGAACGGGGTGGTGGTGAAGTAGGTGCACGGCAGCACCAGCCGGCGTTCGTCCCACAGCCGCACCACGACGTAGGTCAGCGTGATCTCCTCGATCCGGCCCCACCACCGGCCCTCTTCGAGCTCGACGACGTCGCCGACCCGGATCGCGCCCGAGAACGCGATCTGCATCCCGGCGAACACGGCGCCCAGCGAGGTCTGCGCGGCCAGGCCGGCGACCACCGACAGCACACCGGCTGAGGCGAACAGGGTGGTGCCGATGTCGGAGAACGACGGGAACGTCATCAGGATCGCGGCAAGGCCGAGCACGACGACCACGGCGATCGCGAGCCGGCGCAGCACCGTCACCTGGGTGCGGATCCGGCGCCAGATCCGGTCGGCGTCGGTCACCTCGCCCTCCGCGCCGCCGCCGTAGCGCGCGATCATCCGTCGCTCGGCCACCATCACCAGGCTGGTCAGCAGCCATGTGAAGGTGGCGATGTTCACGATCAGCATCGTGTGGTCCACCCAGCCGCGCCACGGGTCGGCGTCGTCGGAGGTGCGCTGCACCGCGACCGACGCCGCGAACACGATCAGCGTCGCCCGCAGCGGCCGGCGGGTGAGTGTCGCGACGTCGCACAGCACTTCGCTGCGCCGGCCGACGCGCCGTAACCCCCAGGTGAGGATGATTCCCACCAGGTACGCGGCGACCACGGCGCCGCACGCCCAGGCCAGGGTGACGGCGAGATTGGTGGCGGACTCGAGTTCGTTCTCGTCGGGCATGGGGGTGAAATCAGCTCCACGGATCGAGGTCAGGTCTCCCGCGACGGTAGCGGCGGTCGCGCGTGACGTCACATCGCACGACGGGCGGCTGCGTGGATATCACCCGGAATTCGCTCACTGGCAGCACAATTGCCGCGTGGCGGTAGTCGTGACGGATCCCAACGGTGTCCAGTGGAACCTCAAGCGCAAGTGGTGGCCGTTCGGCGACATGGGGGACTGGGCCGACATCGACTTCTTCGGCTGGTTCGCGCTGCTGATCGCCGCGCCCTTCCTGCTGGTGTGGCCGTTCTGGCTGGCGACGAAATTCCTCGGCCTGCAGCGGTGGCGGATCGTCATCGAGCGGGCCCACGCCGAGGTCGGCGACGAACTGGTGCGCGGCTGGTCCGCCTCCGGGCGCCGGCTCAACGACCTTGCGCTGGAGATCGGCCAGGGCAGCCGGTCCGGGCACTTCACGCTCTGATCGGGGGGCCGCGACACCAGCGTGTCGCCGCCCGGCCCGGCAGCCGCGGCGCGCTAGGGTGTCGAACAGCTGTTCGGGAAGGGGCTGGCGTGCGCGTGATGGGAGTCGACCCGGGGTTGACCCGCTGCGGGCTCTCCGTGGTCGAGGGCGGCACCGGCCGCCAGGTCATCGCGCTCGACGTCGACGTCGTCCGCACCCCCTCCGACGCACCGCTGGCCGAGCGGCTGCTGACAATCAGCAACACCGTGGACCACTGGATGGACACCCACGTGCCCGACGTCGTCGCGATCGAGCGGGTGTTCGCCAACCAGAACGCCAACACGGCGATGGGCACCGCGCAGGCGGGCGGCGTCATCGCCCTCGCCGCGGCGCGGCGCAGCATCGACGTGCACTTCCACACACCCAGCGAGGTCAAGGCCGCCGTCACCGGCAACGGCCGGGCGGACAAGGCGCAGGTCACCGCGATGGTCACCAGAATCCTTGCGCTGCAGACCAAGCCGACTCCCGCGGACGCGGCCGACGCATTGGCGCTGGCGATCTGTCACTGCTGGCGCGCGCCGATGATCGCGCGGATGGCCGCCGCCGAGGCCCAGGCCGCCGAACAACAGCGCAGATACCGGGCCACGCTCAAGGCCAAGGCCAAGGCGAAGAAGGGTTCGTCCCCGGCGCCGTCGCGGAGCGCGACGTGATCGCGTCGGTGCGCGGCGAGGTGATCGACATCGCGCTCGACCACGCCGTCGTCGAGGCCGCGGGTGTCGGCTACAAGGTGATGGCCACCCCGTCGACACTCGCCGCGCTGCGCCGCGGCGCCGAGACCCGCCTCATCACCGCGATGATCGTGCGCGAGGACTCCATGACCCTGTACGGCTTCGGCGACTCCGAGGCCCGCGACCTGTTCCTCACCCTGCTCGGCGTGTCCGGCGTCGGTCCGAAGATCGCGCTCGCCACCCTTGCCGTGCACGATGCACAGGCGCTCCGGCAGGCACTGGCCGACGGTGACGTCACCGCGCTCACCCGGGTGCCCGGCATCGGCAAGCGGGGCGCCGAGCGCCTAGTGCTCGAACTGCGCGACAAGATCGGACCGGTCGGCCCGTCCGCGGGTGGATCGACGGTCGGCGGCCACGCGGTGCGCGCGCCGGTCGTCGAGGCCCTCATCGGTCTCGGGTTCGCCGCCAAGCAGGCCGAGGAGGCCACCGACAAGGTGCTCGCCGACGATCCGGGCGCGAGCACGTCCGCCGCGCTGCGCGCCGCGCTGTCGATGCTGGGTAAGAAGTAGCGATGGGCCGATTCGCGAACAGCCCGGAGGACTCCGAGTCCGCCGAGGCGCCCGACGAGCGCGACGTTTCCGCGGCGCTGACCGTCGGCGAGGGTGACGTCGACGCCAGCCTGCGGCCGCGCTCGCTGCGCGAATTCATCGGCCAGCCCCGGGTACGCGAACAGCTGCAGCTCGTCCTCGAGGGTGCCAAGAACCGCGGCGGCACACCGGATCACATCCTGCTGTCCGGTCCGCCCGGGCTGGGCAAGACGTCGCTGGCCATGATCATCGCCGCGGAGCTGGGCGCGTCGCTGCGGCTGACGTCCGGTCCGGCGCTGGAGCGCGCCGGGGATCTGGCCGCAATGCTGTCCAACCTCGTCGAGGGTGACGTGCTGTTCATCGATGAGATCCACCGCATCGCCCGGCCGGCCGAGGAGATGCTGTACCTGGCGATGGAGGACTTCCGCGTCGACGTGGTCGTCGGCAAGGGTCCCGGTGCCACGTCGATTCCGCTCGAGGTGGCGCCGTTCACCCTCGTCGGCGCCACCACCCGGTCGGGGGCGCTGACCGGTCCGCTGCGCGACCGGTTCGGGTTCACCGCGCACATGGACTTCTACGAGCCGGCCGAACTCGAACGCGTGCTGGCCCGTTCGGCGGGCATCCTCGGCATCGTGCTGGGCGGCGAGGCGGGCACCGAGATCGCGCGGCGCTCACGCGGAACGCCGCGGATCGCCAACCGGTTGCTGCGCCGGGTCCGCGACTACGCCGAGGTGCGGGCCGACGGCGTGATCACGCGTGACATCGCGAAGGCCGCGCTCGCGGTCTACGACGTCGACGAACTGGGCCTCGACCGGCTGGACCGGGCCGTGCTGTCGGCGCTGACCCGCAGCTTCGGCGGCGGACCGGTCGGCGTCTCCACGCTGGCGGTCGCGGTGGGGGAGGAGGCCACCACCGTCGAGGAGGTGTGCGAGCCGTTCCTGGTGCGCGCCGGCATGGTGGCCCGCACGCCGCGGGGCCGGGTGGCCACCGCGCAGGCCTGGACCCACCTCGGCATGCAACCGCCCAGCCGGGCCACCGCGCTGGGACAGCCCGACCTGTTCGAGTAGGAGGTGCGCCAGATGGGCAGCGGCACAATGTCTCTCGCCGTCCGCGCCACGGTGGTCCCGGTGGAGGGCGTCGGCGCCTGATCTCAGGTGCGGAAGACGGCCGCCCCGCTGTGCCGGATCCGGTTGCCGCCGGCCCGTTTCGCCTCGTACATGGCCGCGTCGGCGGAGTCGACGAGATGGCCGACCATCCGCCTGGTGGTGTCGCCGTCGATGCTGAGCAGCGTCACGCTGGCGACACCGAGACTCGCGGTGACGCCCCACGGGTTGGTGGCGACCGCCCGGCGCAGTCGCTCGGCGGTCACCTGGGCCTCGCTCGCGGGCGTCGTCTCCGCGACGAGGAACTCCTCGCCGCCGACGCGGGCGACCACCGAACCGGCGGGACTGGCCCGGCGCAGGCTCTCGCCGACGGCGATCAGTATCCGGTCGCCGATCGCGTGTCCCTGGGTGTCGTTGACCTTCTTGAAGCCGTCCAGATCGACCATCACGACGGTGAAGCACGGTGGCGGATCGCCGGTCGAGGCGGCGATGAGTTCCCGGGCGCCGCGGTAGAAACCGCGTCGGTTACGCAGTCCGGTCAAGGGGTCGGTGTTCGCATTCAGCGCGTCGGCGCTGAGCAGGTGGACGAGTACCTGACCCGAGAACGGCACGGCCAGCACACCGACGATCACCACCAGCAGCTTGGCGGCCGCCATCGCAACGTCGCCGGATGCGGCGATCTGCCACGCGGCGACCAGTGCGGTGCCCGCGGCCGTGCACAGGGTCAGCGTCAGGTACCGCACAGAGTGGAAGAACGCGACGTACCCGGCGAGGGCGGCGAACGCCATCGAACCGTGCAGTGCGGTCTCGGGCCTGACTTCCACCAGGGAGGCGGCGGCGATGCACACGTTGGACGTCACGGCGAAAGTGGTCGACTGCTGGTGCGTCGGCCACCGGGTGAACCACATCGCCGCCATCGCCGCGCAGCACACCGCCACGAGCACGCCGACCGCGCGGCCGACCGGGGACTGCGGGCCCGCCGGACTCCACAGCAGCAGCAGCGGCGCCGCGCCGAGTGCCGCCACGATGGTGCCCATCATGAACCGGGTGAACCGCTGCAATTGACGCGCACCGAGATATTCGGAGAGCCAGTGGAAGTTGTCGGGTTGCCCCCACCACTGGCGAATCCGGCCCACTACTCGCGCCCCCGTACGGTTCGCCGCGCAACTGCTCGCGCGTCGGCGTTGGTACGGGATGTTACCTAGTCAACGACCGGTTTGCTGGACATCGCCAATGTGTCAGCGTCCGGCATCTGCCGATTCCGTCACAACAAGCCAAGCAGCTCCAGATCGGTGACGTACTTGACGATCACCGGCGCCGTGACATGTGGAATGTCCTTGTCCGCGCCGATTTTCGCCTCCTGCACCGCGGTGCGGAACCGTTCGGTCGGCGCGAGGGACCCACGCATCGGCTTCTCCGGCTGCTGATAGTTGTGCAGCAGCGGCAGGAGCGAATACTGACGCTGTTGCTGGGGCAGCCCCCGCATGGCTGTCTCGAACCGGTCGAACCAGGTGCGGTAGTCGTCGACGCGGCTGATCGGATAACCGGCCTCGACCAGCCAATCGACGAACTCGTCGAGCCCGAGGCCGTCGTCGTAGGGATTCATCACGTGGTAGGTCTCGAAGCCGGCTCCACGCTCCTTCACCGCCTGTGCGCCGAGGGTGTCGATGGCCTCGGCGATGAACTCGACCGGCAGGCCGTCGTAATGGGCACGGCTGCGCCGGCCGTCGGCGTCCAGTTCGTAGAACGACGCGGGCGCGATGCCGGTGGCCACCAGGCTCAAGATGGTGCGGGTGAACATGTCGGGCAGGTTGAGCTGCCCGGCGTAGGTGGTGTCGGCCAGGATCATGTCGCAGCGGAACACCGCGACCGGCAGGCCGCACAGGTCGTGGGCCTCGCGCAGCAGCACCTCGCCGGCCCACTTGCTGTTGCCGTAACCGTTGGCGTAGCTGTCGTCGATCCGGCGTACCGGGCTGATGGCGCGGATGTCGCCTTCTTCGGTGAAGTGACCCGGTTCGATGCCCGCGCCCACGCCGATCGTGGACACGTACGTGAACGGCTTGAGTCTGGCGGTGAGTGCGAGCCGAATCAGTTCGGCGGTGCCCACCACATTCGGGCCGAACAGCTGGCTGTACGGCAGCACGTGATTGACCAGTGCGGCGGGATCGACGATCAGGTCCACGGATTCGGCGAGTCGGTGCCAAACCTCCTCGGAAAGACCGAGATTCGCTTCACCCTTGTCACCGGCGATCACCTCGAGATGGTCGGCCGCCAGGTGGCGGTAGTGCCGCAGCAGCTCGGGGTCACCGCTGTCGAACGTCTGGTCCAGGCGCTGCCGGGCGGCGGCGTCGTCCTTCGCGCGCACCAGGCAGATCACCGTCCCGCCGACCAGAGACATCCGCTCCAGCCAGTCGAGCGCCAGGTAGCGGCCGAGGAATCCGGTCGCGCCCGTGAGCAGGACGGTGCGGACCTCGCCGCGCGGCGCGGGCAGGGCGGCGGCGTCGGCGAGTGTGCTGTCGTCGATGAACTTGTCGAGGGTGAGGTCGCGGGCACGAGCCTCGATCGCGCCGAGGCCGTGCACGGCGGCGAAGGTGGGCCGCCTGGTGCCCGAGGTGCGCTCCGCCTCGATGTAGCCGGCCAGGGCCTGCAGATCGTTGGCCGGGCTGACGATGACACCGACGGGCACGTCGATGCCGTAGATCTCGTTGAGCAGATTGGCGAAGGTGAGCGCGGACAGCGAGTCGCCGCCGAGATCGGTGAAGTGCGAATCGGGCCGCACATCGGCGGCCGCCGCGCCGAGCAGAGCGCCCGCCGCCCGGCCGATGGTCTCCAGAGCCGGCCGCCCGTCGCCGTCGCGGCGCAGCGTGCGCAGTTCGTCGGCCTGGCCTTCGGCGAGGTCGGTGTAGAGCTGCTCGAGCCGTTCGCCATAGTGCTGCTTGAGCTTCGGGCGGGCCAGCTTGCGGATGCCGGTGAGCAGGCCGTTCTCCAAGGTGAACGGCTGCGTCTCGACGAGGAAGTCCCGGGGGATCTCGTAAGACTGCAGCCCGGCCGCCTTGGCGGCGTCCTGAAGGGCGGTGGTGAGCACGGCCTTGAGCTCGGCCGGGTCGTGCTCGGCGAGCGCGTCCTCGGTCGGCACGACGACGGCGAGCAGGTAGGACCGGGAGCTGTTGCCGTAGATGTAGATCTGGCGAATCGGTGCGCTGGTCGCGAACACCGACTCCACCTTGGCGATCGTCACGAATTCGCCCTGGGAGAGTTTGAGCACGTTGTTGCGGCGGTCGACGTACTGCAGCCGGTCGGGTGCGAGTTCGGCGACGATGTCCCCGGTGCGGTAGAAGCCGTCGTCGTCGAACATCTCGGCGGACAGCTCGGGCCGGCGGTAGTAGCCGGGGAACAGCTGCTCGGACTTGACCAGGAGTTCGCCGCGCGGGTGCGGCCGGTCGGTGTGGAAGTACCCGAGATCGGGGACGTCGACGAGCTTGTAGTCGATGACCGGTGGCCGGCGGACCACGCCGTCGACGAACACGGCGCCGGCTTCGGTGGAGCCGTAGCCGTCGACGAGGTGCATGTCGAGCAGCCGTTCCACCCAGGACCTCATCTCCGGGGACAGTGGCGCGGAGCCGGTCATGGCCCCGATGAAGCGCCCGCCCAACAGGTTTCGCCGCATCTCGGCGATCACCTGGTCCTCGGCAGCGGACCGGTCGGCGCCGTCGGCGGTGCGCCGGTCGACCTCGCTGGTGAACTCCTGGAAGATCATGTCCCAGATCCGCGGGACGAAGCTGAGCTGTGTCGGCCGGCTCAGTGCGAGATCCTCCAGGAGGGTGGACAGGTCGCTCCTTGCGGCGAAGTAGACGGTGCCGCCGGCGGCGAGCGTGCCGACGAGGATGCCGCGGCCCATCACGTGGCTCATCGGCATGAAGCTCAGCGTGATCGAGGGGATCACCGGGTTCTGCTCGTGAAAGCCGTTGTTGTTGGCGGCCTTCCACATGTCGGCGACCTTGCGCTCGGGATACATCGCGCCCTTGGGGGCGCCGGTGCTGCCCGAGGTGTAGATGAGCAGGCTCAGCGGGTCGGCGTCGGCCGCGGTCGCCGTCGTCGCGGATGGCGTTCCGGCGCCTCGCGCGAGCTCGCGGGTGAGCGCCTCGACGGGCACGTCGCGACCGCCGTCGGCCAGCCTGCGCCGGGCGGCTTCGAAGGCCTGGTGCTGTGCGGTCACCTCGGGCCGGTAGTCGAAGACCACCAGGCGGGTGGGCTGGTGTCCGGTGAGGATCAGCTCGACGGCGTCGTCGAGCATGTCGATGCCCGCGGCGATCAGGGTGGGTTCGGTCTCGGCGGCGATCGGCTGCAGCGCCTCGACGGGTGCGCTGGTCTGCAGCGGCACCGACACCGCGCCGAGCAGCATGGTGGCGGTGTCGACGACGGTGTAGTCGACGCTGGTGAAGCCGAGGATGGCCACGCGGTCACCGGGATGAACGGGGTTGCCGTCCCAGGCCGCGGCCAAGTTCTGCACGCGCGCCCACAGCTCGCCGTAGGTGACGGTGTCGAACGAGGGCAGCAGCTCGGCGGAGGTGGCGCCGGAAGACGGGTCCTCGACGAGACGCACTGTGCGCTGGGCCAGCGCGGGCCGGTCGGCGTAGCCGGTCATGACCGTCTCGATGACCTCGGGCAGCCGGAGCCCGGGCGCAGCGGCTGCGGCGCTGACGTCACCGAGCGGGACGGCGGCGGCGAATTGCGGGTCGGTGGCGGTCAATTCGGCGATGCGGCGGGCGAGCCGCTCGTCGGGGGTCTCATTGGACATGGGCGATCTCCAGTGCAATCGGTGCAATTTGCGACGCGACGCTGCGCCTGATCAGAACTACGTTAGTAAAACTAAGGTTATTCCTAGATCGGCTGTGCATAGGCTGTCAATGTATTGTGATGTCGCTCTCGGTCAGCGGACGACGGGCACGACCGTGTGCGCCGCGGCACGCCCTGCCAGCATCTCCACCGCCGCCGTGGGTGAGGGCACGTCGATCAACAGGTCCCGGGTGAGCGTCAGTGCCGCATATGACGGTTCGACACCGCCGACGGCGTCGGCCAGGTCCAGCAGGTGGACCGTGGCCTCCATCAGCGCCAGGCGTGCCGTCACCGCCAGGGTGGTGCTGCCGACGATCGGGTGGGAGATGACGGTGGCTCCCGGCCACGGGTCCGCACGTAACCGGGCGGCGCTCTCGGCGAACCGGTCGGCCGCGTCGCGCGGGCTCAGTGCGGTGGCTTCCGCGGCGGCGGTCGCAGCGAGATCCTCGGCCATGGTGTGCGCCGCTCCGCCATCGGAGTTGAAGCGGCGCAGCAGCTGCGCCGGATCGTTGACCGCAGCGGGCCCCTCCATCGTGGCGTCGGCGATGGCGTCGAACATCGCCGCGTCCGGGCACATGTGCGCGATGAGCGCTCGAACGTCCCAGGCGCCGCAACGGGTGTCGGCCGTCCACTCGGCGGGGGTGAGGATGGCGCACCGGTGCGACCACCGGTCCCAGGCGTCGGCGAGGGTGTCCTGCACGGCGGCGTGATCAACCGGCATGTCACCACCATAAACGGCCGCGATTCCATGCCACTGCCGGCGTTAGGCGAGGTCCGCCGATGGGTACTCCGGCGGCAACAAAGGAGGCACCATGAAGGACTACGACAGCTCGGACACCCCGGCGGCGCGCGCACGAGGCGGGCGGATGCGGATTCCGCGCAGCCGCGGGGCCGCGAGTGGATTCCTGTTGATCTTGCTGGGTCTCTGGGGAGCGCTCGTCCCCTTCATCGGGCCCTACTTCGACTTCGCCTTCACCCCCGATCAGGTCTGGGCGTGGACGACGGCCCGCGGGTGGCTCGAGGTGCTGCCCGGCGTGGTGACCGTCGTGGGCGGCTTCCTGATGCTGACGTCGCGCAACCGCGCGACGGCGATGCTCGGCGGCTGGCTGACCGTGGCGGCCGGGGCATGGTTCGTCATCGGCCGGGCACTGGCCGGTCCCCTCGGCCTCGGCAACGCCGGCGCGCCGGTGGCCACCAACGACACCAAGCGGGTCTGGCTGGAGCTGACCTACTTCTACGGCCTCGGCGCCCTCATCGTGTTCCTCGGGGCGATCGCGATCGGCCGACTGTCGGTTCGCAGTGCGCGTGACATCGCCTATGCGCAGCGGCCGGTGGAGACCACCACCACGGGTTCGCAGCCCGTGATCGAGCAGCCGGTACGACAGGACCCGGTCGTCGGGCAGCAGCCCGTCGGTCAGCAGCCCGTCGGTCAGCAGACCGGCTACGGTCCGGCCGCGGATCAGCCCGTCGGGCAGCAGACCGGCTACGGGCCGGCCGCGGATCAGCCCGTCGGGCAGCAGACCGGCTACGGGCCGGTCGCGGGTCAGCAGCAGGTGGAGGCCGCACCGCGGCGGCGCGGTCTGCTCAGCCGGCTCCGCAACCGGGGTGGCGGCAACACGCTCGCACACCGCTGAGCCACATGGCAGGCACGGCCGTCGAGCACATGCTCGGCGGCCGTTCTGTGATCCGTCCCACATCTACATTCCGCTTATGAGCCGGAACATTGTGTTCCGCAGCACCTTTGATGGTGCTTAGCAACACGAAGTGGTTACCTGGGAGTTCGGGCGGTCGACGACGCTTCGCAGTACCGTCCCGACAAACAGGAGGCTTTCGATGACCACGCCACTTCGCCTGCACGGCCTCTCCGAGCAGGTGCACCGGGCGCTGGCCGAACGCCTGAACCCGTCCGCGGCGCCGCAGGGCCACGACGAGATCGCCGAGATCGCGCTCGGCCGGTGGGCCTGCGTGCTGTACAGCGCGCTCGGACTGCCGAGCCGCGACTGGGTGCAGGTCGCCTGCTGGGCCGACGAGGCCGACGAATTCGCCCTAGAGGCGCTCGGCTCCTACATCGACGTGATGGTCGCGGCGCGCTGCGCGTCGCCATCCGACGATCTGCTTTCCGACCTGATCGCCGCCGAGGTCGACGGCGACGGCTTCACCGCGGACGAACTGCGCGCCATCGTCATCGCGCTCGTCACCACCTGACCGCGTCGATCAGCCGGTGTAGACCATCACGTGCTTGATGCGCGTGTAGTCCTCCAGGCCGTACATCGACAGGTCCTTGCCGTGGCCTGAGGACTTGAATCCGCCGTGCGGCATCTCGGCGACCAGCGGGATGTGGGTGTTGATCCACACGCAGCCGAAGTCGAGCGCGTTCGACATGCGGATCGCGCGGGAGACGTCCCTGGTCCACACCGACGACGCCAGTCCGTACTCGACGCCGTTGGCCCAACCCAGCGCCTCGTCCTCGTCGGAGAAGCTCTGCACGGTGATGACGGGTCCGAAGATCTCGTTCTGGATCATCCGGTCGTCCTGCAGGAGCCCGCCCACCACCGTCGGTTCCACGTAGAAACCCTTGTCGCCCTGCCGGTTTCCGCCAGCGGCGACCTTGGCGTGCCCGGGCACGTCCTCGAAGAAGCCGAGCACACGCTCCATCTGGTTGACGTTGTTCACCGGCGGCACCCACGCGTCCTCGTCGTCGGCGGCCCTGCCGAACGTCGTCGTCGCCGCCTTCGCCTGCTCGGCGAGCGCGTCGGTCAGATCACCGGCGATCGAGGCGGGTGCGAGTACGCGGGTGGCCGCGGTGCAGTCCTGGCCGGCGTTGAAGTAGCCGGCGGTGGCGATGCCCTCGGCCGCGGCCGCGATGTCGGCGTCGTCGAACACGATCACCGGCGCCTTGCCGCCCAGTTCGAGATGGGTGCGCTTGAGGTTCCCGCCGGCACTGACCGCCACGGCCCGGCCCGCCGCCACCGAACCGGTGATCGCGACCATCTCGGGCGTCGGATGGGAGACCAGGTTGGCGCCGGTGACGCGGTCGCCGGTGACGACGTTGAGCACACCGGGCGGCAGGTGCCTGGCCGCGAGTTCGGCCAGCATCACGGTGGTGACCGGCGTGGTGTCGCTCGGCTTGATCACCACGGTGTTGCCCGCCGCGATCGCCGGGCAGATCTTCCAGATCGCCATCATCATCGGGTAGTTCCACGGCGCCACCTGGCCGATGACGCCGATCGGCTCACGGCGGATCCAGGACGTGTGATCGGCCATGTACTCACCGGCCGACCTGCCCTCCAAGACACGTGCGGCGCCGGCGAAGAATCGGATCTGGTCGACCATCGGCGGGATCTCCTCGGCCGCCGTCACGTGGTCGGGCTTGCCGGTGTTCCGGCCCTCGGCCCTGATCAGGTCCGCGGCCGCCTTCTCCACCTCGTCGGCGAGGCCGAGCAGTGCCTTCTGGCGGTCGGACGGGGTGGACTTCTTCCAGGACTTGAAGGCCGTCGACGCCGCGGCGTAGGCGTTGTCGATGTCCTGCTCGTTGGACACCGGGGCGGAGCCGTACTCCTCGCCGGTGGACGGATCGACGAGCGGCATCGTGGCGCCGGACACCGAGTCGACGAGTTCGCCGTTGATGAAGTTCTTCACCGTGGTCATGGAGGGCTCCTTTACAGGTCGGCGAGGATGAGGGCCAGCACGTCGAGGCCCTCGGAGAGCAGGTCGTCGGAGATGGCGAGCGGCGGCAGGAACCGCAGCACGTTGCCGTAGGTGCCGCAGGTCAGCACGATCACCCCGGCGGCGTGGGCGCCTGCGGCGAGTTTCTTGGCGAGCTCGGCGTCCGGTTCGGTGGTGCCGGGTTCGACGAGCTCGACGGCGATCATCGCGCCGCGGCCGCGCACGTCGCCTATGCGCTCGTCCTCGGCCTGCAGCCGGTGCAGTCGGTCCTTCATCAGCGTCTCGATCTCGCGGGCGCGCGCGACGAGCCCGTCGGACTCGATGGTCTCGATGGTGGCCAGGGCGGCGGCGCAGGCCAGCGGGTTGCCGCCGTAGGTGCCGCCCAGCCCGGACACGTGCGGGGCGTCCATGATCTCGGCGCGGCCGGTGACCGCCGACAGCGGCAGGCCGTCGGCGATGCCCTTGGCGGTGACGATCAGATCGGGCGCGATGCCTTCGTGCTCGCACGCGAACATCGCCCCGGTGCGCGCGAAGCCGGTCTGCACCTCGTCGGCGATGAACACGACGCCGTTGCGGCGGCACCAGTCGAGCAGGGCGGGCAGGAACCCCTCGGCGGGCACGATGAAGCCGCCCTCGCCCTGGATCGGTTCGATGATCACCGCGGCCAGGTTCGGCGCGCCGACCTGCTTGTCGATGACGTCGATGGCGCGCCGGGCGGCCAGCTCGCCGTCGGTCGCCAATTCCTTGCCGAACTCCGCGTCGCGGAACGGATAGGACAGCGGCGCGCGGTAGATCTCCGGGGCGAACGGGCCGAAGCCGTGCTTGTAGGGCATCACCTTGGCGGTCAGCGCCATCGTGAGGTTGGTGCGGCCGTGGTAGGCGTGGTCGAACGACACCACCGCCGACCTGCCGGTGTAGGTCCTGGCGATCTTCACGGCGTTCTCGACGGCCTCGGAGCCGGAGTTGAACAGCGCCGAGCGCTTCTCGTCGTCGCCGGGGGTGAGGCGGTTCAGCGCCTCGGCGACCGCGACGTAGCTCTCGTACGGCGTGACCATGAAGCAGGTGTGGGTGAATTCGGCCACCTGCGTGCGCACCGCGTCCACGACGCGCGGCGACGCGTTCCCGATGGTGGTGACGGCGATCCCCGAGCCGAGGTCGATGAACCGGTTGCCGTCGACGTCCTCGAGGATGCCGCCGCCCGCGCGCGCCGCGTACACCGGCATGGTGGTGCCCACGCCGCGCGACACGGCGGCGGCCTTGCGGTCGATGAGGGCCTGCGACTTCGGTCCCGGAACGGCGGTGACGAGGTGGCGGCTCTGCTCGAGAATGGTCACGGCACGACTCCTGCGATCACGGGGCGTCTTCGAGGGGCACTGCGAGGGGGTTCGGCTTCGGCACCGAGCCTAGTCGGCGACGGGCTCCACGCGACTGGAAACGGCGCCCGCCGGCCCAACCCGCTCAGGATTTCGTATCAGAATACGCCAGATGATGCGGTATCAGTGGCCAAGACCGGCTTTGTGCGACGGGATCGTCGTTCGCCTCGGCACGGCGCCGGACTGCGCAGCGCGCGCCCGGCGTGGCGCCTCGATGACCACTTCGAAAGGCACCATCTCCGGACCTGTCAATAGAGTCGAGGCCATCGCCGTGCTGGATTGAACGCACGGGGCAGTCGGCTGCCAGCTGCCGCAATGGCACACTGGACAACTACGAGGCATCGCGACCTGACTACTGAATCGGGGCGCCGTCGCCGCACAAGCCGACACGAAAGACTGTTGCCGTTATGGACCTGGTCGTTTTCCTGCCCCTGCTCATCATCCTTGGCGCATTCATGTTCTTCGCATCGCGCCGCCAGAAGAAGGCGATGCAGGCCACCATCGACCTGCACGAGTCGCTGCAGATCGGCGACCGGATCCACACCACGTCCGGTCTGCAGGGCACCATCACCGGCATCACCGACGACAACATCGACCTCGAGATCGCCCCCGGAGTCGTCACCACCTGGATGAAGCTGGCGGTGCGCGACCGCATCACCTCCGACGCCGATGACTACGACGACGTCGACGACATCGACGAGTCCAACGAGGTCACGTCATCGGCCACCGAGGTGACCGAGAGCACCTCGGTCGTCGACTCCACCGCGGATTCGGACCGCCTGAAGAAAGACTGACAGCAGAGCACTCAGCCCGGGCACGTACTCTTTGCCGTGCTGAGCAACTGATCTCGATCTCGAGGAGACCCAACCAACGTGGCATCGTCTTCGGCGCCGGTGCATCCTGCCCGCTACCTGACGCTCTTTCTGGTGCTGCTCGTCGGCGTCTACCTCCTGGTGTTCCTCACCGGGAACAAGAAGCCCGACCCGAAGCTCGGGATCGACCTGCAGGGCGGCACCAGGGTCACCCTGACCGCGCGCACCCCGGACGGCACGCCGCCCACCCGTGACGCCCTGGCCCAGGCCCAGCAGATCATCAGTGCCCGCGTCGACGGTCTCGGCGTCTCGGGTTCCGAGGTCGTCGTCGACGGCGAGAACCTGGTGATCACGGTGCCGGGCAACGACGGCAACGAGGCCCGCAACCTGGGGCAGACCGCCCGTCTCTACATCCGCCCGGTCATCCACGCGATCGCGGCCCAGGCGCCCGGCGAAGGCAACGCCGAGGGACAGCCGCCGGCCGAGGGCCCGCCAGGACTGCCCGGCGGACCCGAAGGCGCACCCGGCCTGCCCGGTGGGCCCGGCGGCCTGCCGCCCGGCATCCTGCCCGGCGGACCCGAGGGCCTGCCGCCCGGTGTCGTCGCGCCGGGCGGACCCGCCGCCGACGCGCCGCCGCAAG
>NZ_JAPZPY010000011.1:0-222900 GCF_027529605.1 Mycobacterium hippophais | reverse complement strand
GCAAGACCTGCGACGACAAGGGCACTACCTATCGGATCTTCCTGCCGCGACTGGAGGCGGCCAAACTCGACGCCGCCGTACAGTCACATCTCGACGGGATGGTCGCCGACTGGAAACGCGACCACGCCGAGGGCGGAGTCGATGCCGACGGCGAGGGTGACGGCGCAGACGGTCAGGTTCCGCCGATGCCCACGACAGTCGATGCGTTCATGAGCCTCGTCGACGCCGGCTGGGACACCGAGGTGGCGCGGCGCCCGCACGGACACCGCACCACCGTGATCGCCCACGTGGACGTCAAGGAACAGGTGGCTTCATTGCATCTAGGGCCGCTGCTGACCGACGCCGATCGCCGATTCCTGCTGTGCGATGCCACCTCGAGGTGTGGCTGGAACGCCACGGGCAGCCCATCGGGTCCGGACGCGACACCCGCCAGATCAGCCGCCGACTGCGCAGGGCGCTCGAGCACCGTGACCGCTGCTGCGTGGTGCCCGGATGTGAGGCCACCCGCGGATTACACGCCCACCACATCCGGCACTGGGAGGACGGCGGCGCCACCGAACTCGACAACCTGGTCCTGGTCTGCCCGTACCACCACCGGATGCATCACCGAGGCGGCATCACCATCACCGGCCCCGCGCAGCACCTGGTCGTCACCGACGGCGAAGGGGAGCAATTTGAGTTCGGCGTCGCTGGCCCGACCCCCGACCACACCCCCACCGGATGTCCCACCGTGCCCCGGACCCACCGGCGAACGAGCCGACTGGTGGTGGTACGAGCCGTTTCAACCCCAGCCTCCACCGTCGACCAACTAGTCCATCCGCCCGGCGTCCACCAGCCGGATCACCGGGACGCCCTCCTCGTCGGACGCCTCCAGATCGACCTCGACGTCGATGCCCCAGTCGCGGTCGCCCGCGGGGTCGTCGAGGATCTGCCGCACCCGCCACACGCCAGGCTGCCGGTCGATGATCAGCAGCGCCGGGCCGCGAGCGTCGGCGCCGATACCCACGTCGGCGTGCTCGGCGAAGTACTCCCGTCCGGCCTCGGCCCACCGTTCGGCGTGCCATCCCGACCCGGAGTCCAACTCGCCCAGCTCATTCCAGCGGCGGCGGGCGAACAGCTCCACCCGGCGGAACAGCGCGTTGCGGACCATCGCGGTGAACGCCCGCTCGTTGCCGGTCAGCGGGCGCGGCCGGACGGGCACCGCCACCGGCTGGTCGACCGGCTGATCGGGACTGGTGAGCTGTTCCCACTCGTCGAGCAGGCTGGAGTCGACCTGACGCACCAGTTCGGCGAGCCACTCGACGATGTCGGTGACCTCCTCGGTGCGCGCGGACGCAGGCACCCCGGACCGCAGCGCCTTCACCGCGTCGGACAGGTAGCGCAGCACCGCGCCCTCGGACCGGGTGAGCTTGTAGGTGCTGACGAACTCACGGAAGCTCAGCCCGCGCTCCCACATCTCCCGCACGACGGACTTCGGGGACAGCGGTGAGTCCGCCGCCCACGGGTTCGTCTGCAGGTACACCTCGTAGGTGTGCTGCAGCAGCTCCTCGAGCGGCCGCGGGTAGGTGATGTCGTCGAGCAGCTCGATCCGCTCGTCGTACTCGATGCCCTCGGCCTTCATCGCGGCCACCGCCTCGCCCCTGGCCTTGTTCAGCTGCGCGGCCAGGATCTGGCGCGGGTCCTCCAATGTCGCCTCGATCACCGAGACGACATCGCGCGCATACGATTCCGCCTCCGCGTCCAGCACGTCGATGGCGGCGAGGGCGAACGTCGACAGCGGCTGGTACAGCGCGAAGTCGCGCGGCAGGTCGACGGTCAACCGGTAGCGCCGCCCGTCGGGTTCGGGGGCCTCGAGGCGTTCGACGACGCCGGCCTGCAGCAGAGAGCGGGCGATGCCCACCGCCTCCCGGATGAGCTGGAGCTGGCGCTTGCGGGGCTCGTGGTTGTCGGTGAGCAGCCGCCGCATCGCGTCGAACGGGTCGCCGGGACGGTCGACGACGTCGAGGATCATCGCCGTCGACACCCGCATGTTGCTCGTCAGCTGCTCGGGCGCCGCCTCGACCAGCCGCGTCATGGTCTTCTCGCTCCACGGCACCATGCCCTCGGGGACCTTGCGGCGCACCAACTTACGGCGCTTCTTCGGGTCGTCGGCGACCTTGGCGAACTGTTTGAGGTTCTCCACCTCGTGCTCGGGGGCCTGCACCACCACGGTGCCCGCGGTGTCGTATCCGGCTCGGCCCGCCCGCCCGGCGATCTGGTGGAACTCGCGCGCGTTGAGCAGCCGGGTGCGGATGCCGTCGTACTTCGACAGCGCCGAGAACACCACCGTGCGGATCGGCACGTTGATGCCGACGCCGAGGGTGTCGGTGCCGCAGATCACCTTGAGTAGCCCGGCCTGCGCGAGCTGTTCGACGAGCCGCCGGTACTTGGGCAGCATCCCGGCGTGGTGCACACCGATGCCGTGTCGCACCAGCCGCGACAGCGTGGCGCCGAACACCGAGGAGAACCGGAACGCGCCGATCAGGTCGCGGATCGCCGCCTTCTCCTCCTTGGTGCTGACGTTGATGCTCATCAGCGCCTGCGCCCGTTCCAGCGCGGAGGCCTGGGTGAAGTGCACGACGTAGATCGGCGCCTGCCTGGTGTCGAGCAGGTCGCCGATGGTCTCGTGCATCGGCGTGGTTGCGTAGGAGTAGAACAGCGGGACCGGCCGCTCGGCGTGGGCCACCAGTGCCGTCGGCCGCCCGGTGCGGCGGCTGAGGTCCTCGCGCAGGAACGTGACGTCGCCGAGGGTGGCCGACATCAACAGGAACTGGGCACGCGGCAACTCGAGCAGCGGCACCTGCCAGGCCCAGCCGCGGTCGGGATCGCCGTAGAAGTGGAACTCGTCCATCACGACCAGGCCGATCGCGGCGTCCGGCCCTTCCCGCAGTGCGATGTTCGCGAGCACCTCGGCCGTGCAGGCGATGATCGGCGCGTCCGCGTTGACCGCCGCGTCGCCGGTCAGCATTCCGACGTTCACCGCGCCGAACACCCCGCACAGCGCGAAGAACTTCTCGCTGACCAGCGCCTTGATCGGGGCGGTGTAGTAGGTGCGCCGCCCCGCCGCCAGCGCGGCGTACTGCGCGCCGGTGGCCACCAGCGACTTACCCGAACCGGTCGGCGTCGCCAGCACCACGTTGGCTCCGCTGACCAGTTCGATCAGCGCCTCCTCCTGCGCGGGGTACAGCGTGGTGCCGTTCGCCTCGGCCCAGGCGGCGAAGGACGCGAAGAGTCCGTCGGCGTCGTCGCCCATCGCGCGCAGCGCCGACAGGTCGTCGGGGTCGTCGAGCAGGGGGGTGGGTGACATGGCCCCACCAGCGTGCCCGACGCGCATTTGGGATCGGTAACCGGAGCGGTGGGGTGCACTTGGCGGCATGACACGCACACACGCGCGCTTCGTCGGGTTCGCCGCGGCGCTCGCCGCCCTGGCGATGACCCCCGCCTGCTCCACGGACAATCCGCCCATGGCGCCGGGCACGGTGACCGTCACCACCACGGTCGCCGCGCCGACGAGCTCCGCACCTGACCCGACGGTGACCGTCGCGCCGACAGCGGCGCCCACGGCCGCACCGACGGTCCAGCAATCCGACTGCGCCGTAAGTCCGGAGAACTGGCCGGTGCCGCACGACGAGCCCTACGGCTTCGTCCCCGAGGAGTACCGCGTCTCGGTCGCGATGAGTGGCATCGCCTCCGGCACGATCACGCCCGGCGCGGCGCCTGCCGAGGTCGAGGTGACGGTGTGCAACGACACCCCGGTCGACTACCCCGCCGTCGGCGTGGGGCTGGTGCTGGACAACTGCAGCTGCGCGCCGGTCCCGGGCATCGCGAAGGGAACCGTCGAGCGCTACGAGGCGGCGGCCGGTTCCTGGCTGCCGGTGCAGAACCCCGCGGCGGGCCTCGGCATGGACCATCTCGGCCAGTTCACCGACCTCGGGGGCTTCCCGAAGGGCAGGGCCGTGACGCTGCGGTACCGGGTCGCGCTCGACGCGGCCATGGCCGACGGCGAGGGCGGGATCTCCGCGACCGCGGTCACCGCCGACGGGTCACTGATCCAGATCGGTGACGCACGGCTGCCGTTCACGGTCACGGCGGAGGGCTGAGCGTCGATGCGGCATCCGGCTCGGCGGCGCCGGTCCAGTCCGGTGGCGGACGCAGGCTCGCCAGCGCCAGACTGCTCAGTCCCATCAGCGTCATGGTGAGGATCAAGAACGGCCCGTAGCCCCCGGTGGCGTCGGAGATCGCCCCCGCCGCGAGCGGCCCGAACGCCGTGCCCAGCGAGAGCGCGGCCACCAGGCCGCCGAACAGGCCGCCGAAGTTCCGGATGCCGAAGTGCCGGGCGGCGAGGTACGCGATCACGTCGACCTCGGCGCCGAGGGTGAGGCCGAACAGCGCCGCCGCCACCGTCTGACTCACCGGATCCGTGCCGTCGAAGAGCAGCAACGCGCTCCCGACGATCGGCACCAGGTAGGCGCAGGCACCCACGACGCGTCCGGGGAAGCGGTCCAGCAGCACCCCGATGCCCAGCCGACCCACGATCGAGAAGATCCCGACCAGCGCCGCCGTACCCGCCGCGGCCAGCGGGTCGGTACCGGCATCGCGCAGGATCGGCACCAGGTGCACGACGACGCCGAGGGTGGTGAACGCGAATAGACCTGCGGCGAGCAGGAGCCGGTAGAAGGTGGCCGACCGGAGTCCATCGCGCATGGTGAGACCGGCCAGTGGCGGCGGCGGCGCCGCGGCGGCGACGTCGACCGGAGGCGCCCGGCGTTCGTCCTGGGCGCCGCGGAAGAACAGTGCCACCGCCAAGACCACCAGCGCACCCCAGAGCAGGCCGAGTCCGACGAACGCGCCGCGCCAGCCGTAGGCGGCGATGAAGGTGGTGGCCAGCGGCGGGAAGACCGCCGCGGCGAGGGAGCCGCCGGACAGCGTGACCGCGAAGGCCAGCCCGCGGGAGCTGTCGAACCGGCTGGCGACCGCGCTGGTCCACACCGTCGTCTGCACCCAGAACGAGGCGAAGGACAACACGGCCCACAGCAGGATCCAGTTGGCCAGCGATCCGGTGGCGCTGCCGAGCAGTGCGAACGCGGCGCCCACCAGCACCACACCGGTGATGCCGACGCGCCGCGGTCCCATCCGGTCGACCAGCAGACCGATGGGCAGTGCGGCGACGGCCGCGGCCATCCCGACGATCGTCAGCCCCAGCGACGCCTCGGCCCTGGACCAGCCGAACTCCTCCTGCAGCGGTGCCATGAACGCGCCGAGCGAGTAGACGTGCATGACGCCGATGGAGTAACCCAGGCCGGCGGCCGCGGGCAGCTTCCAGAAACGCCGCCACTCGGTGACGCCCGCGCGGTCGAGTCGGCTCATGGGCAGCGATGCTAAGCGATCGCCCAGCGTTGCGAGGCCGCCATCGGGGAATCGCGCCGCACTGCCCTATGGTCGAGCGGGTGACGATCCCCAGCCAGATCACCTACGACGACGCGTTGCGGAACCGGATCGCGACGCACCTGGCCGGGCACGACCGCCGCACCGTGACCGACCCGACGAAACGGCACGCCGCCGTCGCCGTCGTGCTCGTCGACTCCGATCTCGGCGAGGACCGGGTGGACCCCGCGCCGGTGGACGACTGGATCGCCGGGCGGCCGATGCCCGAGGCCGGGCTCGACGGCCGCATGGTCGACGTGTCGGGTGGTGCGGCATTCCTGTTGTGCCGTAGGGCGTCCCGGCTCAACACCCACGCCGCCCAGTGGGCGCTGCCCGGCGGACGGCTGGACCCGGGGGAGACCGTGGTCGAGGCGGCGCTGCGCGAACTCGACGAAGAGGTCGGTGTCGCGCTGCCCGAGGAGAACGTGCTCGGCCTGCTCGACGACTACCCGACGCGGTCCGGCTACGTCATCACCCCGGTGGTGGTCTGGGGCGGCGGCAGGCTCGACCCGCGGCCGGCGCCCGACGAGGTGGTGGCCGTCTACCGGGTGGGTCTGCACCAGCTGCAGCGCGAGGACTCGCCGCGGTTCATCACCATCCCGGAGAGCCCGCGGCCCGTCGTACAGATCCCGCTGGGCAACGACCTCATCCACGCCCCGACCGGCGCGGTGCTGCTGCAGCTGCGGTGGCTCGGACTCGAAGGCCGCCACGACCCGGTCGACGAACTCGAACAACCGGTGTTCGCCTGGACGTAGATGGGGTAGACACAGCGCCATGTCGGTGCTCGTTCCGGGTGAGACGTGCTGGCGGGTGGAGCGTGCGGAACGGTTCGCCTGCATCGTCGACGCCGCCGACTACTTCCACCACGCGAAGACCGCGATGCTGCGCGCGCGGCACCGGATCGTGCTCATCGGCTGGGACTTCGACACCAGGATGACCTTCGAGCGCGGCGGCAAGCGGATCGCCGGGCCGAACCAGCTGGGCGCCTTCCTGCGGTGGATCTCCCGGCGCAGGCCGGACCTCGAGGTCCACGTGCTCAAGTCGAACCTCAACATGTTCCCTGCGCTGCAGGGCATCTGGCAGGGCGTGACCCCGGTGGTGGTCAAGAACTGGCTCAGCAAGGAGCGGCTGCAGTTCGCGATCGACGGCGCCCACCCCACCGGTTCGGTGCATCACCAGAAGGTCCTCGTCATCGACGACGCCATTGCCTTCTGCGGCGGGATCGACCTCACCCTGGACCGCTGGGACACCCCCGACCACGAGCACAACAGCCGGTTCCGCCGCGCCCTGGGCCGCAACTACGGCCCCCGGCACGAGGTCGCCGTCGCCGTGGACGGCGACGCCGCACGGGCGCTCGGCGAGCTGGCCCGCGACCGCTGGCGCGCCGCAACCGGCCGCCGTCTGGAACCCGTGCACGCCGCCCACACGGCGTGGCCGCGCAGCCTCGACCCCACCCTGACCGACATCGACGTCGGCATCGCCCGCACGCTGCCCGCGCTGGAGAACCAGACCGAGGTGCGGGAAGTGGAGGCGCTGAACCTCGAGGCGATCGCCGCCGCCAGGGACACCATCTACCTGGAGAACCAGTACCTCGCCTCCCGGACGCTCGTCGAGGCGCTCGCCGCCCGGCTGCGCGAAGCCGAAGGGCCCGACATCGTCGTGGTGATGCCCCGGCACTCGGAGAGCCGGCTCGAGCAGACGGCGATGGACAGCGCCAGGCAGCGGCTGCTGCACGTGCTCTGGTCGGCCGACGAGCACGGGCGGTTCGGCATCTACTGGCCGGTGACCGACGGCGGCACCCCGGTCTACGTGCACGCGAAGGTCATGGTGATCGACGACCGGCTGCTGCGCGTCGGCTCGTCGAATCTCAACAACCGGTCGATGGGATTCGACAGCGAATGCGACGTGGCCATCGAGGCCGGCGCAGAGGCGGCCGACGGCAGCGGTCAGGACGACGTCCGCGCGACGATCGTCGCGGTGCGGCACCGGCTGATCAGCGAGCACCTCGGGGTGTCGGCAGGCGAGTTCGAGCGGACGCTGGCGCGCCGGGGGTCGTTCCTGCAGGCGGTCGAGGAGTTGCGCGGGCACGGCAGGACGCTGCGGGTGTTCACCGAGGAGACGGTGGCCGGCGAGGCCGGTCCGCTCGCCGAGAACGACCTGATGGATCCCGACCGCGTGCCCGCCTCGCTCACTCGGAGCGTGCAGCGGTTCCTCACCGGGTTGCGGGGGGAGTGACCGCGCGGTCGCGCCTGCGCACCAGCGCGACGGCGAACGGCACCGCCACCAGTCCCATCAGCAGCCCGCCGGTGACCGCCGAGCCGGGCAGTCCGAAGAACACCGCGTGGGCGAGCACCGAGGAGAAGTACACCCACAGGTACAGCGCCGCCGCCGGGCCCGACGGCCGGTCATCGCGGTGCAGCAGCGCGTGCAGCGCCGCCACCACCAGTGCCGACACCAGCAGCCACCCCGCGTAATTGGTCAGCGGTATGCCCGGGACCAGCGGCAGACCGGGATCCGGGTGGAACCACGTCCAGTGGCCGGCATCGACCATCTGCGGATCGAGGAACACGTCCCACACCGTCAGCGCCACCGCACCCGCCGCGACGACGGCGGGGCCGCGCACCGCGAGCGTGCGGGCCACCACCAGCGCGGGCCAGGCCATCATCACCCAGGCCATCGGCACCACCAGCGGAACACCGAGCACCTCGGCGCCGAGGGTGCCGGTGTAGGCGTACGGCCCGAACGGCAGGCCGGTGGCCACCCCGACCGCCTCCGCGAGCAGTCCGCCGCCACCGGCGACCGCGATCAGCACCGCCGCCCCGGCGGCGCCGTGCAGCCGCGCGACGTCGGCGACGGCGGCGAGGAAGAAGACCATCACACTGGTGACCGTGACCTCGGTGCGCCACGTCTCGGGCGTCAACGGATAGGCGATCTGCACGAGGACCGCGGCGGCGACGAGAGCCCACACCAGGCGGTCCGCGGGCATCCGCACCCGCGCTCCGAGCAGGGGGCCGGCCAACGCCACGCAATACCTCCGCTGGTCGACGATTCCGTAGAGTTTGCAGGTGCCCGCTGCTTGCCCGACCGAAACCCTACGGGCACTCGTCACCGCCGGATCGGCGCTGGCCGCCGCCGGGACCGCGCATGCGCTACTGAACCTGCGGCTCCTGCGGCGCCCGCTCGAGGCACCGCCGGAGGTGACCGCGCCGGTGTCGGTGCTGGTGCCGGCGCGCGACGAGGCGCACCGCATCGCGCCGACGATCCGCTCGCTGCTGGCCCAGCGCAGCCTGGCCGACGCGGAGATCCTGGTCCTCGACGACGGCTCCACCGACGGCACCGCCGACGTGGTGCGGCGGCTGGCCGGGCCCGACCCGCGGTTGCGGGTGCTGACCGGCGCCCCGCCCCCGCCCGGATTCCTGGGTAAACCGCACGCGTGCGCGCAACTGGCGGCCGCGGCCCGCGGCGAGGTCCTGGTGTACGTCGACGCGGACGTGGTGCTCGCCCCGCATGCCGTCGCCGCCGCGGTGGCGCTGTTGCGCGGACCGCGGCCACTGGACCTGCTCAGCCCGTGGCCGCGGCAGGTCGCCGCGGGGGTGGCAGGCCGGCTCGTGCAGCCGCTGCTGGCGTGGTCGTGGCTGACCACCCTGCCGCTGCGGATCGCCGAGCGGTCCGCGCGGCCGTCGATGGCGGCGGCCAACGGGCAGTTCCTGCTGGTGGAGGCCGCCGCCCTGAAACGGGCCGGCGGTTGGCAGGCGGTGTCGGGCGCCGTACTCGACGACATCGAACTGGCCCGTGCGGTGCGCGCTGCGGGCGGCCGGACCGGCATCGCCGACGGGTCGGCGCTGGCGACCTGCCACATGTACGCCACCGGACGCGAACTGCGGGAGGGCTACCGCAAGTCGCTGTGGGCGGCGTTCGGTTCACCGGCGGGGGCCGTCGCCGTCGCGGCGGCGCTGACGGTGGTCTACGTCCTTCCCGCGGCCGCCGCGCTGACGGGCTCGCGCACCGGGGCGCTCGGCTACGCCGCCGCGGTCACCGGGCGCGCCCTCGCCGCACGATGGGGCGGTAGACCGGTGGACGCCCTCGCCCACCCGATGTCGGTGCTCGCCCTGCTGGGGTTGCTGGCGTCGTCCTGGGCCGGCCGGGTGACGGGATCGCTGAGCTGGAAGGGCCGGCCGGTATGAGCCGCATCGTCGTGGTCGGCGCGGGTCTGGGCGGACTGGCCGCCGCCGCCCGCCTCGCCGCGGCGGGGCACCGGGTCACGGTGTTCGAGAGCGCCCCGGCCGTCGGCGGCAAGCTCGGCGTCGTGTCGCGCGACGGCTTCACCTTCGACACCGGCCCGTCGCTGCTCACCGTGCCCGGCGTGCTCGAGCAGCTGTTCGCCGACACCGGCGGGCCGGCCGACCTGCCGCTCACCCGCGTCGACCCGGCCTGCGCGTACACCTTCCCCGACGGCACCTTCCTCGCGCTGCCGCACGGTGCGGCCGACGTCCCCGCGGCGTTCGACGGCGCCCTCGGCGCGGGTGCGGGCGAGCATTGGCGGCGGCTGCACGAGCGGTCGCGGCGGCTGTGGGAACTGGTCGGCGAGCCGGTGCTGCGCCGGCCCATCTCGATACCCGCGCTGGCCCGGATGAGCGCACGGCCGGCGGATCTGCGGGCGGTGGCGCCGTGGCGGACGATCGACGGCCTCGGCCGCCGCATGCTGCCCGACCCGCGAATGCGGATGTGGCTCAACCGCTATGCGACCTACTCCGGGTCCGACCCGCGCCGCACGCCCGCGGTCCTCGGGGTGACGGCGTTCGTCGAGCAGGAGTTCGGCGCCTGGTACGTGCCCGGCGGCCTGCGCCGCATCGTCGACGCCGTCGAGAAGCGCTGCGGTGACCTCGGTGTCGACATCCGCACCGGCACACCGGTCGACGAGGTGCTGGTGTCCGGCGGCCGGGCCTGCGGCGTGCGGGCCGCCGGGGCCGAGGTGGCCGCCGACGCCGTGGTGAGCAACGCCGACGCGACCGTGCTCTACGACCGGCTGCTGCCGGCCGACGCCGCAGCGACCATGCGGCGGCGGGTGCGTCGGCACACCCGGTCGATGGCCGGATTCGTCCTGCTGCTCGGCCTTTCGGGTCGCCGGCCGGGAGCCGCGCACCGGGTGTACTTCCCGCGGGACTACGACGCGGAGTTCGACGCGATCTTCGGCCGCGCGCCGCGACCGGTGGCCGATCCGACGGTGTACGTACACGCCCCCGACGACCCCGCGCTGCGCCCCGACGACGATTCGGAGGGCTGGTTCGTGCTGGTCAACGCGCCCGCCCACGACCCGGGCCGCGGCGTCGACTGGGACGAGCCGGGTCTGCGCGAGCGCTACGCCGGCCGCGTGCTCGACGTGCTGGCCGACCGCGGCGCCGACGTCCGCGACCGCATCCGGTTCGTCGAGGCCTCGACGCCCGCCGATCTGGAACGCCGCACCGGCGCACCGGGCGGGGCCATCTACGGCTCGGCGTCGCACGGCCCGCGGGCGGCGCTGCGGCGGCCGGCCAACCGCAGCCCGCTGCCCGGTCTCTATCTCGTCGGCGGGTCGGCGCACCCCGGCGGCGGCATCCCCCTGGTGCTGATGTCGGCGGAGATCGTCGCCGGCCTCATCGGGCGGGCGGGAACTTCGGCGGCATCGACCGCCGCACCCCGACCACCAGCTGGACGAGCCCGACGGCTCCGGCGGCGGTCCACGTGACCGCCATCAGCAGGCCCCACCCCCAGCCGAGTGGCGGCACGCCGGCGGGGAACGCCGCGGCGCCCGCCGCCGCCAGCCCGACGACGATCAGCCGGGTCGGCCGTTCGGCGACGGTGACGGTCCCGACGCCGGGCATGCCGACGGCCTGCGCCCGCGCCCGCAGGTATTCGAGCAGGAACACCAGCGCCAGCGCGGCCGCGACCCACGCCGGTGGTGCGCCGAGCGCCAGCAGCACGCCGCCGAGCACGAGATCGCCGAGGCGGTCGGCCATCGCGTCGACCACCGCGCCGAGCGGACGGGCCCGGCCGGTGCGCAGCGCGACCGCGCCGTCGAGCCCGTCGAGCACCCCCGCGGCCGCGATCAGCGGCACGGCCAGAGCGGGCCAGCCGGGGCCCGCGACGGCCGCCAGCGCCCCGGCCAGCGCGAGCACCCCGGTCGCCGACAGCAGGTCGGGTGGGACGCGGAGCAGCGGACCGGCGGCCAGCGCCCGCACCATCCGCAACCAGCCACGCACCACCGGCGACGGCCGCACCCCGTCGTGGCGCGCCGACCAGCCCTCGTCGTCCGCGGGGTCCTGCGCCGTCATGACGCCAGCCTGCCAGGGCACGCGATGAGCCGGCTGCGCGACTTCGGGTCGGGGATGCGCAAGACGTTCCCGGGCAGCGACCTCGCCCTGTGGGCGGCCGGGGCCACCTACTTCGGGGTGATCGGGCTCGTCCCGCTGGCGCTGGCGTCGCTGTGGGCGGTCGGCGGGCTCGTCGGACACGACACCGTCACCGCCGCGATGGAGGACGCGATCGGCGGCCTGCCCGGCGGGCACGGGACGCCGGAGGCGCTGCGCACGCTGACCTCCGTCGCGCTGTCGATGTCGTGGCTGCAGGCGCTGGTCGTGCTGTTCCCGGCCAGCCTCTACGGCGAGGGGCTCCGCCGGGCCTTCGTGCAGATGTCGGCCGCGCGGGACACGCTGACGGGCTGGCGCGGCCGGGCAGGCCTGCTCGCCGTCGCGGCGGTCGCGCCGTTCCTGGTGCTCGCCGTGCTCGCGTCCGCGCGCTACGTCGGCCCGCTGTACGCCGGTGAGGGCTGGTCGCTGGTGTGGGGTGTGGTGGTCGCGTTCCACATCGTCTGGCTCACGGTGTCGACGGCCCTGGTCGGGGTGTTCGGTCTGATCGGCCCGGGTCGGATCGGCCTGCGCGCGTTGCTGATCGGCGCGTTCAGCACCGGGGCGATCCTGGCCGGGTTCCTGCAGGGCTTCGTGCTGTTCCTGGCGATCCCGATCCCGTGGTCGGCGCCGTTCGGCGGGCTGCCGATCGTCGGCGCGGTCTCCGCGCTGGCGCTGTGGCTCTACCTTCTGCACATCCTGGTGCTCTGCGGGTTCCGGGCGACCGTGGTGCTCGACGAGTCGCTGCGTGCCGGGTGAGTCGGCCTGGACAACTCGGCGCGTGCCGGTGACGCCGGTGCGGGACAATCGGGGCATGCCGGTGCGAGAGCAGCCCATGGGATTGAGGGCGCGCAAGAAGATCCGGACCCGCGCCGCCATCCGGCGGGAGGCGTTCCGGCTGATCGAGGAGCAGGGTTTCGGCAACACCACCGTCGAGCAGATCGCCGACGCCGCCGACGTCTCGGCCAGCACCTTCTTCCGGTACTTCCCCACCAAAGAGGCGGTGCTGCTCTCCGACGACCAGATCGCACCGATCATCGCGGCGTTCGTCGAGGCGCCGGCCGACCTCGCGCCGGTGGCCGCATACCGGCATGCGGTGAACTCGGTGTTCGGTGCGATGACGGCCGACGAGCGCGAGGACGCCGTCGCCGGCCAGCGGCTGATGTACACGGTGCCCGAGGCCCGCGGACTCGTCTACACGGAGTACGTGCGGCTCATCGGCCTGATCACCGACGCGCTGGCCCGGCGGATGGGAACGGACATCGACGAGTTCGAGCGGCGGGTGATCGCCGGATCGATCGTCGGGGTGCTCATCGCCACCTCGGACAACGAGCCGATGCCCGACGACCCGCTCTCGCGGGGACTTGAACTGCTCGACGCCAAGATCGACGCCGGCGCCCGCCCCTAGCGCGCCGGCCGCCCGGTCCTGGCGGGGGAGTGCGCCGCCGGGCGGACGCCGTGGGCCAGGCCGTTGCCGGCGTGCAGCCCGGCCACGAACTCGAGCAGTGGCCGTACTGCGCGGAATCGGTCTCTACGAACGGGTGCTCTGGACAACATCGTTCGATCGTGGCCTCTAGCGCACGAAGTCAACAGTGGCACTGACGCCACACATCGTTAATATAGTGACATGCACTCGGTGGCGGTCCTGGCCTATGACGGCATGTCGGGTTTCGAGTCCGGCATGGCCGCGGAGATCTTCGGCATGACCGAACTCTCGGAGCAGTTCTCCGCGGGCATCGCGCGGCCCTGGTACTCGATGAAGCTGTGCACCGCCACCCCGGAGATCCGGATGCTGGGCGGCGCCACCGTACGGTCCCCGCACGGGCTCGACGACCTGGCCGCCGCCGACACCGTGATCATCCCGAGCGTGCGCAACGTCGCCGACCCCGCGTCGCCCGAACTCGTCGAGGCGATCGGCGCGGCCCACGCCCGCGGGGCCCGGCTGGTGTCGATCTGCTCAGGCGCGTTCGCCCTCGCCGCGGCCGGCGTGCTCGACGGCCGCACGGCCACCACGCACTGGATCTACGTTGACCAGCTCGCGCGGCGCCATCCCGCGGTGGACGTCGATCCGGCGCCGCTCTACGTCGACGGCGGTGACGTGCTCACCAGCGCGGGCTGCGCGGCGGGCCTCGATCTCTGCCTGCACATCGTCCGAACCGACCACGGCGCGCGCGTCGCCAACGACGTCGCCCGCCGGCTGGTGATCTCGCCGCACCGGGCGGGCGGACAGGCCCAGTACATCGAGACGCCGGTGCCCGAACCAGCGACCGACGGCCGCATCGCCGCCGGAATGGCCTGGGCGCTCGAGCATCTGGACACACCCATCACGCTCGACGAGCTGGCCGCCCGCTCGGCGATGTCGCGGCGCAGCTATCTGCGGCAGTTCACCAAGGCGACCGGCACGACGCCGATCAGGTGGCTGATCGAGCAGCGCATCCAGGCCAGCCTGGCGCTGCTGGAATCGTCGTCGCTGTCGATCGAGCAGATCGCCGCCCGGGTGGGTTTCGAGTCCGCCGTCACCTTCCGGCACCACTTCGTCCGGCAGCTGCGGACCACGCCGAGCGACTACCGCAACGCCTTCACCGGTCGGGCGCGGTTCGACGGCGGCCCCGCCGGGTACAGCACCGTTCGCGGGAGAAGCGGCTGATCGGCGAGCCGGCACAGGCGGTCCGGCCATAGTGTGGTCCCCGGCGTCGTCCTCACCCGAGGACCACGTGAAGACGGCGGAGAGGACGTGCGGTGGTCGGTGAGCACACGCCGCCGGACCCTGCGGTGGCGGCGATCTACAGCGTCGACGAGGTGGTCGGCCGCGACCTCGCCAGGGTGAACTGGGCGGCGACCCCGCTCGGTGTGCCCGACCGGTGGCCGCAGAGCCTGCTGACCGCCGTGAGTATCCTGCTGTCCTCCCGCTTCCCGATGTGGATGGCGTGGGGGCCGGAGCTGACGTTCTTCTGCAACGACGCCTACCGCCGCGACACCCTCGGCCGGAAGTACCCGTGGGCGCTGGGCCGGCCGGCCAACGAGGTGTGGTCGGAGATCTGGCCCGACATCGGCCCGCGCATCGAGCGGGTGCTGTCGACCGGCGAGGCGACCTGGGACGTCGCGCTGCTGCTGTTCCTCGAGCGGTCGGGGTACCGCGAGGAGACCTATCACACGTTCTCCTACAGCCCGCTGCGCGACGACGCCGGGCATGTGGTCGGCATGCTGTGCGTGGTCAGCGAGGACACCGACCGCGCCATCGGCGAGCGGCGGATGGCCACGCTGCGGGACCTGGGCTCCGACACCAGCGTGGTGCGCTCCGAGCAGCAGATGCTCAACTTCGCGGCCCACCAGCTCGAACGCAACCTCAGTGACCTTCCGTTCGCCCTGATCTACCTGTTCGGCGACGACGGTGCTGCGCGGCTCGCGGGTGCCAGTGGCATGCCCGCCGGGCATCCGGCCGCACCGCAGGTGCTGGCGGCCGACGGGCTCGGGGTGTGGCCGATCGACGATCCGGCCCTCGGCCGGTCGGTGCTGATGGATCTGGACTCCGAGTCGCTGACCCTGCCGACCGGTTCCTGGACCGAGCCGCCCACCCAGGCGCTGGTGGTGCCGCTGCAGCAGCAGGGCGACGCGCCGCTGGGATTCCTGGTCGCCGCACTGAACCGGCACCGCAGGCTCGACGAGGGCTACCGCGGATTCGTCGAACTGGTCGCCGGACACGTGGCCGCCGGCGTCGGCAGCGCCCGCAGCTACCAGTCGCAGCAGCGCCGGGCCGAAGAGCTCGCGGAGCTCGACCGGGCCAAGACGACCTTCTTCTCCAACATCAGCCACGAGTTCCGCACACCGCTGACGCTGATCCTCGGACCGGTGAACGACCTGCGCGGCCGCACCTCGGACTTCGACGACCAGACCCGCGACGAGCTGGAGCTGGTGCACCGCAACGGACTCCGGCTGGCCAAGCTGGTCAACACGCTGCTGGACTTCTCCCGCATCCAGGCCGGGCGGATGCGGGCGCACTTCGAGCCGGTCGACCTCGGCGTCGTCACCGCCGAGCTGGCCAGCGTCTTCCGGTCCGCCGTCGACCGGGCCGGCCTGGCGTTCCACGTGGACTGCCCGCCGTTGAGCGAGGACGTCTACATCGACCGCGACATGTGGGAGAAGGTGGTGCTCAACCTGCTCTCCAATGCGCTGAAGTTCACCTTCGACGGCTCGATCACGGTCCGGGTGGGGGCCGACGACACCGGCGCGGTGATCACTGTCGCCGACACGGGCACAGGCATCCCGGAATCCGAGATGCCGCGCCTGTTCGAACGGTTCCACCGCATCGAGAACGCCAGGGCGCGGTCCACCGAGGGAAGCGGTATAGGACTCGCCCTGGTCAAGGAGCTCGTCGGGCTGCACGGCGGCACCATCACCGCGGACAGCGCGGCGGGGGCGGGCACCACCTTCACCGTCCGGTTGCCGTTCGGTTCGGCCCACCTGCCGGTGGCCGACCTGATCTCGCCCGATGCGGCCCGGCCGGCCTCGGGCATTGCGGACCCCTACGTGCAGGAGGCGCTGCGCTGGCTGCCCGGCGGCGCCGAGTCGGAGGCCGCGCGTGGCGGGACGGGGATGCCCGTGGCCGTCCCGGCCTCCGGTGCCCCGGCGCGCGTGCTGGTGGCCGACGACAACGCCGACATGCGCGAATACCTGTCGAGCCTGCTGCAGTCGGCCGGCTACGCCGTCAGCACCGTCATGGACGGCGCGCAGGCCTTGGACGCGGTGCGGTCGGATCCGCCGGACCTGCTGATCAGCGACGTCATGATGCCCCGGCTCGACGGCCTGGAACTGCTGGCCGCACTGCGCGGCGATCAGCGCACCGCCGCCCTGCCGGTGCTGTTGCTGTCGGCGCGGGCCGGCCAGGAGGCCTCCATCGAAGGTCTGCAGGCCGGCGCCGACGACTACCTGGTCAAGCCCTTCGCCGCCGCCGAACTGCTCGCCCGGGTGCGCGCGAACGTGGAGATGGCACGGTTGCGCAACCACCACGCCGACTGGCGGTCGGCGTTGATCGACTCGCTGCAGGAGGCGTTCTTCGTCTGCGACGAGAACGGCGCCTTCGTCGAGGTCAACTCGGCGTTCGCCGACATCCTCGGCTACGGCCCCGACGGACTGCCCTACGAACCCGTCCAGCCGTGGTGGCCCGACGCCGAGTCCGATCCGGAGGCGCACCGGCAGAGCGCCGAGGTCCTCGAGGCACTGCTGAGCCGGACGCACGGCAACTACAAGATCCCGGTGAACCACAGCGACGGGCACCGGCTGTGGATCACCGTGAGCTTCAACCGGGCCGAAGACCCCGACAGCGGCCGCCGGGTCATGGTCGGCACGATCCGCGACGTCACCGCCGAGCACTACGCGGTGCAGCGCGAGACCGCCCTGGCCGCGCTGAATCAGCAGCTGTCTCAGGTGGACACGTTCGATCAGGCGATTCGCGCGGCGGCCGAGGTGCTGCGCGGCGTCTGGCACGCCCGCCGGGTGCTCGCGCTGATCTTCCCGGGCCGGCGTGAGGTCCGCGAGACCGCGGGCCCGCCGGCCCTGGTGTGCGCGGGCGAGCCGGCCGAATGGACGGAACTGCCCGCGACACACCGTAATTCGATCCTCGCACTCTGCGACGCGGAGACGCTGAACATCAGCACGTCAGAACCGGGCACCGTCGGCATCGCGCTCCGCAATCCCCGTGGACTGCTGGTCGTCTGGATAGAGCTGTCCGAGGACCGGCCCTTCACCCCGCAGGACCACACCCTGCTGACGGTGCTCGCCGGCCGGCTCTCGCAGGGGCTGCAGCGGGTGCACCAGTTCGACACTCAGCGCGAGACCGCGCTGGCCCTGCAGCACGCGATGCTCGGCCCGTCGCGGCTGCCCGGCGGCTTCACCGTGCGCTACCACCCCGCCAGCAGTCCGCTGCAGGTCGGCGGCGACTGGTATGACGTGGTCAACCTCGACGACGGCCGGGTGGCGATGATCGTCGGCGACTGTGTCGGGCACGGCCTCGCGGCCGCCACGGTGATGGGACAGCTGCGCAGCGCCTGCCGGGCACTGCTGCTCGACGAGCCGAGCCCGGCGGCGGCGCTGACGAAACTCGACCGCTTCGCCGCGAGGCTGCCCGGCGCGAGGTGTACCACCGCGTTCTGCGCGGTGCTCGACGCCGCCACGGGCGACCTGGTGTACTCCAGCGCCGGCCACCCGCCGCCCGTCATGGCGCTGGCCGACGGCGAGCTGGCGATCCTCGACGACGGGCGTGGCTTCCCGCTCGCGGTGCGCCCCGGTCAGCCCCGCCCGGAGGTGCGTCGGACGATACCGGCGCGCGCCACCCTGCTGCTCTACACCGACGGCCTCGTCGAACGGCGCCGGGTGTCGCTGGATCAGGGCATCGCCCGCGCCGCCGAGGTGGTGCAGGAGGGGCGCCCGGCGCCGCTGGAGGAACTGGCCGACGAGATCATGGACCGGCTCACCCCGGTCGACGGCTATCAGGACGACGTCGCGCTGCTGCTGTACCGGCAGCCCGGTCCGCTGGAGATGGAGTTCCCCGCCGAGGTGGGCCAACTCGCGCACACCCGCACCGCGATGCGCGAATGGCTGGATCGCGCCGGGGTGGCACCGGAGCAGGCGTACGACACGCTCATCGCCACCGGCGAGGCCGTGGCCAACGCGATCGAACACGGCCACCGCGACCGGCCGGACGGCACCGTGACGCTGAGCGCGACGGTGCTCGTCGACCGGCTGCAGGTGCGCGTGGTCGACACCGGCGCGTGGCGGCCGCCGCGGGCGGTCGTCGATGTCAGCCGGGGCCGGGGCATCACCTTGATGAAGGGGCTGATGGACGATTTCGCGATCGACAGCGACGACGCGGGGACCACCGTTAACCTGTCGACGAGGATCATGTGATGGCCACCCCACTGAGTCTGGACACCCAGCGGATCGACGGCACCGTCGTGCTGACCGCTGCCGGGGAGATCGACCTGAGCAACGTCGAGGAGTTTAGCCAGGGGCTCAGCGGCGCCGCGCAGACCGCCGGTGCGGGCGCGGTGACCGTCGACCTCAGCGCCGTCCGCTACGTCGACAGCGCCGCCATCAACGCGTTGTTCACCATCGCCGATGTGGCGGACCGGTTGCGGCTGATCGTCCATCCCCTGCTGATGAGGGTGCTCGACATCAGCGGACTGACCCAGCTCGCCACCGTCGAGGCCGCCCGCCTCGACGGCGCGGTGTGACGACCGCGATATTGTTAGGGCACTAACTAAGCGGGTACGATCTAGTTGTGTCCCGATCCACCACCGCGGAGATCGATCCGCTCGCCCTCGAGCAGCAGGTGTGCTTCGCGCTCGCGGTGACCAACCGCGCCGTGCTCGGGGTGTACCGGCCGCTGCTGGAACCCCTGGGGCTGACCCACCCGCAGTATCTGGTGATGCTCGCACTGTGGGACCACCGCAAGGCGGCGGCCGCGGACGACCCGCCGCTGACGGTGAAGCAGATCGCCTCTGCGCTGCAACTGGATTCGGCCACGCTGTCGCCGATGCTCAAGCGGCTGGAGGCGCTCGGCTTCATCACCCGCACCCGCAGCACCGCCGATGAGCGATCCACCCATATCGCACTGACCGACGCGGGCGCCGCCCTACGTGACCGTGCACTGGAGATCCCCCCTGCCGTCGTCGCACGGCTCGGAGTCGACCTCGCCGAACTCGAGGAACTGCGCCGGGTGCTCACCCGGATCAACGCCGCCGCGGTCGCCGCCGGCGCCCTCACCACCTGACCACCCACGATCAGCAGGAGCCACCATGGCCACCACAAAACCCTCACTGTGGCAGCGGATTCCCTATGCCTACGGCCGCCGCCTGCCGGATGCGATGCGGGCCTGGGTCGCCGAGGACCTGGCAGGCCAGGGCGCGGTGCGCCGGCACATGATCCGGATGGCGATACCGCCGTTCCTGGTGCTGGCACCGTTTTGGCTGTTGCCCACGTCGTTCTACGTCCGGCTGGAGATGACCGCCCCGATCTTCATCTGGGCGGTGCTGATGTCGCTCGCGCTGAACAAGGTCTGGCGTCGGCACCGGCTGGCGCAGCACGGGATCGACCCGAATCTGGTCGACCAGCTCAAGCGGCGCAGGGACGCGCACATCCACGAGGACTACGCCCGCCGGTTCGGGCCACGCCCGGAGGACGCGAAGTGGCAGTCCAACAGCAGTCCGTTCTGACCGCTACGGACCGTAGCCGCGCAGCACCTCTGCCTGTCTGCGCAACCGCGCGGCGGCGTCATGCCGGCCCAGCGCGTCGTACCCGTCGGCCTCGGTGAGGAATCCGTCGATGTGCGCCCGCAGCACCGCACGGACGTCGTCCGAGGACAGGCTGCGGCGCGGACCTCCGTCGTACCCGCGTCGTAGGCGGCGGGGTCCACCGCCTCCGCGTCGTCGATCGCCGCCATCGCCGTGCGCAGGGCCGAGACCACCTCGGTGTCCTTCGCCCGCAGCGCCGCCGTCAGCGCCCGGCGGAGGTGCGTGCGCACGGCCTGCGCGGGGGGAAGAACCGCGCTCATGATCGTGCGCCGTCGTCGAGGAACCGGTGGATGGCCGCGCCGTCGCCGGTGATCGCATGCCCGAGGTCCGGCAGCAGTGTGACGGTGGCGTGCGGAACGAGGCGTTCTAGGCGGCGTGCGGTGTCGTGGGCGTCGAGTATGCGGTCGCGGCCGCCGACGGTGACGTGCATCGGCATTGTCAGAGAGCGCAGCTGGTCGTCGGTGAACACCGGCAACCGGTCCCGTCGGGGCAGGTAGTGCCGGTGGATGAGCAGCATGTACTCGGTGATCGTGCCGAGCTCCGCGTTCGGGCCGACCGCCAGCCGCAAGGCAAGGCGTCGGCCGCGCTCGCCGAGAGGGACGAGGAACGCCGCAGCGATGACGGCCGCATACTTCTGGCGTCCGACACCGCCCGGGCAGCGCAGGGCGAGCCGTTCGACACGGTGCGGCCGCCGGATCGCGTAATCGAGCGCCAGCCACCCGCCCAGGGATGCGCCGACGAAGGCCGGCCGATCGGCGCCCACCGCGGACAGCACGTCATCGAGCCACGCCGCATGGGCGTCCGAGTCCAGCGGCAGCCGCGACGGCGCGCTGAATCCGGGTTCGCCGACGATGTCGACCAGGTAGAGCCGCCGGGTCCGTGACCATGCCGCCGCGTCGGCCAGCCAGATCGTGCTGTTGGTGCCCGCGCCGTGCAGCGCGACCACGGGCGGTGCGTCGGCGGGGCCGCAGACGATCACCGATGTCTCGCCCGCCCTTGTCGCCACCACCTGCCGTTGCGCCGGTATGTCCCAGCGGCTCAGGTCGTCGTTGTAGCGCTGCGCCACCGCCTGCGCACCCGCGGCGGTCCGGTAGATCGCGGTCATGACCCGACGTCCTGGGCGAGGGCACCGATCAGGGTGATCAATTTCGCCGCGTCGTCCGGGTCGCCGGCGACGATGACCGTCAACCGCTCTCGCGACTCGTCGTAGGACGTCTGCACGTGCAGCGGGCGTCGGCCCGGCCCGGTGTTCGCCGCGGCGACGACGTGCGTGCTGATCCGGTCCATGACGCGGCGGTCGGCCGCATCGACATGGACGACCGCCGACACGTCGACGCGCGGCGGCGCCGACGGGGCCGGACGGTCGTCGCCGCCCGCGCCGCCGGTGAACTCACGGAGGTCCTCGGCGGTGATGCGGTACTGCTTGCCGATCCGCACCGCGGGCAGGCGGCCGTCACGGACGTACCCGCGAACCGTGCGCACGTGCAGACCGAGCATGGCCGCCACGTCGTCAGGTGAGTACATCGTCGAGCCCATGGACGCAAACTATCGTAAACATCCCTAAAATGCATCTCGATAGGGAAGTTTACGGGAGTTCAGCGCCAGGCGGCCGGCATCCATGACTCCGATTAGGCTGCAGGCGAGATGTTCATCGTCATCCTGACCGCCGTCCTCGGCCTGATGCACCTGTACCTGTGGAAGCGGCTGATCAGGGATACCACCCGGCCGGGACTGGTGCGGTGGGTGCTGACGGCCGACCTGGTCATCTGCGCACTGCTGCTGGTCGCCGCCCTGGTGGTGCCGCGGACCTTCGGCGTGACGAGCCTCGGCTGGCTGGCGTGGCCGGGTTACGTGTGGTTCGGCCTCCCCGCGTACCTGTTCCTGGCGTCGCTGGCTCTCGAACCCGTCCGCCTCCTGCTCCGTGGCTGGGTTCGGCGCGGCCCAACGACAGCCCCCGTCGCCGAACCCGCCGAAGCCGCCGAGCCCGCCGGATCCGCCGCGCCGTCGTCGCCGGTGAACCGCAGGCTGTTCCTCGCGAGGGCGGGCGCCGCCGCGGCAGGAGCGGCGTCGGTGAGCCTGGTCGGCTACGGCGCGACCCGGGCACTCGGCCCGCCGGACGTCCTGGCCGTGCCGGTGCGCCTACGCCGCCTCGACCCCGCATTCACCGGCTTCCGGATCGCGGTGGTGTCCGACATCCACCTCGGCCCGCTGGCCGGCCGCCGCCACACCGAACGCATCGTCGAGACCATCAACGGGGCCGAGCCGGATCTGGTGGCGATCGTGGGCGACCTGGTGGACGGCAGCGTCGCCGAACTCGGCGCGGCCGCCGAACCGCTGCGCGATCTCGCGTCGCGCGAGGGCACGTTCTTCGTGACCGGCAACCACGAGTACTTCGTCGACGAGCCGGCGCAGTGGCTGACCGAGCTGGACCGGCTCGGCGTGAACGTGCTGCGCAACGAGAACACCGCGATCCGCAGGGGCGCGGCGGCCTTCGACCTGGCCGGGATCAACGACCTCGCCGGTGAGCAGCGGTCCGACCCGCCGGACTTCGACCGGGCACTCGCCGGCATCGGCCCGGCGCGGCCGACGGTGCTGCTCGCCCACCAGCCGATCATGGTGAGCGAGGCCGCGGCACGCGGGGTGGACCTGCAGCTGTCGGGGCACACGCACGGCGGGCAGATGTGGCCGTTCCACTACGTGGTGCAGCAGGTGCAACCGTCGCTGGCCGGGCTGTCCACCGTCGACGACACCCAGCTGTACGTCACGCGGGGCGCCGGGTTCTGGGGGCCACCGGTCCGGGTCGGCGCGCCGCCGGATGTCACGGTGCTTTCGCTGAGTCCACAGGTCTGACAGGCCGTCACACTTCCTGCACCGCATTCCGGTCCGCGGCGCTGAGCGACCGCCTAGCATGCATCGATGCCATCAACGACGACGCGGCCGGGCATCTGCCGGATCTGCTCCGCGCACTGCGGCGTGCTCGCGACGGTCACCGACGGCAGGCTCACCAAGGTCACCGGCGATCCGGACAACCCGATGTTCAAGGGCTACAGCTGCGCCAAGGGCCGGGCGCTGCCCGAGATCCACAACAACCCCGCCCGGCTGCTGCACAGCCGAAGGCGCAGGCCCGACGGTGCTTATGAGCAGGTCGAGTCCGGCGTCGCAATGGACGAGATCGCCGCCACGCTGCAGGCGCTGATCGAGGCGCACGGACCGCGCTCGGTGGCACTGTACCTGGGGACGAACGGGCTGCCCTACCCCGCCTCGGCGCTCATGGGCAACGCGTTCATCCGGGCGATCGAATCGCCGATGTTCTTCACCGCCAACACCATCGACCAACCCGGCAAGCAGATCGCGCTGGCCGCCCACGGCCACTGGCTCGGCGGCGACGTCGACTTCGGTGAGGCCGACACCTGGCTGCTGATCGGCACGAACCCGTTGGTGTCCAAGGCGATCGGCATCCCGGGCCAGAACCCGGCGCAGAGCCTCAGGGCCGCCGTCGGCCGCGGCATGAAGCTCATCGTCATCGACCCGCGCCGCTCGCAGACGGCCGCGCGGGCGGCGATCCACATCCAGCCCCGACCGGGCACCGATGCGGTGATCGTCGCGGGCATCATCAACACCGTCATCGGCGAGAAGCTCTGCGACTGGGACTTTCTCGCCGAGAACGTCGACGGGTTCGAAGAGCTGGCCGAGGCGGTGTCCGGGTTCACTCCCGGCTACGTCGCCGAGCGTGCGGACATCCCGGAGCAGCAACTCCTCGACGCCGCGCGGATGTTCGCGACGTACGGCACGCGCGGCGGCATGGTCAACGCGGGCACCGGCGCGAACTTCGCGATGCACGGCAGTGTGCTCGAGTACCTGTGCCTGTGCCTGACGACGATCTGCGGGCGCTGGCAGCGGGCCGGGAAGAGGGTGACCCGGCCGAACACGCTGTTGCCCGCCTTCACCGCGAAGGCGCAGCCGCATCCGCCCTACGAGGGCTGGGGTTACGGCGAGCGCCTGCGGGTGCGCGGGCTGACCGACACCGTGGCGGGGATGCCGACGGCCGCGCTTGCCGACGAGATCCTGCTCGACGGCGAGGGTCAGGTCAAGGCGCTGATCTGCATCGGCGGCAATCCGATGGCGGCATGGCCGGATCAGCGAAAGACGTTGCGGGCGCTGGAAAACCTCGAACTGCTCGTCACGCTGGACACGGAGATGTCGTTGACGTCGCGGCTGGCCGACTACGTCATCGCTCCGCGCATGCAGATGGAGACGCCGGCCATGACGATGGGCAGCGAGCTCATCAAGTACTACGCCAGCGGGACCGGCATTCCGGCGGCCTACGGGCAGTACGTGCCGAGGCTGATCGAACCGCCCGCCGGCTCGGACCTGATCGAGGAGTGGCAGTTCTTCCTCGGCCTGGCCCAGCGGATGGGGCTGGAGATGTGGTTCGTCAACTTCTTCGGGGGCGGCGGTGGCAGGTTCATGGAGTCGCCGCCGATCGTGCTGAACATGAACGGCGACACCCGGCTGACCACCGAGGAACTGTTCGAGCAGATGTGCGCGACATCGCGCATCCCGTTCGACGAGGTGCGCAGCCATCCGCACGGAAAGATCTTCGACGTCGATGCGGTGGTGGAGCCCCGCGACACCGACTGCACCGCGAAACTCGACGTCGGCAACGGCCGGCTGCTCGCGGAACTCGTCGCGATCCGGACCGACGAGTACGTTGCGGCGCAGCAGGATCCGACCTTCCCGTTCCGCCTCATCCCGCGGCGGCACGGCAACTTCATGAACTCGTCGGGCACGAATCTCGCCGCCCTGCACCGCGGCAAGCCCTACAACCCGACCTACATGCATCCGGACGCGATGGCGGCGCTCGGACTGCAGACCGGGGCGCTGGTCACCGTGACGTCGCCGCACGACAGCATCCCGAGCGTCGTCGAGGCCGACGACTCGCTGCGTCCCGACGTCGTCGCGATGCACCACGCCTTCGGTGGATTGCCCGCCGAGGACGACGAGGTCCGCGACCGCGGGAGCAATGTCGGCCGCCTGGTGCCCACCGACGTGGAGTACGACTCGATCACCGGCCTGCCCCGCCAGGGCGACATCCCGGTCAGCGTGACACCACGCACCTGAGCTGTTGTCAGGCAACGCGTTTCATCGTCACCGGTTTCGCGCGTCTGCCGGGTGGTGGTGGTGCGGTGGAGCGGTAGGTGGCGCCGGTGGGGGTGGTGAATGCTGCGGTGTGGGTTCCGTTGCTCTGGTGGGTGCTGACGTGCCACCCGGGTGATTCTTTGTCGTAATTGCACCGTGCGCATTCGCCGAGGCCGTTGACCGCGCTGGTGGGTCCGCGTTTGTGGTGGGGATAGGCGTGGTCGTGGTGGCGGATGGGAGCGTCGCAATAGGGGGTGCGGCAGGTCTGGTCGCGTAGATCGATGAAGGCGGCGAGGCCTTTGGGGAAGCAGCGTGACCGGGACTCCATCGCCACCAGGGCGCCGGTGCGGGGATGGGTGTAGAGCCGGCGGATGGTGGCCACCGAAGCGGCGTCGTGGACCATTCGTCGGGCGATCTCGGCCGGGATGGTGCCGTAGCCGTGCAGGTGAGCGGGTTCGGTGTCGCCGGCGAGCAGTGTCTCATCGGAGATCGTCATGTTCACCGCGATGGGGATCGGCTGGTCGGCCGGCCGGCCGGTGACGCGTTCGACGAGGATGTCGGCCATGACCTGTCCGCGTGAGCGGTCGTCGAAGGTGGTGTCGGCGCTTCTCTTGAGCGCGGCGTAGACCGCGACGCCCTGGGCGACGGGCAGCAGTGCGGTCACATAGGTCATGGTGTCGGGCGCGGGGCGAATGGTGACGGTGCGCTCATCGACCGCCTTGGCGGCCCGGTCGACCACCGCGCGAGCATCCAGCCGGTAGGCGATCCTCTTGGCGCCGGCTTCGATCCGTGCGTCGCCGAGACCATCGAGTGCGCGGATATCCCGGCACATCTCGTTGTCGAGTGTGCGGCGGTCCTCGACGGACAGGCAGGCTGATTCGCGGACGATGAGGGTGGCGCGCCACTCGGTGAGCGCCCCGCACTCCAATGCGGCCAGGGTGTGGGGCATCTCGTGGACTAATGCTCGGGCGAATCCGAGGTGTCGCCCACCCTGGTTGGGTGATGCCCGCCGCGCGAGGGCCACTTCGCCGGCCAGGCCCCGGCCCCGCTTGGCGGCGGGCACTCCGGCGGCGGCTTCAGCGCAGCGTCGCAACCGGTCCAGTTCTGCGGCCACCCTGGCCTGCCCGGCCGCCGCGGCGGCTTTCGCCGACTCGAGTTCGGTCAGGCGGGTGATCAACCGGGCCTGGTCGGCGCTGGAAGGCACGGTGGCCAGTTCGTCGAACATATTTTCGATTCTACGGACATCCACCGACAGTTCCGGCGATTCATCCACAGCGCATATCGGTGGCCTAACGATTGCGTCATCCTTCGATGTCGGTCCTCGCGCAGCGGGAGTCGACGTGGTCTGGTGGACGGTGATGACCGCTACCCGTTCCATGTTGCGCCGCCCGGCCCTGGCCGGAGCGGCGGTCCTCGCGCTGGTGTTCGCCGGCGCCGACCAGCTGGCGACGGCGGCGCCGTCCTCCGACGCGCAGGGTTTCGTGGACTCCACCGCGCGGTGCACCGCGCCCGACACGGCCGTCGCCTTCGGCCGGACGGACAGCTCGCGGGTCGCGATCTGCGAGAGCCCGGACGGTGAACTCGAATACCGCGGCGTGCGGGTGCGCGACGGCGCCAAGCTGATCCTGTCCGCGACCCGGTCGGGCGACGACTTCGTCGCCGAGAGCGGCGACGCCGCCTACACCGTCTCGCCGTCGGCCTTGATGGTCAGCATCGAGGAGAAGATCGTCCGCGACGAGCCGATGGTGGAGTACCACGGACCGGATTCGGCAGAAGCCGAGTCGTCGCCCACCCCGTCGAAGCCGCTGCCCCCGCCCCTGCCCGCCGAGGTCGGTGGCGGCAGCTAGCGAATTAGGTGCCCACTGTCCGCCGCGCGCGACCTATAGTCGTCTGGGCAACTCGTGTGGGGGTGAGAGCGTGAACAGCGATCCGCAGGATCAAGGGACTCCGGGACCGGATCCCGCCGGTCAGGGTGGCTCGGGCGCGGACCCGACGCCGCCCACCGTCGGCTCCGCGGCCGGTCAGCCGCCCGAGGTTCCGCCGCCGCCGCCACCGCCCACCCGCGGCGTCATCCGGACGCAGGAGCCGGGCATGACGCGGCCCCGCCAGCCGACCGTCGCCGAGGCCCGCGCCCGCGACAAGGCGAAGAAGGCCCGCGAGGCGGCGGAGCGGTTCGCCGCCGAGCAGGCCGAGAAACAGGCCGAAAAGGCCCGCAAACGCCGCAAGGCCCTGATGGGCACCGCGGCGGTGGTCGGCGTGGTCGGCGTCGTCGCCCTCGGCTACACCCTGCTCAGCGACGACGACGAAGAGGTCGCTGCCAGCTGCGTGCGCGACGGCAGCAACGAGGTGGTGCCCGACAGCTACTGCAGCTCCGGCAGCGCCGGGGGGTCGAGCGGCGTGTTCATCTACGCGGGCTCGCCGTACCGGTACTACTACGGCGGCTCCAACCGCGGCGTCGGCACCATCGCCTCCGGTGGCACCCTCGAGTTGCCCAAGGGCACCTCGGCGAAGACCAAGTCCGGCACCTCCATCAAGCGCGGCGGCTTCGGCTCCTCGTCCAGTTACGGCAGTTCGGGCAGCTGAATGCGACGTGAACGACGCGCTCCCCGGCCGGACTGGGAGCAGATCGTCGCCGCCCAGGGGATGTGCTTCGGCACCCCTGCCCGCCTCGCCGACGGCAGCGCGCGTCCGTACTGGGACGAATCGGTGCACTACGTCTTCGACATGGACGAGGTGCTGTCGATCGAGGCGAGCGTCGAGGTGCTGCACTCGATGTGCCTCAACGCCGTCGAGCACGTGGTGCTCACCGAGCGATTCGCCGACTTCGGTCTGCCCGACTGGAGCTGGGAGCCGATCGCGGCGTCGTGGCGGCGCAGCGATCCGCACCTCTACGGCCGCTTCGACCTGCGCTACGACGGCAGGCGCCCGCCCGTGCTGCTGGAGTACAACGCCGACACCCCCACCAGCCTGCTCGAAGCCGCAATCCTGCAGTGGCACTGGAAGACCGACGTCTACCCCGAAGACGACCAGTGGAACTCGCTGCACGAGAAGCTGGTCGAACGGTGGGGTGCGATCCGGCCTCAATTGAGCGGCGCCGAAACGCATTTCACGTGGTCGTCGGCCGACGAGAGCGGTGAGGACAACGTCACCCTGGCCTACATCCAGGAGTGCGCGGCCGAAGCGGGCCTGCACACCGTCGCGCTGGCCATCGAGCAGATCGGCTTCGACGAGGAGCTCAACCGTTTCGTCGACCTCGAGGAAGCGCCCATCTCGTCGCTGTTCAAGCTCTACCCGTGGGAGTGGGTGCTCGACGACGACTTCGGCCGCCGCGTCGTCGAACTGCTACCCGAGACGATGTGGGTCGAGCCGCTGTGGAAGACGCTGCTGAGCAACAAGGCGATCCTGGCGGTGCTGTGGGAGATGAACCCCGGGCATCCGAACCTGCTGCCCGCCTACCTCGACGACCCGCACGAACTCACCGAGTACGTGCGCAAGCCCAAACTCGGCCGTGAGGGCGCCAACATCACCATCGTCGGGCCCGGCTTCGAGACCCAGACCGGCGGGGTCTACGGCGAGGAGGGCTACGTGTACCAGCTGCTCGACCCGCTGCCCGAGTTCGACGGCATGCGTCCCTGCCTGGGGACGTGGATCGTGGGCGACGAATCGGCAGGGCTTGGCATCCGTGAGACCGCAGGCCTGATCACCGACGACGGCGCAGCCTTTGTGCCACACCGCATTCCACTATGACCCGAGGAGAAACCATGTTGCTGGCCGCCGAGCTCGAGCCCGGATACTGGTCGATCGTCGGCCACGGTGTCGCGGCGATCGCGCTGTACACGATCGTCGGCATCGCCCTGATGGTGCTGGGCTTCTTCATCATCGACTGGACCACCCCCGGTCCACTGCGCACCCTGGTGCAGGCCGGCAGGCCCAACGCCGCGGTGATCGCCGGCTCGGGCGCACTGTCCATGGCGCTGATCGTGGTGCTGGCCATCTTCAGCTCTTCCGGGGATCTCGTCGAGGGGCTGCTGCGGACGTTGGTCTTCGGCCTGGTCGGCCTTGCCGCGCAGGCGCTTTCGGTGCGGCTGATCCATCTGGGCACCGGCATCGACATCGGTGACGTGCTGGCGGCCGAGGTGTACGTGCCGCAGGTGTGGGTGATCGCGGCGTCCTACTTCGCGTTCGGCATCATCATCGCTGCGGCGATTCTGTAGCCGGCTCGCCCTCCGGCGGGCCCGGCTTCTGCACCGGGTTCTCCTCCGGTTCCGATCTCGGGTCGAAGTGCACGCTGACCCGCTGAAAACCCTTCACCCGCTCGGCTTTCGCCTTGCGCGTGTAGGTGCGCCGGTCCGCTGAGGTCAGGTCGACGGCGTCGGTGAACGGGGTGAGCAGCGCCCGTGGGTACAGCCGGTCGACAAGCACCACGTTGATCTGCGCGCACATCACCAGGCTGACCGAGAGTAGGTAGAGGAACGCCAGCAGGCCCAGCACCAGGGCGAACACACTGTTGGTCACGCTGGACCTCGCCACCACGCTCGCGACGTAGCCGGTGCCGAACGACTGCAGCAGCTGCCACACCACCGCGGCGGTGAGCGCGCCGGGCAGCACCTGGCGATACGTGACCTGCCGGGCCGTGGTCACCCGGAACGCCACCAGGCAGATCGCCGCGTTGATCGCGACGGCCGTCACGATCAGTCCGGCCTTGCCCCACCAGCCCAGCGATTCGGTGGCCCGCCCCGCCGCGGACAACACGGTCGCGGTGACCGTCGCCGTCCCGAGCACGAACAGCAGCAGCAGGCTTTTCAGTCGCGACCGGAACGGGTCGGGGCGGATGTTCCGCGGCACCGCCCACGCCGTGTCCATCGCGTTCTGCACCGCCTGGCCGACACCCAGGCCGCCGTAGAGCGCACCGGCGATGCCGATCACCACCCCCACCACACCGCCACTGAGTTCCTCGGGGGACTGCAACTGAGTGCCGATCCCCGGCAGCTGGCCGAGTGCGGACTGCAGCACCTGCTGCTGCAGGTCGGGCCGGCCGGCGAGGACGACGCCGACCGCCGTGGTCAGCAGCAGCAGCAGCGGGAACATCGACACGAACGCGTAGTAGGTGATCAGCGCGGCCAGGTAGCCGCCCTGGTCGTCGACGTACTTGTAGATCACCGCGATCACGAAACCGGCAGCGCGGTTGCGCTGCTGCAGTCTGTCGAGCCAGCCCACCATGAACGGACTCCCTGACGTGCGGATGGCCGGTTGCTGCGCTCGGAACTACCCGTTATCGCGGCGGTCCAAGCGCCCGGCCTGCCAGTGCCGGAACCCCCGGTGCGCGGCGAACGCGCCGGCGACGGCCGTCACGCACCAGACGGCGATGGCCGCGTAGACCAGCGGCGAGGACAGATCGCCGATCGAGGCGCCGAGCGAGGTGTAGACGAACGCCCGCGGCACCGACCCGATCAGCGCACCCACGGCCATCTGCCAGAGCGGCACCCCGAACGCGCCGAAGGCGTAGGAGGCCAGCGCGTCGGAGATGCCGGGGACGAAGCGCTGGCCGACGACGGCCCACAGCCCGTGCCGTGCGATCTGCGCCTCGATGCGTTCGGCGCGAACCGGTCCGAGCAGTCCCATCGCGCTGTCGCGGCCCGCCCGCCGGCCGAGAAGGCTGGTGATGATCGCCGTGCCGACCGTCGCCCCCAGCGTGACGAACAGGCCGACCACCGGGCCGAACAGCGCGCCGCTGCCCGCGGCGAGCAGCGTCCCCGGCACGAACACCGCGCCGAGCACCGCGGAGACCACCACGTAGGTCAGCGGTGCGACCGGGCCGGTCGCGGCCACCGCCTGCCGCACCGCCTCGACGTCGACCACCCGTGTCACCGCGACGACGTAGAACAGCGTCAGCAGCAGCGCGGCGAAGATCGCCAGTCGCAGGATGTGCCTGCGGCGGTCCCGTGCGGCGGCGCCGTCGTCGTCGGCAGCGGAGTCGGTCATGTCACCCGCGATCCTGCCGCACCGGCGCTCAGATGCTGAGCTGCCGGTATCGCTGCAGCCTGCGCAGCCCGGCCGCAGACACCGTCCCCTCGGCCGGGCGCAGCGCGTTCGCCATCTGCGCCCGCACCTCGTCGGTGTCGAACGACGTGCCGATCGCCACCAGACCGTTCACCGCGGGCGCCCGGTCGGCCGTGCTGACGTGGATCGACGTGCCGACCACGTTCACCACATAGCCGCGGGTGCGGGCCCGGTAGCGGACGGCGACCGTGCCCTTGAGCCGGTACACCCCGGCGGGCCGCTGCTCGAGCAGGTCGACCAGCGCGCCGGGATCGACACCTCCGCTGCCGGTCACCGTCACCGAGTCGGCGTGCACGTGGTGGTGCTGGTCTTCGATCAGCAACTCCCGGAAGGACAACTGCCCCACGGGTTCACCCGCGCCCGCCGCGTCGTACAGCAGCGCGGGATCGATGCGGCCGCCCACCGCGCCGACGATGTGGGCGTCGGGGTTGCGCTCGCGGACCCGCGCCTCGATCCGCTCCAGCGCGGCGCCCCGGCCGTCGTCGGGAATCCGGTCGAGCTTGTTGACCACCACCAGTGACGCCGCGCCGTAGCGGGCCGGCGCACTGCCGCCGCGGTCGACGGTGTCGAAATGCATTGCGGCGTCGATGACGTCGACGATGCCGCCCGGCCGCACGTTGTCGACGCCGCTGAACCGGATGATCCGCGAGATGGCGACGGGGTCGGCCAGGCCGCTGGCCTCGACGATGATCGCGTCGAGATTCAGTTTCGGATCGGCCAGCTTCTCCAGCGCGACGTCGAGCGCCCCGTCGTCGGGCAGGCAGCAGATGCAGCCGCCCGCGATCGACGCCGGCTCGTCGACCTGCCCCGTGACCAGCGCGGCATCGACGTTGAGTTCACCGAAATCGTTGATCACCACGCCGATCCGGGCGTCCGGGGCCCGCAGCACGTGATTGAGCAGCGTGGTCTTCCCCGCGCCGAGATACCCGGTCAGCGCGATGACGGGGACCGCCGGCACCGGCGGTCAGGCGTCCTGGGCGGGCCGCGGCGCCGACTTCTTGAACCGCGGTGCGAGCTGGACGAACTCGGGGACGACGGTGGGGTTCGCGTACGCCGCGGCGATGAGCGTGAGCAGGGTGTCGGCCACGTCGTCGAGGGCGGACATCCTTGCGGGCAGCTGACCGTCCTGGACCCAGGACTGGAACAGCTGGGCCAGCAGGTCGCGGTCCGCACCGCGCAGGATCTCGGTGTCCTCGGTCGGGCCGATGCCGACCCGGATGACCGACAGCTCGGGGTGCTCACCGCGCCAGGACCGCAGGATCTCGTCGAGCGCGGCCTTGCTGGCGCTGTAGGCGGCGACCCCGGCCCGCGGCCTTCCGACGTTGTGGTCGGACGCGATGAGCACGACGCCGTTCTCCGACAGGTGGGGCAGCGCGGCCCGCAGCACGTTGCTCGCGCCGACGGTGTTGACGGTGAACGCGTGGATCCAGGTGGCGACGTCGGTGTCCTCGACGAACGCGAAGGGAATGACGGTGCTGGTGAACACGACCGCGTCCAGGCCGCCGAGCGCGTCGGCCGCGGCGGTCACCACCGCGGTGATGGCCGCCGGATCGGCCACGTCGAGCTCGAACGCCAGCCCGCTCACCGACTCGGCCAGCTCGGTCAGCAGGTCGATGCGACGCGCCGCGACCGCCACCCGGGCGCCGTGCCTGCCGGCGCCGGTGGCGACGGCGTGACCGATCCCCGAGGACGCCCCGACGACGAGAAGGCGCAGACCCGCGACGTCGGCATGGGGAGCGTTCATTTAGGCAAGCCTTTCGTAAGGATCAGTCCATGGAACCAGTGCCGCGCGAGGAAGGGCAAACCGCTACCCGGCGAGGCGGTCCTGGAACGCCGCCCGGTAGCTGCGCGGCGACACCCCGGCCAGCCTGCGGAACTGCTCGCGGAAGTTCGCGGGCGACGTGAACCCAACCCGCCTGCCGATCGACTCGACCCCCAGGTCGGACGTCTCGAGCAGTTCCTGCGCGTGCCGTACTCGGACGCCGGTGACCCACTGCATCGGCGTCTGGCCGGTCTCGGCCTGGAACCGGCGGTTGAGCGTCCGCACACTCATCGCCGCGCGCGCGGCGATCTCGCCGAGCGTCAGCTCGCGGTGTGCCTCGGTCTCGATCCAGGCCAGCACGGCGTCGAATTCGTGGCGGACGCCGTTGGCCGGCAGCGGCACCCGGTTGCGGACGATGAACTGCGCCTGGCCGCCACTGCGGTGCAGCGGCGCCACGGACAGCCGGGCGGCGTCGGCGGCGATGGCGGCGCCGTGGTCGCGCGCCACGATGTGCAGGCACAGGTCGATGCCCGCGGACGCGCCCGCCGAGGTGAGGATCTGGCCGTCGTCGACGTAGAGCACGTCGGGGTCGAGCTGCACGTCGGGGAAGGCGGCCCGGAACGCGTCGGTGCAGATCCAGTGGGTGGTCGCGCGGCGGCCGGCCAGCAGTCCGGTGGCGGCAAGGGTGAAGGCGCCGGTGCAGATCGAGACGATCCGGGCGCCGCGGGAGTACGCCGCGCGCAGCGCTACCACCAGCGCCGCGGGCGGCGCCGCCGTCAGGTCGCGGCGGCCGGGAACGACGATGGTGTCGGCCTCGGCCAGCGCGTCGAGGCCGCGGTCGGTGGTGATGCGGAACGGACCGGCGCTGACGACGGGCTCGCTGCCGCACACCACGACGCGGTAGCCGGGTTCGCCCGAGGCGAGGGTGACCCAGCCGAACACCTCGACCGGCGTGCTGAGGTCGAACGCGATGGTGTCGGGCAGTGCCACCACCGCCACGATGTGCGCGGGGCTATTCACCGAACATCTCCCGTCGGACCACTGCGGCCAGCGCGTCGCGCAGCGCGTCGGGCACGCCGAGCGCACGGTCGCAGTCGGCCGCGGCGGCCGCGGCGACCGAGAGCAGGTGCCTGCCGTGCGGGGTGAGCCGCGGGTAGGACGCCCGGCCGCGGCTCTCGATGACGACGGCGCCTGCGTCGGCGAGCTGGATCATGGTGGCCTGCATGCTCTGCGGGGTGATCCTGGCCCGGCGGGCGAGGTCGCTGTAGGACAGCTCCGGCCGGCGCGACAGGTGGCCCAGCGCGCCGAGGTGCCGCAGCGTCAGCCCGTGGCCGGCCAGCGCGTCCTCGAGGCGGCGCTGCGCGGCGCGGCCCGCGCCAATGAGCAGCATCGTGGTGCTGTCGATCAGGGGGCTTCGGGTCACCCCGTCACTATATAAGTCAGACTGTAAGTCAGACTGAAGGCCCGCTAATTATTGCGCCCTGGGTCGTGGATCGCATCGAGCAGCAACCCTCAGTGCATAAACCAGCGTCGACGCCGACTGAAACTCAGGCTCAGGCTTCTTCGGGCTCCTCGACCGGTGCCTCGACGAGCAGCGACATGCCGTGGTGCGCGGGCATCTCGACGGCGAAGCTGTGCAGGTCGTCGACCGTCGCGAAGGCCTTGCCGGTGAACATGTCCGACACCGACGAACCCGGCGGGAGCTTCTTGGACCGCACCGATCCGGCGATGTCCTCGTTGGCGAAGTTCAGAACCGTGAGCTGGTAGCGGTTCTCGTCGGCGAGTTGGTGGACGAGCACCAGCATCCCGCGGTGCGACACCTCGGGGATGTCGATCTGGCGGCTGGTCGCGATGCCGTAGTGCGAGCGCACCCGCAGGATGGCCTGCAGCTGACGCAGGAAGCTGGTCTCGTCGCCCATCTGCTCGGGGATCGGGCCGTAGAGGCTGCGCCCCCGGGGCATCCCGGCCTGCGACTGCGTCGCCGTCGGGTTGACGCCCATCAGGTCGTGGGCGGCGCGGTGGATCCAGCGGGTGTCCCCGCCGCGCAGCAGTTCGGCGACCTTCCCCGCCGGCAGCGTCAACATCCCGCACAGATCCCAGCCGGACAGTGCGAACACCCCGGGCTGCAACGCGTTGAACATCGCCAGCAGCAGGTGCGCCCGGCGGATCCGGTCGACGTCCTGGATCTCATCGAGATCGGTGACGCCGAGTGTCGCGGCGATCACCGTGGCCGTGGTGCAGGCGATGCCGTTGGTGGTGAACACCAGGTTGTACGGGGCGTTCTCACCGGTCAGCCGGTCGGACAGGTCCCGGCGGACGGTCTCGCCGAGCACCTCGCCGGTGATCTCCTCACCCTTGTAGGTGTAGACGTCGTCGCGGTGCCCGGTCGACCAGTGCACGAGTTCGTAGGTGAGCTCGTCGTGGTTCTGCAGCGCGTGCACCAGCGACGCGGGGTCCACGTTGAGTTCCAGGGTGGTGCGCAGCGTCAGCCGCAGGAACTCGGTGTCGGCGGTGGCCAGCGCGTGGTGGTAGGCGGGCCGGTTGACGAAGTCGTAGGACAGGTCGGCGCCCGCCTCGCCGATCTCGCGGATGTCGTCGATGGTGAGGTTGAGCTCCTGGAAGGTGAACCCGCCGACCTTGCGCACCATGCTGGCGATCAGGTGGTTGGCGGCCTCCGACAGCGGGTGACCTTCCGACCAGCCGACACCGTCCTCGGCGGCGGTCTTCTCAGCGCCGAGGAAGCCGTTGGCGTCCAGGCGAAGGCCGCCGGTGCCCAGGTCGGCCAGCGAGTGCAGCGCGTCGCCGATGACCAGGCGCATGCCCGCGAACGACGGGTCCAGCCAGTTGATCGACGGCTGCCCGTCCTTGAAGTAGTGCAGGTACACCCAGCGCCGTTCGACGCCGTCGATGCCGACCACGGGACGGGTGACGCTCCAGTTGGTCTCCTTGACGCCCTCGGCGTAGAAGATCACCCGCTGCAGCCTGCCGATGATGTAGCCGGCCTTGTCCAGCCACTCCTCGGTGGAGGGATCGATGTTCACCGAGTCCTGGCCGGCCGGTACGTCGGGCAGGTGTTCCCAGTCGCGGGGGTCGATCTCGACCATGTGGTAGATGCCCGGGTAGTCGGCGTACTTCATCTCGGCGAGCCGGAAGTCCGCACCCTTTCCGGTGTGGCCGGGCACGATGTCGTCGATGATGGTGCCGCCGTACCAGTTGGCGGTCCCGCACATGTGGCGGAACTCCTCCTCGGTGCCGAAGGCGGGATCGATCTGGGTGCTGATGCGGTCGAAGTGCCCGTCCACGCTCGGCGTCAGCTGCCAGCCGGAGATGCCGCCCGCGCGTTTCACCGGGCCGGTGTGGATGGCCTCGATGCCTATCTCGGAGAACGCCTTCCACATGTCCTCGTCGGCCATCGCCTTCAGGAACGACTCGTTGGACCGGGTGATCAGCGACAGCGGGTAGGCGGTGAACCACACCGACGCGGTGTCGACGGCGCCGCGCGGGCTGGGGGTGGCGTAAGGGTTCTGCCACATCGAGCCCTGCCCGGAGAACTGCTGGCTGATCTCGTTGGCGTCGGCCAGCATCGACTGGGACAGCAGCCAGGACACGTACGCCGGATTGTCGCCGGTGGGGGAGCCGTCCTGGGTCAGCGAGCGGCGGGTGAACGGCGCCTTGACGCGCGGCCGGAACCGCAGTGACCGTGGGCGCGCCGGATGCAGGTACTCGTCGAAGGTGACTTCCGTCGGCTCATGCGGCTGGTCTTCGGGGGCCTGCTCGCCGGTGGCCTGCTCGTCGAGAGCCGTCAGCTGATCGTCGGGCTCCGACTCTGCCGCCTGAGACATGAATCCCCTTCACTGGATGTGGTGACGACCGCGTGCCGTTCCGACGAGGTATTGCCTCCACGCCTCGGTCTTGAAACCGGTCGCGTCCACCCTACGGATCGTCGCCGGGCGCCGCCGGGTCACCGGCCCGCCGTGCGCGGGCCCGGCGCTTGCCCTCGTGCATCGCCGCCACCCGCGCCACCGGGATGGTCCGGCCGTGGGCGATGAGGTCGTCGGGCAGCCGTTGCGGCCGGGGCATCGACTCCGCCCACGGGTCGCCGGCGCCGAGTGCGTCGACGGCGGTGTGGACGGTGAAGTCGGCGGGGCTGACCCGGTCGAGGTCGGACCACGGCACTGGGAACGACACCGGCGTGCCCCGCCGGAGCCGCGGGCTGTACGCGGCGGCGACGGTGGCGCCGCCGGCCCGGGTGGAGTCGACGAACACCTTGCCGCCGCGGTCGGAGACGATGAACGCGGTGGTGGCGATGTCCGGGTCGAGCGCCTCGGCACGCGCAGCGAGCGCGCGGGTGGCGCCCGCGACGTCGTCGACCGGGGTGTGGTCGTCGATCGGCACGAACACGTGCAGGCCCTTGGCGCCGCTGGTCTTGACCGCGCCCGCCAGCCCGCAGTCCGACAGCGCCTGGCGCACCAGGTGCGCGACGGCCACGACCGCGGCGAAGTCGGCGCCCTCGGGCGGGTCGAGGTCGAGGATCAGGTGCGTGGGTCGGTAGATGTCGGCGACATGCCCGAGCGTCGGGTGGTATTCGACGGCGCGCTGGTTCGCCAGCCACAGCAGTGTCCGGCGGTCGTCGCACAGCGCGTAGCGCACCTCGCGGTGCGACGACTCGGCCCAGATCGACACGGTGCGCACCCACTCCGGGGTGTACTTCGGGACGTTCTTCTGCATGAACGGCGCCCGGCCGCGCAGCACCCGCAGCACCGTGAGCGGCCGGCCGGCCAGGCCCGGCAGGATGCGGTCGGCCACGGCGTCGAGGTAGTCCACCAGGTCGCGTTTGGTGGCCCCGGCGTCGGGCGTCAGGGCCTGGTCGAGGTTGGTCAGCTCGACGCCGTCGCGGTGTTCGCCACCCATCAGCCCACCCTAGAACCCGCGCGGCGCCACCAGGACGGTCGCGCGGGGGCCGCGGGCAGGTGGGCGAGGCGGCAGACCACTCCGAAGTGGTCCGACGGGAAGACCCGCGGCAGCGCCTCGGACACCGGCCGGGTGCCGAGCAGGTCGATGCCGACCGCGTGCCAGCGCCTGCCCTTGACCAGCACGCGGTCGAACCGGACGTGGCGGTGCTTGTTCTTGCTGTCGTACCGCATCAGGTTGATGGAGGTGTCCTCGGTGAAGCCGTCCTCGCCGGGCCGCAGCGCCGGCCAGACGTCGGTGAACGGCGCGGTGATGCGGGCGTTCTCGGCGTCGCGCATGTTGAAGTCGCCGAGCAGCACCGCCTCGTCGACACCGCGCACGGCGCGGAACAGCGTGCGCAGCTGTCGTGCCCGCAACCGGGCCGACCGCTTGCCGCTGTCGAGGTGCACGCAGCAGACGGCCAGCGCGGCGCCGTTGACGGTGAGGTCGGCGCGCAGGTAGCCGCGGTCCAGCCGTGTCGGCAGCCGCGTGTAGGTGACCCCGTCGACCGGCACACGGGTCAGCAGCAACATGCCGTAGTTGCCGACGTCCGCACCGGTGATCGAGCTCGCCAGGTAGTGCTCGCGGACCCAGGACTGGGTGAGGAACACCTCGAGCGCGGCCGGGGTGACCTCCTGGAAGACCATGACGTCGGGCATCGCGTCGCAGAGCAGGGCGGCCATCGCGCGGTAGCGGTGGTCGGCGAAGTGCTCGTCGAACCAGACGTTGAAGGTGGTGACCGTCAGTCCGTCGCGCTCGACGGGTGCGGGGGCGTGCACTTCGCGCCACCGGCCGGTCGCGGCATCGAACCGCTCGACCGGGAGGCGGCGGCGAGCCCTCACGGCACCGGGCGGATCAGCGCGGCGCGGTGGAGTCGGACAGGCCGGTGCGCAGCGCGATCGCCTGCTTGGTGCCGACGTCGGTGACCACCTCGGGCGGGGTGGGCTGGCCGAGCACGCTGCCGAACTCCATCCGGACCACCGCCGGACCCTGCGTGAAGAACAGCAGGGTGACGTCCTTGTTGCCGTCGGGCGCGGTGCCGCTGATCACGGTGCCGCCGGTGCCGACCGGCGACGGCTGCGGCGTGCCGCCCACCACCGAGGCGGTCAGCGACTTGACGCTGGCGTCCAGTGCGCTGGCGGCTGCGGCCTCGTCGGGGGTGATGTTGATGGTGACGCCGACGGCCTTGGTGTCGTCCTGGTTCACGAACAGTGTCGAAACGCCTTGGCCGCCACGGCGGTTGGGTACCGACGAGCGAGCGGTGAAGGTGTCGCCCGGGCTGTCGATGTCACCGGGCTGGATGAGCAGCCGCGAGTAGTCGACCGCGCTGCTGTTCTCCTTGGGGGCCGAACTGGGCGCTGAGGTGGTGGCCGCAGGCAGTCCCGTCGGAGCCGTCGCCTCGGGACCCGACGGCGGCGTGCAGCCGGCCAGGACGGCGGCGGAGACCGCCGCTGCGGCGATGAGGGCAGTGGTACTCGACAAGACACGCATGAAGATCTGCTGGTTCCCCCGGGATTGTGGTGGATGAGCTGGACATATACTGGACACGATGTCCATGAAATACGGTACACGCGCCGTCGAGGGGGGCGCAAACACCGCCGGCCCCGCGCGCCGCGGCCGGCCCCGCGACGTCACCGTCCGGGACGCCGTGCTGCGCGCGGCCGCCGAACTGGCGCTCGCCGGTGGCCCCGGCGCAGCCACCATCGACGCGATCGCCAAGCGCGCCGCCGTCAGCCGCACCACCGTCTACAAGTGGTGGCCGTCGTCGGCGGCGATCGTGCTCGAGGGCCTGCTCGGTTCCACCGTGGACTCCCTCATCCGGCCCGCGGGCAGCAGCACCCGCGAGGCGCTCGCCCATCACGTGCGCTCGCTCAACGCGATCCTGTCCGACGCCGCCACCGGCCCGCTGGTGCGCCGGGTGATCAGCGCCGCCGACGCCGACCGCGACGTCGGCACCGCGCTTCTCGACCAGTGGCTGCTGCCGCGGCGGGCCGCACTGATCGCGGTGCTGCACGACGCCGCGGGCCGCGGTGAACTGCGCGACGGCGCCGACCCCGAGGTGGTCGTCGACGCGCTGGTGTCACCGGCCTACTACCGCCTGGTGTTCGGTCTGCCCGCCCTCGACGACGACGCGCTGACCGGCCTCGTCGACACGGTCTGGCGGGGCTGCGCCCGTCGGCCCTGACCCGTCTGCGGCCCGGTGAACTGCTGCGCCGAAGGGGTCTGATCCGCGGCGATACTGAGCACATGTCGCAGCACCCGCCGCACCGACCCGCCGCATCGCCGGCCCAGCGGCGGGACGCCAGGAGGACGAGCATCCTGGCCCCTCTGGTGGTCGTCGCCGCCTGCGTCTCGGTGTTCTGGTCGATGCTCGCCGGCGCCACCGCCCTCGACGTGTGCCGCAGCGGGTGCGATGCCGGCGTCAACCTCACGGTCTTCGGTTGGGTGTGGGGCGGCGCCGCCGTCGCCTTCGTGCTGATGACGGTCGGCATCAGGCGGGCGCGCAGACAGGGCAGGCCCACTTCGCCGTGGCCCGCCGCGGCGCTCGCGATCATCTGCGTCACCGCGGTGTCGGGCGTGTTCATCGTCAGTGCGATCGCCGGGATGCTGTGAGTCCTCAGGTGTGAGCCCTGGGCCAGCGGGTACGCCTCACCCGATGACCGCCCAGCCCCCAGACCCGGATCCCGTCGACACCCCCGGGCTCGAACCCGGCGGCGGCGTGGCGCCCGGCGACACCCCGCCCGACTCGTCGCACGTCAGCCAGTCGGCGAACACCGACCCCACGCCCGCCCGGCGGTTCACCCCGGGCGCGATCGCCGCGTTCGCGATCGTCGGGGTCATCGCGGCGGTGTTCCTGGTGGTGGCGGTGCTGCGGCTGCTCGAGATCGCGGGCGTGTTCCGCTGACCCTCAGCGACTGACCTTGCGCACCTTGTAGCTGGACGGCCAGGACATCCGGTCCTCGTCGCCGACCAGCGGCGTGCCCTTGCCACCCACCCTGACGTCGTAGGCCTCCTCGCCCGCGCCGGTCTCCCGGTCGGCGTGCTCTTTGGCCAGGTAGTACAGCTCGTCGATGGTGGCCTCGCCGTAGGCGACGAACGTGGTGTTGCGCTGCGCGTCGTCGATGCCCGCGGTCATCCGGTCGGGCAGCACCTTCGACGCCAGTGCCGCGGCGCCGAGCAGCAGGAACGGGATCACCCAGTAGCAGATGAACGACAGCGGGGTGTCGGCGTCGAAGATGGTGGCCTGGCCGTAGACCAGCGGCGGGATCACCGACGAGATCGTCATCCCGGCGAATGCCGCGATCCAGATCCAGGTCAGCAGCGTCGTGATGCGCTCGAACAGTTCGCTCTTGAGCACGTTGGCCGGACGGCCCACCTCGGCGAACTCGCGGACGAAGGGCCGGCCCGCCAGCAGGCCGATCAGCGCCACGGCGAAGATGCCGAGATTGCCGAGCGGCTGCAGCCACTCCGCCATGAACGCCTCGCTGGTGGTGAACGACAGCACCGTCAGCACCGCGAAGACGATCACCGCGCCCAGTTCCAGGGTGCGGCCCGGCCAGTGCAGCGCCCGGCCGATCCCGAAGGCGGCGACCGCGATCGCCAGCGCCGCCAGGACGGCGGTGCTCGCCGGCACGTTGCCGACGAGCACCCAGTACACGATCCACGGCGCGAAGCCGAACAGTGTGCTCACGGTCGGTCAGTCTATGGCCGAACGCCGCCGGCCGGGCCGCGTCCGGTCAGCGAATCCACGATGGTGCGGGTCGCGAACTCCGCCCGGTGGCGCGGATACGAACGGCCCTCGCGCAGAACGGCATACACGATGCCGCCGACGATCGCGTCGGCCGCGGCCTCGGCGACCGCGTCGTCGACCCCGTCCGCGAGCAGCCGCGACTGCACCGCCTCCTGTAGTGGCCCGCTGAATCCGCTGCGCAACCGGTCAGCGGTGTCGTCGTGCTCGATGGAGGCGACCGTGAGGATGCGCAGCATCGCCGAGCCCCGCGCGGTGGTTAGGGTGGCCGCCAGCCTGCCCGCCCATCGGGCGAGGTCGGCGGTGACGTCCTCGGAGTACGCCACCGGGCGCAGGATCCGGTCGGCGTCCTCGAGCAGGACGTCGGCCACCAGTGCGGGCCGGCTCGGCCACCAGCGGTAGATGGTCTGCTTGCCGACCCCGGCGCGGGCCGCGACGGCCTCGATGCTCATCCCGTCGAAGCCGCGCTCCAGCAGCAACTCCCGGGTGGCGGTGACGATCGCGGCGCGCGACTTCTCGCTGCGCCGTCGCGGTGCGGTGTCGAGCGGTGGCACTCCCACCCCCTCCGCGGTCGTCGGCCGGATCTCGGCTAGCGTAACCTAGCGCGAGACGAGACGGTCCGTCTCGCCTGACGACGACGGAAGCGGTGGCAGTGGCCTCGAGGAGTCTGGTCATCGGCGCGAGCGGGTTCCTCGGCTCGCACGTCACCCGGGCGCTGGTGGCGGAAGGCGCCGACGTGCGGGTGCTGATCCGCACCACCAGCTCCACCCGCGGCATCGACGGCCTCGACGTCGAGCGGCGCTACGGCGACGTCTTGGACACCGCGGCGGTGCGGGACGCGATCAGCGGATGCGACACCGTGTACTACTGCGTGGTCGACGCCCGGCCGTGGCTGCGCGACCCGGCACCGATGTGGCGCACCAACGTCGACGGGCTGCGCAGCGTGCTGGACATCGCCGCGCAGGCGCCGCTGCACCGGTTCGTGTTCACCAGCTCCATCGGCACCATCGGCCGGGTCCGCGACGGGCTCGCCACCGAGCAGACCGCCCACAACTGGCTCGACGAAGGCGGCGAGTACATCCGCACCAGGGTGGCGGCGGAGAACCTGCTGTTCGACCACTGCCGCGACCGCGGGCTGCCCGGCGTCGCGATGTGCGTGGCCAACACCTACGGCCCCCGTGACTGGCTGCCCACCCCGCACGGCGGTCTCGTGGCCGCCGCGGCCCGCGGGAAGCTGCCGTTCTACGTCGCCGGGGCGCAGTCGGAGGTGGTGGGTGTCGAGGACGCGGCACGTGCCATGTTGCTGGCCGGCCGGGTCGGGCGGGTCGGCGAGCGCTACATCGTCTCCGAACGATTCATGAGTGCCCGCGACGTCTACGCACGTGCCTGCGACGCCGTCGGGACGACGCCACCGCGAGTCGGCGTGCCGCTGCCGGTGATGTCGGCGCTCGGCGCGGCCGGGGAGGCGGCGGCCCGGATCCGGGGCCGCGACACCCGGTTGACGCGGATCAGCGTGCGGCTCATGCACATCATGTCGGCGATGGACCACTCGAAGGCGACCCGCGAACTCGGCTGGCAGCCGCGCCCGGCGACCGACGCGATCGCCGAGGCCGCCCGATTCTTCCGCGACCGGCGGCGCCGCGACACGACCGCGGCCGAGGAGGCGTCATGACCATCGGGCTCACCCCGGAGCAGCAGCACCTGACCGACGCCGTCGCGCAGTTCGCGGCGCGCCACGCCCCGGTCAGCCACACCCGCGAGCTGCTCGACCAGCTCGCCGGAGGCGAACTGCCGCCATGGTGGAACGAACTGGTGGCCAACGGCTTCCACGCGGTGCATCTCCCGGAGAGCTGCGGCGGTCAGGGTGGCACGCTGGCCGACACGGCATGCGTCGTCGAGGCCGCCGGCGGGGCCGCGATGCCCGGACCGCTGCTGCCGACCGTCGCCGCCGGAGCGGTGGCGCTGCACGCCGACCCCACCCCCGCGGCCACCGGCCTGCTCACCGCCCTCGCCGGCGGCGCCCCCGCCGCGGTGGTGCTGCCCGAGTACTCCGACCTGCGTGCCACGCCGACCGACGGCGGCTGGCGGGTCACCGGCGCGACCACCGCCGTCCCCGGCGCCTGCTCGGCGCGAATCCTGTTGCTGCCGGCGCACACCGGCGACGCGGGCGTGATCTGGCTGGCCGTCGCCGCCGAGGCGCCCGGCGTCACCGCAGAACCGCTGGGCGGCACCGACATCACCACCGACGCCGGTGTGCTGCGCCTCGACGGGCACGACGCCTCCGCGGAGGCGGTGCTCACCGGCATCGACGACGACCGGGCGCGATGCGTCGTGGTGGCGCTGACGGCCTGCGCGTCGGCAGGCATCGTCGGCTGGTGCGTCGGCGCGGTGACCGCACACCTGCGCACCCGCGAACAGTTCGGCAGGCCGATCGGCTCCTTCCAGGCGTTGCAGCACCGGGCGGCGATGCTGCTCGTCAACGCCGAACTGGCGGCCGCCGCGGCGTGGGACGCGGTCCGTGCCGACGGCGATTCGCTGGAGCAGCACCGCGTGGCCGCGGCGGGAGCAGCCGTGACGGCCGTCGCCGCGGCGCCCGACCTGGTGCTCGACGCGCTGACCATGTTCGGCGCGATCGGCTTCACCTGGGAACACGACCTGCACCTCTACTGGCGGCGGGCCATCAGCCTGGCCGGCGCCGTCGGGCCGATGAGCAGGTGGACCCGGCGGATGGGCGAGCTGGCCATCACCGCCGTCCGCGACATGGCGGTGAATCTCGGTGCGGCCGAAGCGGATCTGCGCGCCCAGGTCGCCGACACCCTGGATCGGGCGCTGACCCTGGGCAACGACGGCATCGGTAAACAGGGCGACTACGAGCACTTCATGACCGGACCGCAGCGCACCCTGCTCGCCGAGGCCGGACTGGTCGCCCCGCACTGGCCCGCGCCCTGGGGGCTGGACGCCACGCCGTTGCAGCAGTTGGTGATCGACGAGGAGTTCGCCCGGCGGCCGGATCTGGTGCGCCCGTCGCTGGGCATCGCCGAGTGGATCGTGCCGACCCTGCTGCAGGCCGCCCCGCCCGAGGTGCAGCAGCGGCTGATCCCGCCGACGCAGCGCGGCGAGCTGGGCTGGTGCCAGCTGTTCAGTGAGCCCGGCGCCGGATCGGATCTGGCCTCTCTGGTGACCAGGGCCACCCGGGTCGAGGGCGGGTGGCGCATCAACGGCCACAAGATCTGGACGTCGTCGGCCGACCGCGCGGACTTCGGCGCCCTGCTGGCCCGCACCGATCCCGACGCGGCCAAGCACCGCGGCATCGGCTACTTCGTGCTCGACATGCGCTCACCCGGCGTCGAGGTGCAGCCGATCAAACAGGCCAACGGCGAAGCGCATTTCAACGAGGTGTTCCTGGCCGACGTGTTCGTCCCCGACGAGATGCTGCTGGGCGACCCGGCCGCGGGCTGGCAGCTGGCGATCAGCACGATGGCCACCGAGCGGGTCGCGATCAGCGGCTACGTGAACAACGACCGCGCCACCGCGTTGCGCGCCATGGCATCCGGACCCGACGGCGAGGACGTGCGGCGCGCGCTCGGCGAGATCGACGCCTACACCAACGCGATCAGGGCGCTCGGCGTGCGCGAGACGCTGCGCCTGCTCGACGGCCAGGCCGCCGGACCGGCGTCGAGCATCGCCAAGGTCGCCACCACCGTGCTGCTGCGCAAGGTGTCCCGGCACACGCTCGACGTGGCCGGGCCGCTGGCGGTGACCGAGCAGTCCGACCCGCCGGTCGTGACGCCGTACCTGCACCTGCCCGCCGAGCTGATCGGCGGCGGTACACCCGAGATCCAGCTCAACATCATCGCGCAGATGATCCTGGGCCTGCCGCGGAAGTGACGCCGCGAACGTGATTGCAGCGGAGAGGAGTACGAATGGGACTGCGCGGTGAGGCCGCCATCGTCGGCTATGTGGAGCTGCCACCGGAACGGATGAGCAAGGCGTCCCCGGCGCCGTTCACCCTCGAGCAGTGGGCGGAGCTCAGTGCCGACGCGCTCGGCGACGCCGGGCTGACCGGCGACGTGGTGGACGGCATCGTGACGTCGCACCTGGCCGAGTCGGAGATCTTCGTGCCGTCGACGATCGCCGAATACCTCGGCGTCGGAGCGAATTTCGCCGAGCTGGTGGACCTCGGCGGCGCCAGTGCCGCCGGCATGGTGTGGCGGGCCGCGGCGGCCGTCGAGCTGGGTCTGTGCGACGTGGTGCTGTGCGTGCTGCCTGCCCGCTACATCACCCCGACGTCGGACCGCAAGCCCAAGGCGCTGTCCGACGCGGTGTTCTTCGGCTCGTCGAGCAACCAGTTCGGTTCTCCCCAGGCTGAATTCGAGATCCCCTACGGCAACCTCGGGCAGAACGGGCCGTACGGCCAGGTAGCGCAGCGCTACGGCGCGGTGTACGGCTACGACGAGCGTGCGATGGCGAAGATCGTCGTAGACCAGCGGGTCAACGCCAATCACACCGACGGCGCGATCTGGCGGGACAAGCCGTTGACGGTCGACGACGTGCTCGCCAGCCCGGTGATCGCCGACCCGCTGCACATGCTCGAGATCGTCATGCCGTGCGTCGGGGGAGCGGCGGTGGTGGTGGCGAACACCGACATCGCCCGCCGTGCCCGCAACCGGCCGGTGTGGATCAAGGGGTTCGGCGAACACGTCCCCTTCAAGACCCCGACGTACGCGGCCGATCTGCTGCAGACGCCTATCGCCAAGGCCGCCGACACCGCGTTCTCGATGACCGGCCTGCGCCGCGAGGACATGGACATGGTGTCGATCTACGACTGCTACACCATCACCGTGCTGCTGTCGCTGGAGGACGCCGGCTTCTGCGAGAAGGGCAAGGGCATGGGTTTCGTCGCCGAGCACGACCTGACGTTCCGCGGCGACTTCCCGCTCAACACCGCGGGCGGTCAGCTCGGCTTCGGGCAGGCCGGCCTCGCCGGCGGCATGCACCACGTCTGCGACGCCACCCGCCAGATCATGGGGCGCGCGGGCGCCGCACAGGTCGCCGACTGCCACCGCGCGTTCGTGTCCGGCAACGGCGGCATCCTCTCCGAACAGACCACGCTGATCCTGGAGGGCGACTGACATGAGCGAGATGACCTTCGAGCGGCCGATGCCGGTCAAGACGCCCACCACGGCGCCGTTCTGGGATGCGCTCGCCGAGCACCGCATCCGCATCCAGTACTCGCCGTCGTCCGGCGCGTACGTGTTCTACCCGCGGGTGCGCGCGCCGCGGACCCTCGCCGACGACCTCGAGTGGCGGGAGATCTCCGGCATGGGGACGCTCTACTCGTTCACCGTGGCACGGCGTCCCGTCGGCCCGCACTTCGCCGACACGGTGCCGCTGCTGCCCGCGATCGTCGAGTGGGACGAGGGTCCCCGGTTCTCCACCGGGATGGTCGACGTCGCGCCCGAGGACCTGCGCATCGGGATGCGGGTGCGGCCGGTGTTCTTCGATTATCCCGGAGACCACCCCGACCACGGCGTCACGATGCTGCGCTACCGCCCCGCCTGACGGTGGCGCAGCTCACACAGAGGTTTGAACATCCCGTCTGGTGGAACCTGTCAGCTCGACAGCCAAAGCCAGGAGGGGACACATGTCCGAGCACGAAAAGGCCGATCAGGCCCGTAAAGGACTGGTCGACGCGGTCAAGGGCAAGGCGAAGGAGATCGCCGGCGCGGTGACGGGTAACGACTCGCTCACCGCCGAGGGGCAGCTCGACCAGACCCAGGCGAAGGAACGCCGGGAGGCCAACGCCCAGGAGGCGGTCGCCGATGCCAAGGCCACCGAGGCACAGTCCGAGGCCGCCGAGGCCAGGGTCGCCGCCGCCGAGGAGCGCACGACCGTCGAGGCGCAGGCGGAGACCGTCGAGAACGCGGCACGCCGGCAGCAGCTCGCGGAGAAGCAGACCGCCGAGCAGGCCGCCCAGGCCGAGGTGGCACGGGCCGCGGCCGCGGCGCAGACCGAAGCCCAGCGCGAGGTGGCCCAGGCCGAGGGCCAGGAGCGCGCGCAGGCCACCGCGGCAGCCGCCGAGGTCGTGGACGCCGACGCCGAACACCGCGCCGCACAGCAGGCCGCGGCCAGCGCCCACGCCGAGGCCGAGCGGATCCGCCGGCAGGCGCCGCCCGCCGACCAGTCCTGACCCGAACATCTAGGAGACACTCGTGAAGATCACCGAATTACCCGTGGCCGTGCTGCGGTTCCAGTACCAACTCGCCCGTTTCCCGCTTCAGCTGATCGAACAGCGGGTGGTGTCCCGGTTCCCCGAGGAGACGCCGGCCCGGCTGTTCTACGAGCGCTCGCTCGGGATCCTCGACGCCACCGTCGGCGGCGCCCTCAACGACCAGGAACTGGTCCAGCGCGGAGCGGCGTCCGTCGAGCGCAGCGACACGCTGAGCCGGGCCGCCCGCCTCGACGCCGCGGCGGAGGCCAAGAAGGCGAAGGCCGACGCCGAGTTCGAGGCCAAGCGGAACCAGGCCGCGCAGGAGCGCAAGGCCGCCCAGGAGACCAAGCAGGAAGAGGTCCGCGAGGCCCGCGAGACCGCCCAGGAGCGGACCCGCAACGCCGCCGAGACCGCGCGCCAGCGCACCGCCTCGGTGAAGGACAGGGCCGACGACGTCGCCGAGAAGCGGGTGAAGTCCGCCGAGGCGGCCAAGCGTCAGCAGAAGGACGAGATCACGGCGGCCGAGCGGAAGGCCACCGAGCAGGCGGCAGCCAAGCGCGAGGACGCGCAGGACAAGCGGGCCGCCGCGGCGCAGCAGAAGGCGCAGGCCGACCGCATCGAGGAACTGGCTGAGGTCGAGAAGGACAACCGCAAGGCGGACTAGCGCAGCGCAGGCCACGCCGATGGCCGACGCGATCGCCTGCCGGCTGGGCGAGCTCGGTCAGGTGCCGCAGAACGTCCGGTAGCTGCCGAAGTCGCCGGGCGCCGGTTCGGCGTAGCGGTCGAGGCCGGGACGCTCGTCGTAGGGCCGGGCCAGCACCTCGAGCAGCTGCTGCACCGGGGTGAGGTCGCCTGCCGTCGCCGCCACCAGCGCCTCCTCCACCAGGTGGTTGCGCGGGATGTAGACGGGGTTGGCGCGGTCCATCACCGCCGGGTCGGGGCCCGCGGCCCGCCACGCCGCCGCCCACGCGTCGAAGCCGGCCAGGTCGGCGAACAGCGCCCGCGCCGGTTCGGCGTCGCCACGCGCCGCCGCGCCGAGGTGGCGGAAGAAGGACGTGAAGTCGACCTGGCTGGCGTGCAGCAGGGCCAGCAGGTCGGTCACCAGCGGCGCCGGCGCGTCCGCGGCCAGGCCGAGCTTGGCCGCCATGCCCGCCGACCAGGCCGCCTGATAGCGCTGGGTGAACCCGCCGAGCGCCTCCGTCGCGATCGCGACGGCGCGTTCCTGGTCGTCGGCGAACAGCGGGAGCAGCGCCTCGGCGAAACGGGCCAGGTTCCACTGCGCGACGGCCGGCTGGTTGCCGTAGGCGTAGCGGCCCCAGCTGTCGATCGAGCTGAACACCGTCTCCGGGTCGTAGGCCTCCATGAACGCGCACGGGCCGTAGTCGATGGTCTCGCCCGAGATCGTCATGTTGTCGGTGTTCATCACACCGTGCACGAAACCCACGAGCATCCACTGCGCGATCAGCCGGGCCTGCACGTCGACCACCGACTCGAACAGCGCGAGGTAGGGGTGTTGGGCGCTCGCCGCCGCGGGGTGGTGGCGGGCGATGGCGTGGTCGGCGAGGCGGCGCAGCACCTCGGTGTCGCCCGATGCGGCCGCGTACTGGAAGCTGCCCACCCGCAGATGGCTGCTCGCCACCCGGGTGAGCACGGCGCCGGGCAGCAGCGTCTCGCGCTGCACCTGCCTGCCTGTGGCCACGACCGCCAGCGACCGGGTGCTCGGTATGCCCATGGCATGCATGGCTTCGCTGATCACGTATTCGCGCAGCATCGGGCCGACGGCGGCCAGCCCGTCGCCGCCGCGGGCGAACGGCGTGCGGCCCGACCCCTTCAGCGCCAGGTCGCGCACCCGCCCGCCGCCGTCCACCCGCTCACCGAGCAGCAGGGCCCGGCCGTCGCCCAGCCGCGGCACATACCCGCCGAACTGGTGCCCGGCGTAGCCCTGGGCGACCGGCACCGCATCGTCGGGCACCCGGCTGCCGGTCAGCAGGCCGATGCCGTCGGCGCTGCGCAGCCACGCGGGGTCGAGTCCGAGGTCGGCGGCCAGCGCCTCGTTCAGCAGCAGCAGCCGCGGCTCGGGCGCCGGCTCGGCACGCCAACGGACGGCCAGCTCGGGGAGTTCGTCGGCGAACCGGTGCTGCAGCGCGATGGTGGTGGCGGGTTCAACACTCACCCTCTCCAGGGTACGGAGCGCAGCGGTCTGTGATAGTTCAGCGATGCCCCATCTGCGCTTCTACGCGGTGGACGACGACCACCGGGCCGTCCTCGACGCGGTGTTCGGGCAGGGCGACTTCGCGGTGTACGACATGCACGCCGAACCCGGCAGGCCGATCGGGCGCTACCGGGCGGCCGACGAGGTGCCGATGGCGCCGCACGGGACGCACCTGATGCTGCGCGTCGTGAGCGCCGGCGGCGAACCGATCCTCGGCGGGAAGGCGATCGGCGGCTGGGGACTGGTGCAGCTGAGCTTCGGCGCCTTCTTCCGGCAGCGCGAGCTGCGCTGGAGCTTCACCAACCACAACACGTTGAAGCGCGCGCAGCAGTGGGACGGCGTCTACCCGGAGCTGGGGAGCCCGCACGACTGGGACTTCGACGAGGTCAACCGCGCCTCCGCCCGCCTGAACCGGAAGATCCGCAAGCTCGGGGTGGACGCGATCGGCCCGCACCCGGTGCTGCCCGCGGCGGCGGCGCTGATCGACCGACACGGTCTGACGCACGTGTACGGCACCGGCGTGCACGCCCGCCCCGTCGGGCAGGAGTAGCCGACCGTTCGGCGCGGCTACCAGGTGTCGACGAACCGCCGCGGCGGCGCCGGCATTGCGTGCGCGGTCGCCGTGGCGAGGGTCGCCGCGATGAGCGCGCGGGTGTCGGCCGGATCGATCACGTCGTCGATCTCGAACATCGCCGCGGCGTTGAGCGCCCGCGCGTTCTCCTGCGCGGCCGCCGTCGCCTGCCGGACCCGCTGTTCGCGCTCCGCCTCGTCGGCGATCGCCTCCAGCTCCTTGCGCATGCCGAGCCGGACCGCGCCCTCGAGGCCCATCGGGCCGAGGTGGGCGCCGGGCCAGGCCACCGTCAGCACCGGCTCGTGCAGCCCGCCGCCGGTCATCGCCTGCGCGCCGAGCCCGTATCCGCGGCGCAGGATCACCGCGATCAGCGGCACCCGCAGTGAGGCGCCCGCCACCAGCAGCCGCGAACCCCGCCGCACCAGCCCCTCGGCCTCCGCGGCAGGCCCGACCATGTAGCCCGGGCAGTCGACCAGCGACACCACCGGCAGGCCGAAGGCGTCGCACAGCTGCAGGAACCGCGCGGCCTTCTCGGCCCCGGCGGCGGTGATGGCGCCTGCCATGAAGCGGGTGTCGTTGGCGATGACGCCGACGGCGCGGCCCTCGACACGGACCAGCGCCGTCACCATCTCGCGGGCGAAGCGCCGCCGCAGGAACGTCACCGACCCCTCATCGGCCAGGGTCTCGATGATCGGGGCGACGTCGTAGGCGCGCCTCTCGCGCTCGGGGATGGCCGTGCGCAGCGGCGTCTGGTCGGCGGCGGCGCCGGGCGGCGTGGACCCCTGGAAGTAGCCGAGCAGCGTCCTGGTCACCGGGACGGCCTGCGCCTCGTCGGGCACCACCACGTCGACGACGCCGTTGGGCTCCTGCACCGAGATCGGCCCCACCTCGTCGGGATGGACGTCGCCGAGGCCGCCCCCGGCGATCATCGCGGGCCCGCCCATGCCGATCGAGGTGTCCGCCGTGGCGACCACCAGGTCGGAGCAGCCGGCGAGCACCGCGTTGCCCGCGAAGCACCTGCCCTTCACCACCGCGATGCGCGGCACCAGGCCCGACAGGCCGGCCCACAGCCGGAACGCCCGGACCTCGAGCGAGGACACCGTCGCATGGTCGGTGTCGCCGGGCCTGCCGCCGCCGCCCTCGGCGAAGAACACCGTGGGCAGCCGAAGGCGCTCGATCAGGTCGAACAGCCGGTCCTTCTTCAGGTGGCCGTACACCCCCTGGGTGCCGGCCAGCACGGTGTAGTCGTAGGACAGCACCGCGCACGGGCTGCGGTCGCCGAACAGCTCACCGTTGACCCGGGCGGTGCCCGCGACCAGCCCGTCGGCAGGGGTACGGGCGATCAGGTCGTCGACGTCGCGGCGGCTGCGCTGCGCCGCGATCGCGAAGCGGCCGTACTCGACGAAGGACCCCTCGTCGACGAGGTCGGCGATGTTCTCCCTGGCGGTGCGGCCGCCGGCGGCGTGCCTGCGGGCCACCGCATCGGGGCGGGCCGAGTCCTCGGTGAGGGCGCGGCGACGCAGCAGTTCGGCGTGTTCGTCTTCTCTACTGCGCACGGGGACCCCTCCGCGTCGGTGTCGGTGGAACGGCGGCCGGGCGGGCGGCTACGCACCCGTCCAGGAAACACCGGTATCGTTGGCCAATCCCGGCGGGGTTGACGTAACCACCGTCGGCCGATCCGCCTGTCGTCAGATGCCGGAGCTTTCACACATGAGCCTCAACACCGTCGCGCTCGAACTCGTCCCGCCGAACGTGGAGTCCGGCCGGGAGAAGGCGCTGGAAGACGCACAGAAGGTGCTGCGGTTCTCCGGCGAGTACGGGCTCGACGACCGGCTGTCACACGTGCTGATCCCGGGCATGATCGCCGAGGACGACGACCGCCCGATCGAGATGAAGCCGAAGCTCGACGTGCTGGACTTCTGGCACATGCTGCAGCCGGAGCTGCCCGGCGTGAAGGGCATCTGCACCCAGGTCACGTCGTTCCTCGACAAGGCCGCGCTCGATCAGCGGCTGACCGTGCTCGGCGACGCCGGATTCGAGGGCATCGTGTTCGTCGGCGTGCCGAGGACCATGAGCGACGGCGAGGGTTCGGGCGTTGCGCCGACCGACGCACTGTCGATCTACGACGCGACGGTGCCGAACCGCGGGGTCATCTGCATCCCCACCCGCGACGGCGAGCGGGGCCGCATGACGTTCAAGTGCGAGCAGGGGGCGACGTTCGCGCTGACCCAGCTGCTGTTCTCCGACACGATCGTGCCGTTCCTGCGCGAGCTCGCCGACACCACCGACCACCGGCCCGAGATCCTGCTGTCGTTCGGATTCGTGCCCACGGTCGAGACCCGGGTCGGGCTGATCAACTGGCTGATCCAGGACGCCGGGAACGCCAAGGTCGCCGCCGAGCAGGAATTCGTGCGGGAGCTCGCGGCCAGCGACCCCGACCGCAGGCGGGTCATGATGGTCGACCTGTACAAGCGCGTCGTCGACGGCGTCGCCGAGCTGGGCTTCCCGCTGAGCATCCACTTCGAGCCCATCTACGGGGTGTCCGGCGCGGCCTTCCGCACCTTCGCGGAGATGCTCGACTACTGGTCGCCCTCGGGAGCCTGACTCTCGGCCGTTCCCGGCGCGTCGGGCGGCGGCGTCGAATACGCGGGCGCCACGGGTGGCACCTCCTGGTCGGCGAGATCGCCGGCTCCGTCGTCCTGCTGGGGCGTGGGTTCCGGTGCGGTCATGCCTGTCGGCTACCCCCGCGGCGAAGCGCGAAACACTTGATCGCGGAACCGGAATCGATATTGACGTTTCCGTCGACCCGTCCGCCGGGTAACCCCTCGGTGGACAAGGAGGTCACCATGCCTGACTGGGGATGGATAGTCATAGCGGCGGTCATCGTCATTGCAGTGATCGCATTCATCGTCGCCCGACCGGCGATGCGACGCAGGAGGTCGGAGCGGCTCAAGGGCACCTTCGGCCCCGAGTACGAACGGACGGTCGCCGAGGTGGGCGACCAAAAGGCGGCCGAGGCGGAACTCGCCAAGCGCGAACAGAAGCGCAAGAAGCTCGACATCGTCCCCCTCAGTCATGAGGCGGGCGAAAGGTACACGCTGCGTTGGCGTTCCGTGCAGACGGCGTTCGTCGACGACCCGGCGGGCACGCTCGCCGAGGCGGACCGGTTGGTCATCGAGGTGATGAACGAACGCGGTTACCCGGTCGACGACTTCGACCAGCGCGCCTCCGACATCTCCGTCGACCACCCGCAGGTGGTCGAGAACTACCGCGCCGCGCACGACATCCATCTGGCGCAGCAGAGCCGGCAGCTCAGCACCGAGGAGCAGCGACAGGCGTTCGTGCACTACCGCGCCCTGTTCGAGCGGCTCCTCGACGTCGCGCAGCACCAGCCGCACGACACGGGCAACAACTCCCAGGAGGCACGGGCATGACCACACACGAAGACCGCACACAGTTCACCGATCCGCAGTACCGGGATCCGCAGGCCGGCGATCCGCAGGCCCAGTACCCGGACACGCAGAACCCCGGGGCGCAGTACTCCGCGACGCAGCAGTCGGATCAGCAGTACTCAGACCCGCAGCACGCAGATCAGCAGCACGCCGGCTTGCAGCAGAACGACTCGCCGTTCGACGACGCGCCGGGCGGCGCCGGAGCGCCGGTGCAGCCGGGGACGGTGACGTCCACCGGTCACCCGGGGATGGCGCAGCCGTCGTCCGAACATGACCGGCCGCAAGCGGATTCGACTGACGCGGACTCGGAGCTGTCCCTGTTCGGCGAGACTGAGATGTCGGGTTTCCGTGCCCGCTGGAACGACGTGCAGGCCGGCTTCGTCGATGATCCCAAGCAGTGTGTCCAGACGGCCGACGCACTGGTGTCGGAGGTCGTCGACCAGCTCACCTCCGGCTTCACCGAGGCACGCGCGCGGATGGAGGCGCAGTGGGCGCGGGGCGAGGACGCCTCGACCGAGGATCTGCGTGTGGCGCTCAAGCGCTACCGCGAGTTCTTCCAGCGACTGCTCTCCGTCTAGACCCGAGCGTTGAACAGGCCGGCCCTGCGGGGCCGGCCTGTTTCTCGTCACCTCAGCTAGACCCGACCATCGCCTTATTGTGACCTTATTAATGTCTTATTTTCCTTAGAGACGCGTGTACGGTGGGTAGGCGCACGCAGCACTGCGACGGAAGGAACCCGACATGAATCAGGCACCCGCACGGATCGTCCTGGTCACCGGCGGCTCGAGGGGCGTCGGCGCGGCAGTCGCACAACGGCTCGCCGGTCCCGACACCCATGTCGTGGTGAATTACCGCGAGAAGGCCGAGCGGGCGGAATCGATCGCCGAGGCCGTCCGCAGTGCAGGCGGCCACGCCTCGACGCTGCGAGCCGACATCTCCGATGAGATCGAGTGCGCGGCGATGATCGACACCATCGCGGCCCGATTCGGGCGGCTCGACACCCTGATCCTCAACGCGTCAGCCAGGCTCGAACTCGGTGTCGACCTCGGCTACGCCAAGCGTGTCAACCGCGACGCGCAACGTCGTCTTGCGCTCAGGGCGGTGCCGCTGATGCCTGCGGGCGGGCGCATCATTTTCGTCACCAGCCACGCAGCCCACTTCTTTCCCCATCGGGCTGTTCCGAAGGGACAAACGGCGATCGCCGCGAGCAAGTGGGCGGGCGAGACGGCGCTCTACGCGATGCGGTCGGAATTCCGCCGCGCCGGTGTGCATTTCACCGTTGTTTCCGGCAGTGAGGTCGACACGAACTTCGCCGGGGCGATCGTCAACGCCGCCGACGCCGCAAATCCGTCCGGCATCGTGTACGTCGGCGGCGCCGACTCCTTGATGATCGCCTAGTCAGTCCCGCGCGTACCGCTCGGCGAATCTCCGGAGGATCTCCGGCGGGTACGTCACATTCCACTTCAGCGCAGCGACTTTGAGTTCCTGCGCCGATTCCGGCGCGAAGTACCCGTAGTCCTTGTAGACGTCGATACGCGTCCGGACGCCGTCGATGTCGAGTTCGGGGTGGAACTGCGTGGCGTACACATTGGTCTTCACCCGGAACGCCTGCACCGGGCTGTCGGGCGACGACGCGAGGCAGACGACATCGGGCGGCAGCTCCGACGCTGCCTCCTTGTGGCCGCCATAGGCGTCGAAACTCTCTGGCGCGTCGCAGAACAATGCGTCCTCACGGCCGGCGGCCAACACCGAGACCGACATCCCGCCGACGGGCTCGGGGTGGGTACGGTCGATGGTCGCACCGACCACCGTGCCGAGGGTGCCAACGCCGTAACAGCAGCCGAGAAAAGGGAAGTCGGCATCGACGATGCGCTCGATCAACGGAAGCAACTCGCCTTCCACGCGGCGCTGCGTGGCCGACTTCGTCGCCGGGTCGTCGCTGACGTTGTACGGCCCGCCGCCGAGGATGATGCCCGACCAGTCCGCGAGGTCGATCTCCCCCAACGACTCGTGGGTCAACCGGATGCGGTGCATGCCTTTCCGATCCACACCGGCGAAGCGCATCATCGCCAGGTACTCGTCGTCGGCGGCGGCGTCCTCACCGCGGATCGACAGCAGCAGGAAGGGCCGCACCTGCACGACACCCCGCGAGCTCGGTGAGCCCGCGGGGTGCCGCATGTTGCCGGTGACGATGTTGCGCGTCAGGCCAGTTCGAACCGGTCGTTGTTCATGACCTTGACCCACGCCGCGACGAAGTCCTCGACGAACTTGCCCTTGTTGTCGTCCTGGGCGTAGACCTCGGCGATCGCCCGCAGCACCGAGTGCGAACCGAACACCAGATCGTTGACGGTCGCCGTCCACTTGGTCTCGCCGGAAGCCCGGTCGACGCCCTCGTAGACGTTCTCGCCGATCGCCGACGACTTCCACTCCGTGCCCATGTCGAGCAGGTTCACGAAGAAGTCGTTGGTCAGCACGCCCGGCTTGTCGGTGAACACGCCGTGCTTGGTGCCGCCGTGGTTGGCGTTCAGCGCCCGCAGGCCGCCGATGAGCACGGTCAGCTCCGGTGCGGTGACATCCAGGAAGTAGGCGCGCTCGAGCAGCAGCTCCTCCAACTGCGCCTTCTCACCCGGCCGGACGTAGTTGCGGAACCCGTCGCCGCGCGGTTCGAGCACCTTGAACGAGTCGACGTCGGTCTGCTCCTGCGACGCGTCGGTGCGGCCCGGCGCGAAGTGGACGTCGATCTCGTATCCGGCGTCCCTGGCGGCCTTCTCGACCGCAGCGGAACCCGCCAGCACGATCAGGTCGGCCAGCGAGACCTGCCTGCCGCCCGCGCTGTTGAACTCCTGCTGGATCCGCTGCAGCACCGGCAGCACCTTGTCCAGCTCGGACGGTTCGTTGACCTCCCAGCTGCGCTGCGGCTCGAGCCGCAGCCGGGCGCCGTTGGCGCCGCCACGCTTGTCGGTGCTGCGGAAGCTGGCCGCCGACGACCACGCCGTCTTCACCAGCTGCGGCACCGACAGGCCGGAGTCCAGCACCGCGCTCTTGAGCTTGGCGATGTCCGCGTCGTCGATCAGCTCGCCCTCGACGGCCGGCACCGGGTCCTGCCACAGCTGCGGCTCGGCCACCCACGGGCCGAGGTAGCGGCTGATCGGACCGAGATCGCGGTGCAGCAGCTTGTACCAGGCCTTGGCGAACGCCTCGTTCAGCTCCTCGGGATGGTCCAGCCACCGCCGGGTGATCTCGCCGTAGATGGGGTCGACGCGCATCGAGACGTCGGTGACCAGCATCGTGGGCTTGCGCGGCGGGCCGCCGAACGGATCGGGGATGATCGCCTCGGCGTCCTTGGCCTCGAACTGCCAAGCGCCGCCGGGGCTCTTGGTCAGCTCCCACTCGTTGCCGTACAGGATCTCCAGGTAGCGGTTGCTCCACTGCGTCGGCTTGTCCGTCCACACCACCTCGAGACCACTGGTGATGGTGTCGCCGGCGTTGCCGCTGCCGAAGGGGCACTTCCAGCCAAGGCCCTGCTGCTCGATCGGCGCGCCCTCGGGCTCCGGGCCCACGTCGTCGGCGCTCGCGCCGTGCGTCTTGCCCAGCGTGTGGCCACCGACGATCAGCGCGGCGGTCTCCTCGTCGTTCATCGCCATCCGGCCGAACGTCTCGCGGATGTCGATAGCGGCGGCCAGCGGATCCGGCTTGCCCTCCGGGCCTTCGGGATTGACGTAGATCAGGCCCATCGTGGTGGCGCCGTAACGCTCCTCGAGCTGACGTGCGGTGGCATCGGCGCCGGCGTAGCGCTTGTCGGTGCCGAGCCACTCCTCCTCCTCGCCGAAGATCACCTCTTCGGGCTCCCAGAAGTCGGGGCGGCCGAATCCGAAGCCGAACGTCTCGAAGCCGGCCGACTCGAGGGCGGCGTTGCCGGCGAACACCAGCAGGTCGGCCCAGGAGATCTTGTTGCCGTACTTCTTCTTGACGGGCCACAGCAGGCGGCGGGCCTTGTCGAGGTTGGCGTTGTCGGGCCAGCTGTTCAGCGGCGCGAACCGCTGCATGCCCTGGCCGCCGCCACCGCGTCCGTCGTACGTGCGGTAGGTGCCCGCGGCGTGCCAGCTCATCCGGATGAAGAGCCCGGCGTAGCTGCCGTAGTCGGCCGGCCACCAGTCCTGCGAGGTGTTGATCACCGAGATGACGTCGGCCTTGAGGGCCTCGACGTCGAGCTTCGCGAACTCCTTGGCGTAGTCGAAGTCGTCGCCCAGCGGGTTGCCCTTGTTCGAGTGGGCATGCAGCACCGAGACGTCGATCTGCTCGGGCCACCAGTCCTGGTTCTTCCGCGGAGCGCCGCCCTTCACCTCGGGCGACTTGATCGCCGGGTTCTCGCTCTCGCTGCCCTTGCTCTGGGTCGGCGCCTCGGGCTTCGGCGGCTTGGCGTCAGAAGTATCGGATGACACTGTGTTTCCCTTCGTATTCCGTAAACATCATGTGGGTGATGGGGCTGATCACGGGTGTGATCGGGAGTGAGCTCGAGCGGTGGAACAGTCGGGACAGAATCCCCAGTAGATGACCTCGGCCTCGTCGATGACGAAGCCCTGATCATCCGAAGCTGTGAGGCAGGGCGCTTCGCCGACGGCGCAGTCGACGTCGGCGATGGCGCCGCAGCCGCGGCACACCACGTGATGGTGGTTGTCGCCGACGCGCGACTCGTAGCGCGCCACCGACCCGGCGGGCTGGATGCGCCGCACCAGGCCGACGGCGGTCAGCGCGCTCAGCGAGTCGTAGACCGCCTGGTGCGACACCTCGGGCAGATCGTGGCGGACGGCGCGGATGATCGAGTCGGTGTCGGCGTGGGGGAGTGCGTGCACCGCGCCCAGCACGGCCAGCCGGGGCCGCGTCACACGCAGCGCGGCGGCGCGCAGCATGTCCGGGAATTCGGAGGCGGCGGGCACGGTGACGAGTCTTGTCCCTTTTCTGGAATCAGTCAAGAGTCGGTCCGGCCGGATTCACTGAGGGCGAACCGGGGCATTACGCAACTGTGACCGCGCGACGGTTAGCGTGGGATGTCGGCGCCACCCTCCTAACGTGAAGGTGGCCAGCGGAAACGACGACGGATGACGAGCCAGTGACGCAGCGATACGACCTCGTGATAGCCGGGGGTGGACCGGCGGGATCGGCCGCCGGATGGCAGGCGGCCCAGACGGGCGCCCGCGTGGTGGTCCTCGACAAGGCCGAGTTCCCGCGGGACAAACCTTGCGGTGACGGGCTGACGCCGCGCGCCGTCAGCTACATCCAGAAGATGGGGCTGGCAGGCACCGTCGAGAAGTTCCACCGCGTCAACGGCGCGAGGATCTTCAGCCCCAGCGCGTGGGAGCTCGGCTTCCCCCGCAGACCCGGGATGCCCGACCACGGGTACGTCGCCCGGCGCACCGAGATCGACGGCCTGCTGCTGGAGAAGGCGGCCTCGGCGGGCGCCGAGGTGCGTCAGGGCGCCGAGGTGGCCGCGCCCGTCGTCGAGGACGGCAGGGTCACCGGTGTGGTGCTCAAGGGCGGCGAACAGATCGCGGCCGACGCGGTGATCGCCGCCGACGGCGCGTACTCGCCGACCCGGCGGGCGTTGAACCTGACGTCGCCGTACACCAACTACTCCGCGATCGCGATCCGCGCCGAGATGCCGCTCGAGGGCCCGGACGGCGACACCCTCGACATCCATCTGAAGCTGACGTTCGACGGTGACCAGCTACCCGGCTACGGGTGGGTGTTCCCGCTCGGCGGGGGCCGGGCCAACATCGGCCTCGGCTACGCCACCAGCTACCGGCGATGGCACGAGATCAACGCGACCGACCTCCTTGGCTCCTTCATGGCGACGCTGCCCGCCGAGTGGCGGCTGCCGCCGGTCGAGGAGCTCAAACGGTCGAAGGCGCTGCAGGCCTGGCGGTTGCCGATGGGATTCTCCGCGTGGCCGCCGTGGCGGCCCGGAATCCTGTTCGCCGGCGACGCACTCGGCGCGGCCCGGCCGGTCTCCGGTGCCGGCATCTCCAAGGCCCTTCAGTCGGGGATGGCCGCCGGGGAGTGCGCGATCGCCGCGCTGACCAACGGCGGGCCGGACGACTTCACCAACTACACCCAGCGGATCCGGGCGGCGTGGGGCCGGGAGTACCGGCGCGGCCGGTTCTTTCACCGCGTGGTCGGCAAGCCGGCGGTCGCCGGCGCCGGGGTCAAGGTGCTCGACAAGGTGGCTCATCCGCGGCTGCGGTCGAATCTGCTGTTCTGGGAGGACTGGGGCACGCCCGCCGGGCGCTGACCGCTACCGCATCGCGCCGGGGATCGCGGCGACGAGTCCGCCGTCGACCACCAGGTCCTGGCCGTTGACGTAGGACGCCTCCGCCGAGGCCAGGAAGGCGACCGCCGAGGCCACGTCCTGCGGTGTGCCGAACCGTCCGGCGGCGATCGCCGCGAGCACTGCGGGCTGGGCGTCGGGCGACACGTTGTCGTGGAACATCGGCGTCTCGATGTAGCCCGGGCTGACCGAGTTGACCCGGATCCGGCGCGGCGCCAGTTCCGCGGCAAGGGTGTGGGCGAGGTTGTGCACGGCGGCCTTGGTGGCCGAATACACCGCGGCCCCGGCCATTCCGCGGTGCAGGCTCCAGGAGGCGTTGATCACGATCGCCGCGCCGTCGGCCAGCAGGGGCAGGGTCCGCGCGACGGTGAAGAACACCCCCTTGAAGTTGGTGTCGGCGATGCGGTCGAACTCCGCGGCGGTGACGGTGTCCGTGGCGGCGAACGTCGCCGTCCCGGCGTTGGCGAACACCACGTCGAGCCGGCCGAACCGCTCGCCGACCGACGCGCGCACGGCGTCGAGCGCCGCCGGATCGGTGACGTCGGCCACCAGGGGCAGCACCCTGGAGCCACCGCCGAGCCCGTCGGCCGCCGTCTCGAGGCGGGTGGCGTCGCGGCCGGTGATCACGACGGTGGCGCCCTCGGTGAGCAGCAGGCGGGCGGTGGCCAGACCCATGCCGCTGGTGCCGCCGGTGATCAGCGCGATCTTGTCGTCGAAGCGGGAATCAGTCATGGCTTCAGCGTCGCGGGCATCCGGCCGCCGCGGCAGTGCGTGGTTGTCCTGGTGTTCACACCACCAGGCTGGGCAGCCGGTCGAGGCGGTCGCGGGTGTCAGTGCCGGGCAGTGGGTTCGACAGCTCGAGATGCCAGTCCGGGTGGTCGGCCACCAGCAGTGTGGTGGTGTCGAAGTACAGCTCGCCCACGGCGGGATGCCGCACCGCCTTGACGGTCTGCGCCGGGGCGGTGACGTCGTGGCGTCCCCACAGTTCGGCGAACTCGGCGCTGACCGACCGCAGGCGCTGCACGAGGCGGCCGAACTCGCGGTCCTCGGGGAACAGCGCCGCATCGGCACGGAAGGCGGCCACCACGGCAGGCGCTGCCGAATCCCAGTCCATCCGCATGTCGCGGTAGCGGATGCTGGTGAAGAAGGTCACCAGGCAGTTCTCATCGGCGTCGCGGTAACCGAAAACCGTTTCGGCCCAGCCGTTGAACGCCAGCAGCCGCCAGTGCCGGTCACGGACCACGGCAGGCGCGGGCCAGGTGTCGAGCAGCCTGCGCACCTCCGCGGTGACGGCCTCGCCGCTGCGGTCGGGGAGCGGCGGGTTCATCCCGGCCAGCACGTACAGGTGCGCCCGTTCGTGCGGGTCGAGGCGCAGCGTCCGGGCGACCGCGTCGAGCACGTCGGCCGACACGGTGATGTCGCGGCCCTGTTCGAGCCACGTGTACCAGGACACCCCGACACCGGCGAGGACGGCGACCTCCTCGCGGCGCAGTCCCGGTGTGCGACGACGCCCGCTCGTCGGCAGGCCGACGTCGGCCGGCGAGAGCCGGGCCCGCCGGGACCGCAGGTAGGCACTGAGCTGGTCACGCGTGGTCATGCCCGGCACAACACCGGATCGGCCCGCCCCGTTCCACCGCCTACCCTTGTCGGAGTGTCCGATCAGCCCCGCGACGACGTGCGTGCGTTGCGCGCCCGCCTCGACGGGCTCACCATCCGGGACGCGGCGCGGATCGGCCGCAGGCTGAAGAACCTGCGCGGCCCCGTCGACGCCGACCGTCTGGCGCAGCTCGCCGCGCAGGTCACCGCCGGTGAGGCGGTCATCGCCGGCCGCGCCGCGGCAGTGCCTGCGATCACCTACCCCGACCTGCCGGTCAGCGAACTGCGCGGGGAGATCGCCACCGCCATCGGCGAGAACCAGGTGGTGGTGATCGCCGGGGAGACCGGATCGGGCAAGACCACGCAGCTGCCGAAGATCTGCCTGGAACTCGGCCGCGGTGTGCGGGGCACCATCGGCCACACGCAGCCACGCCGGCTGGCCGCGCGCACCGTCGCCCAGCGCATCGCCGACGAACTCGGCACCCCGCTCGGCGACGCCGTCGGCTACACCGTCCGGTTCACCGACCAGGTCAGCGACCGCACCCTGGTCAAGCTGATGACCGACGGCATCCTGCTCGCCGAGATCCAACGCGACCGCAGGCTGCTCGGCTACGACACCCTGATCCTCGACGAGGCCCACGAGCGCAGCCTCAACATCGACTTCCTGCTGGGCTATCTGCGCGAACTGCTGCCGCGCCGCCCCGATCTCAAGGTCATCGTCACCTCGGCGACCATCGAGCCGCAGCGGTTCGCCGCCCACTTCGCCGACGCGGCGGGCACGCCCGCGCCGATCGTGGAGGTGTCCGGACGCACCTATCCGGTCGAGATCCGCTACCGGCCACTGGAAGTCGTCGTCCCGGCGGCGGAGGGGGACGACCCCGACGATCCCGACCACGAGGTGGTGCGCACCGAGCTGCGCGACCCGACCGAGGCGATCGTCGACGCGGTGCGCGAACTCGCGGCCGAACCGCGGGGCGACGTGCTGGTGTTCCTGTCCGGGGAGCGGGAGATCCGCGACACCACCGAGGCGTTACGGGCCGCGCTCGATCCGCACACCGAGGTGCTGCCGCTGTACGCCCGGCTGCCGACCGCAGAACAGCAGAAGGTGTTCACGCCGAGTCGCTCGGCCCGCCGGATCGTGTTGGCCACCAACGTCGCCGAGACATCCCTGACGGTGCCGGGGGTGCGCTACGTCGTCGACCCCGGCACGGCGCGCATCTCCCGCTACAGCCGTCGCACCAAGGTGCAGCGGCTGCCGATCGAGCCGATCTCGCAGGCGTCGGCCGCGCAACGGGCCGGCCGCTCGGGACGCGTCGCGCCCGGCGTGTGCATCCGGCTGTACTCCGAGGACGACTTCGCGTCGCGGCCCCGCTACACCGACCCCGAGATCCTGCGGACCAACCTCGCCGCGGTGCTGCTGCAGATGTCCGCCCTGGGACTCGGTGACGTCGAACGGTTTCCGTTTTTGGATCCGCCCGATGCGCGCAGCATCCGCGACGGCGTGCAACTGCTGCAGGAGCTGGGCGCCTTCGACGAGGGCGGCGCGCTCACCGACGTCGGCCGCCGGCTGGCCCGGCTGCCGCTGGACCCCCGCATCGGCCGGATGATCCTGCAGGCCGACACCGAGGGCTGCGTGCGCGAGGTGCTGGTGCTGGCCGCCGCGCTGTCCATCCCGGATCCGCGCGAACGCCCCGCCGACCGGGAGGAGGCCGCCCGGCAGAAGCACGCCAGGTTCGCCGACGAGCAGTCCGATTTCATGAGCTACCTGAACCTGTGGCGCTACCTGCGCGAGCAGCGAAAGGAGCGGTCCGGCAGCTCTTTCCGGAGGATGTGCCGCGACGAGTTCCTGCACTACCTGCGGATCCGGGAGTGGCAGGACCTCAACGGTCAGCTGCGCAGCATCGCCCGCGACCTGGGCATCGTCGAATCGAACGACAAGGAGCCTGCCGAACCGGACCGGGTACACGCCGCGCTGCTCGCGGGGCTGCTGTCCCATGTCGGCATGCGCCAGGAGGAGTCGCGGGAGTACCTCGGCGCCCGCAACACCCGCTTCGTCCTGGCCCCGGGTTCGGTGCTGACCCGCAAGCCGCCGCGCTGGATCGTGGTGGCCGACCTGGTGGAGACCAGCAGGCTGTACGGGCGCATCGCGGCGCGGGTCCAGCCCGAGACGGTGGAGCGGATCGCCGGGGACCGGGTGCGGCGCAACCACAGTGAGCCGCACTGGGACGCCCAGCGCGGCGCGGTGATGGCCTACGAGCGGGTCACCCTCTACGGGTTGACGCTGGTGGCCCGCCGCCGCGTCGACTACACCCGGCACGATCCGGAACTGGCGCGCGAGCTGTTCATCCGGCACGCGCTGGTCGACGGCGAGTGGCAGACCAGGCACCACTTCTTCCGCGACAACGCGCGGCTGCGTGAGGAACTGGCCGAACTCGAGGAGCGCATCCGCAGGCGCGACCTGCTGGTGGCCGACGACGACATCTTCGCGTTCTACGACGCCCGGGTGCCCGCGGACGTGGTGTCGGCGCGGCACTTCGACGGGTGGTGGAAGAAGCAGCGGCACAAGACCCCCGACCTGCTCACCATGACGCGCGCCGACCTGCTGCGCAGCGACGTCTCGGCAGATCAGCCCGACCGCTGGGAAGCCGACGACCTGTCGCTGCCGCTGACGTACCGCTTCGAGCCGACCGCGCCCGACGACGGCGTGACCGTGCACGTCCCCGTCGACGTGCTGGCCCGCCTCGGCGGAGACCAGTTCGCCTGGCAGGTGCCGGCATTCCGCGAGGAACTGGTCACCGAACTGATCCGCTCGCTGCCGAAAGCGCTGCGGCGCAACTTCGTCCCCGCACCCGACACCGCACGCGCCGTGCTGTCCACGCTGGATCCCGGGACGGAGCCGCTGCTCGATGCACTGCAGCGGGAGCTGCACCGCCGGACCGGGGTGCTGGTCCCCGTCGACGCGTTCGACCTGGACAAGCTGCCCGCGCACCTGAGGGTGACGTTCGCCGTCGAGGACGCCGACGGCGCCGAGGTGGCCCGCGGCAAGGACCTCGACGCGCTGCAGGAGAAGCTGGCCGGGTCGGCGCGCCGGGCCGTCGCCCAGGCGGTGGCCGGCGACCTCGAACGCAGTGGGCTGCGTGGCTGGCCCGACGATCTCGACGAGCTGCCGCGCGCGGTCGAACGCACCGTCGGCGGCCGGACGGTGCGCGGATATCCGGCGCTCGTCGACTCCGGCGCCGCGGTGAACGTGCGGGTGCTGGCCACGGCGGTCGAGCAGGGCGCCGCGATGACGCCCGGCGTGCGCCGGCTGCTGAGGCTTTCGGCGCCGTCACCGGCCAAGGCCGTGGAACGCGCTCTGGACACCCGCACCCGGCTGGTGCTCGGCGCCAATCCCGACGGCTCACTACAGGCGCTGATCGAGGACTGTGCCGACGCCGCCGTCGCCGCGCTGGCGCCCGTCCCGGTGTGGACGCGGGCCGAGTTCGCCGCGCTGCGGGACCGGGTGGCGGGCGCGCTGGTGCCGACCACACTCGACATCGTCGGCCGCGTGCAGAAGGTGCTGGCCGCGGCGCACGACGTCGAACTGGCACTGCCGCAGACACCGTCGGCGGCGCAGGCGGACTCGATCGCCGACATCCGCGACCAGCTGGCCGGCCTGCTGCCGCGCGGCTTCGTCGCCGCCACCGGTGCCGCCCACCTGAGCGACCTGACCCGCTACCTGACGGCCATCGGCAGGCGGCTCGAGCGGCTGCCGCACGCGCTGAACGCCGACCGCGAGCGGATGGCCAGGGTGCACGCGGTGCAGCAGGCCTACGACGAGGTAGTGCGCGCACTCGCCCCCGGCCGGGCGGCGGGCACCGACGTCCGCGGCGTCGCGCGGCAGATCCAGGAGTTGCGGGTCAGCCTGTGGGCACAGCAGCTCGGCACTCCCCGCCCCGTCAGCGAGCAGCGCATATACCGGGCGATCGACGCCCTCATCTGAGCACGGTGGCGGCGGACACGGCCGCCACGGCGGTGAGCGCGAGGATCATCGTCGCGACCCCGGTCCAGCCGAAGCCGTCGAGCATGACCCCGCCCAGCCAGCCGAACACGCTCGAACCGGCGTAGTAGGCCAGGTTGTACAGCGACGCGGCCTGGGCCCGGCCGACGGTGGCCGCCCTTGCGGCCCATCCCGAGGCGATCGCGTGCACGCCGAAGAAGCCCGCCGTGGCGACCACCAGGCCGGCCAGCACCACGATCACGTCGGTGGACAGCGTCGCGGCCACGCCTGCCGCCATCACCGCGGTCGCCGCCAGCAGCACCGGCTTGCGCCCGAATCGTGATGCGGCCGCGCCGGATCGGGCCGACGACCAGGTGCCGGCCAGGTAGGCCACGAAGACCAGGCTGATCACCGTGTGGGGAAGGCCGAACGGCGGCGCGGACAGCCGGAAGCCGAGGAAGTTGTAGAGCGCGACGAAGCCGCCGGTGAGCACGAACGCGACGGCGAACAGCGTGAGCTGTTGCGGTGAGCGCAGATTCACGGCCACCCGGCGCAGCAGTCCGCATCCGCGGCCTGCTGCCTGCCCGGCCACGAAGCCGCGCTGCGCCGGGATCAGCGCGATGAACGCCACGGCCGCGACGGCGCACAGCACGGACACCGAGAAGATCCCGAGCCGCCACGTCGTGGCGTCGGCGACGGGCCCGGCCAGCAGGCGGCCGGTGAGGCCGCCGATGGTGGTGCCGGCCACGTAGGTGCCCGCGGCGCGGGCGGCGTCGCGCGGGTCGATCTCCTCGGTGAGGTAGGTGAGCGCGACGACGGGCACCGCACCCACCATCAGACCCTCCAGGAAGCGTCCGGTCAGCAGCAACGGCATGGTCGGTGCGAACGGCGTCACCAGTCCGAGCAGCGTCGCGGCGACCACCGCGCCCGACATCGCCCTGACCCGGCCGATCCGGTCGGAGACCAGTGACCAGGGGATGACGCCGACCGCGAGGCCGATGGTGGCGACGGAGATCAGCAGCGCGGCCCGCGACGCCGTGACACCCAGTTCGGCGGAGACCTGCGGCAGCACCGCCTGCGGCGCGTAGAGCTGGGCGAAGGAGGCCAGGCCCGCGCAGAACAGCGCCGCAAGGGCGCGGCGGTAGGCCCGGGTGCCGCGCGCGTGTCCATTCCGGTCGAGATCGAGCGTTTCGACGGTGGCGGTCACCCCGGGAACGCTAGAAACGGCGGATCAATGTGTCCAATGCATGTTACGAAGCGCGGTGATACGCCACACGCATGATCAGACGGCGGCGCCGAGGAATGCGGCGAACCGGCGCGCCGCAGGAGACATCGGCCGCGCCGCGTGCCACGCGAGGCCCACGGACCGCCGGGCGTGCGGGTTCGTCAGCGGGATGTACGCGGCGGCCGGTTCGCCGCGGGGCGGCGCCGGCATGGGCACCACGGCCACCCCGAGGCCCGCGGCCACCAGTCCCTCCACCGTGGGCACCTCGATCGCCTCGAAGACCACCCGGGGACTGACGCCGTCGGCCGCCCACAACTGGTCGGTCAGCGCGCGCAGCGCGAACTGTTCACCCAGCGCGACGATCGGTTCGCCCGCCGCCTCGGCCAGCCGGATCCTGCGCCGCCCGGCGAACCGGTGATCGCGCGGGACGACGAGGCACAGCCGCTCGACATGGAGCTGGTGCCAACCCAATTCGCTGTTCTCCGGCCGTGGTGCGGTGATCGCCAGGTCGACCTGACCGCCGCCCAGGTACTCGGCGATGTCGTAGGCCGCGGCCTGGCGCAGGAGCATCCGCACCCGCGGCGCCTCGGTGCGGAACCGGCCGAGCAGATCGGGCACGAACCAGCTGGCCAGCGAGTGCAGGAACGCCAGCCGCACGGTGCCGCCGTCGGGGTCGCGCAGGGCCGCGATCCGATCGGTGGCCGAGGCGATCTCTTCGATGCTGCGCTGGGCGTGTTCGAGCATGATCTCGCCGTAGACGTTGAGGCGCAGCCGCCGGTTCACCCGGTCGAACAGCTGGGTGCCGACCCGCTCCTCCAGGCGGGCCAGCGCCCGCGACAGCGTCGGCTGGGTGATCCGCAGTTCGGCGGCCGCATCGGTCATGTGCTGGGTCTGCGCCAGGACCACGAACCAGTGCAGCTCGTCGAGGTTCACGAGTCCGACGATACGACGCGCCAACGGCGATCGTGGCTGGTAGGAGGGTTCATCACCCGATATTGACGACCCCCTGGCTTGTGGATGCCGATTGCCGTAGCGTGGGGTACAGCGGTCACCCGGCCCTCGCGGCCGACGACCTGTGGAACTCCCACGAATGACCTTGCAACGGGTTGGGACGTAGCCCTCTGCAGTACCGGGCGTCGAGACGACGCCATCAAGGCGCTGAATGCGCCGGGAAGTCCGAGGAATCCCTCATGGACGGACACATCTCTCTTTCGAGCACCACCACAGCGCTTCCGGGAATCGAACTCACCGAGGCCCAGTTGGGCTCCGCGATCGTCATCAACGTCGGCGGGTGTGTCGACATGCGCACCGCCGCCGAGCTGACCACCGCCATCGAAAAGGCCTGCAGCAAGAAGCCGGCGGGCGGCGTGATCGTCGACCTCACCGGCGTCCGCTTCCTGGCCGCCGCAGGCATCAATTCGCTGCTGGCCGCCCGCTGGGGTTCGGCCGCCGCCGCGTTCGGAGTGGTCGCCGCCGGACCGGTCACCAGCCGGCCCATCACGGTGCTCGGCCTGAACGACGACCTGGCGCTCTTCTCGACCGTCGACGACGCGCTGATGGGCCTCACCGCCGCCTGAGTCCGCTCGGCTACTTGGTGCCGAACATGCGATCGCCGGCGTCGCCGAGACCGGGAACGATGTACCCGTGCTCGTCGAGCCGGCGATCGATTGCGGCCGTGTAGATCGGCACGTCGGGGTGGGCGTCCTGCAGCGCCTCGATCCCCTCGGGGCAGGTGAGCAGGCAGACGAACTTGATCGAGCGGGGCGAGCACTCCTTGAGCCGCTCCACCGCGGCCACCGCCGAGTGGCCGGTGGCCAGCATCGGATCGACCACCACCACGTCGCGCTCGTCGAGGTCGCCCGGCATCTTGAAGTAATACTCGATGGCGACAAGCGTTTTCGGATCCCGGTAGAGGCCGATGTGGCCGACCCGCGCCGCAGGCACGACGGTCAGCATGCCGTCCAGGATGCCGGTGCCCGCACGCAGGATCGACACGAAGACGAGCTTCTTCCCGTCGATCACCCGGCTGGTCATCGTCTCCAGCGGCGTCTCGATCTCGATGTCGTGCATCGGCATGTCGCGGAGCACCTCGTAGGCCATCAGTGCCGAGATCTCCTGCAGCAGACGGCGGAAGCTGTTCGTGGACGCCTCTTTCCGGCGCATCAGTGTCAGCTTGTGCTGCACCAGCGGGTGCTCGACGAGATGGACCCCGGCCATGTCAGAACACCGTCCCGTCGCTGCTGACCGTCAATGGTGGCAGCCCCCCGCGCAGCCGGCCCGCCAGCGCCCTGCCGGTCGCCCAGGTGCCGCCCTCGAGGATGCACGCCAGCGGCAGATCCTGCGCGCCCGCACCGAGTTCGGCGCGCACCAGCGGCGCCAGGTCGTCGAGCAGTGCCACCGTCAGCGCACGCCATTCGACGACCAGTTCGTCGCCGGGCCGCCACGTTCGCGTGGTCCACGCCGCGTCGCGCAGATGCAGGACGCCGGTGTCGAGCAGCAGGCCGCCGTTGCGGTACTCGGGCAGCCCGGTCAGCGCGCCGACGTCCTCCACCCGTACCCCTGCCCACTCGAACGGCTCGAGCAGCGAATAGGTGAGCCACTGTGACAGCTTGTGGAACGGCACCCAACCCGCGGTCAGGCCCGGCCCGGGGACCGCGTCGTGGCGCCAGCAGTCGCCGAGCCGCTCGGCTCCGATCGCGTTGTCCGCGGGCCAGATCGGCGCCATGGTGGTCAACAGCTGCGCCAGCAGCGCCGGGGCCGAGAGCCGCCCGCCGGCCGCGAGCGCGTCGAAGAGCCCGCCGGGGCGGCCCTGCGGACCGAACACGTCCGGCCGGGCTGCCAGCGCCGCACCGAGCCGGCGCAGCAGTGCCGCGCGGCCGTCGAGGCCGAGCAGCGGATTGTCCGGCCCGGCCTGGAACGCGCCGGCCAGCGCGTCGGTCGTCAGTGCGCGCAGTGCCGCCGCGTCGACCCGGTACGGATCGTCGGGGTCGGAGGAGAACAGCCCGGCTTCGAATGCGTGCAGGCTGGCGACGGCCAGCCCCTCGGAGCGGGTGAACGTCCGGCCGTCCTCGTGGAACTCCCAGTCCGGTCCGGCTCCGGCGTCCAGGAGGACGCTCACCACCGTGAGGTCGATCATGGTGCGGGCGCGCGCGGCCGGCTCCGTGCCGGGGAGGCGGGACTCGAGGCGCTGCCTGCGGTCGACGCCGCCGGCCTCGAAGTGCCGCCAGCGGCTGTGGTACGGGATCCGCAAGTCCGGGAAGCGCTTCCGCGTCACGGCGGCCACCTCGGTCGCGGCGTGCGGCAGGGCGTCGTCACGCACCGCGAACCACGGCGACCCGCCGGAACGGGCCCGGTCGAGCAGGTGGCGCGCCCGCTCCCGGATGGCGGCGGGCGAGCGCAGCGCCGCGACGGCCCTCTTGGTATCGGGTGTGGTGGCGACGGTGCTCACGCCTCGAGGCCCCGGCCCTTGGCCTTCGCGAGTTCCTCGGCGTCGGGGACCGGTCCCGGCGTGAAGTAGCCGGCGGCCGTCTTCGCGTCGATCTCCACCCGCGCGTCGGCGGGGATCAGCTCCTCGGGGATGTTCACCCGCTCGCCGACCTCGATGCCGGACCCGGTGATCGCGTCGTACTTCATGTTGCTCATCGACACCAGGCGGTGGATCTTGGTGACACCCAGCCAGTGCAGGACGTCGGGCATCAGTTCCTGGAACCGCATGTCCTGCACGCCCGCAACGCATTCGGTGCGGGCGAAGTACTGGTCGGCCGTGTCGCCGCCGACCTGGCGCTTGCGCGCGTTGTACACCAGGAACTTGGTCACCTCGCCCAGCGCGCGGCCCTCCTTGCGGGAGTAGGCGACCAGGCCGACGCCACCGTGCTGGGCGCCGCGGACGCACTCCTCGATGGCGTGCGTCAGGTAGGGGCGACAGGTGCAGATGTCGGAGCCGAACACGTCGGAGCCGTTGCACTCGTCGTGCACCCTGGCGGTCAACTCGACGGCCGGGTCGGCGAGATCACCCGGGTTGCCGAAGATGTAGAGCGTCTGACCGCCGATCGGCGGCAGGAAGACCTCGAGGTCGGAGCGGGTGACGAGTTCGGGATACATGCCGCCGGTCTCCTCGAACAGCACGCGGCGCAGATCCGTTTCGCTGCAACCGAAGCGCTGCGCCACCCCGGGCAGGTGCCACACCGGTTCGATCGCCGCCTTGGTGACGAGCGCGGCGCCGTTGGCGAGCAGCACGCGCCCGTCCGGTTCCAGCCGGCCCCTGGCGATGGCGTCGGCGACCTCGGGCAGCACGACGTGTGCCTTGGTGACGGCGATGGTGGGGCGGATGTCGTAGCCGGCGGCCAGCTCGGCGGCGAACACCTCGCCGACGGTGGCGCCCCAGGGGTCGAGGCTGACGATCCGCGCGGGGTCGCCCCACTGCGGGTGCGGGCCGATGCGGTCGGTGGGTGAGGTGTCGGTGAGGTCGGCGCGGTGATCGCGCGACAGTGCGCCCGCGGCGACGGCCAGTGCGCGGTACACGCTGTAGGACCCGCTGTGCGTGCCGATCACGTTGCGGTGCCCGCGGCTGATGGTGGTGCCGACCACCGGGCCGCGCTCCGCCGCGGTCGCCGCCCCCCAGTGCAGCGGTGGGGCCCCGAGTCCGCCGCTGTGGGAGGTCAGGCGGATGTGCCCGGCGGGCCTCGGCGCGGCAGGCGGCGGCGCTGCTGTGGCATCAGCGGGCATGTGCGCTCCTCGGCCGGTGGGGAAGCCGCCAGCTTAGTGACGGCCGGCGGATGCGGCCACCCGTGCGCCACCACCTAGCCTGGCAGGCGTGAGTCACAAGCGCGTCGTCGTCGCGGGCCTCGGCGACACCGGAGTGCTCACGGCGATCAAGCTGGCGCGCCGGGCCGACGTGGTGGGCATCTCGGCCAAACCCGGTCTGCTCAGCGGGCAGGAACTGGGCACCCGGCTCAGCCGGCCGCACGACTGGGCGCGCGACTACTGGATCCCGTTCGACCGGCTGCGCGGCCTGGACCGGGTGCGCACGGTGCACGGCGAGATCACCGGCGTCGACCTCGACGGGCGCACGGTCGCCGTGCGCGGTGCGGACGGCGGGGTGCACGACGAGCCCTACGACGCGCTGGTCATCTCGACGGGGGTGAACAACGGGTTCTGGCGGCAGTCCACGGTGCAGGACGCGAGCGCGGTCGGGGCGGATCTGCGGGCGGCTCACGACCGGCTGGCCGGCGCAGGCACGGTGATGGTGATCGGTGGGGGAGCGGCCGCCGTCAGCACCGCGGCGAACGTGGCGGCCACGTGGCCGGCCAAACGGGTCGGCCTGTACTTCCCCGGCGAGCGGGCGCTTCCTCATCACCACGACGGCGTGTGGCGGCGGATCCGGCGGCGGCTCGAGGAGTTCGGTGTCGCGCTACACCCCGGCCACCGTGCGCTGGTGCCCGACGGCTTCGCATGCGACCAGATCACCAGCGGACCGGTGCACTGGCGCAGCGGCCAGCCCGCCGCCTCGGCCGACGCGGTGCTGTGGGCGATCGGGCGGGTGCGGCCGAACACCGCATGGCTGCCCGGGGAGCTGCTCGACGAGCAGGGGTTCGTCCGCGTGACGCCGACGCTGCGGGTGCCGCACCGGCCGGGGGTGTTCGCGGTCGGGGACGTCGCGGCGACCGACCCGCTGCGCTCGTCTGCGCGTAACCGCGCGGACAAGCTGTTGGCGCACAACGTCATCGCGGAGTTCGAGGGCCGCTCACCGAAGGAGTACCGGGCGCCGAAGCGGCGCTGGGGTTCGGTGCTTGGCGTGCAGGCCGACGGGCTGCAGGTGTTCGCGCCCGGCGGGCAGGCCTTCCGGTTCCCGGCCTGGTCGGTGGACCGGATACTGCTGCCGCTCATCGTGCGACGCGGGATCTACGGCGGGGTGCGCGACAACAACCCGCTCTGAGTGCGCAACGGGCAGAAAGAAACCCGCCGCCGCAGCGGGGGCTGCGGCGGCGGGTCTTTCGCGTTGATGCTGGATCAGCCGGCCATGAACTGGTCGTAGGCCGACTGCAGATCCGGCGACAGCACTGCCACGTTGCAGGTGCGCTGCGTCTCGCCGATCGGCGCGAGGATGTCGCGCAGTTCGTAGTACTCCTGCGAGTTCGCGGTGAAGTACCCACGCAGGTTGGCCTCGGCCGCCGGGCGCGGTTGGCTGAGCGCCGACGTGACCGCCTGGTTGGCGCCCGGGTGGGCGGCCAGGTAGTTGCGCGCCTCGCCGGTGACCGAGCTGACCGTGTTGGCCACCTGGTCGGCGTTGCACTGTGCGGGCGCCGCGACGGCGCTCGGCGCTGCGATGGTCGCTGCTGCCAGGCCCCCGAACAGGATGCCTGCGCTCGCGCCGGCAATTCTCCGGCGCATGGTGTTACCACTCGAATTCATGATCACTTGTCCTTCGTATTGCGAATTGATTCCATGCGAATCCCCCGCCCCCACGAACCAAGGTAGCCGAACGTCCGGAGCGCCAAACCCGAGCCGCGGGCCTGCGGAAACGGTATTTCGGCGCGTTACATGATCACGGCGTGACATAGGCCTCAATAACGGCGGAATTCGATAAGCGCACCCACAGATCGCGCCGGATTCCTCAGAATCTCCGCCCGGCTCTTAAATGATCGTGATGTGCGGAGTGATCGAATTGTTACCTTCGAATGCCCGCGATGAGGACGTCGACGAGGCCGTCGAAGCGCCGATCGGGATCGCCCGGCGTGAGCATGCGGTACAGCGTGACGCCGATGACGGCCTCGGCGGCCGCCTCGAGGTCGGCGTCGGCACGTACCTGCCCGGCCTGCACGCCACGGCGGAAGCGCTCGCGGATCGCCTCGTGCTGCGGGCCCGTCAACTGGCGGTAGAGCGTCTCGCCGTCCTGCGGGTCGTCGGCGGCCGCCGCGGCCAGGGCGCGCACCAGTGCCGCGTTGTCCGGGGTGGCGAGGAAGGCGGTGTAGCCGCTCAACCACGAGGTCAGGTCGGCGGCCAGGTCGCCGGAGTCCGGCAGGTCCGCCGTCGAGGCGCTGCGGTAGGCGCTCAGTACCGCCTCGGCCACCAGCGGCGCCTTGGACGCCCAGCGCCGGTAGACGGTCTGCTTCCCCACGCCGGCCCGCGCGGCGACCCGCTCCATCGACACCTCGGCGTAGCCGTTCTCGGCCAGGAGTTGCCTGGTGGCGGCGAGTATCGCGCCGTGCGCCGCCGTGCTCCGCGGCCGGCCGAGGCGGGGTTCCGGCATGCCCGGAGCCTAGAGGAGGTACTGTCAGACATACGAGACAAATCGTCTCGTAATGTTGGGAGGCGACATGCGGCGCGATGTCCTGCTCGTCATCGGGGTCGGCGGAATGGGTGCGGCGATCGCCCGCCGCCTCGGCCCCGGCCGGACCGTCCTGCTGGCCGATCGCGACGACGACGCGCTGCACACCGTCGCCGCAGCGCTGGCCGACGCGGGCCATCACGTCGAGACCCACGCCGTCGACGTCTCGTCCGCCGACTCGGTCACGGCGCTGGCCGAGGCCGCCACCGGCCTCGGCGACCTCACCCACATCGCGCACACGGCAGGACTGTCCCCGGCTCAGGCCGACACCGCGGCGATCCTGGCCGTCGACCTCCTCGGAGTGGCCCTCGTGCTGGACGCCTTCGGCGAGACGGTGGCCCCCGGTGGCGCCGGTGTGGTGGTGGCCAGCATGGCCGGCCGCCTGTTCCCCGCGCTGCCTGCCGAACAGGCTCATGCGCTGGCGCACACGCCGGCGGACGAGCTGCTCCGGTTGCCGTTCCTCCGGCCGCCAGAGCTCACCGACCCCGGCCACGCCTACGGAGTGGCGAAGCAGGCCAACATGATCCGGGTACAGGCGGCCGCCGCCGCGTGGGGCAGGCGCGGCGCACGGATCAACTCCCTGAGCCCCGGCATCATCTCGACGCCGATGGGACAGCAGGAACTGAGCGCCGCCAACGGCGAGGGCGTGCGGGCGATGATCGAGGCATCGGCGACGGGCCGTGCCGGCACACCGGACGACATCGCGGCCGCCGCGGCGTACCTGCTCGGGCCGGAGTCGGCGTTCGTCACCGGAACCGACCTGCTGGTCGACGGCGGTGTGACGGCGTCTGTGCTGGCCGGAAGCGGCTAGCGGACCGCGCCGCCGCGCGGGATCTCCTCGGCGATGCGGTCCATCAGTGCGGTGTAGCGGTTCGCCTCCTTGTGCTGCCCGGGCTTACCGCTGCTGATCAGTCCGGCCGCGAGTCCGCGCTCCGGGTCGGCCCACACCGCGACGTTGGTCAGGCCGAGGTTGCCGAACGCCGAAGGGGCGTTGCGACCGAACGGGCCGAAGCGCTTCGACCCGAGCATGTAGCCGGTGCCCCAGCGCAGCGGCATCAGCCCCACCGCGACGTCGGGGCGCAGCCGCCGGCACGGCCGGGTGGCCGCGTAGAGGGTCTCCGGTGCCGTCACCCGCACACCGTCGAGTTCGCCGCCGCGACGCAGCAGCTCGGCGAACCGGGACAGCTCGTCGGCGGTGGAGACCGTGTTGGACGACGGCAGCACGCTGGTCAGATATTGCGGGCTGTTCGAGAACGGGATGATCTTGTGCAGCGGCCCGCCGGTGGCCAGCTGGAAGATCTTCTGCATCGGCGCGGGCAGCGGAACGCCCGTCGCATGGCTCGGCGCGACTTTCGGGACGTCCTGCGGTGCGACGCCGTAGTTGGTCCACCGGAAGCCCAGTGGTTCGAGGATGTCGGTGGCCAGGATGTCGCGGATGTTGCGTCCGGCGGCCGCGCCGACGATCTCCCGGATCAACGGGCCCCATGTGAGCCCGTGGTAGATGTGCACCAGCCCGGGGCGGTGCAGCGGCCGCAGGCTGCCGAGCATCTGACGGGTGTACTCGCTGTCGTCCATGCGCTTGAGGTCGACGCGGGGGCCGGTGTAGATGGGCACGCCGGCGCTGTGCGTCATGACGTGCCGGATCGTGGTGCGTTCCTTGCCGTAGCCGGTGTACTCCGGCAGGTGGTCGCACACGCGGTCGTCGAGCGACAGCACGCCCTGCTCGACGAGCATGTGCACCACCGTCGTGGTGACGAACTTGGCGGCGGAGTACGCGCAGAACGGCGTGTCCGGGGCGACGGGCACCTTCTCGGCATCCGGCGGATCGCCGGGACCGTTGCCCCAGCCGTGGCCGATGGCCCGGTTCAGCACGATCTTGCCGTTGTGACGCAGGCACAGCTGGATCGCGGGATGCATCCCGGCGGCGTACCAGTACCGCACCGCCGCCCAGATCCGCTCGACGGCCGCCGGGTCGATGCCGGAGTGGTCCTCGGCGCCGGCAGTCGTGACGGCGTCCAGATCGGCCGGGACGCGGATCCGGCCGTCGGCGGGTGCTTCGAGCTGCGGTTCGGCCACGTCGACAGGCTAACCGCACCGATCGGGCGGATGAATTCATCGCACCGGTACAACAACTTTCGACCTCTGACAAGCGGTGACGCGGGTGTCGGGACGAATAGTGACCTATGCAACACCGCGGATGGTTTTAACGCCCCCGCAACACCGGGTAGCCCAAGGACAGGTGCAAACCGGCGCCGACAGAAATGCCGTCAACGCCGAAGGGGCGAACCATATGACTACTGCAGAAACCACCACCTTGCTCGCGCAGCTCCGAACGCTGCTCGACCTGACCTCCACCGAGATCCAGGTGGCCGAGACCCGGGTCGCACAGGCCCGTACCGACGCCGTGCGGCGCGAGCTCACCGAGAACGCGTCGAACGGCCGCGAGCGCGCCGAGGCCATCGAGCAGGCCATCCGCGACCTCGGGGGCTTCCCCGACGTCATCGGCCCGTTCCTGGGTCGTGCCGCGGCCGCCGTCAAGGCCCTCACCGAGCAGGCGCAGCCGTTCGACGAGGCGCTGCTGGGCGACCTGGCGCTCGAGCACCAGCTGCTCGACCGGGCCCGCTACACCAAGGCGCTGGCCGTCGCGGCCCGCAACAAGGACGTCGAGAACCTGGCCACCCGGCTGATCACCGCACATGCGGCGACCGTCGACTGGCTCACCACCGTGCTGGCCGAGGACGCGCTCGGCGGACCGGCCGCGCTGCGCCGCACGCCGATCCAGGCGTTCACCGGTGCGACCGTCAAGCTGGTCAACGTGCCGGTGACCTGGACCACCCGCGGTATCGACCGTGCGCTGGACTCCGTGCGTTCGGTGCCGCCGGCGCTCAACGACCTGCGCAACCGGGGCGTGAACGCCGGTGAGATCGCCGCCAAGACGATCAGCGCGTCGCGCGACGCCGCACTGAACGCCGCCGAGCGGGTCACCCGCCAGGAAGGTGCCGACGACACGGCCGACGCGCTGCACAACGCCCGGTCGGCCACCGGCGTGCTGGACGCGTCCGAGCTCCCGATCGCGGACTACGACGACCTCAACGTCAGCCAGGCCGTGGCCGCGGTGAAGGACCTCGAGGACGCCGCCGACATCCGGGCGGTCATCCACTACGAGGAGGCCCACAAGAACCGGCAGAGTGTCGTGTCCGCCGCGCAGACGCGCGTCGCCGACATCGCCAAGGAGATCGTGGGCATCAACAGCTAGGTCTCACACGAGAGGCAGAACCCCGGCGACCACGGTCGCCGGGGTTTTCTCGTGCCTGGGTCATGCCGGCCAGTGCGGCGACCGGCCGAGGTGGGCGACCAACAGGTCGAGGTCGGTGGCGCCGTCGCCGGCCTGCACCGCCCGACCGAACGGCGCTCCGGCGGCGGCACGCGTCTCGTCGTCGGGGACGATCCGCGCGACGGACAACGCCGCGGCCGCCACGTCGTCGTCGAGTGCGAACGGCCTGCCGAGGCTGCGTGCCACGTCCCAGCCGTGCACCGCGTAGTCGACGAAGTGCATGGCGATCGCCACCGACCCCGGGAACACTGCGTCGGGCCCGAATTCGGGAAGGGCGAACGATGCTTCGGGCACGCCGTCGGCGCTGAACGCGGTGAGCAGGTCCTCGGCCGCTGCGGTGTAGCTGCCCACCGGGTCGGCGGTGACGGCGGCGGTGACGCGGTCGGGATCCCACACCTGGAGCTCCGTCGCACCACCGCGCGCCGACGCGGCGAAACCGTGGTGCTGGACCGTCATGTGGGCGAGCAGCCGGCGCAGCGTCCAGTCGCCGCACGGGGTGGGCAGATCGAGATGTTCGGGGGTGACCGCCGTGACGGCGTCGACGGAGGCGAGCACGGCGCGGCGGTGCAGGGGACGGAGATCGGTATCGGTAAGCATAAGCAGATCGTATGCGCATGCGTACGATATGGCAATGCCTATACTCGCGCGGTGGCGGGACGGTCGAAGCGGCGCGACCTGGCGGCGATGCTGGCGCCGCTGGTGCGTGACACCATCGCGGCCGAACGTCCGGTGCTCGAGGCGCACGGCCTTTCCATGTGGGGCTACAGCGTGCTGGTCGCCCTCGACGAGTCCCCGATACGCACCCAGGCGGCCCTCGCCGAGGCCATCGGCGCGGACAAGACCCGGATCATCGCGACCCTCGACGAACTCCAGGCGCAGGGCTTCATCGAACGCCGTCCCGACCCGGCCGACCGGCGGGCGCGGCTGCTCGCGATCACCGGGCCCGGCCGCGCCGTCAAAGACGCTGCGCAACAAGAGATCCAGCAGGGCGAGGAACGCCTGCTCGGCGAACTGACCGACGCCGACCGCCGCGTCTTCCTCCGGGTGCTCGACCGGTTGTCGCGCCGCCCGTGAATCAGCGCGTCAGGAAACCCGCGTCCAGCTTCCACTCGGTGCCGGTGATGAACGCCGCCGCGTCGGACACCAGCCAGGCCACCGCGCCGGCCACATCGGCCGGTTGCAGCAGCGGGATGGGCAGCGCGTTCTGCTGGCTCAGCAGCCACGGGTCGGCCGACTCGAAGAGCGCCATCGTGGTCTCGTTGAGGATCATGTCGGTGGCCACGCCACTGGGGTGAATGGTGTTGACGCGGATCGACTCCGGCGCGAGCTGACTCGCCCAGCCCTGCATCAGCGCGACCAGGGCGCGCTTGGACGCCGAGTAGGCCTGCAGGCCGGGCCGGTCGGTGCCGGACGCCTTGATGCCCGCCGTCGAGGAGGCCAGCACCACCGAGCCGCCGCGGCCACCGGCGAGCAGCGCGGGGATGGCGGCCTCGACGGTGTTCCACACCCCCACCAGGTTGACGTCGATGACGTCGCGGAAGATCCGCTCACGGTCCTCGCCGGAGGTCAGCCGGATGATGCCGGCGTTCGCGATGACGATGTCGAGGCGGCCGAACAGGGCGACGCCCTCGTCGACCACCGCGCGCACGGCGGCGCCGTCCCGAACGTCGGCCTGCCGGGCCAGGATCCGCCTGCCGTGCGCCTCCACCTCGCCGGCCGTCGCCGCGAGATCCTCCGGTGTCGAGCCTGGATAGTCGGTCGAGTCGAAGTCCGCGCAGACGTCGAGCGCGATGACGTCTGCGCCGGCCGCCGCGAGCCGGACCGCGTACGCGCGGCCCAGGCCGCGCGCCGCGCCGGTGACCAGCGCGACCCGGCCGTCGAGCGTCTGCTCAGCCATGGTTGTCCGGGCTGGGGAAGTTCACGTCCTTGGTGACTGGCTTCCACTCCTCGATCGAGGCCGACATGGCGGCCAGCTTGTCGCGGGTGGCATTGAGCACGTCGCGGCCGAGCAGCAGCCGCAGCGGAGGGTCGTCGAGGGTGGTGAGCATGAGCACCGCCTCGGCGACCTTGCGCGGATCGCCGGGCAGGTCGTTGGCGAACTGTTTGATCAGCGTCTTGCGTGCGCCGACGTGTTCGGCGTAATCGTCGACCGGAGTGGCGGACTCCTTCATCGACCGGGCCGCCCAGTCGGTGCGGAAGGCGCCCGGCTCGACGGCGCACACCTTGATGCCCAGTGGCTTGACCTCGGCGGCCAGCGCCTCGGTGAGCGCCTCGAGAGCGAACTTGGTCGACGAGTAGTACGCGTTGGGAGGGTTGGCCACCAGCCCGGTCATCGACGAGATGTTGACGATGTGGCCGCCGCGGCGGGCCCGCATCTGCGGCAGCACCGCCTTGATCATGTCGACGGCGCCGAAGTAGTTGGTGTCGAACAGCTTCCGCACCTCGGCGTCGTCACCCTCCTCCACGGCGGACATGTAGCCGTAGCCGGCGTTGTTCACCAGCACGTCGACTCCGCCGAACGCGTCGTCGGCGGCGGCCACCGCGGCCGCGATCTGGCCCTTGTCCGTCACGTCCAGAGCGACCGGCACGGCGCGGTCACCGAAGGTGCCGGCGAAGTCCGCGACGGCCTCGGCGCGCCGCGCCGTCACCACCACGCTGTGCCCGTTCTCCAGTGCGACACGGGCGATCTCGCGTCCGATGCCGGTCGAGCATCCGGTGATGAGCCAGCGCGCCACGTCAGACCGTCCCTTCCGGAAGGCGCCGCAGATACGCCGCCCGCCGTGCCGCCAGTTCCCCGGCGCGTTCCTCCGGTGTCACCCGATCGAGTCCGGGCACCTCGGCGTCCAGATCGTCGAGCTTGACCACCCGGCCGCGGGCACCGAGATCCTCGCGCGGGCCGTCCGGCCCGAACTCGGCCATCCGCAGCGTCAGGATGCCCTCGTTCAGGCCGTCGGTGTCGATCCAGTTGCGGGTGCCCGGATCGGTGGCGGAGATGACGTAGGTGTAGCCGCCGCCCTCGCCCGGATGCGACTGCGCCTTGTTGAGACTGCCGGTGCGGTCCACGATCTCGAGGGTGGTGCCCCAGATGTTGCTCAATGGCACGGTGAAGTACTCGGCGCCGCCGTCGTCGACGTCCACCACGAACGCCTCGTCGGGTCGCAGGTCGAACCGGCCCATCACGTACACCTGGTTGCGCATGGCGCCGGCCCGGTCCGCCGACCATGCCAGGTCGAAGTGGTTGGCCGGCATCTTGTACACACCGTGGCTGAGCTTGCCGGTGAAGTTCGCGAAGTGCGCCATCATCGCCGCGGTGGCCTCGGCTTGTTCGTCGAGTGTGCGGGCCGACCCCGCGGGCGGCCCGCCGAGGCGCTCGACGGTGAGGTGGTTCGGGTCGTCGCGGCCCCAGTCGAGCAGCACGTCGCGGATGTAGAACTCGTGCGCCTCCGGCGTGGAGCGCACGTGGTTGGGCCTGCCGTTCGCGGGTTCGGGGTCCACGGTGATGGTGAACGACCCGTCGGACTCCACCTCCATGGTGCGGCCGTTGAGCACGTCGACGGTGCCCATGTTCGCGTCCCACAGCGTGAAGTAGTTCTCGGTCATCCGGTGTTCGCCGACGCGGCCGCGGATCTCGTAGCGTTCGTCGCCGCTGATCGGGATCACCCGGTACACGCTGTCGGGATTGTCGATGCCCCAGCGTGTTCCGGGGATGGTGCGGCCCGCCAGCGGGTGCGCCAGCCGGGTGATGCAGGTGACCTTGGGCCGCAGCGGGTCCTGGTTCGACGACCACACGGCCGCGGAGAACATCACCTCGGCGAACGCGGCGTCGAAGCGCTCCCGCATGGCGGACGACGGCTTCGCGCGGGACAGCCACTTCTCAGCGACCGAGCTGTAGGCGGCCCGCACGGTCGGGTGCGCGGTCAACTCGAGGGCGGCCAGTTCGTGCTCGTGCTGCGCCGCGGTCGCGACGGGGTGGTCGGTCATCAGGTCCTCGGATGTCGGAAGCGGGAGTTGTACGCCGCGAAGCGGTCGTCGATCTGGGCCTCGGTGAGCCCGTAGTCCTGCAGCGAGTACGGCGGACGCTGCGGCGCGCGCGGCCGGTCGACGAGCCACCGGCGCATGGCCGCCTCGGCCTCGGCGGTCAGGGGCAGGCTGATGGCGTCGTACACCAGGGCGACCGCTGCGATCGGGTCGTCGACCGCGTCGGCGTAGGCGATGTCGGTGACGCGTGCGGCGGGCCACTGCGCGCGCACGGTCATGGCCCGGTCGGTGGTCCAGCCCATCCGCTCCAGCCACTGCGTGCCGACGCGGTGCCGGTCCACCGTGTCGGCGTGCATGGCGTGCAATGTCGCGTTGAGGCTGGCGCCCGAGGCGACGGTCTCCCGGGGGTCGCGGTGCATGTGCACCACGTGCAGATCGGGGAACTGCGCACGCAGAGCGTCGAGGTAGCCGAGGTGGGCAGGCGACTTCAGCACCCAGCGCTGCGCAGTGATCCCGGCACGACGCTTCTGCCACTGCAGGAACTGCAGCATGCGGTGCAGGTACGCGTACGCGGGCGTGAAATCCTGCGTGTCGATCCACGACCGGTACCGCGGCACGTGCGCACCGGACTCGGGCACGTGGGACAGGAACGCGTCGGACAGGAAGACGATCTCCTCCTCCGGTTCCCGCGCGTACATCGGGTGGATGGCGAACAGCTCCGGCGCGAGCTCGCGCGTCCTGGCCTCCCTGGCCTCGCTGACGGCGATCCTGTAGTCGGGCCCCGACCAGTCGTGGTCGAGGCGGGGCGCCACCTCGACCACCTCCCAGCCGTAGGCGCAGTGCAGGCTCGGATCGGCCGCCAGCAGCCGCTGCATCAGCGTGGTGCCGCTGCGCATCATGCCGACCACCACGATCGGCGCGGCGATCACCTCGTCGAGGATCTCGGGGTGCCTGCGGATCCACTCCTGGGCGCGCAGCCGCATCCGCAGGCTGTGCACGATGCCCGAACGCAGGATGTGCAGGCCGATCTCGTTGAGGTCGGCCGCGGCGTAGTCGTCGAGCAGGACGGCCAGTGGCTCGGAGAACGGCAGCGGCCCCCAGTCCTCGAGACCTTCCTTCTGCTGCGCGGCCGACATCACCGCCGTGACGTCGAAGGAGGCGGCCTGCGCCGTGCCGGTCACCACTTGAGGTGGTGACTCATGTCGCCGGCCTGGTCGACGAACATGGTGCGGGAGTCGAACCACCAGCGCCCGTCGACCCGGTGGAACGTGTCGTGGTAGCGCCCGGTGACGATCACCTGCAGCGGCAGGTCGGGTGTGGCCTGCGTGACGAGGTAGTACGACCTGGCCGACGCGCTGCCCGCGGACTCGTCGACCTCGATCCGCACGTTGGTGGTGTGGTGATGGGTCTTGGGGGTGCCGTCCTCGTAGAGCCGGGTCGCCATGTCGTACATCTGCCGCACCCGGGCCGTGCCCTCGAACACCGTCTCCGGCGGGCCGTTCTCCACACCGCAGATCCGCCCGTGCGCGAACAGGTCGGCCACCGCGCCGAGATCGCCGGCGTCGACCCGCTCGGCATAGGAGTAGATCAGGTTCTCGATTTCGCGTGCGCTGTCGGTCATGCGGATTGCCCCGTCGTGAGAGATGCGCGAACGACGTTCTGGCGCAAGGGCGACCCCGCAATCCGGCCATGAGGGCCGTCATGGCCAGCCGTACTACTGGCTCTAGTCAATTAACCAGCAGTGAAAACCGGTGTCAACGGCCGGGGCCGGTCCGGTGCGGTGCCCGCACCCGGCTACCCTCACACCGTGACCACACCGTGGGCGCCGAGCCGACTCGGCAACCTGACCGGCAAACGGATCGTCGTCACCGGAGCCACCAGCGGCGTGGGCCTCGGCACCGCACACGCGCTGGCCGCGGCAGGAGCGCACGTGATCATGGCGGTCCGCAACACCGAGCTCGGCGCACAGCGCGCGGCGGAGATCGGCGGCTCCACCGAGGTCCGCAAGGTCGACCTCTCCGACCAGGCGTCGGTGCGGGCGTTCTGCGCGGACCTCGACGGCGAGATCGACATCCTGATCAACAACGCGGGCGCGCTCACCCAGGCCCGGACCGACACCGTCGACGGCTTCGAGGCCACGATCGGCACCAATCTGCTCGGACCGTTCGCGCTGACCAATCTGCTGTACGACCGGATCCGGTCGCAGATCATCAACGTCGGCTCCGACGCGCACCGCCGGGCGACGCTCCGGCTCGACGACATGCACCTGCGCACCAGCAAGTGGACCGTGATGGGCGCCTACGCCCGCTCGAAGCTGGCCGTGATGATGTGGGGCCTTGAACTGGACCGCCGGCTGCGGGCGGCGAACTCGCCCGTCGTCACCCAGCTCACCCATCCGGGCTGGGTGGCCTCCAACATCTCCCAGGTGGCCGACACGCCGTTGATGGCGGTGGCGCACAAGGCGGTCAAGGCCGTCGCCGACGTGCTGGCCAACGACATCGACGCGGGCGCCGCGCCGACGCTGTACTGCATCAGCGAACCCATCCCGCCCGGCAGCTTCGTCGGGGTGAGCGGCCGCTTCGGCCTCCGGGGCGGCCCCGTGCTCGTCGGCCGCAGCCCGCTGGCGTGTGACTACGCCGCGGCCAAGCGGGTGTTCGAGTTCGCCGAGCAGGAGACGAACACCACGCTGCCCGTCTGACCCTCAGATGCCGTAGCGCAGCTTGACGCTGCGGTAGCGGTCCTGCAACTGGGCGGTGCGCTGCGCCGGCGTCACCATCGCGGTGCCGGGCGGCAGCGCGTCGAGCAGGCCTGCGCGCGGCACCACCCGGGTGCGGAACACCGCGGCGTTCCGGCTCGCCAGGTTGCGGTAGGTCAGGTTGCCGTCCGAGAAGCCCTGCGTGTCAAGCCAGTTGTGCACCAGCGGATCGTCGTGCGACAGCACCAGCCGCACCATCCCGTCGTCGTCGACTGCTGTGCGGGCCGGGGTGTAGCTGACCGGCCGGTGCAGGAAGTCCATGCTCGAACCGAACACGCCCCCCATCCCGAACACCCAGAATCCGTCGTGGGCGTCCATCTCGACGATCAGCGCCTCGTCGGGCGCCAGCCGCCACACCATGTGCGCCGCCACCCGGCCGCGCTTGGCGTCGGCGTCGGAGTCCGCGGACTTGTCCGCCGGAAAGCGGTTGAGCTGCAACGGGTCACACACGCCGCCGGAGTACCGCCACGAATGCTCGGGCCAATCGCGCATCATGCCGGTGAGGAAGTCGGCGGCCCAGCCGAACGCCTCGGTCATCCGGTCGGCCGACGGCGGCGCAGGCGGCCCGGTCATACCCACCCGTTCGATCGTCAGCGTCGTCGGTGTCTCGTACCAGGTGTCGAAAGCCTCCCGCACGAACAGCTTCCGGCTGCCCGCGGTGGTGGGCAGCCAGTTGTGCGGGCGCTGCGGCCCGCCGACGTACACCTCGAAACGGCCGTCGGCGTCGGTGAGGATCTGGTGGCCGAACAGGTTCGCCTCGGGGAGGTCGCCGAAGGGTTCGTGCAGCGACGGCCAGTCGGTGCCGGGGATGGTCTGCGGCCGCGGCCCCTGCACGGTGATGTTCAGCCACCGCGCGGTGCCGCGGGTGCCGGTGAGCCGGTAGGTGTGCGCGCCGTCGATCCAGGCCTGCCGGTAGGTGAAGTCGGCGACGTCGCCGCCGAGCTTGCGGGTCGGCGTGCAGAACGGGTGCAGCTGCGGATACGCCGGGTCGCGGGTCTCCAGCGCCAGGTCGAAGGCCTGCCCGAGGTTCTGGGTGAGGAAGCGGAAGGCGTCGGCCCGCTGCACCGGTGTGCCGGGGTTGGCGTCCTTGAACGCCTGCGCCCCCGCGTCTTTCAGCCGGTCGCAGAAATCACGCCACGCCTCGTCGAGTGCGTCGTCGGCGGGTCCGTCGCGAAAGGCCACGCTGTTCAGGCTCCCAGGCGCGTCAACAGTTCGGACAGGTGGTGTGCTGCACGCGCGGTGGCAGGCGCGGCGCCCTCGGCGTCGATGCGCGGCCCCACCAGTTCGATGTCGAAGACGCCGCCGTAGCCGGTCGCCAGCACGTCGCCGAGAATCCGCGGCAGGTCGATCGTCCCGTCGCCGGGCACCGCCCGGCACGGCGCGGTGCGGTCGCCGAGCACGTAGTCGCTGACCTGGACCAGGCCGGTGTGCGGCGCGGCGCGCTCGATGAGCCCGCGCAAGCCGGCCTCCATCCAGCAGGCGTGCAGGTCGACGCACACGCCGATGCCCGCGCGTTCGGCCAGGGTGATCGCGTCGGACAGCGTGTGCGCCATGTGGATGTCGGCGTTGAACGGCGAGGCGTTCTCCACCAGCAGCCGCACCCCCGCGGCCTCGGCGGCCTCCCGGCCGTGGCCCAGCAGATCGGCGAACCGGTCCGCGGCCTGCTCCCACGTCAGCCCGCCGCGGCCGCCGGTGAGCAGGTACAGCCGCTCGGCGCCCAGTTCCGCGGCGGTGTCGACGGCATCGAGCAGCCGCCGGCCCGCCTCGCCGGTGTCGCGTTCGATGTCGGGGTGGACGGCGAAGACATGGTTGACCGCCGCGACGCGCGGCCCGCCGCGGCGCAGCGCGCGCCACGCCTCATCGGGCAGCGGGAACGCCTGGCTGACCAGTGTCATGTGCTGGATTTCCAGAGACCGGCAGTGCTCGACGAACACCTCGGTCGGCACACCCAGGAACGCCACCTGATGCAGGCAGAGACGGGAATGCACGGCTAGGAAAGCTTTTCGATGGGGACGCCGAAACGTTCCCGGAACGGGCGGAACTCCTCGTGCAGCGCGTCGAGGTCCTCGCCGATGTCGGTGAGCACGTCGGTGGAGTACCGGAACTTGCCGTGCCGGTCACCCTTGTTGGTGGCCAGATAGTCGCGCATCGCCGTCTCGGCGCCGGCGGTGAGCTCGCGGCCGGCGAACCCGTAGCAGCCGCGGACGGTGGCGACGGGGTCGGCGACGAAGTCCACGTACCGGACATGGTGGATGCGCGGATCGGCGGCGAGCGGGTTGGTCATGGTGTTGGCGATGCTGGCCCGCGTCATCTCCAGGTGGAACTTCGCCTCCGCGGCGAGGTCGACCGGGCCGACGAGCCCGTCGGCGATGTCGGCCATCATCATCGTGCGCGACGCCGCCACCTGCACCGGATCGCGGTGCAGCCAGACCAGCCGGGCGTCGGGATAGGCGTCGAAGAACTCCGCCAGCCGGAACCCGTGGAAACCCTTGCACACCCACTGTTTCGGCGGCCTGCCGTACTGCAGCTGCTGCAGCATGGCGCGGTGGATGCGGTACTGCGCTCCCGCGTCGGTCGGCAGGCCGGCCGCGAGCGTCTTCATCGGCACCCGCCACCACGCCGTCGGTGTCATCACCCGGAAGTCGAACGCCCACGTCCGCTCGTCCTCGGGCAGTCCGTCGCCGAGCATGTCGTTGTACGGATGGCTGTGCAGCCACTTGGGCAGCTTGGCGTTGATCTCCCGCCAGTCGTCGTCGGCGCGGGCCCGGCGGGGGTCGTCGGGGCCGGCGAGCCCCGGTGGCGGCGACGGGTACATCACCTCCCAGAACCGCAGCGCGCGGGCGTCGGGGTCGACCGACATCAACGCGTGCATCAGCGTTGTGCCGGAGCGGGGTTCGCCGGTGACGAACAGTGGTCGGTCGATCACCTCGTCGCCGATCGGGTGACGGCGGCGGTCTTCGAAGAATTCCAGCCGGGACGTCAGCAGCCACCGGCACACGTCGGCGGCCTGCCGCCGTCCGGCGTCGTCCAGGCCCGCGGTGTTGAGGTGGTCCACCGCCACGCCGAAACGGGCGGGCAGGGTGTCGTCGCCCCAGTCCGTCAGGCCGGTGTCCCGGCACGCGTCATCGAGCATCTGCTTGGCGTCGAGTGCGTTGCGCGACACCGTGATCGGTGCGGGGGCGGCGGCGGAATCGTCGAGCAGCGCCAGCAGCAGGTCCTCGGTCTCGCTGACCTTGGCCGCCGATGCGGCGCCGTAGGCCAGCCCGGCCATGGCGCCGTACTCCATCAGCTTGAACACCCGCATGCCTGCGTCGGCGAATTCCTTGAGCCGGCGCGCGACCTGGCTCGGGGTGCCACACGGGAAGATCTCGCGGATGGCCTGGGTGTCCACCTCGTCGCAGAACCGCAGGATGTTCTCCCGGGACAGCTTCACCGGGTCGAAATCCTGGACGCCGCGCCAGTTCTCGCCCATCGGATGCCGGTGCCCGAAGGCCCGGAGGTCCGCCGCGGTCAGCAGCAGCAGGATCGATTTCACCAGCGGCGCGCGCAGCATCTCGGCGATCTCGTCGTCGTCGCCGATCAGGCAGATCTGCGTCAGCGCGGGCACGATCGCCATCGGGTCGCGGCCGGCGCGGTCGGCGGCGGCCCGCACGGCGGCGAGCTTGGCGGCGTAGTCCTCCGGGGTGTAGGCGCCCATCGGCCACCAGCCGTCGGCGTGCCTGCCGGTGAGTTCGAGCATGCGGGGCCCGGCGGCGCCGATCCACAGCGGCGGGCAGCGGCCGTCGACGTGCGCGGTGTCGAGGCGGGCGTGGTCGAGGCGGTAGAACTCGCCGTGGAAGTCGACCGGGCCCTCGCTGTCCCACAGCAGCCGGATCACCCGGATCGACTCCTCGAGACGGCTGACGGGCCGGGCGAAGTCGAAACCGTAGGGGACGATGTTCTCGAGTTCACCGGATCCGAGGCCGAGGATGAAGCGGCCGTTCGACAGGTGATCGAGGGTGAGCGCCGTCTGGGCGAGCAGCGCGGGATGCCTGCGCACCGTGTCGACGACGCTGGTGGCCAGTGGCGTGCGTTCGGTGAGCACGGCCGCCGCCGCAGCGACGGCCATGGCGTCGAGGTTCTGGTGTGGCGAGGGTGAGGCGGTCGCCAGGTCGGTGAACTCCGGTGTCCAGATCGCGTCCGGCCAGAAGCTGACCATGTGGTCGGGGATCCAGATGGAGTGGTACCGGCCGGAGTCGTACGCGCCGAGCTGGTCGAGCCCGAGCGGCAGCGTGGTGCGCAGGAACGCGGCCGGTTGCACCTTCATCGCGGCACGCTTGAACAGGGGCTGTTGAGCACTCGCACAGCATACGAGTCCCGCCCCTCTCGCCGCGGCAACTTCCAGCGTCCAGGTCGTCAGGGGTCCGCGAGAGCTACGTACGTCGGCGTTGCTGTGCGTTGATGTCGGCGTCGAAGACGGCCGGGGAGTGGGCGGGCGGCTCACCGCCGGCCGGCCGAGGGCCCGACCCGGCCACCGGAGTGGCAGGAACGCCTGAATGCGCTGGACCCGCGGCTGCCGGGTACCTGCGCGACGCGATGCGCGCCCTCGCCGGCACCCGGCCGCAGAAGGGCCGATCCGGGCCGCGCAGGCACCGGCTGTCGCAGGCGTCACAGGGTGCGGGTGCCAACGTTAGGGAAACCCCCGATTCCTTCACCCCCGGTGCACGTCAAGACTTGGCGACAAGGGACACGTGCGGCGCGGCGAATAGACAATCGCGTCACGAAGGGGGAGGGGACAGCATGATCCAGCAGACGGAGGAGCGGCGGGTAACCGGGGAGCACCGCCCGAGTCTGATCGGGCAGTTCGGGGGGCCGCGGCCGCTGGAACAGCGCACCATCGGCGGGCGCACCGCCAGCGAGGTTCCGGGACTCGACATCGGGGAGCTGCGGTCGTGGCAGAACTTCCTCGACGCGTCGCTGCGGCTGACGGCCCGGCTCAACCGGGTGCTGTCCGACGCGCACCAGGTGGGACTGTCCGACGTGCGGCTGCTGCAGCGGCTGCACAAGTCCGACACCGGCTCGGCGAGGATGGGGGACCTCGCCGATGCACTCGTGGTGTCGGCCAGCCGGATCAGCCGCCAGGTCGGCCGGCTCGAGGACAAGGGCCTGGCCAAGCGGATGCCGAGCGAGAAGGACGGCCGCAGCGTGCTGGCCACCATCACCGAGAAGGGCAGTGCCCTGCTCGAGGAGGCGATGCTGACCTACGGCGAGGCGATCCGCGCGCACTACCTCCAGCAGCTCTCGCGGCCGCAGACCGCGGCGATGGCGGAGAACTGCCGGCGGATCAACGCGGCGCTGATGTGCGAGGACACCATCTGAGCCGGCCGGCTCAGTCGAACGCGTTCGGCTCGCCCAGCATCCGCAGAGGCGGGTTGCGCACATAACGGGCCTGATTGCCGCCGGCGACGCGTGCCTCGAGCATGGCTGCGGTGGCGATGCCGATCACCTCGTCGAGCACCTCGTCGGGTGGATGCAAGGTGAGCGGCCGCAGCGGGGTGCTGACCACCCCGATGCTCGCCGTCAGCCCTGACGGGGTGGTGGCGACCGCTCCGCGCAGCCGCTCCACCAGCGGAGACGCGTCGGCGGTGGTGAACGTGTCGGCGATCAGGAACTCCGCGTCGGCCTCCCCGGTGAGCACGTGGGCGATCACGGCGGTCTGCCGGACGTTCTCCCGCATCGTCTGCCCGACCGCCACCCGCACCTGGTTGCCGACGTGCACACCGCCGACGTCGACCCGCAGCGAGAAGCTGTCGATGCTGACGACGACCATCACGAAATAGCGGTCGTCGTCGCGGCTGCGCGACGCCAGCAGCGTGGCGGCCCGCAGTCCGAAGGCCTCGCGGTTCAGCAGCCCGGTGAGCGGCTCGATCTCGGCCTGGTCGATGTCGGTGACGATCAACCGGCTGGCGGTGCGGCAGGTGTAGATCACCACCACGTTGACCGTCGTCACCAGCACCGCTCCGACCACCGCCAGCGTGGCGTCGCCGGTCATCCGCAGGCCGAGCGTCAGCAGCGTGGCGGCGACCCCCACCCACACCACCGCGAGCAGTCGCAGCGAATGGAAGAAGGCGACGTATGCGGTGATGATCGCGAAGCACGTCGCCCCGAGCAGCCCCAGCAGCGGAACCGGCTGGACCAGGCAGCCCGCGGTGACCGCCAAAGTGCCGATCACGACGCTGGCCGCCGACTGACTGCGGCTGGGCCAGCGGCGGCGCAGCCACATCAGCCCGACGACCAGGCAGACCAGCGCGACGACGGCGGCGATCGTCCGGTCGCGGGCCGTCTGCGGTCCGATCGAGCTGGTGGTCAGGATCAGCGGCAACGCGCCGGCGACGATGACGGAACCCGCGATGACGCGACAGGTGCGCACCTGGGCGCCGCGCGCGGCGAGAATCGCCGTCAGCCAGTAGTAGTGGTCCGTGGGGACCACTCGCCTCGACGCCGTCATACCCGGGTCATCCCCATCCGAACTGTTCAAGCCCCCGGCCGCCCACCCATTGTCCCTATCGGCACCGGCGGCTTCTTCATTATCCGCGATTGCCGACGGACATGTTGACTGCCGGTTAGGGGACCCTTAGTTTGTGGTGATAGCTTTGCGCGAACCGGCTGGTGTGGACACGCCCGGTCCGGACTCCGCCCACCCGAATGTTCGGCAGACGATGGCGTGGCGAAGTGCCGCGGGAGAGGACACCTGATGGCACGCGGATTCCAGGGCGCCATGATGAAGGGGTTCGGCGCACGGGACCACACCGCGACGGTGATCGGGACCGAACCGATCGCACCCCACTTCGTGCGGATCCGCATGCAGTCGCCGACGGTCTTCGAAGACGTGGTTCCCGAGCCCGCCGCGTGGCTGCGGTTCTGGTTCCCCGACCCGGACGGGTCCGATTCGGAGTTCCAGCGCGGATACACGCTTTCGGAGGCCGACACCGACACCGGCCGTTTCGCCGTCGACGTGGTGCTGCACGAACCGGCCGGTCCGGCGTCGACATGGGCGAAGACCGTGCAACCCGGCGCCACCATCGAGGTGATGGCGCTGATGGGGTCGACCCGGTTCGACCTGCCCGACGAACCGCCCGCGGGCTACCTCCTGATCGGCGACGCGGCCTCGATCCCCGGCATCAACGGCATCATCGGCGCGATCGACGCCGAGGTGCCCGTCGAGCTCTACCTCGAGCAGCACGACGAGAACGACCCGCTGATCCCGATCACCCAGCACCCACGGCTGCGTGTGCACTGGGTGGCCCGCCGCGACGAGAAGTCCCTGGCCGAGGCACTCGAGGTCCGCGACTGGTCGAACTGGTACGCGTGGGCGACACCCGAGGCCAACACCCTCAAGCACGTGCGGAACCGCTTGAAGGAGTTCGGGTTTCCGAAGTCCGAGATCCACGCCCAGGCGTACTGGAACGCGGGCAAGGCGATGGGCAAGCAGCGCGGTGGCGCCGAGCAGGAGGCCGCCGCCCCCGCCGCCCCCGCCGAGGCACCCGCGCCCGAGGCCGCGGCCGAGGCCCCGGCCCCCACTCCTGCCGCGCCGCAGGGCAGCTGGCGGTCGCAGGCGGCAGGCAGGCTGATGGCGCCGCTGAAGACACCGCTGATCGTCTCCGGTGTGCTGCAGGCGGTGATCACGCTCGTCCAGCTGGCGCCGTTCGTGCTGCTGGTCGAACTCGCGCGGCTGCTGCTGACCGGCGCGGACGAATCCCGGCTCTGGACACTGGCGTTCGCCGCGCTGACGCTGCTGGGCGTCGGCACCGTGCTCGGCGCCGCGCTGACGCTGTGGCTGCACGCGATCGACGCCCGCTTCGCCAGGGAGTTGCGCGGCCGGCTGCTGACCAAGATGGCCCGGCTGCCGCTCGGCTGGTTCACCGCCCGCGGCTCCGGCTCGATCAAGCAGCTGGTGCAGGACGACACCCTGGCCCTGCATTACCTTGTCACGCACGCCATTCCGGACGCCGTCGCCGCGGCGGTGGCGCCGGTCGCCGTGCTGGTCTACCTGTTCGTCGTCGACTGGCGGGTGGCGCTGGTGCTGTTCGTCCCGGTGCTGGTGTGGATGGTCCTGACGTCGACGATGACGGTGCAGTCCGGACCGAAGATCCCGCAGTCGGCCAAGTGGGTGGAGCGGATGAACGGCGAGGCCGGCGCCTACCTCGAGGGTCAGCCGGTGGTGCGCGTGTTCGGCGGCGCCGCCGCGTCGAGCTTCCGGGCCCGGCTCGACGAGTACATCGCGTTCCTCAACGACTGGCAGCGGCCCTTCGTCGGCAAGAAGACGACGATGGACATCGCGACCCGGCCCGCGACGTTCCTGTGGCTGATCGCGGCCACCGGCACGCTGCTCGTCGTCGCCGGCTCCATGGACCCGGTGAACCTGCTCCCGTTCCTGTTGCTGGGCACAACCTTCGGGTCCCGGCTGCTCAACATCGCCTACGGGCTGGGCGGCATCCGGACCGGCGTGCTCGCGGCCAGGCGGCTGCAGAACACCCTCGACGAGCCCGAACTCGACGTCCGCGACGAGGCCGCCACCGGTGACGGCGGCCAGAGCGGCACCGTCGAATTCGACGGCGTCACGTTCGGCTACCGCCCCGGTGTGCCGGTGATCAAGGACGTCTCGCTGACGCTGCGGCCGGGCACGGTCACCGCGCTGGTCGGGCCGTCCGGCTCCGGCAAGTCGACTCTGGCCGCGCTGCTGGCGCGGTTCCACGACGTCGCCGACGGCGCGATCCGCGTCGACGGCAGGGACGTCCGGTCGCTGAGCGCGGACGAGCTGTACCGGCGGGTGGGCTTCGTGCTGCAGGAGACCCAGCTGGTGCACGGCACCGTCACCGAGAACATCGCGCTGGCCGAGCCGGACGCCCCGCAGGAGCGGGTGTTCACGGCGGCCGAGCAGGCCCAGATCCACGAGCGGGTGCTGCGGCTGAGGGACGGTTACGACACCGTGCTCGGCGCCGCGAGCGGGCTGTCCGGCGGCGAGCGCCAGCGGCTCACCATCGCCAGGGCGATCGTCGCCGACACCCCGGTGCTGATCCTCGACGAGGCCACCGCGTTCGCCGACCCCGAGTCGGAATACCTGGTGCAGCAGGCGCTCGACCGGCTGACCCGCGACCGCACCGTGCTGGTGATCGCCCACCGGCTGCACACCGTCACCGGGGCCGACCAGATCGTCGTCCTCGACGACGGCCGCATCGCCGAACGCGGCACCCACGACGAGTTGCTGGCCGTCGACGGTCTCTACCGGCGGCTGTGGGACACCGCCCGGCCCGGCGAGGAGGCCGTGGCGAGCGCACAGGAGGCGACCCGATGATCCCGACCCTGATCCGGCTGATCCCGGTCGACCGCACGCCGAGGGTGACGCTCTACGCGGTGCTCGCGCTGGTGTCGGTGGTGCTGCGGGCCGTCGCCGCGGTGCTGCTGGTGCCGCTGATCGCCGCGCTGTTCGGCGACACGCCGGCCGACGCGCTGCCGTGGCTCGGCTGGCTGACCCTGGCGACGCTGGTGGGCTGGGCGGTGGACAGCGCGACCGCGCGGATCGGGTTCGACCTGGGCTTCGCCGTGCTCGACCGCACCCAGCACGACGTCGCCGACCGGCTGCCCGCCGTGCGGCTGGACTGGTTCGACGCCGACAACACCGCGACGGCCCGGCAGGCCATCGCGGCGACCGGGCCGGACCTGGTGGGCCTCGTCGTCAACCTGCTGACCCCGCTGCTCAACGCGGTGCTGCTGCCGCTGGCCGTCGCGCTGGCACTGTTCGCGGTGGCGCCGTGGCAGCTCGGCGCCGCGGCGCTGGCCGGGGTGGTGGTGCTGCTGGCGGCGATGGCCGCGTCGGGCCGGCTGAGCAGGCAGGCCGACCGGGTGGCCGGGGAGTCGAACAGCGCGCTGACCGAGCGGATCATCGAATTCGCCCGCACCCAGCAGGCGTTGCGCGCGGCCCGCCGGGTCGAGCCCGCCCGCAGCCACGTCGGCGCGGCGCTGGCCGCGCAGCACGGGGCGACGATGCGGCTGCTGCTGATGCAGGTGCCCGGGCAGCTGCTGTTCAGCATCGCCAGCCAGCTGGCGCTGATCGTGCTGGCCGGCGTGACGACGGCGCTGACCGTGAACGGCGCGATCTCGGTGCCGGAGGCGGTGGCGCTGATCGTCGTCATCGCCCGCTACCTCGAGCCGTTCACCACGCTGAGCGAGCTGGCGCCTGCGCTGGAGACCATCCGCGCCACGCTCGACCACATCCGGGCGGTGATCACGGCGCCGACGCTGCTGGCGGGCACCGGCACGCTGCCGGAGTCGTCCGCGCCGCCCCGGATCACGTTCGAGGACGTCAGCTTCGGCTACGGGGACACCCCGGTGCTCGACGGCGTGAGCTTCACGCTGGAGCCGGGTGCCACCACCGCGATCGTCGGTCCGTCGGGTTCGGGCAAGAGCACGATCCTGGCCCTGATCGCCGGACTGCACGAACCGGCGTCGGGTCGCGTGCTGATCGACGGCGTCGACGCGGCGGGCCTGGACGCCGAGAGCCGCCGCGCCGCCGCGAGTGTGGTCTTCCAGCAGCCGTACCTGTTCAACGGCACCATCCGGGAGAACGTGCTGGCCGGTGATCCCAGCGCCGACGCAGGCGAGGTGGCGCGCGCGACGGCGCTGGCCCGGGTCGACGAGCTGGCCGCACGGCTGCCCGACGGCGACGCCACCCGCGTCGGCGAGGCGGGCACCGCGCTGTCCGGCGGCGAGCGCCAGCGGGTGAGCATCGCCCGCGCGCTGCTGAAGAAGTCGCCCGTGCTGCTCGTCGACGAGGCCACCAGCGCCCTGGACAACGAGAACGAGGCCGCGATCGTCGATGCGCTCACCGCCGACCTGCGGCCGCGCACCAAGGTGATCGTCGCGCACCGACTGGCCAGCATCCGGCACGCCAACCGCGTGCTGTTCCTGGACGGCGGCCGCGTCGTCGAGGATGGCAGTATCGACGAACTACTTTCTGCCGGCGGCCGGTTCGAGGAGTTCTGGCGCCAGCAGCGCGACGCCGCCGACTGGCGCATCCACGCCTAGTTCGCCGGGTCGCGTCGCGACGACTCGGGGAGGGCATGCGCGTGGCGAACACCAGCAGTGACGTCTGGGAGGTGCTGTCGACCGCCAGGTCGATCCGGCGGTTCACCGCCGATCCCGTCGACGACGCCACGCTGACCCGGTGTCTCGACGCGGCGCGCTGCGCACCGTCGGGGGCGAACGCGCAGGGCTGGCGGTTCGTGGTGCTGCGATCGGAGCGACAGCGGGCCGTGGTGGCCGAGGCCGCCGCGCAGGCGCTGGCCGTCATCGAACCGGTCTACGGGATCACCCGCCCGTCCGCCGACGACCACAGCCGGCGCGCCCGCGACAACCGCGCGCTCTACGAATTGCACGACCGGGCAGGCGAATTCACGTCGGTGCTGTTCGCTCAGCAGCACTATCCGACCGCCTCGGAGCTGCTGCTGGGCGGGTCGATCTTCCCCGCGATGCAGAACTTCCTGCTCGCGGCCCGCGCGCAGGGGCTGGGGGCCTGCCCGACGAGCTGGGCGTCCTACGGCGGTGAACAGCTGCTGCGCGAGGCGGTGGGCGTGCCCGAGGGCTGGCTGCTCGCCGGTCACGTGGTCGTCGGCTGGCCCAGGGGCAGGCACGGCCCGGTGCGCCGTCGGCCGCTGGAGACCGTGGTGAACCTCGACCACTGGGACGCTCCGGCGGACGAGGTCATCGGTGCCGGTGATGCGGAATCCGTCGCCGGAGCGGCAGTTGGTGAGCCTGATTAAGCTTCTGATCATGACTTATAGCGCGAATTGATCCTGCACTGAGCCACATTGAGTTTTCGGTCGATCTTCAGCCGCTGGTGCGGATTCCGTAGTACCTTCCGATCGAGAAGCAAGCGACCCCGTCGTTCCGCTTGGAAGGTGCGCCATGCTGAGCACTACCGAAGACCGTCGATCGGTCGAGCCGCACGAGCCCGATGACGATGTCGAGTACACCGGCAGGGCCGTTTTCGCGATGCGTCGTCAATCTCCGGCCCGTGTAGTTGTGACCGCGGACGGCGAGATCGACGCCACCAACGGCAAGGCGTTGGGCCGATTCGTCGAGCGGCACACCGGCATCTCCACGCAACTCATCCTGGATCTGAGCAACGTCGAATTCTTCGGCAGCCAGGGCTTCAGGGCGTTGTACTACGTCGACGTGCACTGCGCGCGGTCCGACGTCGACTGGGCGCTGGTCGGCAGCCCGGCGGTGCGGCGGTTGCTCGAGATACTCGACCCGAACGTCGAGTTCCCGCTGGTCGAGGACCTGGCCGCCGCCCAGTCACGGCTGAATTGCCTCGCCCGCTGCCACCGCCTGGTGATGGGTCGCGGCTGAGGCGGCGTCGCCGTCCGCAGTGACATTGGCTGATGGCAGCCATGGCAAACGCAACTAACTCGACTGGCAACCGTCGTTCCCAGTCAGGCCCGGGTGGATATGCGGTTATCGTTCTCGCATCCTGGGGCAGCGGGTTCCGGCAGCGAAAATGGGGGTCAATCATGTACCGAGACAGAATTGCCGGGGGTAAGAGAATCCCGGCAGTCCTCGCCGCCGCGGCAGCCATAGCTGCTTTCGGCCTGCTCAGCAGCCCCGTGGCGAATGCACAGCCCGGCCAGTGTCCCGAGGGTCAGTTCCCCACGTCGAATGGATCAGGATGCGCGGGCATCCCGGATCCCACCGCGTACGGCTGTCCGCCAGAGGATTTCCAGTGCATGTTCGAAAAGACCATGGGTCCACGCTGAGGGTCGGTTGGCCGTCCGTGTCCTGCTAACTCCTGAGTGTTGGCCGCCGGTACGGTTCCGCGCGCGTGACGAATCGGTGCGTGTCGGTGGGTGTCGGTATGATCGAACACGTGTTCGAGGAGTCGGAGGCCGGGTTTCGGGACCGGTTGCGGGAGCTGGAGTCGCAGAAGGCGGCCGCGGCCGCCGAGCAGGCCCGCGTCGCAGCCGCGTGGGATGCGGCGCGCCGTGCGCGCGAAGCCGCCGAGGGGGTGCCGGCATCCAAGCGGGGTCGGGGTTTGGCCACCGAGATCGCGCTGGCGCGACGCGCCTCGCCAAATCAGGGTGGGCGGCATCTGGGGTTCGCCCGGGCGTTGGTGCATGAGATGCCGTGCACGTTGGCGGCGTTGGAGTGTGGGGCGCTCAGCGAGTGGCGGGCCACCATCATCGTGCGCGAGTCGGCATGCCTGTCGGTGGAAGACCGGCGCAGGTTGGATGCCGAACTGTGCGGTGAGATGGCCCGCCTCGAAGGGTGGGGCGACGGGCGGATCGAGGCCGAGGCGAAGAAGATCGCCTACCGGTTGGATGCGCAGGCGGTGGTGGACCGGGCGGCCAAGGCGCCCAGTGAGCGGACCGTGACGACGCGGCCCGCCCCCGATTGCATGGTGTACGTGACCGCGCTGCTGCCGGTCGCCCAAGGGGTCGGGGTGTACGCCGCGCTCAAGCGTGCGGCCGACACCACCGGTGACGGCCGCAGCCGCGGCCAGGTGATGGCCGACACCCTCTATGAGCGGGTCACCGGCCAAAAGGCCGCCGATCCGGCGCCGGTGAGCGTGGATCTGGTGATGTCGGATCGGGTGCTGCTCGGCGGGGACGCCGAGCCGGCGCACCTGCAGGGCTACGGCCCGATCCCGGCGGCCATCGCGCGGCAGATGGTGGCCGACGCCGCCGGTGCCGGGGCGGCGGCGCTGCGGCGGCTCTACGCGCGGCCGTCCTCGGGGGCGTTGGTGGCGATGGAGTCGCGGTCGCGGTGTTTCCCGAAAGCCCTGGCGAAATTCGTCGATCTGCGTGATCAGCGGTGTCGTACCCCGTATTGCGATGCGCCGATCCGCCACCACGACCACGCCCACCCGCACCACAAGGGCGGGCCGACCAGTGCGGTCAACGGCCTGGGTGAGTGCGCGCGGTGCAATTACGACAAGGAAGCCCCGGGCTGGCAGGTCGCCACCAGCGAGGTCGACGGCGTGCACACCGCGCAGTTCGTCACCCCCAGCGGGGGCCGCTACCTTTCGACCGCACCGCCGGCGCCGGGAACACTGAACATCCTGGTCAAGCGACCGCACCAGCGAATCGCCTGCGGCCCGGCGTTACTCAAGAACCGGCTGCACCCAGACCGGGAACGATATCGGCCACGTCGAACGTGACCGGCCGGAGTCCAAGCGTGTGCCGGATTACCGGCCGCCGACGGTGATCATGTCGGACACCGCCTGGGTCCAGCCTGGACGGCGGACGCGGTGCTGGTCGACGAGGGTGAAACCGGCGTCGGTGAACAGTGTGCGCATCTGTGCGGGCGTCGGGTTGTGCGCGGGACTGCGGCGGCCGAGGGTCAGCCGGTCGAAGGGCGCAGGCAGATTCGGGTTGATCGTCGTGACGGCCACCAGACCGCCGGGCGCGAGCACGCGATGGAACTCGCGGAGCGCCGCCGGCTGGTCGAAGAAGTGGAACGCCGACGTGGTGACCACCGCGTCGAGCGCACCGTCGTCGAACGGCAACCGCTCGGCCGGCCCCTTGCGCCAGTCGACCTTCGCCGACCGCGCGTGCGCCTGCTCGAGCATGCCGTCGGACATGTCGACGCCGTAGATCTCGTCGGGCCCGAGATCGCGCTGGATGCGGTCGGCGAGAATGCCGGTGCCACAGGCGATGTCGGCGATCCGCTGGGCTCCGTGGGTGCGCAGGCGGTCGATCACCTCGTTCTGTGCCGGGCGGTACACCAGGCGTTGCAGCAGCTGCTGGTCATATAGGGGCGCGGCCACACTCCAGAATCGCGTGATCGCGTCGTTCAGCCCTCTGCGCGGCTCCGTCACCACCTGTATCGCCTCCGATTCGCCTCGACGATCCACAGTACCGAGGCGGCCTGTGGGCGCCGGTAGGGTCACGGGGTGCCCGCACTGACGACGGTCCTGCGCGTTCCGTCCGGACCCGTCGAGATCGCCGTGCACGCCACCGCGGAACCGGACGGCCGCAGACCCGTCGCGGTGCTGCTGCACGGCACCGGATACGTGGCACAGGTATGGGCCGACGTGGTGCCGCATCTCGCGCGAACCCACACCGTGCTGGCGATCGACCGTCGCGGCCACGGGATGAGCGGTCAAGCCGCAGGCGGTTACGAATTCTCCGACTTCGCCGACGATCTGTGCGCGGTCGTCGACGCCCTCGGCATCCAGGACGCGCTCGGTGTCGGGCACAGCGCGGGTGCGACCGACCTGCTGCTCGCCGCGGCACGCCGGCCCGGTGCGTTCTCCCGGCTGTTCACCGTCGAACCGACGGCGATGGTGCCGCGCGAAGGCGTCCTGGAGCAGGAACTCAGCAAGCTGCCCCGCGCGGTGGTGGTGAAGGTGCGGCGGCGGCGCAACGCGTTTCCCAGTCGGCAGGAAGCGCTCGACCACCTATGCCGCACACCGGGATTCGCGGGCTGGCGGGACGGCGGGCTGCGGGCGTTCGGTGACTTCGGCCTGGTCGAACGCGACGGCGCCGTGCATCTGCGGTGTCACCCGGAGTCCGAGGCGGCGATGCTGCGGCCGATCTTCCACGTGATGGAGCAGTCCTACACCCGCTCCGAGGTCTTCGCGCCGCTGCGCGAGCTGCGTATGCCGGTGTGCGTCGCCTCCTGCGCAAATTCAGAGCCCGTCTACGCCCCGATGGTGGCGGCGGCCCGGGAGCTCATCCCGGCCGCCCGCCACCTCGCGTTCCCGACGGGGCACTGTGTGGCCCAGCAGGATCCGGAGCTCTTCGCGTCCGCGGTGCTCGACTTCGCAGCCACTCTGTCAACGTGAGCAGTCCGCCTTCAGGGTGACCCTGCGTGAGTCGGCCACCGCGAAGGGGTTCTTCCCGTCCTCGTCACGCAGGACGAATCCGGCCTGTCGCGGGTTGCGATCGTTACCGGCGCAGTCGTCCGTCGCCTCGGCCGCCGCCGCCGGTGCGAGGAGCGTCGCGCAAGCCGCCGCGGCGATACCGGCGGAGATCAACAGGTGTGTCCTCATGGTCGTGCCTTCCATTCGCTGTGACTGTTCAGAAGGCTCTACGGGGCACTACGCGAAAAGGTTCACCGCATCGGCTGCGCGCCCTGGGCGCTGAACGCGTCGAACATCAGGCTCAGGTAGCGGCGTCGCACCGCCTTCGGCTGGTTCATCGCCACCGATGCGGTGGTGACCATCGCGACGAAGTTGACCACGTCGTCCGCGGTCAGGTCCGGCCGCAGCAGGCCGGACTCCTTGGCGTGCGCGATCATCGCCTCGAACTGCTCGCGGTCACGGGTGAACAGGTCGACGGTCAACTCGGCCAGGTCGCCCATCGAGGCCAGCAGTGGCCGCTGCTCGAACATCGCGTCCTCGAGGCGGGCCAGCGCGTCGATGAACGCCTCGCGCGGCGCGTTGTCGCCCAGCGCGGTGATCGTCGGGCGGATGTCGTTGACGACGATGTCCTCGTACACCGCGGCGGCCAGTGCGCGGCGGTTCGGGAAATGCCGGTACAGCGTCGCGTTGCCGACACCCGCCGCCTTCGCCACCTGGCTCAGGGTCGCGGAAGTGCCGTCGCGCGCGAAGATCTCACGCGCGGCGGCGACGATCCTGCTGACGTTCGCGAACGCGTCCGACCGTTGGTGAGCTGTGCGCGCCACATTCAAATGGTAGCGCGCTCCCAGTTACGCGTCGGTCTTTGCGGTGATCGAGCTGATCGCGTCGGCCACCGCCTGCGGGGCGTCCTGGGCGACGAAGGTCCGGGCATCCGGCACCTCGACCCAGGTGGCGTCGGGGAACAGCGCGGCGAGGCGCCGTCCGAGGGCGGGCGTGAAGCTGCGGTCGAGCATCCCCCACACCACCGTGACCGGCTTGGTGAACCGGGGCAGTCGCGTCGCCACGTCGGTGAGGTCCGTCTTCGCGACGTTGCGCAGCAGCCTCGCCAGCTCCCGCCGGATGCGCGGATCTTTCTGGCACGGCGCCACCCACGACGCGGTGAGCACCGGATCCGTCCGGAACAACATCCCGAATCCGATCGGCGAGTGGCGCAGCGCGGTGACCCGCATCAGGTTCATCAGCAGCTTGATCGACAGGTTCCCGCGCAGCGTCGCGAACACCAGGTTGAACGGGAACGGCGGGAACTTGTCGAACGCGTCGCAGTTGGTCAGCACAAGCCTGCCGACGGACTCAGGGTAGGCGTCGACCACCAGCTGGCAGATGCCGCCGCCGGTGTCGTTGCCGACCAGGGTCACGTTCTCCAGTCCGAGCGCGGCGATGGTGTCGTGGACCATCGTGGCCACGCCCATTGGCGACAGGTCGGCGCGCTCGCCGGCCGGACGGGTGTGCGATCCGAGCGGCCAGTCCGGCAAAACGCAGCGAAAACCCCTGCGGGTCAACTCGTCCGCGACCTCGGACCACAGCCGGTGGTCGACGAGGATGCCGTGCACGAACAGGACGGGGGGGTGGGGCGAGTCTTCCGGGCCGACGACGCGGTAGTCGAGTGTGGCGTCTTCGAGGGTCAACTGGGGCATCTCGGATATCCTTCGATCGACATTTACAAACACTCGGTATGAAAGTTACGTGCAGACTGTATGAAAGTCAACGGTTCCCCGGACGGCCGGCCCGTGCGCCGCTCCCAGGCGGAGCGCACCGCCGAGACCCGTGCGCGGCTGATGGCGGCCGGCCGACGGTTGTTCGCCGACCACGCCTTCGCCGACGTGTCCACCCAGCAGATCGTCGCGGCGGCCGGTGTCACCCGAGGCGCCCTCTATCACCAGTTCTCCGACAAGGCGGCGCTGTTCGAGGCCGTGTACGAGCAGGTCGAGGAGGAACTCGTGGCGAGCATCGCCGAGGCCATCGCCACCGCGGCGCCCGGCGACCAGCTCGAGGCGATGCGGCACGGCGTACGGCTGTTCCTCGACCACATCGCCGCCCCCGACGTGCACCGCATCGTGCTCGTCAACGCGCCGGCGGTGCTCGGTTGGGAGCACTGGCGGGAGGTCGGTGCGAGGTACGGCCTCGGCGTGATCGAGGCAATGCTCTCGCAGGCCATCGCCGACGGCGTGCTCCCCGAGCAACCGGTTCGGCCGACGGCGCACGTTCTCCTCGGCGCCCTCGACGAGGCGGCGCTCTACGTGTCGCGCGCGCAGGACCCCGAGGCCGCGCAACGCGACATGTACGAGGTCTGCGACCGCATCATCCGCGGGATCGCGGCCCGTTGACCGCAGCAAACCGGGGCCACGTGTTGAGAGCCGACTCGCCGGGTACCCGGAACGCGCTATGAGCGAACACCGACCATGGAGCTGACCTGGTGGCCGGTCGCGATCGCCGGGTTCGCACTCCTGGCCGTGGTTGTCGGCCTGGCCGTACTGCTGCCGATGGCGCACGCGCCGCGCCGGCTGCGACCCCTGGCCAACGTCGACCGCCTCACCCGGCTGCCCGAATACGCCAGGGCCGCGCGCGTGCGCCGGGCCTCGGCGCTGGCCACCGTGCTGATGCTGACGCTGCTCTTCGGTGCAGCCGTGATCGCGGGCGCCCGGCCCGTCGATGTGCGCACCGCCGAGGAGAGCCAGCCAGAAGAGGTGATGCTCTGCGTGGGGCAGCCCGCCACCGATCCGGCCACCGCGACGTTCCTGTCCCACTTCGCCGGGCAGGTCACCAAGGGACCAGGCACCGAGCGCATCGGACTGACGTCGTCGAACCGGCGGGTCGTCCCGCTGACCCGCGACTACCAGTACGCCGCAACCCGATTCAACGACTACGCAGGCATCGAGCCGGCGTCGGACGAGGCAGGGTCGTTCGCACCCGCGGTCACCTACATCGACTACGCGCGCACCGTCGAGGACGTACTCGCGCTGTGCCTCACCGGCTTCCCGACGGACGAATCGGCGACCGCATACCGCAGATCGCTGATCTACCTGGGGCCGAGCGTGTTTCGCACTGACGCCGCCGAGCCCGGACTGTTCGACGCCGACCAGGTGAGCGACCTCGCGGCCGATGCCGGCGTGCAGGTCAACGCCGTCGCGGTGGCCGACCCCACCGAGTCGTCCAGGGACGCCGACGCCGCGCTCGAGGGCCTCACCGAACGCACCGGCGGCCGGTTCTTCCGTCAACTCCCCGCGGGCGTCGGCGGCGGCGCCGACCAGCTGACCAGCCGCCTGGACGCCATCCGCGCCGACCCGCCGCCCGCCGTTCCCGCCGACAGTGGGCTGTTCGCCAGGCTGCCCGGCGAGTCGCCCGCCGTGCCGCTGACGGTGGCGCTGCTGTCGGCCGCCGTGCTGTCGGTGGCCCTGGTGGTGCTTCGCCGATGAAATTCGACCCCGTCCTGCCCGGCCCGATCCTCGCGGTGGTGGCCGCGGCGCTGATCGTCGCCAGGCTGGTCACCCTGCGCCAGGTGTTCGTCGCCACCGGCGCGCAGCGGCGGGCGGCCGCGCTGCGCTGGAGCGGCCTGACCCTGGCGGTGCTCCTGGTGCTCGCGGCGCTGGCCCGGCCCGGCGCGGGAACCGTGGAGTCGGACTCCGCCGCGGCGGCACCCTCGGGCGTGCCGAACGTCTTCTTCGTGGTGGACCGGTCGGTGGACTCGGGCGTCGCCGACTACGACGGCCGGCCCAGGATCGAGGGCATGCGGACCGACATCGAGACGCTGATCGATCGGTATCCGCAGGCACGGTTCGCCGTGATCTCGTTCGCGGCCCGCCCGTCGCTGGACTGGCCGCTGTCCGACGACGCATGGAGCCTCGAACCGGTGGCCGCAGCGCTGACTCCGTACGCGGCCCCGCCCGACGCGGCGTCACAGGTCAATGTCGCCGCCGCCGCGAATCCCCTGCGCTACCAACTGATCCAGGCCGGCCAGCAGTACCCGCAGTCGCGCAATCTGGTGTTCTACCTCGGCTCCGGCGCGGGTGGCTCGCAGGCGCCGCAGGGCCGCTTCGAGATCGAGGCGGGCACGGTCGACGGCGGTGCGGTGCTCGGCTACGGCACCCCGGCACCCGGCGGCGGCGCCCCGCTCGACGAGGCCGCACTGCAGCAGGTGGCCGATCAGCTCGGCGTGCCCTACGCCCGGCGCGACGCGGGACCGCCGCTGGAAAGCGTGCTGCCCGCGCCGTCCTCCGCCGACACCGACGCCGACCAGAACACCCCGCGGACGGAGTGGTACTGGCTGCTCACCCTGCTGGCCGCCGCGCTGGCCCTGGCCGAGATCTACCTGATGGTCCGCGAACTGCGCAGACACCGGGCGGCCCGACGGGCGGTGACCTCGTGACGCGGCGACGGGGGGCCACCCCGCGGCGGCTGAGACTCCGCAGACGGCTGCTGATCTTCTCCGCGCCGGTGGCGGCGCTGGCGCTGATCGTCGCGCTCAAGCTGGTCTCGATGGTGGCGGCGGGGAGTTCGGCCGTCGAGAACTACGCCGAGCGGGACCTCGACGGCCTGTCCTCCGACGTCTCGGTGCTGCAGTTCGGCAACGTCGCCGAGACTGCGAAGGCGCCCCTCGCCGCGGGCACGCTGGCGGTGCTCGACGGCCGCCTCGCCGACGCTGACGCCGAATTCGGCGAGGCGCTGCGCCGCACCGAGCCCGCGCAGTCCTGCCCGGTGCGGGTCAACCTCGAGCTCGTCCGCGAAACCCAGGGCGACCTGGCCGGCTTCGCCAGGGACCCGGTGGTCGCCCGCGAGCGGTACACCAGCGCGCTGGCCATCGTGGAGGGCGCACCGCCCGAGTGCTTCGCCGGCAACACCGACCCCGACGAGGAGCGCCGCGCCATCCGCGACGACGCCGCCGAACGGCTGGCCGCGAAGATCGCGAACGCCGACGCGATGCCGCCACCGCCACCACCGCCGCCGCCTCCGCCCCCTCCACCGCCGCCGCCGCCCCCGTCGGCGGGGTCACCGACAGAGGACGACGAGGAGCAGCGGCCCGACGATCCGCGCAGGCTCGACCCGCGCGGGGGTGATCCGCTGGAGCGGTTGAAACGGGTGCTGCGGGACGCGGCCGGAGCCGTTCCGGCCGGCTGAGCCGGTCAGACGGTGGCGTCGCCGTCGCGCAGATCGGCCAGCGCGTCGTCGAGCGTGGCATGCAGCGGGAACACGTCGTCCAGCCGTGTCAACTGGATCGGCCGGGCGGTGACGGGGCCGCTGGCCACCACCGCGTAGCGCGCCGACGGGCTGACCTTCTCATGGGTGGCGACCAGGATCTGCAGGCCCACCGACGCCAGGAACGTCACCTCGGACAGATCGATGATCAGGGCCACGGGACGCTCGTCCACCAGGCCCGCGACCACTTCCTCGAGGGTGGCGGAGGTGGCGAGATCGACCACGCCGCCCACGGCTAGCACCGCGATGCCGTCGACGTGCTGCACCGAGGTGGAGATCGCTTGCGAAGCTGACAACTGCCGTCCTTACGTCGCCATCCGCCGGTGGGCGGACGTTGGAAGCCTAACCGTCTCGGGCAACACGGAAAAAATACTTCACCGGAAACGGGCCCACCACCGGGATAGGCTCGTCAGGTGACTCGCGCGCCGGGTGCGCGCATGCGCAGGCCGGGAGAGCACATGACCGAGATGTCGACCGATTTCATTGCCGCGGGCGCGCCCGGCATTTCCACCGAGGGGCTGTTGCCGCAGCTGGTCAAGCATCTGCGGCAGAACCGCACGGTGCTGCGCGAGGAGTGGGCCCGCCGCATCACCGCGGCCGAGCTGCTCACCGCGATGACGCCCGAGGAGCTGTTCTCCGAGGCGACCGCGGTCTACGACAACTACGTCGAGGTGCTGGAGACCGGCAGCGTGGAGGCCCTGCAGGCCTACGCCCGTGACCTGTCCGAGCGCATCATCCCGCGGGGCGTCGAGACCGACGAGGTGCTCGGGATCGTGCTGCTGCTGCGTGATGTGCTGGCCCGGTCGCTGTTCGAGAAATACCAGACCGACTTCGACCTGCTGAACCGCGTGCTCGACGCCTACGAGCCGGCCGCCAACCGCATCGCCAACACCGTGGGCGTCAGCTTCGTCCAGGAGCGCGAGCGCATCATCCGCCAGCAGCAGGAGGCCATCCGCGAGCTGTCCACCCCGGTGCTGCAGGTGCGCGAGCAGTTGCTGATCCTGCCGATCATCGGTGTGCTGGACAGTCAGCGGGCCCGCCAGGTGACCGAACAGCTGTTGCGCGCCATCCGGGCCAACCGCGCCAAGGTCGTCGTCATCGACATCACCGGCGTCCCGACCATCGACTCCACGGTCGCCAACCACCTGGTGCAGACCGTCGACGCGTCCGGCCTGATGGGCGCCAGCGTGATCATCACCGGGCTGTCCTCGGAGATCGCCCTCACGCTGGTCACCATCGGCCTCGACCTGTCGAAGATGAACGCCGTCGGCGACCTGCAGGGCGGCATCGAGGAGGCGGAACGCCTGCTCGGATACGAGGTGAGCCGCACCGGCGAGCAGAACGGCTGAGCGCGCCCACTGCGCCGCAACCACTTCCATGCCGGTACCCATCCTCAAGCAGGGCGCGATCCTCATCGCGACCGTGCAGGCCGCGCTGACCGACTCCGACACCGAGCGGCTGCAGGACGACCTGATGGAGCGGGTCAGCCGGTTCCGCGCGCAGGGCATCATCGTCGACGTGACCGCCATCGACGTGATGGATTCCTATGCGGCCCGGTCCCTTCGGACGATCGCGCACATGACCCGGCTGCGCGGCGCCGACACCGTGATCGTCGGGCTGCAGCCCGAGGTGGCGTTCGCGATGGTGCAGCTGGGGCTGGTGTTCGACGGCATGCACACCGCACTCGACCTGGAGGAGGGGCTGGCTCTGCTGCACCGCCGGGCGCCGGGCGACGAACGGCCGCGACCTTGACCCCGCCGCGGTCGGCGGACTTCGTCGTCGACGTCAACGACTCCGACGACATCGTCACCGCGCGCCAGGCCGGCCACGAACTCGCACGCCGGCTGGGCTTCTCGCTGACCGACGTGACGATGGTGGCCACCGCGATCTCGGAGATCGCCCGCAACATCACCAGCTACGCCGGCCGCGGCGAGGTGCGGGTGGGTGTGCAGTACCGCGACGGGCGCAGGGCGCTGGTGGTGCGCGCCGAGGACGACGGCCCCGGCATCGCCGACATCGACCGCGCGCTCGAGGACGGCTACTCGACCGGCCGCGGCCTTGGGCTCGGCCTGCCCGGCGCCCGGCGGCTGATGGACCGGCTGATCGTCGAATCGACACCGGGGCAGGGCACCGTCGTCGAGATGTGGAAGTGGACGCCCGACGATGGCTGAGACGATGGCCCAGCACGGCCGGCTCGGCCCGATGGAGTGGGCGGCGGCGGCGCGGCCGGTGCCCGGCCAGGTGGTCTGCGGTGACCGGGCGGTGGCGGTCGGGGTCGGCGCGAACGCCGCGCTGTTCGGCGTCATCGACGGCCTCGGCCACGGCGAACCCGCAGCCGCCGCGGCCCGGTGCGCCGAACAGGTGCTCCGGCACGCCGACGACCGGCCGCTCGACGACCTGATGGCGCGGTGTCACCGCGAGATGACCGACACCCGCGGCGCCGCGATCACGCTGGCGCGGGTCGACTTCGACGCGGGCATCCTGCAGTGGGTGGGCGTCGGGAACGTGTCGGCGGACCTGGTCGCCCGCGCGCCCAGCGGCATCGACACCCGCTCGTCGGCCCGGCTGCTCGGCGGCATCGTCGGGTACCGGCTGCCGGACATCGCCGCGCCGGAGGGCCTGCCGGTGCGGCCCGGCCACCTGCTCGTGATGGCCAGCGACGGTCTGGACGAGAACCGTTTGCAGGCACTCGATTTCGCGGCACCCGCCGACACGCTCGCCGGGCAGATCCTGCAACGGCACAGCAGGGCCGGCGACGACGCGCTGGTGCTGGTGGCCCGCCACCGCGGGACGGCGCCATGACCGCCGAGTTCCGCTCCGCCTACATCGACGCGCTGCGTGCCTACCTCGCCGGCCGCGACGAAGCCAGTCTGGAGGTCGGCCACGAACTCGGCAGGCGCGCGCTGGCCGAGCGGATCAGCACACTCGACATCGTCGAGAACCACTTCCGCCTGCTCGGTTCGGGCGATGATGAATCCGAACCCGCTGCGGCGCTTCAATTCCTGCTGCAGACACTCGCCGCCCTCGACGTGGCGACCCGCGGATTCCTCGACGGCACACAGCGTTACGAACAGCAGCGCGCCCGCGCCGACGGCCTCGCCGACCGCGACCAGTTCCGCACCGCACTGGTCAACGCACTGCAGGAGGGCTTCTTCGTCGCCGACGGCGACGGCACGGTGGTGGAGATCAACGACGCGTTCACCGAGATCACCGGCTACGACGCGGCGGGCCTGCCCTACCGGTGGCCACACCCCTGGTTGGTCGATCACGGCCTCGCCGACCGGCAGCTCGACCAGCTGATCGAGACCGGGGATCTGCAGGCCGAGACCGAGATCCGCCGCCGCGACGGCGCGCCCGGATGGGCGGCGGTGAGCATCAACGCCGTGCCCGCCGCGGGCTCTGCGCGGGCGGTCTACGTCGGCACCATCCGCGACGTCACCGTGCTGCGGGCCGCCGCGGAGCGGGAACGACTGCTCGCCCGGCTGGCCACCGCGATCGGGCTGGCCAAGAGCATGGCCGAGGTACTGGCGATCACGCTCGAGGAATGCCGGGCGGCGATCGACCTGCAGCGGGTGCTGACGGTGACCTGGCGCAATGGCGACGAGGAGCCCGCGGTCCGGGCGGCCGGTGAGCCTGCGGGCGGGCAGTGGTCCGACCTCGATCCGGACCTGCGGACCACCCTGGGCCAGGCCCGGCAGTGGCCGCCGCTCACCATCGAGCCGGTGTTGTCACCCGACGGCTCTGACGCCGCCTGCGGGATCGTCGCCATGCTGCCCGGCGCCGGTGACACCGCGGTTGTGCTCGAGCACCAGCGGCCCCGGCAGATCAGCGTCGACGACCGGCTGCTGCTGACCGCCCTGGTCGGCCATCTCGGCCTGGCGATCCAGCACGTCCGCCAGTTCGAGACGGCGCGTGAGGCGTCGCTGACGCTGCAGCGGGCGATGCTGCCCACCAGCAGTCCGCCCGCCGGATTCGCGGTGCGCTACGAACCGGCCGTGGCGCCGCTGGAGATCGGCGGGGACTGGTACGACGTACTGCCGATCAGCGAGCGCACCATCGGCATCGTCGTCGGTGACTGCGTCGGGCGGGGGCTGCCCGCCGCCGCCGTGATGGGCCAGTTGCGCAGTTCGGCGCGCGCGCTGCTGCTGACCGGCGCCGAGCCCGCGGTCCTGCTCGAAGAGCTCGACTCGGCGGCCGCGCTGATCCCGCACGCGTACTGCGCGACAGTGTTCCTCGCGGTGCTCGACGTCCGGACCGGCGAACTGCGCTACAGCAGCGCCGGCCACGTGCCCGCGGTCCTCGCCACGCCGGCGTCGCCGCCCAGCGTGCTCTCCGATGCCGGGGCGGTGCCGCTGGCCGTGCGGCGCAATGGGCCGCGGCCGCAAGCCACCCGCACCCTGCCGCCGGGTTCGGCACTGCTGCTCTACACCGACGGGCTGGTGGAACGGCGGGACGCGCCGATCGATGACGGCATCGACCGCGTCACCCGGGTACTGGCCGCCGAACTGTCCTCGCACGCCGACACCATCGCCGACGCGGTGCTGCGCGAGCTGGCGCCGCCCGCGGGCTACGACGACGACGTCGCCGTCCTGGTCTACCGGCGGCCCCCCGCGCCACTGCACCTCGAGATCGCCGCCACCCCCGCCAATCTCGGCCGGGTCCGCACCGAGCTGACGGCGTGGCTGACCGAGGTCGGCGCGGGGCAGGAGCTCACCACCGACGTCGTGCTCGCGGTCAACGAGGCGTGCACCAACAGCGTCGAGCACGGTTACCGCGATGTCGCCGCCGGGGTGATGGTCGTCGACGCCGCGGTGTGGGGCGACGAGATCGTGGTGCGGGTCCTCGATTTCGGCACCTGGAAGACGCCCGACGAGAAGCCGCGGACCCGCGGCCGCGGGCTGCCGATGATGCGGGCGGTCAGCGCACGGGTCGACCTGGGGCCGTCGGCGTCCGGAACCACGGTCGAGATGGTGTTCCGGCTCACACCTGGATGATCGACGGGAATATCCGCCGCCGAACCGGGTAGCCCGACTAACCATGGCGACATTCCTGTATCGAGTGGGGGGCTTCGCGTACCGGCGCCGGCTGCTGGTGATCGGGCTGTGGGTGGGGCTGCTGCTGGCCGCGCTGGCGGGCACCACACTGGCCCAGCCCTTCCAGAAGGACTTCTCGTTGCCGGGTTCGGCGTCACAGCAGGCGAGCGACCTGATGGACCAGAAGTTCCCGGCGCAGCGCGACATCGACGAGATGGCCCAGGCGAAGGTGGTGCTCAAGGCACTCGACGGCGCCACGCTCGACCGCCCGGAGACGGTCGCCGCGGTCGACCGGCTCGTCGGGGAACTGCGCGGACTGCCGCACGTGCTGGGCCAGGCCGTGGTCAACCCGCTGACCTCCCCCGCGGGTGCGATGAGCGTCAGCAAGGACCGCACCATCGCCTACCTCGACGTGAACTACGACCAGAAGTTCGTCGACGTGTCCAAGGACCAGATCGACGCGCTGGAGTCGGCGATGGCCGGGGCCCGTGACGGCGGGCTGACCGTCGAGGCCACCGGCACCCTGTACAACGGGCAGACCCCACAGCAGGGTCCGTCCGAGGCGATCGGGTTCGCCGTCGCTCTGGTGGTGATGGTGATCGCGTTCGCCTCGGTGGTGGCCGCGACCCTGCCCATCATCACCGCGCTGTTCGGCGTCGGCATCTCCATCGCCCTGATCACCGGCGCGACGTCGCTGGTGGACATGGACTCCTCGGCGCTGATGCTGTCGTCGATGCTCGGCATCGCCGTGTCGATCGACTACTCGCTGTTCATCGTGTCGCGCTACCGCAACGAACTCCGCGTCACCGACGACCGCGCGCACGCCACCGGCCGGGCCGTGGGCACCGCGGGGTCATCGGTGGTGTTCGCCGGCCTGACCGTCGTCATCGCGCTCGTCGGCCTCACCGTCGTCGGCATCCCGATGATCTCGATGATGGGCCTCACCGCGGCACTGGCGGTGGTGATGGCCGTCCTCGCGGCGGTGACGCTGCTGCCCGCCTTCCTCGGACTGTTCGGCCACCGCACCTTCGCGGGCCGCATCAAGCGGCTGCGCCAGGGCGACGAACCGGACACCGCACCGACCAACGGGTTGCGGTGGGCCAAACTGATTGCCGCACATCCTATTCCGGCTATCGTCGCGGTGGTGCTCGCGCTCGGCGTGATCGCGCTGCCCACCACCAAGCTGCAACTCGGCATGGACGTGGCCGCCACCGGCGACCAGAAGAACGCCGTCAAGCTGCTCGACCAGGGCTTCGGCGAGGGGCTGACCGGGCCGCTGATCGTGGTCGCCGACGGGGCGGGGTCCTCAGCGGCCCCCGCCGGCTACAAGGCGCTGGCCGACCAGATCCGGGCGCTGCCCGACGTGCAGATGGTCACGCCGCCGCAACTCAACCCCGACGGCACCGGCGCGCTGATCAGCGTCATCCCGGCCAGCGGGCCGAGCAGTCCGCAGACCCAGGCCCTCGTCGACTCGATCCGCGGCCTCGAGCAGGGGATCACCGACGCCACCGGTGTGACGTTCGGCGTCACCGGGCAGACCGCGATCCTGTCGGACCTGTCCGAATCGATGACCGAGGCGCTGGTGCCCTACCTGGCGCTGGTGGTCGGGTTGGCATTCCTGGTGCTGACGCTGGTGTTCCGCTCCCTGCTCGTACCACTCACCGCCACATTGGGTTTCGTGCTCTCGATCGGTGCGACGTTCGGCGCCACCGTCGCGGTGTTCCAGGAGGGCTGGTTCGGGCTGGCGTCCGACCCCGGGCCGATCATCAGCTTCCTGCCGATCTTCCTGATCGGCATCGTGTTCGGCCTGGCGATGGACTACCAGGTGTTCCTGGTGACGCGGATGCGCGAGAAGTTCGTCACCGGCGAGACCGACCGCACCGCAACCGAGGCCGTCATCACCGGATTCCAGCGCAGTGCGCGCGTCGTCACCTGCGCAGCCATCATCATGATTTCGGTGTTCGCGGCGTTCATCCTGTCGCCGGACTCGGTCGCCACGTCGATGGGCTTCGCGCTGGCCGTCGCCGTGGTCTTCGACGCGTTCGTGGTGCGGATGGTCTTCATCCCCGCGGTGATGTCGCTGCTCGGGGAGAGGGCCTGGTACCTGCCGCGCTGGCTGGACCGGCTGCTGCCCGACGTCGACGTCGAGGGCGACAAGTTGCGCAGCGCCGACGACACCGAATCCCGCGAGCAGGTGCCTGCCTAGAGATCGGGCCAGTCGCCGGTGAAGTGTTCGGCGACCAGCCGGCCTGCCAGCGGGTAGTCGCGCAACGCCGACGTCATCAGCGCCCCGAGTTCGGCGATCGCGCTGGGGTCGGCACCCCGGGTGTGCAGCAGGTCGGCGATCCACGCCGAGGTCTCGGCGACCGGGCGCGGATCGCCGGTCAGCAGGGCGGCCGCCACCGCGTGCAGCGCCTGGTGCAGGGCGTCGCCTGCGACCTCGAGCACCCGGCTGTCGGCGCCCACCTCGCGGGTCGGTGACCAGCGGTCGCGCAGCATCGCGATCAGCCGGCGGTGGTCGAGATCCAGTGCCGACTGCTCGGCGACGGCGTCGGCGGGCAACGGGGTCGCCGGCGGCACCACGGCGGGCAGTCCGGCCAGCACCGCCACGGCGCCGTGGGCGTCCGGCGCCCACGCCGTCGCCCCGAGCGCGGTGGCCCGCACGTCGTCGTAGCCGAACGCAGGCCCGCCGACCACGACGGGCACCCCCGCGCCGGTGCCCGCCTCGATGAACCGCCGCGTCGTCGGCAGCGAAGCCAGCACCGAGCAGCTCACCGCGATCGCGTCCGGCCCGAGGTCCTGCAGGTGCTGGCTGAGCCGCAACGGCGTCGTGGCCGCGCCGAGCAGCGTGCTGTCCCAGCCGTTGGCGCGCAACGCACAGGCGATGATCATCGCGGGCAGCGCGTGCCACTCCCGCTCCGCGCACGCCACCAGCACGCGGCCGTGCGTGACCGGCACCTGCCTGACGTGCCCGGCCACCGCCGTCGTCGCCGCGACGGCGATCGCGGTGGCGGCGTGCTCCTCGGCGACCGTCCACTCGCCGCGCTGCCAGCGGGACCCGACGGTGCGCTGCGCGGTGGCGACCACGTCGGTGAGCACCGCCACCGGATCGGCGCCCTCGGCCAGCAGGCGTGTCACCAGCGTCGTCGCGGCCACCGCGTCGTTGGCCGACAGGGCGTCCTCGTAACCGTTCAGTGCGTCCGTCAGGACGGCGGTGTTCACCTCCCGCACGTCACCGCGAGCAGCGCGATGTCGTCGTGCGGGCCGCCGTCGACGAATTCGATGACGTCCTGCTCGATGGCCTCACAGACCACATCGGGCGCGGCGCCGGCGTATGCGGGCAGCAGGGCGGTCAGCCGGTCGACGCCGTAGAAGCCGTCGGCGCCGCGGGCCTCGTCGACCCCGTCCGTGAACATCAGCAGGGTGTCGCCGCGCTCCAGGCGCAGCGTCGCGGTGCGGTACTTCGCCTGCGGCGCCAGCCTGATCGCGGTGCCGAAGATCTCCACCTGCTCGACGACGCCACCGGCGCGCAGCACGATCGGCGCCGGGTGGCCCGCCACCGCGATCTCGAGGTCGGCCCCGCCGTCGGCGGACGTCCTGACGCGTGCGCACGCCACGGTGACGAACTGGTCGGAGCCCGGATCCCACAGCACATGGTTCACGGCGCCGAGCACCACGGCGGGCCGCGGGTCGAAATACGCTGCGGTGCGCAGACTCTGGCGGGTCTGACCGGTCAGCGCGGCGGCCTCGACGCCCTTGCCGCAGACGTCACCGAGCGCGAGCAGCCAGTCGCCGTCGGCCCCGAACACGTCGTAGAAGTCCCCGCCGATCTCGAGATGCTCGGCCGAGGGCCGGTACCGCGCCGCCAGCCGCATGTCACCCACCTCTGGCAGTGCGGGCGGCCGCAGGCTGCGCTGGAGAATCGACGCCACCCGCGCCCGCTCCTCGTAGAGCCGGGCCGAGTCCAGCGCGACCGCCGCGCGGGAGGCGACCCGCTCGGCGAAAGCCACCTCCTCGCCGTCGAATCCGCGGCCCTGGCCGCGGGTCATCATCAGCACGCCGACCGTCGCTCCGCGGGCGGTCAACCCGAGCAACAGCACGTCGGCCGGTCGCAGGGCGTCCACCTGTTCACGCAGCCGGGGATGCCGGATGATGCCGAACATCCCGTGCTCGGCGGAGCCGGTCGCGTCCGCCCCGGTCCCGAAGTGCAGGAGCTCGCGGTGGCCGGTGCGCAGCACCCGGTCCGCGGCAAGGCCGTCGATCACCGACCGGGACACCACCTCGGTGAATGCCACGTCGTCGCCGCCGTGCACCTCGAGTCCGCCGGTGCGGTTGTCGGGCATCACCAGTGCGGCCCAGTCGGCGATCGCAGGGCGGATGAGGCTGAGCACCCGCAGCACCGTCCTGCGGTAGTTGAGCGAACCGGCGAGATCGACCTCGATGGAGTCCATCAGCCCGCGACGCTGCGCCATCCGGTTACTCGCCATCGCCTTTCACCGTAGCCGCACTCGCCCGCCTGATCACTCCACGAGCAGATCGGTCGGATACGCTGTGATCCGTCGTCTGACGGGCCGCGGGTCCGGTGGCGACGATCCCCGGGTTCAGCCTGAAGCCTCCTGTGAAGTTGTGTGCGTCGTCGACGGCGCCGAGACGAGGTGGGCTGTGACGGCTGAAGACCATCGCGAGCAATGGCTCGGCAGCGTCGTCGTCGTGCGCGCGTCGGGCGCGATCGACATGCTGACGGCACCGGCGCTCACGGAGAAGGTGCGGGCGGTCGTAGCGCAGGCGCCCACCGCGGTGATCATCGATCTGACCGACGTCGAGTTCCTCGCCTCCGCCGGGATGCAGGTACTGGTCAACACCCACAACGAGGTCACGCCCGCGATCCGGTTCGCCGTCGTCGCCGACGGTCCGGCGACCAGCAGACCACTCAAGATCACCGGCCTGACCGATCTGATCACGCTGTTCTCGACACTGGACGACGCCATGGATCACGTCGCATCGTGACCTGCCGCGGGGAGTGACTCCGCGGGGAAGCGGGTAGCCAACGAAGATCATGGCTTTCGCAGACTCACTGACCGACACCGCCGACACCGCCTTCGTCCGGACCGCCGCCGCCGACGCCGGTGCGGTGAGCAGCCTGAGGGAGGAATTCTCCCGCTGGCTGCGCAACGGTTTCCGGCTCGACGCGGTCCGCTACAGCGACATCGTGCTCGCGGTGAACGAGGCCATGGCCAACGCCGCGGAGTTCGCCTACCGGGACGGCGGGCGGGACCGGACGTTCTGCCTGCAGGCCCGTCGTGATGGACCGGGCGTCCTGGCCGTCACCGTCGCCGACCGCGGGACGTGGCGGGAGGCCGCACCCGCCTCGAAGGCTTCCGCGCGGGGCCGCGGCATCCCGCTGATGCGGGCACTCGCCGACCGGTTCGCCATCGACCCGTCGCCACAGGGCACCCGCGTGTATCTGGGATTCGACGGGTGCGCCGCCACCTTGCGCCCGGTCGCGTCGGCCTGACGGAAATTTTTTCCACCAGAGGTTTGGTTGCCCATTGCAGTGGGAAAGAGACGCCCACTGCGTCCCCAGCTGATGGAGTCACGCCGTGACGATCGCATACCTGCACGGTCAGGCACCCGTGTGCCGGCCGCCGATCGCATCGCGGGTCACGGCTGTCGGCAGTACCCGCGGGCGCGGAGCGTCGCGGCGCACCACCGTGAGGGTGTGCGGCGAGGTGGACGCCGCCAATGCCAAGGATTTCGCGGTGGCGGTGTACGAGGCGATACCCGCGGCCGCCCGCTCCGTCACGCTGGACCTCACCGGCCTTGACTTCATCGCTGTGGACGGCATCGCCGCCCTGCACGCGGTCAACGCCCACCTGACCCGCAGTGACGCCACGTGGCACGTGCTGCCCAGCCGCGCGGTGAGCCGCGTCCTCGACCTGTGCGACCCGGTGGGCCTGATCCCGCGGTCGATGCCCGAACGGGCCCGCGGCGCGACCGCCTGAACCGTTGACCGCCCTGCCTGCGGGCTGTTAGTCATACACGGGACGCATTGTTGAGCGATCGCTCAGTGCAGGCAGGGAGCCACGATGACCACCGCCGCCGCGGTCTACTACGACCCCTACTCGATCGACATCGTCAACGATCCCTACCCGACCTACGCGCGGCTGCGCGAGGAGGCGCCGCTCTACTACAACGAGCGCTACGACTTCTGGGCGATCTCCCGGCACGCCGACGTCGAGGACGCGCTGTCGAACTGGGAGACGTTCTCGAACTCCCGCAGCGACATCCTCGAACTCGTCCAGTCCGACTTCGACATGCCCGAGGGCGTGATGATGTTCGAGGACCCGCCCGTGCACAGCATGCTGCGCGGCCTGATGTCGCGGGTGTTCACGCCGCGCCGGATGGCCGAGATCGAGGACCAGATCCGCCGGTTCTGCATCGGCTGCCTCGACCCGCACGTCGGCACCGACGGCTTCGACATCATCGCCGAGCTCGCCGCCATGATGCCGATGCGGGTGATCGGCATGCTGCTGGGAATCCCCGAGTCCGAACAGGTCTCGGTGCGCGACGCCAACGACGCCAACCTGCGCACCCAGCGCGGCGCGCCGATGAAGGTGGTCGCCGCCGACAGGATCGCCGACGGCCGGATCTACGCCGACTACGTCGAGTGGCGCTCGCACAACCCCTCCGACGACCTGATGACGGCGCTGCTCAACGTGGAGTTCACCGACGCCGACGGCGTCACCCGCAAGCTCACCCGCAGGGAGGTGCTGCACTACACGCAGGTGGTCGCCGGTGCGGGCAACGAGACCACCGGCAGGCTGATCGGCTGGCTGGCGAAGGTGCTCGCCGAACACCCCGACCAGCGCCGCCGGGTCGCCGAGGACCGCTCGCTGCTCAACCGCGCGATCGACGAGACGCTGCGGTTCGAGCCGACCGGCCCGCACGTCGCGCGCTACCTGGCCCGCGACCACGAGCTGTACGGCACGACGGTGCCCGCGGGCAGCGCCATCCTGCTGCTGTTCGGCGCCGCCAACCGCGACCCGCGTCGCTACCGCGACCCCGACACGTTCGACATCGGCCGCGACAACATCAGCCACCTGACCTTCGGCAAGGGAGTGCACTACTGCCTCGGCGCGAATCTCGCCCGCCTGGAAGGCCGGATCGCGCTCGACGAGCTGCTCAACCGGTGGCCGGAGTGGGGCATCGACTACGACAGCATGGAGCTCGCGCCGACATCCACGGTCCGGGGCTGGGAGCGGTTGCGGATCGTGGTGTCCTAGACCGATGACGACGACTCCCGAGGACTTCCTCGCCCTCACCCACGCCAAGGGCCGCTACTGCTACACCCTGGACACCCGCGACTGGGCCGGGTTCGGCGACCTGATGACCGACGACATGGAACTCGACGTCAGCGACGGCGGCACCGGCGTGCCGGTCATCACCGGACGCGACGCCGCCGTCGACATGATCCGGTCCTCGCTCACCAACGCCCGCTCCGCCCACCAGGTGCACACGCCACTCATCGAGGTCGACGGCGACGAGGCCACCGTCGTATGGGCCATGCAGGACCGGGTGGTGTGGGAGAACGGTCCCGCACTCACCGGTTACGGGCACTACCACGAGCGCTGGGTCCGCCAGGACGGCGCGTGGAGGATCAAGGCGCTGCGACTGACCCGGCTGATCATGGAGTTCACCACCCCCGGGTCCTGACGGCCGCGCGCGCATCGCGTCCGCCGACCGGGACAATGGCGTAGGTGAAGTTCGATCTGCTCACCCCCGGCATCGAAGTCGGCCTGGTGACCACGAATCCCGACCCCATGGTGGCGTTCTACGAAGGCTTCCTCGAACTGGAGTTCCAGGGGGAGCTCGAGTTCCCCGGCGGCAGCCAGCGGCGCTACACGCTGGGCAACGGCGTGCTCAAGCTGGTGACGTACCGCCCGCCGCCGCCGCAACCCGCGGCGCCGGGCGGCGGGCGGGCCCAGGCCGGCGTCCGGTACGTCACGATCGGGGTGCAGAACCTGCGCGCCGTCGCCGAGGAGTTCGCCGCGTCGCCGTACGACATCGTCGAACCGCTGACCGAGTTCGCGCCGGTGCCGGGGATGGGCTGGATGTTCGTCGCCGACCCCGACGGCAACTGGATCGAACTGTTCGGGACGCTGTAACCATGGCCTACCCGTATCCGCAGCAGTCGCCGGCCGAGACGCCGACCTGCTACCGCCATCCCGACCGCCAGACCTACGTGCGGTGCAACCGCTGCGGGCGGTACATCTGCGGTGAGTGCATGCGCTCCGCGGCGGTGGGCCATCAGTGCGTCGAGTGTGTGAACGCGGGCGCCAGGATGGTGCGGCCGGTCCGCACCCCGTTCGGCGGCCGCGCCGGCGCCACCAAGCCGATGGTCCCCTACGTGCTCATCGCGGTCAACGTGCTGGCATTCGTGCTGCAGACCGCCATGCCCGAACTCGAGCGCGAACTCGTGCTGTGGGCCCCCGGCGTCGCGTCCGGCGAATGGTGGCGGCTGGTGACGTCGGCGTTCCTGCACTACGGCATCACGCATCTGCTGTTCAACATGCTGGCGCTCTACTTCGTGGGACCCCAGCTGGAAGCGGCGCTGGGCCGGCTGCGCTTCGGCGCGCTCTACGGGCTGAGCGCACTCGGCGGCTCGGTGCTCGTCTACCTGCTCTCGCCGCTGAACACCGGCACCGCGGGCGCATCCGGCGCGGTGTTCGGCCTGTTCGGCGCGACGTTCGTGGTGGCGAAGCGGCTCAACATGGACATCCGCGGGATCGCGGCGATCATCGTGCTGAACCTCGTGTTCACGTTCGTCTATCCGCTGATCAGTTCGCAGGGCATCAGCTGGCAGGGCCACATCGGCGGGCTGGTCACCGGTGCGGCGGTGGCCGCCGCGTACGCCTACGCCCCCCGCGAGCGGCGCAACCTGATCCAGGCCGGGGTGACGGCAGCGGTGCTGGTGGTGCTGGCGGCGCTCATCTGGTGGCGCACCGGTGAACTGCTCGACCTGTTCGGCGGCCCGGTGCGCTAGGACCGCAGCTGCGGCAGCACGTCGCGCTGCCAGGACTCGAAGAAGCCGTCGACGTCCGGGCCGATCTGCTGGACGAAGACCTCGTCGACCCCGGCGTCGAGGTACTCGCGCACCTGCGCGGCGTGCTTGTCGGGATCCGGACCGCATGTCACCGACTCGGCGACCTTCTCCCGCGGCACCAGAGCGCCGGCGTCGGCGAAGTCGCCGGGGCGCGGGAGTGTCTGGGCGAGCTGGCCGGGCAGGCTCTCGTTCGGCCACAGCCGGTGCGCGGCGTCGAGGCCCTTCTCCGCGTCGCGGTCCCAGCTGACCTTGGTGCCCGCCTGCACCGGCTTGTCGCCGCCACCGGAGTCGCGGAACGTCTTGATCAGCTCGGCGTCCGCCATCGTGGTGGCGAAGCCGTCGCCGATGCGGCCGGCCAGCTCGGCGGCCTGCGGGCCGAAGCCCGAGACGTAGATGGGCACCGGCTGCTCGGGCAGCGTGTAGATGCGGGCCTCCTGCACCTCGTAGTGCAGGCCGTGGTGGCTGATCTCCTTGCCACCGTGCAGCAGCCGGATCACGTCGACGGCCTCCTCGAGCATCTCCAGCCGCACCCCGACCGACGGCCAGTGGTCGCCGAGCACATGCTCGTTGAGCGCCTCGCCGCTGCCGACCCCCAGCACGAACCGGCCGTCCAGCTGGACGGCGGCGGTGGCGGCGGCCTGCGCGATGATCGCGGGATGGATGCGCATGGTCGGGCAGGTGACGCCGGTCGCGACGGGCAGCGACGTCACCTGTGACAGCGCGCCGATCACTCCCCACACGAACGGGCTCTGGCCCTGTTCGTCGTTCCACGGGTGGAAGTGGTCCGAGATCCACAGGGACTCGAAGCCCGCGGCCTCCGCACGCTTGGCCTGGTCCACCAGTTCGGCAGGGGTGTACTGCTCACACGAGAGGAAGTATCCGATCTTCGCCATGGCGCGGGGGGTACCCGCCGCGGCCGCGGCTACCCCTGATCCCGCCCTGTGTGCGCTATCCGTTGTGCTGCGTCGGGCTCTGCGGGGACTCCCACTTGCTCTCCAGCGAGCGGGCGACAACCGTGCCCGCCGGATACTCCTGCTGGAAGGTCTCGCCGTCGGTGTCCTGGAACGTGACGGTGAAGACGGTCCCCTGCGGCGTCTCGTCGGCGCTCTTGAACACCACCTGGTACGGCCGTGAACCGGACCCGCGGTCGACGTCGACGACGTCGCCCTCGGCCACGTCGTCGATCGGATCGTTGGCAACGTTGGACATGGCCCCGACGGTAGCCGACGGCTCGGGGCATGCACGCTCAGGTCATACAGACATTGGAGAACAGCAGCACCGGCCAGGACGCGATCGAGCCCAGGAACGAGATCGCCAGGTCGGCGCCCTCCATGCCGCGCAGGTGCTCGGTGTGGGTGCTCGACCAGATGACGCCGACGATCAGGTACGGCGTGCCGAGCAGCAGTGCGATGCCGATCAACTCGGCGATGCTGAGCTTGTAGGCCAGCAGCTGACGAAGCTTGGTCTCCATCGGTGTCCCCTCCATCCACTCCACCGGAATGTTAACGGGCGTTCGTAACTCTCGGGGCGGATCGCTGCGATGAGAACCGCTGTTGTCAGTCGAATACCGCGCAGGAGCGATGTCGATGTGTACGGCTGTTTTCGTGAGAATGTGTTCCCGTGCGCGCCGCCGGTGTGGCACGCTGGCGGACATGGCAGTGCCGGGGGAGAGCCAGCCGACAGTCGAGGACCGCGTGTTCACCAGCAGCGACACCCGCATCACCATCAGGCGCCGCACCGCGCGCTGGTCCGACGAACCCGTCACCGTGGCCGACGCGATGGATTTCTGGTCGTTCGCCGCGGGCGCGGCCAACGTCATCATGCAACTCTCCTCGCCGGGGGTCGGCTACGGCGTGGTGGAGAGCAAGGTGGACTCCGGCAACCTGCTCAAGCATCCGTGGAAGCGGGCCAGGACGACGTTCCAGTACCTCGCGGTCGCGATCCTCGGCACCGAGGCCGACCGGGCGGCGATGCGGGAGGCCGTCAACGGCGCCCACCGCCACGTCAAGTCCGAGCCGGGCAGTGCGGTGCGCTACAACGCCTTCGACCGCGACCTGCAGATGTGGGTCGCTGCATGTCTTTTCGTCGGGCTCGAGGACACCTACCAGCTGCTGCGCGGTGAGATGACCCCCGAGCAGTCCGAGCAGTTCTACCGCTCGGCGTGGACGCTCGGCACCACCCTTCAGGTCACCGAGGACCAATGGCCGCCCAGCCGAGCCGGTTTCGACGAGTACTGGAACACCGCGTGCGCACGCGTGGCCGTCGACGACACGGTGCGCGCCTACCTCGAGGACCTGATCGACCTGCAGATGATCCGCGCGCCGCTGCGGGTGACGTCACGGCGCCTGCTGAGGTTCCTCACCATCGGCTTCCTGGCCCCCGTGTTCCGCGACGCCATGGGTGTGCGGTGGAGTGACGCCGAGCAGCGATGGTTCGAAAGGCTCTTCCGGACAGTCGCTCTGGTCAACAGGTTCCTTCCGCCGTTCATCCGGCAGGGCGGCAGCCTGGTGCTGCTCGCCGACGTCCGCCGCCGCATCCGCCGCCACCGCCCGCTGATCTGACCGTGGACACGCTGCGCCGCCTGCTCGCCCGCGAGTTGACCGTCGCGGGATGGCTCGAGCTGGGCATGTGGCTCGCGATCCCGTATCTCGCGATCGGCATCGGGTTCACCTTCTTCCAGCCGGAGTTCGCCCGGCTCGCCGAGCTGCGACTGCAGGCCACGCTGCCCGCGGGCGCCAATCTGGTGGCCTTCGGCGAGTCGGTGCTCTACTGGCCGGTGCTGCTGCTCGCGCCCGAGGTGTGCGCGGCGGTCTAGCATTCGCCACGCCCGGCGCGGGATCATGGCCCGATGGCCGACAGTGCGACCGATCAGGCGATCGACGAGCTGTACCGGGCGGCGCCCGAGGAGTTCACCGCGCTGCGGACAGAGCTGGCCAAGAAGGCCAAACAGGGCGGTGACGCCGAAGGGGCCAAGGCGATCTCGGCGTCGCGCAAGCCGACCACCTCGGCGTGGGTGGTCAACCGGCTGATCCACGACGACCCCGAGGTCAGGTCGCGGCTGGCCGATCTGGGGGAGCGGCTGCGCAGCGCGCACTCCACGATGGATGGTGAGCGCATCCGGCAGTTCTCCGGCGAGCAGCGCCGTCTCGTCGTGGAGCTGACCCGCACCGCGTTCCGGGTCGCGGGCATCGCCGACCCGTCGGCGGCGCTGCGCGATGACGTCACCGACACCCTGCAGGCGGCCGTGGCGGACCCCGACGTCACCGCCCGGCTCGGCCGGCTGGCCAAGGCCGAGCAGTGGTCGGGGTTCGGCGAGTTCGGCGAGATCTCGCAGGTCTCCACGACGGCGCGCGGCAGCAGGGCCACGCCGAAGGCCACCCCCGCGCCTGCGCCTGCACCCGACAACAGCGCCGACCGGGACGGCGCCGACCGGGAGAAGGCCGACCGGGACCGCGCCGAGCAGGAGCGGCGGGAGCGGGCGCGGGCCGTGCTCGCGGCCGCCGAGCGGGCCAAGGCCGACGCCGACGAGGTGATCGCCGAGCGGCAGAGCGACCTGGCCACCGCGCGACTCAAGCGCGACGACGCGCGCAACCGGCTGGCCAGGGCGGAGGAGGCGCTCGAAGAGGCCGAGCAGGCCTACGCCGCCGCCAAGCAGGCCGGCCGCGACGCGGGCGCCGTGGTGAAGGAGGCCAAGAAGGGCCTCACCCGCGGCTGACCACCGTCCATGTGTCCCGGGTCATGTCCGCGGGAGCCACGTGGGCTTGGCGACAAACGATAGCCGACTCCCATATCGGGAGCCTACTCTCACTTACATGTCGACACTTCTGCACCGGCTGGGCCGCTACGCCTTCGCCCGGCCCTGGCACGTCATCGGCGTGTGGCTGGCGCTGATCGCCGTCGTGGCAGGCATTCTCGCGGTCAACCCGCCCAAGGTCTCCAACGAGATGCGCATCAACGGCACGCCCGCCCAGCAGGTCATCGACCAGCTGGCCGAGCGGATGCCGGAGGCGTCCGGCGGGCAGGGCCTGATCGCGTTCGCCGCGCCGGCAGGCACCCGCATCGACGACCCGGCGCACCGCGACGCCGTACTGGCCGCCGTCGACGCCATCGCGCACAGCGACCACGTGCTGGACCCGAACGAGATCGCCAGGGCCGAACTGGCCAAGGGCCCGGCCGGCCCGACGCTCGCCGCGTCGGCGGCCATCGCGCAGGCGCAGGTGCACGCGCCGGCGCCGGAGAACGCCCCGAAGCCGATGCTGGTCGACGGCCGACCGGTGCCCGGCGTGGTGGTCTCGGCCGACGGCGCCGCCGCGCTCTACCAGTTCTCGTTCGACAAGCAGACCGCCGAGCTGCCGACCGGCACCATCGAGCACACCGTCGACGCCGCCCGGGACGCGTTGGGACAGAACGGCATCGAGGTGCTGCCATCGGCGAGCATGCTGCAGATGCCCGAGATCATCGGTGTCGGCGAGGTCATCGGCGTGATGGTGGCCGCACTCGTCCTGGTGATCACGCTCGGCTCCCTGGTGGCCGCCGGGCTGCCGCTGGTGACCGCGCTGACCGCCGTCGCGATCGGGGTGGGCGGCACCTTCCTGTTCTCGCACCTGGTGAACATGCAGTCGATGACGGCCGTGCTGGCGTTGATGCTCGGCCTCGCCGTCGGCATCGACTACGCCATGTTCATCGTCAACCGGCAGCGCCGCCTCATCCTCGACCGTGGCCTGTCGGCGGCCGACGCCGCGGCGCGGGCCATCGGCACTGCGGGCAGCGCGGTGGTCTTCGCGGGCACCACGGTCGTCATCGCGCTGGTGGCGCTGACCGTGGTCGGTATCTCGCTGCTGACGCCGATGGCGCTGGCCGCCGCGGCGACGGTGGTGGTCGCCGTCGCCTCCGCGATCACCCTGCTGCCTGCGCTGCTCGGCCTGGTCGGCGAGCGGATCTGCTCGGCGAAGGCCCGCGACGAGGCCGCGGCGTCCGACAGCGACACCGGAAATCACCGGTTCGCCTCGGCGTGGGTGGGAGCGGTGCTGCGGCACCGTGTGCCGGTCGCGATCGCCGGCGTCGTCGTCACCGGCCTGCTCGCGTTGCCCGCACTGAACATGTCACTCGGCCTGCCCGACGGTGGCAGCTACAACGAGGGCACCCCGCAGCGGGCGAGCTACGACCTGGTCGGCGAGCATTACGGCGCGGGCTTCAACGGGCCCCTGGTGGTGATCGCCGAACCGGCCGCGAGCGGGGCGCTCACCACGGCCGACCTCGTCGACACCTACAACGACCTGCGCCGGATGCCCGGCGTGGAGTCGGTCAGCCTGGGCACCGTCAGCGACACCGCCGACACCGCCGTGTTCTCGGTGGTGCCCACCGCGGGCCCAACGGATGACGCGACCGCCCAGCTGGTGCGCGACATCCGGGCGCACGCCGGACCGCTGTCGGAACTGCGCGACGTCGACCTCGGTGTCACCGGTGTGACCGCGATGGGCATCGACACCACCGACCGGCTGGCCGAGGCGATCCCGCTGTACATCGCCGTCGTCGTCGGCCTGTCCCTGCTGGTGCTGCTGGTGGTGTTCCGCTCGATCGCGGTGCCCGTCAAGGCGACGGTGGGCTTCCTGCTCAGCGTGATCGCGACGTTCGGCGCCACCACCGCGCTGTTCCAGTGGGGCTGGTTCCAGCAGTTCATCGGGCTGAGCGCCACCGGGCCGATCCTGAGCCTGCTGCCGATCATCGTCATCGGCGTGTTGTACGGCCTGGCAATGGATTACGAGGTGTTCCTGGTCTCGTCGATGAAGGAGGCCCACGTGCACGGCCACCGCGGCGACGATGCGGTCACCCACGGGTTCGCCCAGGCCAGCCGGGTGGTCGCGGCGGCCGCGGTGATCATGATGGCGGTGTTCGCCGGCTTTGTGTTCAACGCCGACCCGATGATCAAGCAGATGGGCTTCGCGCTGGCGTTCGGCGTGCTGATCGACGCGTTCGTGGTGCGGATGACCGTGGTGCCTGCGGTGATGTCGATGCTGGGCGACCGCGCCTGGTGGCTGCCTCGGCGGCTGGCCGGCTTCCTGCCCGACCTCGACATCGAGGGCGACAAGCTGAACCGCCGCCTGGCCCGCAACGCAGGCGAGGACGCGCCGGTCCGGGTGTAGCCGGGCACCGGCGAGCAGGACTCTGCCACCATCACGGGATGCGCCGGATACTCGCAGCTTTGGCCGCTCTGACGATCACCATCGCCGGCGCCCCGTCGGCGGTTGCGGGCGGCCCGACGGCGGGCACCGCGACGATCACGCTGACGTTCATCCGGCACGCGCAGTCCGAGGGCAACGCCTCCGGCCTGATCGACACCTCGACGCCCGGCCCGGGCCTGACCGGACTCGGCCGCGAGCAGGCGGCGGCCGCGGCGGCGCATCTGAGCGGCAACGGCTACGACGCCGTCTTCGCCTCGACGATGGTCCGCACGCAGCAGACGGCCCAGCCGATGTCGGCGGCGCTCGGCGAAGCCGTCACGGTGCTGCCCGGCCTGCGTGAGGTGGAGGCGGGGAAGTACGAGGGCCTACCCGAGGCCGATGCGGCGGACTATTTCTCGGCGCCGCAGCGCTGGCTGACCGGCGACCGGTCGGCCCGCATCCCCGGATCGATGGACGGCAACGAGTTCGACGCCCGCTTCGACGACGCGGTGCGCCAGATCCAGGACAGCGGCGCCCGGCATCCCGTCGCGTTCTCGCACGGGGCGGCGATCATGTTGTGGGTGATGATGAACGTCGACGACCCGGACCCGTCGCTGTTGCGCAGCGAGCCGCTGCAGAACACCGGCCGGGTGGTGCTCACCGGCAGCCCGCAGCAGGGCTGGACGCTCACGGAATGGCAGGGCGCACCGGCCTGACCGCCGAGTGACCCACGCCACACCCCGCGAGGTTGCTGGTCCGCCCCACGTCATCTTCTCCGTCGGCCACCTGCGCGTTAGGGTTGGCCCAAGCATCCGACGATCGGGAGCACACATGAAGATCCGGCTGTTGCCATACGTCAACCTCGAGGTGGACGACCGCCTGCGCCAGGGGATCCGCCGGCGCGGCGAGCGACTTCGGCTGAACGTGCGGGCCTACCTGCTCAGCGCCGCCGACGACGTCGACACCGCCGGCGACCGGGTCCGCGGCCTCTGCGACAAGGCGGTGACCCGCGTCGACTCGGTGGTGGCCGGCGTCAACGACCGGATCGCGCCGTCGGCGCCCCGGCCGCATCTGCGCCCGGTCGCCGATCGCGAAGCCAGCTAGTACCACGTCAGCGGACCGACTCGATCCGGTCGGCGACCATCGCCGTCCAGTCCGCGACGTACTCCTCGTCCGGGGTGTCGGCCTGCGGCGCGTGGAACACCAGCCGGGTGGCCCGCTTGCCGAGCAGCGCGTTGACGGCGACCACGGCGATCCGCCGGGCGGCGGGCTCGTCGAGGGCCGGCGCGCAGCCCCGGATCCAGCCCGCGAGTTCGCTGTAGAGGCCGTCGATCAGTGCCGCGTACGCCTCGTCGACGCCGGCGGACTGCTCGGCCGGAGTGCGCGCGGCGACCTGCAGGAACTGGCTCTCACGGTCCAGCACGTTCATCAGATACCGGCACAGCAGCGTGAGTTCGGTGCGCAGGTCGCCCTGCCCGGCGAATACCGCGCTGATGTCGGCCATCGCGCGCCGGCGATCGAGTTGCCGGTCGATCCCGGCCCGCAGCAGCGCTTCCTTGGACTTGAAGTGGTTGTAGAGCGCCCCGCACCCGGGCACGAGTCCGGCGGCCTTCTCGATCTGGGTGATGCTCGTCGCCCGGTAGCCCTGCTCGCCGAACAACCGCATGGCCTCGGTGACCAGACGCTCCTTGGTCGACTGCTCCACCATTGACGACTCCATAAGTGACCTATTATGTTCTGTACTAGGTCACTGTATCAGGGCCTGTCAGGGGGATGTCATGGCCGACACCGACCGCCCGGTTCCCCGGGGCCGGATGCGCCGCACGATGCCGGTGGCCGGCTTCACCGCCAGGGCCGCGGGTGGCCGGATGGTGGCCGCGCTGCGGGAGCGGGCCGGTGACGCGACCGCTGTCGAGCGCTTCCATGAACGCACCGCCGAGCGCTACGCCGACCTCCTCGGCCACTCCAAGGGGGTGCTGATGAAGGCGGGCCAGTTGATGTCGATGGTCGACGCGCAGGCCGTCGGCGGCGGGGAACTGTCGCCCTATCAGCGGGCGCTCACCCGCCTGCAGGCCGACGCGCCGCCGATGGACCCCGCGCTGGCCAGGTCGGTGCTCGAGGCCGACCTCGGTCGGTCGAGGAAGTGTTCGCCGAGTTCTCACCCGACCCCATGGCGGCGGCCTCCATCGGGCAGGTGCACCGCGCGGTGCTGCCCGACGGCAGGAAGGTCGCCGTGAAGATCCAGTATCCCGGTGTCGCCCAGGCAATCCGGGACGATTTGTCGAACACCGAGCTGCTCTCCACCGTCTTCCGCTTCGCCGCGGGGGCCGCGGGCGCCATGGGCGCCGCGATGCCCGACATCGAGAGTGCCGCCGACGAGATCGCCGCGCGGATCGGTGAGGAGGTCGACTACCGGCGCGAGGCCGCGAACATCGCCGCGTTCGGCGACCTGTACCGCAGGCATCCGTTCATCAGGATCCCCGAGGTGGTCCCGTCCGCCTCGGGCGACCGGGTGCTGACCATGACGTACATGGACGGAATGGACTGGGCCGCAGCGCAGGAGGCCGACCAGGAGCTGAAGAACTGCTGGGCCGAGGTGATCGCCCGGTTCGCCACCGGCTCCTACCGGCACTCCAACCTCTTCCACGCCGACCCGCATCCCGGTAACTACCGCTTCAACGCCGACGGGACGGTCGGCTTCGTCGACTTCGGCTGCGTCAAGGTGCTCACCGAGCAGCAGCGCCGCCTCATCGTCGGCGTGGTGCGGGCCACCATCGACGGCCGCAGGGACGACCTGCGCGGCCTCATGGTCGAAAGTGGTTTCTTCACCGAGGAATCCACGCTCAGTGCCGACGACGCCTACGGGTGGTTCGCGGAGATCCTCTACGAACTGCTGGCCGACCAACCGGTCATGTACACCGAGCAGGCGTCCGCACGGGCGGTGAACTCGATGATCGACGTGCGCGCGGCGGACCACCCGATGCGCCGGATGTCGGTGCCGCCCGACTTCGTGTTCTTCTCGAGGCTCAACCTGTCGATGAACGCGATCTTCACCGCGCTGCGCGCGTCCTTCCACGCCAGGGCGCAGCTCGACGACCAGGACGGCGTGGCGCCGCCGGTGAGTGAACTCGGCCGCAGGCACGACGCCTGGGTCCGCGACCGCGGCCTGCCCTACGGAACGGACGACCATGACCACCACTGATGCGGGAGGCCTCACCGGCGCCCGGCTGCCCTGGGACGCGGCGGATCCCTACCCGTTCTACGAGGCCCGGCGCGCCGAGGGCGACGTCGTCTGGGACGACACGGCGCAGGCCTGGCTGGTGCTCGGCTTCGAGGTGAGCCGGCAGGTGCTCGGCGGGCCCGGCTGGAGCAGCGACCCGATGGCCGGCCAGGTCGCGCGCGCGTCGATGGACGCCTTCGCCGCGGAGTTCACCAAGAGCTCGATGCTGTTCGCCGACGGGCCCGACCACCAGCGGCTGCGCGATTCGGTGCGCGACGTGTTCACCCGGTCCTACGTCACGGGGCTCACGGCGGGAGTCGAGGGGATCGCGGCCGCGGTGGTCGGCCACCACCCCGCCGGTGCCGAGCTCGACCTGATGTCCGACATCGCGCTGCCGCTCCCGCTCGCCGTGATCGGCGAATGGCTCGACCTGGGCCCGGAGACCCTGCAGCTGGTCCGCGACATGTCGCCGGTGATCATCCGCACGCTGGGCACGCTCGCCGATCCCGCCGAGATCAGCGCGGGCGCAACGGCTTCGGCCACGCTGATGTCGGAGTTCCTGCCCCTGGTCGCCGACCGGCGGACGCATCAGGGCGACGACCTGCTGAGCTTCATCGCCGCGGATCACGCGTTGCTGCTCGAGGAGGTCGCGATGACGGCGATCCTCGTCGCGGTCGCCGGCCACGAGACCACCGCCAACCTGCTGGGCACCGGTCTGGTGCGGTTGCTGACCCCCGGCGCCGACGGCACCCGACCCGCCGACGCGATCGACCCGGCGGACCCGGCGCTGGTGACCGAGCTGTTGCGGCTCGACGGCCCGGTGCAGTCGACCGTGCGGGCGGCCACCACCGACCACCGGCTGGGCGGCGCCCACATCAGGGCCGGCGAAAGCGTGCTGGTGGTGATCGCCGCGGCCAACCGGGATCCCGCCGTGTTCGAGGATCCGGCCGGCTTCCGGCTCGACCGCACCGGCCCGTCGCCGCTGTCGTTCGGATACGGCGCGCACTACTGCCTCGGCGCCGCGCTGGCACAGCTCGAGCTGACGGTCGCGCTGCGCGAGGTGCTCGGACGTGAGCCGGTGCTGACCGGCCCGGTCCGGTGGCGTGACACCGCGGCCATCCGGGGACCCGCCGCGCTGCCCGCCACCTTCCGCGCGGACTGACCCCGCGCCCGCGGAGCCCCCGCGCCGCACTCCGCCTACGGTGGTGGGTGCTGCCCGCCGACGGCGGCAGGACCGGAAGGGGTGCGCGGCTTGGTGGGCCATGGTTTGGCGGTGCTCTTCGCACTGCTCGCAGCGGTGTTCATGGCGGTCGGGATCGTCGTGCGGCAGCGCGCCACGATGGACGTGCCACCGGAGAAGGGCGTCAGCACCCTGATGTTGATGACGCTGGTGCGTCGCCCGCTGTGGTGGGCAGGCACCGGGTCCGCCGTCGCCGGGTTCGTGTTCCAGGCGCTGGCACTCGGCTACGGGTCGCTGATCCTGGTGCAACCGATCCTGGTGTCCGCCCTGCTGTTCGCGCTTCCGCTGAGCGCACGGCTGGCAGGCCGGCGGGTCAGCCGCGCCGAATGGCTGTGGGCGGTGCTGCTGACCGCTGCGCTGACGGTGTTCGTGGCGCTGGCCAAGGCCAAGGCGGGCGACTACGACGTCTCGGTCCCGGTGACCGTGGGGGTGGCGGTGGTGTGCGGCGCGGCGGTGCTGGGCTGCATCGCCATCGCGGTCCGCGCCGTCGACTGGCGGCGCGCGGTGCTGCTGGCCGTCGCGGTCGGCGTGCTCTTCGGTGTGGTGGCGGTGCTCACCAAGATCGTCATGCACAACATCACCGAGGGCAGGGTGGAATCGGTGCTGACCACGCCCGCGCTGTACCTCGTCATCCTGCTCGGTGTGGGCGCGACGCTGTTGCAGCAGTCGGCCTTCCACGCGGGCTCGCTGCAGACCTCGGTGCCGACGATGCTCGTGCTCGAACCGGCGGTCGCCGTCGTACTTGGCTCGGTGCTGCTCGGCGAACACCTGTCGATCACCGGATGGGAGCCCGCCGCCCTGGTCGTCGCGATCGCCGCGATGGTGGCGGCCACCATCGCCCTCGGCCGCGAGGAAGGCGCCTACGAAGCCGAACTCGAGGCCGTGGTGCGCCAGCCGTAGCGGGTCCGCTACGGGTTGATCGTGTTCTCGCCGATCTGGCGTCCCCACACGTACTCGATGGCGATGGGCTGGCCGAGTTCGATGTGGTTGTACGGGGCGAGTGAGGCGCCGGTGTCCATCACCAGGTACGGCGCGGGGAACAGGTCGCGGGTGACCTTCTGCCAGCAGCCGGGACGGCCCTCGGGGCCGCCCTTGGCGTTCACCCGCGGCAGGTTGTCGGGGTACACCCACGGGTTGGCCGCGCCGACGAGCGTGTTGTGCAGGTTCACCGAATAGCCGTTGCCGCCGTTGAACTCGGTGAACTTGGGCTCGTTGTCGTGCCAGTTGCGGATGGTGCAGTACAGCGCGGGGCTGTACTCGTCGAGCGTCGCCGAGGTGCGGATCAGGTCCTCGGACCCGCGAACCAGGTACGGGCCGCCGCGCTCGAGCACGTCGCCGCCGGTGTTGCCGAATCCGACCGCGGCCATCAGCGCCGCATCGAGGTTGCCGCGCTCCTGGTTCAGGGTGCGCGCGGTGGTCACCGCGTTCTCCAGCCCGTCGAATAGGTCGGGCGCCGCGTCGGCGTAGACCTCACCGAGGTCGGCCAACCCTTGGACGTCGCGGCGGAGCTGGGGCATCTGCGGGTTCACGTCGGCCAGGATCTCGTTGCCGTTGACCACCGACTGGCCGAACCGGTCACCGAGGCCGTCGAGCGCCTCGGCCGCCGCGGTCAGCGTCTGGTTCAGCTTGATCGGGTCGACCTGCTGGGCGACCTCGACCACCGTTTCGAACAGCGTGTTGAACTCGGTGGTCACGCCGGTCACGTCGACCACCTCGGCCGGGTTCAGCCGCTGCGGCACCGGGTTCTCCGGCGTCGAGAACGACACGAACTTGTTGCCGAACACCGTGGAGGCCTTGATGTCGACGTCCACATTGGCCGGGATGAGCGACATGTACTCCGGATCGATGTCGAGCAGCAGCCTGGCCCGCGGTTCGTTGCCGACGCTCTCCGGCTCGACCTCGGCCACCCGCCCGATCTGCACGCCGTTGTAGGTGACCTTGGAACCCGGGTCGGTGTTGAGGCCGGCGCGGTCGGCCATCAGGGTGAGCCGCGTCTGCGGGGTGAAGGCCCCCCGGAACTGCAGCCACACCACGGCCAGGACCACCACCATGATCAAGATGGTGATCACGCTCGCCGTCTTCACGGGCGGATCCCACCGCCAATGCCGGAACCGTTCTTGCAGACCGGTACCCACAGGTGCTCCCTCCCCGGATGGTCGTCACCTCGGCCGTCAGCATATATAAGTTAATGACGATTCCAACAGTTAAAGTGGCCTAACTTTTTCAACCCACGTCCGTCCGCCGCAAGTCAGTGCGGCGCACATCACGCGGCGGCGCCACTGCGATGCAGGTCACTCGCCCGCGGCGGCGGCTCAATGCATAGACTGACTAACGAGAGCCACGCCGAGAGGACACCCGATGCTGACGCCACTACCGGCCGACGAGTGGGACGACGACACCGACCGCGCCCTGGAGGGCACCGTGTCGCCGGAGCGGCGCAACCCCACCGACGCCGGGAACGCACTGGCGACGCTCGTGCGCCACCCGGAACTCGCGGGCAAGTTTCTGCCGTTCAACACCTATCTGATGGAGGGTTCGTCGCTGCCGGCGCGCGAGCGGGAACTGGCGATCCTGCGGGTCGCCCACCGCCACGGGTGCCGCTACGAGTGGGTGCACCACGTCGCGATCGGCAAGCAGGCCGGCCTGACCGACGCCGACGTGGAGGCCGCCCGCACCGGAGAGGCGTCCGGCGCGTTCGACCGCGCCGTGCTGGCGGCCGTCGACGAACTCCACGACGGGTCGCGGATCACCCCGGGCACCTGGGAGGCGTTGGGGGAGTGCCTCGACGACCGGCAGCGGATGGACCTGCTGTTCACCGCGGGCGGATACGGGGTGCTGGCGACCGCGCTGAACACCTTCGGCGTCGAACCGGAGGAGTGGGCGGGCAAGCCGGAGCACTACCAGGCCTCCGCTTGAGTCGAGGCCGCCCGATCAGCTCGCCGCGCGCGCCTTGGCGGCCGCCGACTCCGGCATCGGCTCGTACCGCGTGAAACGACGGGTGAACGAACCGGCGCCGTGGGACAGCGACCGCAGGTCGATCGCGTAGCGGGTCAGCTCGATCTGGGGCACGTCGGCCTTCACCAGCGTGCGGTCCCCGCCCACGGTCTCGGTGCCCAGCACCCGGCCGCGACGTGCGGACAGGTCGCTCATCACCGCGCCCACCAGATCGTCGGGGATCAGCACCGACACCTCGTCGACCGGTTCGAGCGCGGCGATGCTCGTCGCCGCTGCCGCGTCGCGCAACGCCAGCGCGCCGGCCGTCTGGAATGCGAAGTCCGACGAGTCGACGCTGTGGGCCTTGCCGTCGACCAGCGTCACCCTGATGTCGACGACCGGGTATCCGGCTGCGCCGTTGCCGGTGAGGCCCTTGGCCATCTGCGCCCGGAGGCCCTTCTCCACGCTGGGGATGAACTGACGCGGCACCGCGCCGCCGACGACCCGGTCGACGAACTCGAAGCCCGAACCGGCGGGCAGCGGCTCGACCTCGATGTCGCACACCGCGTACTGACCGTGGCCGCCGGACTGTTTGACGTGCCTGCCGTGGCCTTTCGCCGCGGCGCCGAACGTCTCGCGCAGCGGCACCCGCAGTTCCACGACGTCGACGGTGACGCCGTAGCGGCGGGCCAGCGCATCGAGCACGACGTGGGAGTGCGCCTCGCCCATGCACCACAGCACCAGCTGGTGCGTCTCCGGGTTCTGCTCGACGCGCAGGGTGGGGTCCTCGGCGGACAACCGGGCCAGGCCGACCGCCAGCTTGTCCTCGTCGGTCCTGGCGCGGGGCGCCACCGCGATCGGCAGCAGCGGCTCGGGCATCGTCCAAGGTTTGAGCACCAGCGGAGTGTCCTTGCCGGACAATGTGTCTCCGGTCTCGGCATGGCTGAGACGGCCGATCGCACAGATGTCGCCCGCGATCACCGACGGGGCGGGGCGCTGTTGGCGGCCGAGCGGAAAGGACAGCGCGCAGACACGATCGTCGTCGTCGTGGTCGGCGGGTCCGGCGCCGAAGAAGGACGAGAAATGGCCCGACACGTGCACCGTCATGTCGGGCCTGATCGTCCCGGAGAACACCCGGGCCAGGCTCACCCTGCCGACATAGGGATCCGACGTGGTCTTCACCACCTCGGCGAGCAGCGGGCCGTCCGGGTCGCAGCACAGCGCGGCGTGGTCGGCGCCCTGCGGCGTGAACACCTCCGGGAGTAGGTGTTCGGGCGGCGACGGGAAGCCGCGCGCGACGACGTCGAGCAGTTCCAGGGTGCCGGTGCCGGTGGTGCTGCACACCGGGATCACGGGGAAGAACGACGCACGGGCGACGGCTTTCTCGAGGTCCTCGATCAACACCGACTCGTCGATGTCCTCGCCGCCGAGGTAGCGCTCCATCAGGGTCTCGTCTTCGGACTCCTCGATGATGCCCTCGATCAGGCCGCCGCGCAGCTCCCCGACCCGGTCGTCGTCGTCGGAAGTGCGGGCGAGCAGCCCGACCAGCCCGTCGCCGGCAGGCAGGTACAGCGGGAGAACCCTGTCGCCGAACGCATCCTGTGCGGCGGCCAGCGCGCCGGAGTAGCTGGCCCTGGCGTGGTCGAGCTTGGTGACCACCACCGCCCTCGGCATGCCCACCGCGCTGCACTCCAGCCACAGCGACCGCGTCGGCTCGTCGACGCCCTCGTTCGCGGCGATCACGAACAGCGCGCAGTCCGCGGCCCGCAAGCCGGCGCGCAGTTCACCGACGAAGTCGGCGTACCCCGGGGTGTCGATCAGGTTGATCTTGACGTCGCGGTGCCGCAGCGACGCCAGCGCCAGGCCGACCGACCGCTGCTGCGCGATCTCCGCCTCGTCGCTGTCGCAGACGGTGGTGCCCTCTGTCACCGAGCCGGCGCGGTTGAGCACACCGCCGGCGACCAGCAGCGCCTCGACGAGCGTCGTCTTGCCCGCACCGGAGGGGCCGACGAGGGCGACGTTGCGGATGGCCGCGGGCCGGTCCGCGGTGATGACGGCGGAGGCGCCGCCGTGGGAGGTTGTCGTCCTGTCGGCCATGACGATCCCTTCGCCCGGGCCGCGTCGCCCGGTGCACCGTCAAGAATTCTCCGATGGCAACGGCAGCACAAGGGTGGCCGGTGCACGGGCTCGAATGTGAGCAGTTCCTGACAGCACCCGCGGTCTCCGGTAAAAGGGCAGCCCAGCGGCCGTGCGGCGACGGCGATGATCGACACCGAACGCGAGTTGTGCTGTGAGGAAACGTGATTGAGGCTTGACGCATGGATCACCGCGACTACGCCCGCTTCCTGCCCGCAGAGTTCCGTCCCGAACCGATGACCGCGCCGACCCCGACGTGGTGGCCGTGGCGGGGCCGCATCGTGCACATCGCGAGGGCCGCCGCCCCCGGCGCCGCGGTCCGGGTGCTGGTGATCCACGGCGGCGGAGGCTGGTCGGGGGCGCTGTGGCCGCTGGCGGCGCTGGCCGCCCGCCACGGCGTCGAGGTGCTCGCCCCGGACCTCCCGCTCTACGGCGACACCGTCGAACCCCGGCCCGGCGACGTGCGCTACCCCGACTGGGTCGACCTGCTGTGTCACCTGGTGCGCGCCGAACGCGCGCGCGACGACCGGCCGCTGGTGGTGTTCGGCGCCAGCATGGGCGGACTGCTGGGCTACGAGGTCGCCGCCCGCACCCGCGACGTCGCCCACGTGGTGGCGACGTGCCTGATCGATCCCACCGACCCGGCGGTGCGCCGGGCGGTCCCGCGGCACGCCTGGACCGGCCCCGCCGCGCCGGCCGTGCTGCGCACCATCGACCCGCTCTGCGGGCGGGTTCGCGTGCCGATCCGATGGCTGGTCGACATGGGGTCGATGAGCCGCGACCCCGCGCTGTCGCGGCTGTGTGCCCGCGACCCCCGCGGCGGCGGGGTGCGGGTACCGCTGGGTTTCCTGTCGAGCTGGCTCGACTTCCGCCACACCGCACCGGAGACGTTCGACGCCGCGCCCGTCACCCTGGTGCACCCGGACGCCGACCGCTGGACTCCGCCGCGGCTCAGCATCGACTTCTTCGACCGGCTGCCCGGCCCCAAATCGCTGACACTGCTGCAGGAGTGCGGCCACTATCCCGTCGAGCAGCCCGGACTGGGCCGGCTGCAGGAGGTGTTGCTCGCCGTCCGCGACCAGCTCACACCGGCGTGAGCCGGTCCACCAGAGTCATCAGCTCGGCGGCGTCCGGTTTCTGCCGGGTCTGCACCCGGTGCAGATGGGCGTCGATCGCGTGCACCAGGGTCTGAGCCGTGACCGCGGTGTCCGCACCGCCGCGCCCGCAGCGGTCGAGGTGGTGGGCGATCTCGGCGGCGAGCCGGTCCTCGAAGGCCTTCATCGCCACGAGGTCGGCCGGCCGGCGCGGCCCGAGCCGGTGCATCAGGCCGTGCAGGGCGGGCCGGTCGCCGTGCAGTGCGACGATCTCGTCGAGCACCGCGCGCATCGTCTCGTCGAACGGCGGCCGCTGCACGCGCAGCCGGTCGAACACCCGGTCCAGCCGCGTGCCTGCCTCCCGGACGTGCCGCTCGGCCAGCGCGTCGAGCAGCGCATGTTTGTTCGGGAAGTACTGATACAGCGAGCCGATCGAGACGCCCGCCCGCTCGGCGATCCGGTTGGTGGTGGTGGCCAGACCCTCGCGGTCGAACATCTGCGCGGCGGCTTCGAGCACCACGTCCACCGTCGCGCGGGACCGCGACTGCCGGGGGCGTCTGCGCGGCCTCTCGCTCATCGGCTCACCATACGACCGTCAGAGCATGCGGGACAGGTGCCGGTTGCGCCGGACGACGGTGTGCTTGAGCACCAGCCCGACGTGCAGGGCGATCGCCAGCAGCAGCGCGACCTGGGCGGCCACGTGCAGCGGCACCCAGTCGTGACCGAGGGCGAGCACCGCGAGGCCGGTTGCGGGCACCACGAACAGCAGTGCCAGCAGCGCCTTCTCCAGTGCGCCCTCGAGGGCGCGCTCACCTGCGGTGAGGTGCTCGGCCCACGGCGGCAGCCCGGCGACGGCGCGCCAGACGATCCGCAGCACGCCCAGTGCGATCAGTGAGAGCCCAAGCGAGACATGCAGTTCCGGTAACGACACCCCGTCGCCGGTGAAGGTGCCCGAGACCACCTCGCCGAATGCGTCGCCCACGTAGTCGTCCTCACGGACGTCGAGTTCGTCCTCGAGGCGGTCGATCTCGTTCTCGAATCGTTCCTCGGCCGCTTCGCCCTGCTGTTCGGCCTGCTCCTCGCCGCGCTCCTCGAGTTCGTCGATACGGTCCATCTCGCGGTCGAGCGCGGCCTCGTCGGGTCCCATCGTCGCGCCCACCGCGAACTGCGCGACGATCACCGCGACGGTCAGCCAGTGCAGCAGCTTCGACACGGCGCCGTATCCGTGCGCGCCGTTGCGCAGCCGGATCAGGCCTGCCACGACGACCACCGCCGCACCGCGACGGTCACCACCGGACCGTCGAGGGCGAGGCGCTGGTATTGAACGTACTTGTGGCGCAACAAGGAATATCCGGCCGCCATCTCGACGCCGCTGTGATGCACCGTCGCCTCGCCGTCGGCGCGCACCCACCACAGCTGCGTCCAGTCGTCGGTGTAGTGGTCCACGAGCAGGGTCACCCGCGGATCGGCCTCGATGTTGGCCAGCCGCCGCAGCCGCTGGGTGGTCTTGCGCTTGGCGTCCACCGCGGTGTAGATCGTGTCGCCCGACACGGCGAACACCACCGGCACCAGATGCGGTGCGCCGTCGGGGCTTATCGTGGCCAGCACCGCCGAAGGCGCGTCCGCGAAGCGGGCCTTGGCGTCGTCATCGGCCATCGGGACTCACACCGCCTTGACCGGTTCGATTCCCAGATCGCGGTAGGTGACCAGCGCGACGAACGGCACATTGCGTTCGGCGAACAGCCCCGCCGCGACGTCGCCGCGGTCGACCATCGGGATGACGCCGGTGGCCACGGCCCCCGCCGCGGTCACCCGGTCCAGCGCGAGAGCCGTCGATCCGCCGGTGCTGATCACGTCGTCGACCAGCAGCACCCGCATGCCGGGCTCGATGCGGGTGCCCTCGATCCACTGCTCGCGGCCGCGCTGCTTCTGCTCCTTGCGCACCGAGAACCACGCGGCCCCGGTCACCATCGCCACGCCGTGGGCGAGCGGGTCCGCGCCCATGGTGAGCCCGCCGACGGCGTCGAACTCGATGCCGTTCATCGCCGCCAGGTCCGCGACCGCACGGCTCACCACCGTCAGCCGCTCACCGTTGTCGACGGCGTACTTACCGTCGATGTAATCGTGACTGAGCTGTCCGCTCGCCAGCCGGAACGGCTCGGCGCGGTGCTCGTAACCGCGGGTGCGGATCAGGTCGAAGGCGGCTTGCCAGGTGTCCGGACGCCCGGTCGCAGCAGACATACCGGCGATCGTATTGCAGGGTCAGCGGGTCCCGCGGGCGCGGCGGGTCAGTTCGACCGCCGCCGAGCGCAGTTCGTCGAACGAATCGATGGGCGCCGCGTAACCGATCCGGGGATACGCCACGCCGCGGGGCGTGGTCACCCGCAGGTCGAGGCCGTAACGGTCGGCGCCCGTGCAGGTGGCGGCCGTCGCGTCGGGGTAGCCGCCGAGGGAGGCGGCCATCGCCAGCAGCGCTTCGGCATGATCGGCGTTGAGATGGGCGACGGCGCCTGCGGCCCGCGGCTGCACCGGATCGGGCTCGGCGGCCGCGTACTCGGCGCCGGAGGTGGACTCCATCCGGCCGTATCCGCCGACCCACCGGACCCGCTGCACCCGCAGCACCCACAGCGTGAAGTCGCTGTAGTCGATGTAGTACTTGGCGGCCGCGACGGCCGCGAGGTGCGCCTCGCGGGCGGCGTCACGCTCCGCACCGGTCGGCCGTTCGGCCACGCCTGCAAGTGTCACCCGGCCGCTGGCCAGCGGGTCGGTGTCGGTGGCCGGCGCCACGATCGCCAGGCTGGCCCGCGGATCGCCGTCGAGGTTGCGGCCGTGTTCGGCCAGGTTGGAGACGCACAGCACGGGCGCGCCGCCGTGCAGTCCGTAGGTGACGAACGACGCCCACGGGTCGCCGTCCCCGGTGAGCGTGGCCAGCGTCGCGGTGTTGGTGGAGGCGGCGATGGTGCGGGCCTCTTCGGCGGCCGACGGGCGAACGGCGCGCGGCACCTCGCCCAGGGGCGGGGGGATGGACGGGGCGTCACCGGGGTCGCCATGGTCGCGGTTGGCCACCTCGGCACCCTACCTGACCTGGGCGTCGCCGCCGGGAGCGGCGCCGAGTGCGGGCATCGATGACCGGCGATGTCCGACAGCTACCGCCTAAGGCCATCAATATGTGAAAATGAGCGCGGTGGGTCTGTGGTATAGCAATCGCTCACCGGGGGAGCGAGGGTCGCATGGCAATGCCGTCGTTGCGCCCGCTGATGTGTGCCGGCGTGGTCGTGGGCGGACTGGTGGTGGCTGGTCCCGCAGCCGGCGTCGCGATTGCCGACCCCGGTCTGTCCGACGACGCGGGCAATCGCGACAGCAGTTTGTCCGGCAAACGCGATGCCGACCGCAAGCCCGGATTGAGGCTCGGGTCCCGCAACGACGACGGCTCCGGCAGTCAGCGCAAGCGGCGGTCATTCGGCATCAGCCTCGACCGCGACGGCGACCGCAAGAACGAGAAACCCGACGGCTACGGCGCTCGCGAGCCCGGCCGCATCGACATCAGGGTGCCCGGCGGCCGGCGCAACCTGCCGATTCCACAACTGCGCGTCTCGGTGGGCGCCGACAGCGAACGCAAGCCCGACACGTGTTCCGGGTCGAACTGCGTGGGACTGCGGGTCGCGGGCGTCTCCGCAGAGGTGTCGCTGTTCTCCGCCCAGCCCGAACCCGAACCGGAGCCACCCGGCCCGACCTTCCGGGGTGGGCCCGCCGACGTGGACCCGGTGGCCGATGCCGGAAGTGGCGCCGGTGAACCCGGGCGGTTCAGCGCGGGGGCACCCGGCGTGCTCGAGGTGCCGATGATCGTCCCGCCGCCGCCGCCGCCGGTCCCGGCGTCCGTGGTGGGGATGGCACCACTGCCCGCCGTGGTGCCGGGGGCGCCCGCGGGCACCGCGCCATCGCCGGGGTTGTTCGGGATCCAGGCCGCGCTGCCCTCGTCCGCGTCGGGCGGCCCGATGATCGTCCCGCCGGGCTTCAACGCGCCCGCACTGCCGGGATCGAATCTCGCCAGCGGTGCCGCGATGCGGTCGGGTCTGCCGTCGGCGACGCGTCCCGCCGGCCCGGGCGCCCGGTGGCTCGGCGCGATGCCGGGATTGTTCGGCCTGTTCCTGGTGACGCTCTGCGGCGGCTTCATCGGCTACCGGCAGGCCAACGCAGTCCGGTATGTGCGCGCCGGGGGCGCCGACCGGTTCCTCGGTTGAGGCTCAGCCGCCGAGCGCGGCGATGAGGTCCTTGATCCTGGCGCTTTCCGACTCGCTCGCCTGCTCCTCGGACTCGACGGCCTCGATCAGGTCGCGGCGCAGTCCGACGCCGTTGGCGGCTTCCTTGGTGCTCAGCTTCGCGCGGTTGCGGGCGACGTAGAGGCGCTGGCCCAGCGTGGCGCCGGGCCCGCCGGCCGCGTCCTCCATCAGCGCGTCGTAGCGGTTGCGCACGCCACTGAGCGCGACGATCACCGACGGGTTGATCCGGCTGTGGCTCGCCGCCTCCGACATCGCACCGAGCAGCTTGCGCATACCCGTCAGCACCACGGCCGCCCGCTCCGGGAATTCGGGATCGCCCGCGTCGGGCAGGGCGTCGATGGCGGCCGAATACATGTGCATCGCCGCATCGGAAAGACTGACGATTACCGGAGCTTCACCATCGTTTGGCGTCGACTCAGCCACAGGCCCACCCGAATTCCTACTCAAAGTTTTGCTGATCGCCCGGGCGGTCACCCCGACGGGCCGATCACAGACGCCGAAACCGTAACGCGTTACCACCGGGGTTTCAACCGTTACCTCGAGTCGCCGCCGGCGACCCGGAAACCGGCCCGGCGGGCCACGATTCGGTTCGGGCCGTCATGGGTAGGTTTCAGGGGGCGACGGAACAGTGACCTCGTCCGACGATCTGGAGCCCAGCGATGAACCTGCCGTTCGACACCTGGTTACCGCAGCAGCGGTGGTACGCCGGGCGCACCCGACGCCTCGCCGAGGCCCGCCCGGGCCGGGTGATCTCCCTGCGGCCCGACCTCGACATGGTTCTGCTCGACGTCTCCTACGCCGACGGCGCCGCCGAGCGCTACCAGTTGCTGGTCGGTCACGCCGACACCACTCCCGCCGACGTCCCCGCCGGTGCGGTGATCGGCGCCGACGACGGCCGCGCCGCCTACGACGCGCTGTTCGACCCGGCCGCCACGCAGCACCTGCTGTCGCTGATCGACGACGATGCCGACATCGACGGCGTCCGCTTCGTCAAGGAACCCGGCGCCGTGCTGCCGACGGACGCGGCGGCCCGGGTGTCGGGCGCCGAGCAGAGCAACACCAGCGTCATCTTCGGCCGCGAAGCCATCTTCAAGGCCTTCCGCCGCATCACCCCCGGCGTCAACCCCGACATCGAGCTCAACCGGGTTCTCGCGCGGGCGGGCAACCCGCACGTCGCGCGTCTGCTGGGGTCGATCGAGACGACGATGGACAGGCAGCCCTACGCGATGGGCATGGTCACCGAGTTCGCCGGCGGCTCCACCGAGGGCTGGGACATGGCGCTGGCCAGTACCCGGAATCTGTTCGGCGACGGTCAGAACAGCGTCGCCGCAGACGAATTCGTCGCCGAGTCGCGCCTGCTCGGCGAGGCCGTCGCGTCGGTGCACGCCACGCTCGCCGACGAACTGGGCACCTCGGACGTGCCGTTCCCCACCGACACGGTGCTCGAGCGGCTCCGCTCGGTGGCGGGCGCGGTGCCCGAGATCGGCCGCTACGTCCCGCTGATCGAGGAGCGCTACCGCAAGTTGGCCGAGCAGTCGATCACCGTGCAGCGGGTGCACGGCGACCTGCACCTGGGGCAGGTGCTGCGCACCGGGGCCGCCTGGCTGCTCATCGACTTCGAGGGTGAGCCCGGCCAGCCGCTCGACGAGCGCAGGCGTCCGGACTCGGCGCTTCGGGACGTCGCCGGTGTGCTGCGGTCCTACGAGTACGCCGCCCACCAGCAGCTGATCGAGGGTGCGACGGAGACCGATCCGCAGCAGGCCGGCCGTGCCCGGGAATGGGCGCAGCGCAACGTGAGTGCGTTCTGCGACGGATACGCCGCCGCGTGTGGTGCCGACCCCCGCGACTCGGCCGAGCTGCTGGCGGCCTACGAACTCGACAAGGCCGTGTACGAGGCGGGCTACGAGAGCCGTCACCGGCCGGGGTGGCTGCCCATCCCGCTGGACTCGATCGCCCGCCTCGTCGGGTAGCAGCCCCTACAGCGTGGCGACCTCGTAGTCGGTGAGCCGGCCGGTCAGCACGTTCAGCTGGTCACCCGCCGAGCCGAGCGTGTGCTCGATGGCCGTCAGGCGCGCCGCGTAATGCCCGACCGGGTATTCGGCGGTGACGCCGATGCCGCCGTGCAGCTGGATCGCCTCCTGGCTGATGTGGCGCCCGGAGCGGCAGATCTGCAGCTTCGCCCGGGCCGAGACCGCCGGGTCGAAGTTGCCGTCCGCGATCGACATGGCGGCGTACATGCTCATGGAACGCGCCAGTTCGAGCGAGACGTACATGTCGGCGGCGCGCTGGGTGAGCGTCTGGAACTTGTTCAGCGTGACACCGAACTGCTTACGGCTGGTGAGGTATTCGGTGGTCAGCCGCAGCGCCTCCTCCATCGCCCCGAGTGCCTCGGCGCACAGTGCGGACTGCAGGCGGACGACGGTGCGGGAGATCGCCTCGGAAGCATCGGACGCCGATCCCAGCGGTTGCGCCGGTGCGTCGGCCAGATCGATCTGCGCGCCGTGCTGGCCGTCGAAGGTTCGGTAGCCCGTGCGGGTGACCGCGTCGGCCTCCACCAGGAACAGTCCGGTGCCGCCGTCGGGCAGTGCCGCGCTGACCACCAGCGTGTCCGCGGAGTCACCTGCGAGCACCGGGTTCTTCCGTCCGCTGAGCGACCACGAATCCCCTTGCCGCACAGCTTTGGTCGCGATCGTGCCGGAGGCACCGCGCATGCCCGGCTCGACGTGGGCGAAGGCCAGCAGTCGCCGGCCCGCGGCCACCTCGTCGAGCAGACCGCGCTGCTCGTCGGTGCCCGCCTCGGCGATCAGCGCGCCGGGACCCAGGGCGGCGTGCAGCACCGGCTCGGGCGCCAGCCTGCGGCCGATCTCCGTGGCCACCGCCATGATCTCCAGCGCCCCGCCGGCGTCCTCCTCGAAACCCAGTCCGAGGATCCCGATTTCGGCGAGCTGGTTCCACACGTCGCGGCTCCACCCCAGCTCGGTGTCGATCACCTTGAGGCGGCTCTCCGGGTCGTAACTGCGGGCCAGCACGTCACGGGTGGTGTCGCGCAGCAGCACCTGCTCTTCGCTGAGCTGAAAGTCCATGAGTTGCTTCCTATCTCACAGTCCGAGGATGGTGGAGGCGATGATGGTGCGCTGCACCTCGTTGCTGCCGCCGTAGATCGAGGTCTTGCGGTAGTTCAGGTAGGTGGGCGCCGCGTGCTGGGCCCAGTACGGCGAAGCGATGTCGTCGCCGGCGTCGAACGGCAGCGCGTCGGCGCCCGCCACCTCGACCAGCAGTTCGGTCGCGATCTGCTGCAGCTGGCTGCCGCGCAGCTTGAGCACCGACGACGCCGGGTTGGGCTTGCCGTCGACCGATCCGGACGCCACCCGCATCTGCGTGAGCTCCAGTGCCAGCGCGTCGTTCTCGGCCTCGGCCAGACGGGCGGCGAACAGCGGGTCGTCGAGCAGGCCGGATTCCTTGGCGCGGGCCTTGACGTCGGAGAGCTTCAGCTTGGTGCGGGCGACCTGGGTGATGCCGGTGCGCTCGTTGCCGAGCAGGAACTTGGCGTAGCTCCAGCCCTGGTTCTCCTCACCGACGAGCTGGTCGGCGGGCACCCGGACGTCCTCGAAGAACACCTCGTTGACCTCGTAGCTGCCGTCGACGAGCTTGATCGGCCGCAGCGTGATGCCCGGGGTGTTCATGTCGATGAGCAGCAGCGAGATACCGGCCTGGCGCTTGGGCGCCTGCGGGTCGGTGCGCACCAGGTTGAAGATCCAGTCGGCGTGCTGGCCGAGCGTGGTCCAGGTCTTCTGGCCGTTGACCACGTAGGAGTCGCCGTCGCGGGTGGCGGTGGTGCGCAGCGAGGCGAGGTCCGAGCCGGCCTCGGGCTCGGAGAAGCCCTGGCACCACCAGATGTCCAGCGACGCGGTCGGCGGCAGGAACCGTTCCTTCATCTCCTGCGAGCCGAACTCCGCGATCACCGGGCCGATCATCTTCGCGTTGAAGGTCAGCGGCTCGGGGACGCTGGCCAGCTGCATCTCGTCGAGCCAGATCTGGTGCTGGGTGGGCGTCCAGTCCTTACCGCCCCACTCGACGGGCCAGTTCGGCACCGCCAGTCCGTGCTCGTGCAGGATCTTGTGGCTGGTGATGATGTCCTCTTTGGACACCTCGCCGCCGCGGCGTGAGCGCTCACGGACGTCGGCGGGGATCTTGGTGGTGTAGAAGGTGCGTAGCTCGTCCCGGAAGGCGGCTTCCTCCGGTGTCAGCGCCAGTTGCATGGCTGCCTCCCTACTCGTCGGTAATCAGGCTTGTATGTACCGTAAACCACCCGGTTGGTCGGGTCGCTGGCGCACTCCCGAGCGCCGCGGGGGCGGACAATGTGGGCCATGGCCAAGTACCTGCTCAACGACGCCGCGGTGGAGAAGGCCCGAGGTCTCATCGAGGCGCGCCAGTATGTGCTCGACAGCGATTGGGGTGAGGTCCAGCCCCGCGCCGACGCGCAGAACGCCTACCTCGACAAACACTCCTGGGACGACTACGCCGCCTGGCATCTCGCGCTCACCGACGGCGCGACCGACGGCACCAAGGCGCGCTACGCCTTCGGCTACGGCGATTTCCGGCGGCTGCACCGCACGGGCCTGATCGCCTGCGTGTACCGGGCCGCCGAGTGGCGGCACAAGCAGGTCGAACTGGCCGCCCACGACCTGCTGCAACGCCTCGACCGGGCCTGCGGCATCACCTAGTCGCGCAGCAGGAACTCCAGCAGCCGTTCGCGTACCTCCGGCGACGCGTCGACGGCGGGGTCCGATCCGTGCAGCAGGCCGAGGCCGGCGCCGAACAGCAGGCCCGAGCGCAGCGCCGCGTCGCCGGGTTCGAAGCCGTAGTCGGTGAACGCCTGCAGGACCGCGGCGAACACCCGCTGGTCGCCCCGGCGGACACTCTCGCCGACCCGGTCGTCGGTCAGCGCCCAGGCCCGCATCACCCGCTCCACCGACCAGTGGTCCGGGCGCGCCAGCATGCCCATCATCCGGGCCAGCCGTTCCCGCGGGTCCACGTCACCCATCGATATCAGCCGGCGGCGGTCCGCGGCGCGCAGCTCGGTCCACGAATCGACCAGCGCGGCACGGTAGGCCTGGATGTCGGCGAAGTGCCAGTAGAAGCTGCCCTTCGTCACGCTGAGCCGCTCGCAGAGCCGGCCGATGCGCAACGCGTCGAAGCCGCCCTCGGCAAGCAGGGCGAACCCGGCTTCCACCCAGTCGTCGAACGACAGGGGTTGGTCGCGCTGCGACGCCATGACGCGCAGCATACGGTCACCGCCCCCGGCCGCCATTGACACTGGCGAAAATTTGCCCCCGCGGGCAGCCGCGTTTAGCGCCGCGGCCGGAGGGGCAACCGGGCAGGCGACAGCAGGCCGCACCGGACCGATCCAGGAGGTCTCCCATGAGCACCGAGAACAACGCCGCCGATTCCGCCAACGACGTCGGCGGAGAGGGTGAATCGCTGCGCCCGTCAGAGGCGCTGGACTCCGACGAGGTGCGCAACAACGACGGCGACGACGTCGTCGACCCGCCGGAGCGGTGGATCGAGCCCAAGGAGGACGAGACCCTCGACGAGCGGCTTTCCGACGAGGTGCCCGACGTCGCCGCGGACGGCGAAGCGGTCGCGGGCGACATCACGGACGGCGGTGACGTCGTCTCGGTGAGCGACGACGAACTCGACCACCTCGACACGCAGCGGCACGGCACCGACGAGGGTCAGGTCAGCGGGACACCGGAGGACGGCGAGTCATTCTTCGACGTCGTTGAATGACCCCCGTCGAGTGACGCGGGGCGGGCGGCCCCGCCGGCTCAGTCGCCCGCCTGCAGCACCATCACCGCGCGCGAGTCGACGCTGAACGTCGTCCCGGCCGGCACCGGCTCGCTGTGCCCGGCGCCGTTGCCCCCGGTGTAGATGACCGGCTTCCACAACGCCCCGAACTCCTCGCCGGGCATGGTGAAGTCGATCGGCTCGTGGTGGGCGTTGAAGCACAGGAAGAACGAGTCGTCGACCACGCGCTGGCCCCGGTCGTCGAGGTCCGGGATGCCGTCACCGTTGAGGTACACCGCCACCGACTTGGCGAATCCGCTCTCCCAGTCCTCGTCGGTCATCTCCGAGCCGTCGGGGGAGAACCACGCGATGTCGGGCAGGCCGGGTCCGCCCTTCTGCCGGACCGGCCTGCCGCTGAAGAACCGGCGGCGGCGGAACACCGGGTGCGCGGCCCGCAGCGCGGACACCGCCTGGGTGAACTCCATCAGATCGGTGTCCGCGGTGGACCAGTCGATCCAGGACAGTTCGTTGTCCTGGCAGTAGACGTTGTTGTTCCCGTGCTGGGTGCGGCCCAGCTCGTCGCCGTGCGCGATCATCGGGACGCCCTGCGACAGCAGCAGGGTGGTCAGGAAGTTGCGCTGCTGCTTGGACCGCAGCGCGTTGATCTCGGGATCGTCGGTCGGGCCCTCGACACCGCAGTTCCAGGACCGGTTGTGGCTCTCGCCGTCGTTGTTGTCCTCGCCGTTGGCGTCGTTGTGTTTCTCGTTGTAGGACACCAGGTCCCGCAGCGTGAAGCCGTCGTGGGCGATGACGAAGTTGATCGAGGCGACCGGTCGGCGAGCGGTGTGCTCGTAGAGGTCCGACGAACCGGTCAGCCGGGAGGCGAACTCGTCGAGCGTGGCCGACTCACCGCGCCAGTAGTCGCGGACCGTGTCGCGGTACTTGCCGTTCCACTCGGTCCACTGCGGCGGGAAGTTGCCGACCTGGTAGCCGCCGGGCCCGACGTCCCACGGTTCGGCGATCAGCTTCACCTGGCTGACCGTCGGATCCTGTTGCACGAGTTCGAAGAACGTCGACAGCCGGTCGACATCGTAGAACTCGCGGGCCAACGTGGAGGCCAGATCGAACCGGAATCCGTCGATGTGCATCTCGGTGACCCAGTACCGCAGCGAGTCCATGATCAGCTGCAGCGCGTGCGGGCTGCCGGCGTTGAGGCTGTTGCCGGTGCCGGTGTAGTCCATGTAGTAACGCTTGTCGTCGTCCACCAGGCGGTAGTACGCCGCATTGTCGATGCCGCGGAACGAGACCGTCGGACCCATGTGGTTGCCCTCGGCGGTGTGGTTGTAGACCACGTCGAGGATCACCTCGATGCCGGCCTCGTGCAGCGTGCGCACCATCGCCTTGAACTCCTGCACCTGCCCGCCGGGGGTGTTGCTCGAGCTGTACTTGGGATCGGGCGCCAGGAAGCCGATCGTGTTGTAGCCCCAGTAGTTCGACAGGCCCTTGTCGATCAGGGTGGAGTCGTTGGCGAAGTGGTGCACCGGCATCAGCTCGATGGCGTTGACGCCGAGCGCCTTGAGGTGGTCGATGATCACCGGATGGGCCACCGCGGAATAGGTGCCGCGGATCTGCTCGGGGATGTCGGGATGGGTCTGGGTGAGTCCCTTGACGTGGGCCTCGTAGATCACCGTGTCGGCGTACTCGTGTTTCGGCGGGCGGTCCACGCCCCAGTCGAAGAACGGGTTGATCACCACCGACTTCGGCATGAAGTCGGCCGAGTCGTCGTCGTTGCGGCTGTCCGGCTCGCCGAAGTTGTAGCCGAACAGCGGCTGACCCCAGTCGAACGTGCCGTCGATCGCCTTGGAGTACGGGTCGAGCAGCAGCTTGTTCGGGTTGCAGCGCAGCCCGTTGGCGGGATCGTGCGGGCCGTGCACGCGGTAGCCGTATCGCTGGCCGGGTTCGATGTTGGGGATGAACCCGTGCCACACGAAGCCGTCGACCTCGGGCAGCGTGACGCAGCCGGTCTGCTGACCGTCGGCGTCGAACAGGCACAGCTCTACCCGTTCGGCGACCTCACTGAACACCGCGAAGTTGGTGCCGAAGCCGTCGTACGTCGCGCCGAGCGGATAGGCCTTGCCCGGCCAGATGTCGGCGAGCGCGGCGGGCGCGTCGGCCGGTGGGGCGGGCTTGCTCGAGCTGGCTCGAACCAAAGTGCACTCTCCTACTTCCCTGGAATGACCAAGGCGACGATACGGGTCCCCGCGATGCGGGAGCATCACGAGCGTTCTTCCAGCCGTCCCGCTCCGGAGAGGAGTCCATGGTGTCGAGCCGCCCCGACCAGCCCCGTTACCGCACGTTGCTGGTCGACGTCCACGCCGGTGTGGCCACCATCACCCTGAACCGGCCGGACCGGCGCAACGCCGTCGGTGACGGGATGCGGGACGAACTGGTGCAGGCCTATACCCGGTGCGACGGGGACGAAAACGTGCGCGTCAGGCCACCTCGACGCCCGCCGCCCGCAGCGCGTCGACGGCCTCGGCGGTGGTCGTCGGCGACACCCCCGCGGTGAGGTCGAGCAGCACCCGGGTGGTGAATCCGGCGGCGGCCGCGTCGGCGGCGGTGGCCTTCACGCAGTAGTCGGTGGCGATGCCGACGACGTCCACGGTGTCGACGTCGCGAGCGCGCAGCCAGTCGGCCAGGGTGGTGGCCTGCGCCGGGTCCTCGTCGCCGTGCACGCCCTCGAAGCCGCTGTAGGCGGCGGAGTAGTGGCCCTTGTGGAACACCGCTTCCACGGCAACGTGCTCGAACGCGGGATGGAAGTCGACGCCGGGTGTGCCGACGACGCAATGCGGTGGCCAGGAGTCTCGGAAGTCCGGGTCGTCGGAGAAGTGCGACCCCGGATCGATGTGGTAGTCCTTCGTCGCGACGATGTGGTCGTATCCGTGGGAGCCGAGCAGTTCGGTGATGCCCCGCGCGACACCGGTGCCGCCCTCGACGGCCAGCGACCCGCCCTCGCAGAAATCGTTCTGGACGTCGACGATGATCAATGCCCGCATGTCACAACGGTATCCCCGGACCGCGGAGCGGCGCTCAGAAGCGCGGCGGTTCGTCGCCCTCGCAGGCGGTGAGGGCGGGGCAGACGATGTAGTGCGCCTGGTTTCCACCGTCGCGCCGGGCCTCGCCGACGGCCGAGCGGGCGATGCCGATCAGCTCGGTGAGCACCTCGTAGGGCGGATGCTGGGCGAGGCCGCGCATCGGGGTGCTGACCACGCCGATGCTCGCGCTGGTGCGCGGCGGGGTCACCTTGATCGCACTGCGGACGCGCTCCACCAGCGGCGAGCTGTCGGTTGTGGGGAAGCTGTCGACGATCAGGAACTCCGACTGCGGCACGTGGGCGATGACGGCGTTCTGCCGGGTGGTCTCCCGAAGGGTCTGACCCACGGCGACGCGGGCCCGCTCCCCGGACACCCGGCCCTCCGTCTGCGTCAGCAGCGCATAGCTGTCCAGGTCGACGACCACGATCACGAGGTAGCGGTCGTCGTCGCGGTTGCGGGCGGCGATGAACGCCGACGCGGTGCGGTAGAACGCCTCCTCGTTGAGCAGGCCGGTGAGCGGGTCGATCTCGGCGTTGTGGATGTTGATCCCGAGCAGGTGCACCAGCGACTGGCAGGCGAACGGCACGCCGAAGTTGACCAGCACCAGGAACAGCAGTGTGGAGGTGGCGAGCGCCGTGTCGCCGGCCTCGCCGAGGCGGACCGCCAGCGCCGCCCCGGTTGCGGTGGAGATGACGAAGTTCAGTGCCATGTAGCGCGGTGTGTGGAAGAAGGCGATGTAGCCGGCGAGGACGGCGAACGCGGTCGCGCCGAACATCCCGTTGAAGGGGTCGGCCTGGACCAGGCACACCGCGGAGATGCAGGTGGCCACGACGACCACGAAGAACGACGACTGCGCACGACTCAGCCAGCCGTGCAGCAGGAAGGTGGCGGCCAGCGCGAGTAGACAGGTGGCGACGACCAGCGCGACGGTGGCGCCGAGACGGCCGTGCGGGCCGGCTGGGCTGGCCAGCGACACCAAGACGACGCCGGCGAAACCGGCGAGCGCACTGGCGAACAGCCGGCACGTGCTGGCCTGCACGCCGCGGGCGGCCAGCATCGCGGTGAGCCAGTAGTAGTGGTCGGGTTGCCGCCACCAGTCGCGTATCGCGCTCGTCATACGGCCTCCCAGTCGGCGCCCACATCCCGCAACAACTCCGAGATCGTGGTGTGCTCGGGCGGCCCCGGCCATGACGTTATCAAGAAATCCGTACCTGTGGTACGGCGGATTACCCGCCGAACAGCAGGTACAGGCCCATGAACGTGTAGCCGACCATCACCAGCATCATCGCCAGCTGGCCGGTCAGCTGGTGGGCGCGGGGCAGCAGCCGCAGCGCGCGGTCGTGCGCGGCGATGACGCCCGCGATGTGACCGGCAACCACGAAGCCCACCTTCAGCGTCGCCAGCACGGCCGGATGCATCGACAGCACGTAGCTGACCTCGGCATCCGCGAGCCCGAACAGGTTCCAGCCCCGGTCCAGCGGGTCGGCCAGCCGGATCACGGTCTGCTGCCCGCGCTCGATCAGGTAGGTCAGGTAGTGGGCGAAGATGTACCCGATGACGATCGGGATGAGCGAGTGCGCCATCAGGCCGGGCAGCTTCCGGCGCAGCGCGGTGTCGACCCCGCCGGTCGCGCGGGCCGCGAACCAGAACGTGCCGGCCACCACCCCGATGAACACCAGCAGGCCGGCGGTCCGGACCAGCGTCGCCGCCGCCGCCGAGGACGTGTGTTCGTCGACGAAGGTGCGGAACGCCGGCGTCGCCGAGAAGCTGTCGAAGGCCGTCGAGCCCAGCAGCACCGCGAGCACCGCGAGGGTGCCGCCGCGCACCGGCAGCGTCAGCAGGTGGTCGAACGGGTTGCCGATCGCGATGCGCCCGGACTCCCGGTCGCGGCGCAGCGGCGAGAGCCGCGACGCCACCACGCTGTAGACCTCGAACGGATCGGCGCGGGCCGGCCAGCGCAGCCCCCACCACAGCGTCCCTGCGGCGATGACGGCGAGGTAGATCAGCAGCCAGGTGCGGATCGCCTGCAGCGAACCGGGATCAGCGCTGGCCAGCTCCAGCCAGACGAAGGCGAACAGTCCCGCCGCCGCAGGCCAGTACCCGAGCCGCTCGGGATACGGCCTGCCGTCGCGGGCGCGCCCCAGGGTCGCGACTCGGTAGGCGCAGCGCACCGGCGACACCGCCCGCCACACCGGGCCGACGAACAGCGACAGCGCGGGCACGCCCACCCAGATCAGCACGTAGAACACGCCGGCCAGCGGGTTGTCGGCGCCGTCGGCTCCGAAGAACGCGGCCATCGCCACCCAGCCGGTGAAGACCAGCGCGATCGCCGCGACGACCCACCTCGTGGCGGGGGCGTCCACCGCGGTGGTCACCCACTGCGGCAGCGCCCGGCCCGGCTTGTCCGGGTCGAACCGCGGCGTGCGCCACGCCAGCGCGACGACGGCGAAGGTGAACGTCAGCGCCCACGCCGCGCCGATCAACGCATAGGTGAACGGGATCGGCAGGTCGGTCGAGCCGCCGAGGCCGTGCGCGAGGATCGCGGTGGAGGCGCCCGCCGTCACTGCTGGACTTGGATGGTCGCGACGACCTTGCCCGCGTCGTGCAGTTCGATGTCGACGTTGCCGGGCACGTCGACGGTGAACTGGAACTGCTGACCGGGCTTGGCCTCGACGGGGAAGCTGTGCTCGGGCACCGAGTGCACGTGCAGTTCGTCGGCGGCGTCACTGTCCACCCGGATCACGATCGGCTGACCCACCTTGGCCTGCAGCGCGGCGTTGGTCGGAGTCACCTCGCCACCCTGGATCTTCACCTCGACCGTCAACCGGTCGGGCGCCTTCTGCTGGTCGGTCATGTCCGACGGTGCGACGGTGGTGACCGACGGGGTGCTCGACGCGGCGGTGCTGCCGCCGCCGTCCGCTCCGTCGCCACCGCCGCCGCAACCGGCGAGAAGGGTTGTCGTGGCTGCTAGTACGAGGAATCTGCTAAGCGCTGTCACGATCACCCATCTTGGTCTGTCGCGCCTATCCCTTCACTGTGAGGCCCGTCTCCTCTGCGACGGTTCTTCACCGCGATGTAGACCACGACGCCGGCGACGACGAACGCCGGGGCGAACGCCGGGACCGCAAGCCAGATCGGGTGATCGGCGAGCAGCTGGACGTCGGGCCGACCCGTCATGCCTGCGCTGAGGGCTGCAGTTCCGCGTCGCTCTCGGACGGTTCGCTGTTGTTGATCCGGCCGCCACCCCAGGTGATGCCGGAGATCATCGCCAGCGTGCAGAGCAGCACGACCAGGCAGCCGATCAGCCACAGCGACTGCGGGATGTCCGGGCTGCGCTCACGCTGCAGGATGGTGATCTCCGAGACGAACGGCCGGGTGAACTGTGCGTCCGCCGGCACCTCCTGCGCGCCGATCCCGGCATCGCCGGCGAGGTAGATCGGCACAGCGGCCAGCGTCCGGCCGTCGTGCACCCGCAGCAGCGTCTTCCAGGTGCCCGACACCGGCATCGGTTCGGTGGACACGAAGTGTCCGGGACCGACCTTCTCGAGGGGGTCGACGAACTGACCCGTCTCATTGGGCAGCCCGCCCTGCCAGCCCAGCACCGCGACCCAGTTCGGATCGTCGCTGATGACGTCCGGCGGGTTGAAGCGCACGTCGGCGGTGACGTAACGGCCCTCGCCCGGGCCCTGCGCTTCGGTCAACGTGAACGCGGCGGTCGCATTCTGGGGCACGTCGTAACGCAGGCCGTTGGCGGTGGCCACCCCGATCACGAGCACGGTCAACGCGACCAGGCCGGCGCCGATCGCCCGGCGCGGCAGCTTCTGGCCGGTCAGCACCATGCCGATCATCCCGCCGCAGCCTCCGACGAGGATCGCGACCGGAACCGCCATGGCCAGGCCCTCCGGCCAGATGCTGGCGGGCCACGGCAGGGGGTAGACGGCGTTCACCCACAGCGATTCCAGCCAGATGCCCAGGGTGCCGATGCCGAGTCCGGCGACCAGTCCGAATACGACGGGCCGCTTGTACAGCGGCGTCAGGGCCAGGATCTCGACGACCAACGCCGCGCCGAGGTAGAGCGCGAACCAGTTGACCGGTGCGTCGAGCACCGGGGCCACGATGAAGGCGACGATGCCGCGCAGGCCGATGGCGATGATGGCAGCGATCAGGGCCGCGCCACGACCCAGGAAGATCCGGGCCATCACCAGCGCCAGCGCCGCCGCGGCAGCGATCAGCATCGGCTGGAACACCTGCCGGAACTGCGGCACGCCGAAGTCGAATTCGATCTGGTAGACCGACGCGCCGATCAGGACACCCGCGAAGGCCAGGTACATCATGAACTTCAGCCCGAGGCCGTCTTTCGGCGCGTCAGGACCCTTCGCACGCTTGCCTTCGTACTCGAGGTACGCAGCGGCGAGGGTGGAGAAGCCGGCGCCGCCGATCATCATCAGGTGGGTGGGTCCCCACAACGTGACGTCCTGGCCGAAGATGCGGTGCCAGATGTCGTCGAGCGGGAAGCCCATCAGCGCGTAGAGGCCACAGCCGGCCATCACGATGCCGCCGACCGGTGCGTACCAGTCATCGGTGATGCGGACCGCGGCCGGGCCGGGCCGCTCCCCGTCCAGGGGCAGCACCATCGCCGTGCAGCCGGCGACGAAAATGCCGAACAGGCCGATCAGGATGAAGTAGTGGGCCGGGTTTGCCAGCGCGCCGTCGTCGCGGCCGTTGCCGATGTGCAGGCTGACGTCCCAGATGAAGCCGAACAGCGCGCAGATGATGGAGGTCGTGAACATCGCGATGGGCAGCGCCACCCACGACGGGCGTTTGAAGCGGTGCCCGCCCCAGTCGGCCAGCTTCCTGAGCCAGGTGATCTTGCGTTGTCGGTGCATCCAGCCGATCCAGAGCAGCACCGCAGTCACGACGCCGCCCGCGGCGGTCAGGCCGATGATCTCGTTGATGGCGGCGCCGCCGCCCTCTGAGCCCTCGGCGGCCAGCACCGAGACGCTGGAAACCTGGTCGAACAACCCCACTGTCATCTCCCCAAGTCGCGCGGACCAAACCTACCGCTGGGTAATATTGCCAGAGACGGCCGACCCGAAACCAGGGGTACCGGGTAATTCATCCAGCGGTCACGGTTGTAGGACGACCTTCACCATCCCGTCTTCCTTCTTCTGGAACGTCTCGTAGGCGCCCGGCGCGGCGTCGAGCGGCAGCCGGTGCGTCGCGAACGACTCCACGCCGAGCGGATCCTCGGCGGTCAGCAGCGGCAGGATCTCCGGCACCCACCGCTTGACGTTGGCCTGACCCATCCGCAGCTGGATCTGCTTGTCGAACAGCGTCTTCATGTCGATCGGGTCGGCGACGCCGCCGTACACCCCGCTGAGCGATATGGTGCCGCCGCGGCGGACCAGCGAGATGGCGGAGTTCAGCGCGGCCAGCCGATCCACCCCGGCGTTCTTCATCACCAGCCGGCCCACCGGCGCGGGCAGGAAGCCGCTCGCGGTCTGCGCCGCCTCGGCGATCGGCGATCCGTGCGCCTCCATCCCCACCGCGTCGATCACCGCGTCGGCGCCACGGCCCTCGGTGAGGTCGGCGACGACGGCGTCCACGTCCTCGGTGCGCATGTCGACCACCTCGGCGCAGAACGGCCGCGCGCGGTCCAGCCGTTCGGTGACCCGGTCGACGCCGATCACCCGGCAGTCCTTGCGGTGGGCGGCGATGCGGCACGACATCGCGCCGATCGGCCCGAGTCCCAGCACGACGAGCGTGCCGCCGGCGGGCACCTCGGCGTACTCCACGGCCTGCCACGCCGTGGGCAGCACGTCGGACAGGTAGACGTAGCGGTCGTCGGGCCCGTCGTCGGGCACCTTGATGTGGGTGTACTGCGCCTGCGGAACACGCAGGTATTCGGCCTGTCCGCCGGCGACCTCGCCGTACAGCTTGGAGTAGCCGAACAGCGCGGCGCCGGTGCCCTGGTCGCGGTTCTGCGTCGTCTCGCACTGACTCTGCAGGCCGTGGTCGCACATGAAGCAGGACCCGCAGGAGATGTTGAACGGGATCACCACCCGGTCGCCGACCTTCAGGGCCGATCCCGCCTCGGCGCCGACCTCTTCGACCACTCCCATCGCCTCGTGGCCGAGGATGTCGCCGGGGCTCATGAACGCACCGAGCACCTCGTAGAGATGCAGGTCCGAGCCGCAGATGTTGGTGCTGGTGACCTTGATGATCGCGTCGGTCGGTTCCTTGATGGCCGGGTCGGGCACCGTGTCGACGGACACCTTCCGACGGCCCTGCCAGGTGACGGCACGCATACGTCCTCCTCCGCGATTTCGTGCTGATCGGGTTTCAAGGGGGCATGCCCGCAATGTGGTGCCCCAAACGGGCGCCGGGTCAGCTCCAGGGGGTGGTCGGCCGGTCTCGGCGGTGACCGTCGACGACGACGTCGACCTTCTCGTCGAAGAAGCACACCCGGTCGCGCACCGGTTCGGCGTCGTGCAGCGGGTCCGGGTAGGTCCAGGCGAGGTCGCGCGGTCCACCGGGAAGGGAGAAGTAGTGGGCGCGGCCCTTGTAGGCGCAGTAGCTCGCGGTGTCGCTGGGTTCGAGGTCGGCGGTGACGTCCTCGCGCGGCAGGTAGAAGCGCACCGGCAGTTGGGTCTCGAACAGCAGCATCGGCCGGGTCGACTCCGCGAGCCGGGTGCCATCCAGCTCGACGACGACGTGGCGGTCGCTGCGCAGCACGTCGATGCGGCTGAACGGATCGTGCGGGTGCCCGACGATCCGCTCGTCCTCCTCGCGCCAGTCGAATGGGTCGAACTGGAGGATCGCGTAGCCGTCGAGGTCGGAGTCCTCGGGTGCGAAGGCCGCGGCCGCGCCGGTCTGGTCCCCGGCGATCACGTCGTACGGCGTGCCGGCACAGCTGTGTGAGGCGAACGGCACGGACGGATCGAGGACGGGACGGCCGGTGTCGTCGTCGTCGATTCCCGATTCGGCGCCCGCGGGAACCAGCTGGGCGGTGAGGTCGTCGATGGGCACGGCGTAGGCCGGCACGATGCGGCGCGGTTCCCACACCAGCCGGGCCCGGCAGGTGTCGGCGACGGGCTCACCGCCGAGGGACACCCGCACCCGCTTCTCGGTCGGCTCGAAGCGCAGCGCCCCGACGTTCCCGCCGAGCGCGTCCAGCATGCGTATCGCCATGAGCCCCTCAGCTTTCCCGGGTCGCTTCGCTCCTGCCCGCCGCCTACTTCCTCGGCGGCTGGAGCACCTTCATCGCCAGCCGCATCACCGGGTCGGGGACGCGGTCCTTCGCGCCGAGGGCCGCGTCGGCGGCGCGGCCGCGCAACGGGGTGCCGCGGCCGAACCAGCGGTTCAGCGGCCCGCCGCTCGGTTCGAGGTCGACGTGCAGGGGCGGCGCACCGTCGGCGGCGCCGAGCGCGCGCCCGATCACCATCCGCTGGATCTCGCTGGTGCCCTCGAAGATGGTGTACAGCTTGGCGTCGCGGTACCACTTCTCCACCGGGTGGTCGGTGATGTAGCCCCAGCCGCCCATGGTCTGGATGGCGCGTTCGGTGGCCTTGACCGCCACCTCGCTCGCGGCGAGCTTGGACATCGACCCCTCGCCCCGGTCGAACGGCACACCGGTGGCGGCCATCCACGACGCCCGCCAGGTGAGCAGCCGCGCCGCGTCGATCTGCGTCGCGATGTCGGCGATGGGGAAGGAGATGCCCTGGTTGTCGATGATGGGTGCGCCGAACGCCTCCCGCCGGTTGGCGTACTCGGTCATGTATTCCAGTGCGGCACGGGCGATTCCGAGGGCCTGCGCGGCGACCATCGGCCGGGTCTGCTCGAAGGTGCCCAGCGACGCCGAACCGGAACGGCGCGCGCCCTCGACGGCCTCGCGAGCCTTCTCCAATTTGTGCTCGAGCTTCTCGTTCCCGCCGAGGAGGTTCTCGCCGGGTACCCGCACGCCGTCGAACTTCAGCTCGGCGGTGTGCGACGCCCGGCAGCCCAGCTTGTCGAGCTTGCGCACCAGCTGCAGGCCGGGTGTGCCGCCCGGGACGATGAACATCGCCTGCCCGCGGTGGCCGAGTTCCTGGTCGACCACGGCGTTGACCACGTGCACGTTGGCGATGCCACCGTTGCCGATCCACATCTTGTGGCCGTCGATGATCCAGTCGCCACCGTCGCGACGCGCCGTGGTGCGTAGGTTGCGGACGTCGCTGCCGCCCTCGGGTTCCGAGATGGCCAGCGCGGCGAGCTTGAGATCGCCTGGAGTGCCGAAACATTCGGGTGCCCACTGCAGCATCTGCTCCGGCGACGCGGCCTGCCCGATCGCCGAGAGCGCCAGCGCGGGCATCACGACGGCCAGCCCGATGCCTGCGCAACCCCAGAACAGCTCCTCCATGAACATCGGCAGGGACAGGCCGGTGGGGTCGCCGATCAGGTCGCGATAGAACAACGGGCTGTAGAAGCCCCGCTGCGCCGCCTCCTCCAGCACCGGCCACGGGAATTCCTGGCGCTTGTCGTACTCCTGCGCCACGGGACGGATGCACTGCTCGGCGAACTCGTGGGCGCGCCGCGCGAGGTCGTGCTGCGCGATGGTGGGCGTCAGGTCGAAGGTCATCGATCGACGGATTAGCCGCGAGACGTCGCCGCGAAACCTCGACTCACCTGAGCTGCCCACGACGACGGCCCCCGGATTTCTCCGGGGGCCGTCGTCGGTGGTGCGTGGTGTTACTTGACGTCGATGGTGACCGTCGGGCTGAAATTGTTGTTGGTCTTGTCGTTGGAGCGGATCGCGTTGGGGCGGATGCTGGCGTTGGGGCTGACCGAGACGACGCGGGCTTCGTCGAGCGGGACGTCGTTGAGGCGGTTGACCTGAACGCGGTAGCCCTGCGAGCGCAGTTCTTCGATGGCTTGTTCGGCGTTGCCGGGGCCGGTGGGTGCGGCGGCGGCGGGGCCGGCGAGGCCGATGAAGGCGGCGGCGAAGGCGCTGGCGGCGATGGTGGCGAATCCGAACTTGTTCATGGCCTTGCTTCTTTCTTGGTGTTTCTCGTTGTGGTCTGACTGTTCAAACCACCAGGTCAGGGGATTGATTTCCGTTGGCAGTGATTGGCCGACCGCTGGCAGGAAGTGATCGGTCGACGCTGGATCTGCCGTCATTTGCGGTCGTGAACCGCCCCTACGATCGATGCGTGAGCAAGGATTCCGCGACGCGCGGTCGACGGCGCCGCTTCGGGCTCGGCGTGGCTGTCGGCCTTGCGGTCTCGGCGGCGGTGCCTGCGGTCGTCGCGCCGGTGGTCATGTGGATCATCCGGTCATCGGGCGACGTGACGTCGCGTTCGCTCACCGCCATGGGCGTCATCGCCGCGGTCGCCGGGGTATGGGTGTTCGCCGCCGCAGTGCCACGGCTGATCGGCAGGGACTCCCGCGCGACCCGTCTGATGAAGGTCGCAGGCTTCGTCGCCGCGGGACTCTGCGCCTGGGCGCTCTGGATGGCGTTCGGGGTCTTCCGGGCCTGGGACGGGCTGCCCTTCGCGGACAGCACCGGCGCGAGCATCCTCGCGGTCATCGCAGTGCTGTGTGCCGTCGTGGCGACGGTCTCCGCGCTCGCCACGGCTGCCGTCGCCGGCCCGGTCAGTGGCAGGACGGCGTGCTGTGTCGCCCTCGTCGTGCTGGTCGTCGTTCCCATCGTGGGCTACCGCACCGTTGCGGACCACCGCAGCGGCGTCTGGGCTCCCGATCTCATCGCGAAGGCCGCTCCGCCCGCCGCGACGCCCGATGCGGTGGGCCCCGTCCGCTACGAGATTCCGCTCGAGGACGGCGAGAACCTGCCCGAGGCCTACGGCGCCGGCAACGGCTTCGTCGTCGACACCCGTAGGGAGATCACCGCCTACGACGGTTGGACCGGCGAGAAACGTTGGCACGCCACCGACTACGGAACCAGTGGACGACTCCTGGTGGTGCGCCGCGACCGGGATGACAGGTCGGGGATCGTCGTGGTCTTCCTCTATCACGGGATCATCGCGTTCGACGGCGGCACCGGCGAGGTGCTGTGGCGTCGCGGGTACAGCAGCGGCGGCAAGGTGACCGCGGCAACCGGATCGGTCGACGCACTCGGCATGGCGGTCTTCACCGCCGACGCGGCCGTGAGCGGGTCCGACAGCCGCACCCGCTTCCACTCCCTCGATCCCACCACCGGACGTGAGCGCTGGAGCCAGCCCATCTCGTGCAGCAATCCGACTCTTCACCCCGGCACCCCCGGCCAATTCGCCTACGACTGTTCGAAGCCGTCGCTCATCGACGCGCACACCGGCGTATTCACCGATGTGCCCGGTGAATACGCGCCGACGGCAGGCACCGACGTCTATGTGGCGTCGTTCACCGAGTGGGACGACCGCGGATCGGCGACGGACAAGACCCTCGTGATCGACCCGGGCGGGCGGGTCGTCGACGAGATGTCGGGCGCAACAGCCGTTTCCACCGCCCACAACGGCTTCCTGCTCGTCCACAGTGGCGGTACCTGGATGATGCGCGATCACCGCAGTCACCGGTCGACGCCGGTGCCGCTGGGCTCCGTTCCCGTTCCGACGAACTACGAGCGGCCGAACACGGCGTGGCTCGACGACAGACTCCTGGTCGCGGCGGAGAAGCGTGATGCGCCGCTGTTTCTCGTCGACCCGGCCCGTCCGACGCAGGAGCCACTAAGCAGCCCGCCGCCGTGCCCGCGCGGCGAGACCGTCCGTGACCTCCAGGTCGTCGCCGGCGCCGTCATCGCGCAGTGCGATACCGATCGCGTCGTCGGCCTCGTGCCCTAGCACCGAAAGCTCATACGACGACGGCCCCCGGTTTTTCCGGGGGCCGTCGTCGGTGGTGGGTGGTGTTACTTGACGGTGATGGTGACCGTCGGGCTGAAGGTGTTGTTGTTCTTGTCGTTGGAGCGGATGGCGTCGGGGCGGATGCTGGCGTTGGGGCTGACCGAGACGACGCGGGCTTCGTCGAGCGGGACGTCGTTGAGGCGGTTGACCTGAACGCGGTAGCCCTGCGAGCGCAGTTCTTCGATGGCTTGTTCGGCGTTGCCGGGGCCGGTGGGTGCGGCGGCGGCGGGGCCGGCGAGGCCGATGAAGGCGGCGGCGAAGGCGCTGGCGGCGATGGTGGCGAATCCGAACTTGTTCATGGCCTTGCTTCTTTCTTGGTGTTTCTCGTTGTCTTCTGACTGCTTAAACCCGCAGGTCAGGGGTTTAATTCCGCTGGCAGTAATTGGTTGACCGGTGGCAGGAAGTGATCGCTGGACGCTCGCCGACACGACGACGGCCCCCGGTTTTTCCGGGGGCCGTCGTCGGATGGGTGGTGTTACTTGACGCTGACGGTGACCGTCGGGCTGAAGGTGGAGGTGTTCTTGTCGTTGGAGCGCACGGCGTTGGGCCGGGTGCTGGCGTTGGGGCTGACCGAGACGACGCGGGCTTCGTCGAGCGGGACGTCGTTGAGGCGGTTGACCTGAACGCGGTAGCCCTGCGAGCGCAGTTCTTCGATGGCTTGTTCGGCGTTGCCGGGGCCGGTGGGTGCGGCGGCGGCGGGGCCGGCGAGGCCGATGAAGGCGGCGGCGAAGGCGCTGGCGGCGATGGTGGCGAATCCGAACTTGTTCATGGCCTTGCTTCTTTCTTGTGTTTCTCGTTGTCTTCTGACTCCTTGAACTCGCAGGTCAGGGGTTTAATTCCGCTGGCAGAAATTGATCGACCGGTGGCAGGAAGTGCGCGCTTCGTGGCGCGCACACCGGCGACGCCGCACACTTAAGCGCGATGGAATTGTCGGCACTGCGTCTTCGGCAGCGTGACGGCCTGACATGCGGTCCGGCCGTCGCCGTCGTCGCGGGCGCGCTGATGGATCCGGGCCACCGCGCCGCCCTGCTGAACCCGTCGGGGTACGCCGTCACCGCGTCCGGCCGCGACTGGTTCGCCGGCGAGCAGGGTCGCATCCACGCCGAGGTGAATCGCATCTGGCCGCGTCGGCTCGGGACGACGCCGGCGGGGATGGCCCGCGCGCTCACCGCGCAGGCCGCCGCCCACGGCGTTCGGTATCGCTGGCGACTGTGCCGCGGCCGGCGCGACGGCCTGGCCGACGTCCTGGCCGCCCTCGACCGGAAGCTCCCGGTGGCGATGTTGATCGGCAATTGGCTGCCCCGGCACTGGGTGCTGCTCACCGATCGCCACCGCGACGACGACAGCTGGCTCGGCAGTCAGCTGCAGTGCTACGAGCCGTCGTCGGGCACCGTGGTGCGGGTGCCTATCGCGGCGATCCGCGGTGCGTGCCTGACCGGCCTCGGCTTCCCGCGGCCGTACGCCGTGGTGGTCCCAACCCGTCGGTGACTTCGACGGTCATTCGAACGTATGATCGAACGGTGGGCGAGCTGAAGTCGATCGGCTACAACGGGCAGCCGACCCAGCACGCCTTCCGGGCGGTGGAACCGCCGGTCACGGTCCTGATCGACCTGGCGGCGGTGTTCCCGCGAGAGCCGCACCGCGTGGGCGGCTACCAACCCGCCGGCCTGCAGATGCACTCGGTCGTCGAAGGCCGGCTGACCTGCTGGGGGATGTGCGAGCAGGGTTACTGGTGGGGTCTTGTCACCTACGACGTCGCCTACGGTCCGCGACGCAGGCCCGTCACCCACTGGATTCCGGCCTGGACGCTGAAGCGCAAGCCTGACGCCCGGTGACTCACGCGGCGTGCGCCGCCCTGGCGACGCGGCGCTGCGCCTCGGCGGGCGAGATGCGCAGATGTCGTGACAGCACCTCCGCCCAGGTGGCGCCGCCCATCCGGATCGGGTTGCCGATGGTGATCAACCGGCCGAGCAGCCGTTGCTGTAATTCGTCGGCAAGCGCGATCGACCGGTCGAGCCGGCGTAACACCTCCTCCAATTCTCGTGGGGTCATGTCGGACAGGGGTAGCGCCGCCAGCGACCGGTCGGCGGCATCGAGCCTGTCCAACAACGTGTTCAATGCATCATTCGAACTCATGTTCGACACGCTAGCCGCCGCCACCGACAAGCCGTCGCTACTGTCGGTCGCATGGCTCCGAAGATCGCCACCGCAGACCCCGTCGACCTGCCCGGCCTGCTCGAATTCGTCCGGCCGCGGCACCGCATGGTGCTCACGACGTTCCGCGCCGACGGCGGACTGCAGAGCTCGCCGGTCACCGGCGGCGTCGACGACGACGGCCGCCTGGTGATCGCCAGCTACCCGCAGCGGGCGAAGTCGCGCAACATCGGGCGCACTCCGCGCGCCAGCGTCACCGTGTTGTCCGACGACTTCAACGGCCCCTACGTCCAGGTCGACGGCGACGCCGAGGTGATCCTGCTGCCCGACGCGGTCGAACCACTGGTGGAGTACTTCCGGGCGGTGGCGGGCGAGCATTCCGACTGGACGGAGTATCGCCAGGCGATGGTCGCGCAGGGCAAGTGCCTGATCAGAGTCACGCCGGTGCGGTGGGGACCCATTGCCACAGGCGGTTTCCCGCCGGCGTAGACCCTCGCGGGGCCGTCGGCGTGTGTGTGCCGCATCACGATCGAACCTGTCGAATCGCCGCCCCCGGATATTGACGAGGGCTATATTCGGCCTGTGATCAGCGGGAATTCGCTGATGGGGCGGGAGAATGAGCTGGCGCTCATTCGCCGTGCCCTGGGCGGGGGAGGCGGCTACGCCGGCGTGGTCATCGTCGGTGCCGCGGGCGTGGGAAAGACCAGGCTGGCGCGGGAAGTGTTGGCGCGCAGCGCAACTGCGAACGATCGGGTGGCCTGGGTGGTCGGCACCGAGTCGGCGCGGCCGCTGCCGCTCGGCGCGTTCAGTGCGACGATCAGCCCGGCCATGTCGGAGGCTCTGACCAGTGTGCGCCGCCTCATCAATTCATTTGTGCCACAACATCGCCACGGCCGGGTACTGGTCGGCGTCGACGACGCCCACCTGCTCGACGGCCTGTCCGCGCACGTCGTGCACCAGCTCGCGCAGTCGGCCGGTGTGCGGTTGGTGGTGACGGTGCGCGCCGGTGCGGAGGAGCCGGACGCGGTGACCGCGCTGTGGAAGGACGGGCTGCTGGCGCGGCTCGACCTCGAGCCGCTGTCGGCCGAGGCCACCAGCACCCTGATCGAGAAGACCCTGGAAGGGCCGGTGGACAGCCGCACGGCGCGGCGGTTCTGGAAGCTCACCGGCGGGAACGCGCTGTATCTGCTGCAGCTGCTCAAGGATCAGGTGGCGGCGGGCCGCATCCGCCAGGTGGCCGGGGTGTGGATGTGGGATGGCGACGTGGCCGTCTCCCAGGGCATCACCGACATGGTCGGCCGCCAGCTCGGCAGCCTCACGCCCGGACCGGCCCTCGTGGTCGACCTGCTCTCGCAGTGCGAGCCGCTGAACGTCGACGTGCTGTGCGATCTGGCACAGCGCAGCGACCTCGAGACGGCCGAGCAGATGCGGCTGGTCAACGTCGAGCGGACGCCTGCGGGGCTGACCGCCCGGCTGGCCCACCCGCTCTACGGCGAACTGCGTCGGGCGGCCGCCGGCGAGATGTACCTGTCCAGCCTTCGCGGGAAGCTGGCCCGCAGGCTCGGCGAACAGTCCGACGGCGACATGCAGGCGACGGTCCGGCGCGCACTGCTCACCCTGGAGTCCGATCTGCCGCCCGACCCGCAGCTCTATCTCGAGGCGGCGCGCCACGAGCTGGCACTCCTCGATCCCGACGCGGCCGACCGGTTCGCCACTGCCGCAGCCGAAGCCGGTGCGCCCGAGGCCGCTCCGCTGCGAGCGATGACGATGATCCTGCTCGGCTGCGGCGACCGGGCGGAGGAGGTGCTCTCGGAGATCGGCACCGGCGACCGCGCCGACAGCCACCACTGGGCGACGCTGCGGGCCGCGAACCTGACGTGGCTGCTCGGCCGCCCCCGCGATGCGGTGACGATCCTGGAGGCCCTGGCGGCGGGGCCGGAGACCGATGCCGAACTGGCGGCGCGGCTGGCCATCGAGGCCGGGGTCGACGCGGTGCTGGGCCGGTGCGTCGCGGCGGAGCAGAAGGCGCACGCGGCGCTGGACACCGGCTCGCTGACCGATCTGCACGCGATGCTGGCGTCCATCGCGCTGATGATGGCGCTCGGCGCACTGGGCCGGGGCGAGGAGATCGACGAACTCGCCACCCGCGCCATCGAGCGGGCGGTCACCTCGTTCGAGTCGTCGCAGATGCGGTTCTGGTTCGGCGGGGTGCACGGCCGGGCCTGCCGTCTCAACGGCCGTATCGACGAATGTGTGCGCTGGGCCGACGAACTCGCCGAGTCCGCACGCGACGTACCGGGACTGGCCCATGCCAACCTGGCCTCGCTGCGGGCGCACGCGATGCTGTCGCGGGGGGCGATGCGCGACGCGGCGAAGCTGCTGCACGAGGCGCTGGCGGGGGCCGAGCAGCACGGCGTCACCAGTGGTCTGCGGGCCGCCAGCTGCTTCGGGCTCGCCGAGGCGCACGCGAAGCTCGGCGAAGCCGACGCCGCGCGGCATGCACTCGAGGAGGCACGCCGGTGCGTGCCGGACGACTACGTCTACATGCAGACCAACCTGTCGCTGGCCACCGGCTGGACGCTGGCGGCGGGCGGCGAGCTCGCCGAGGCCGTCAAGGTGGCCCACGCCGCCGCCGGGGACGCCCGTGACCGCGGCCAGCCCACCCACGAGCTGGCGTGCGTGCAGGCGATCGTGCTGTGGGGCGACACGTCGATGACGAAGCGCGCCCGCGAGCTCGCCGACTCGCTGCGGTTGCCGCTGGCCGACGTGGTGGCCCGGCACGCGGAGGCGCTCGAGGCCGACGACGGAGCCGGCCTGCTCGACGCGTCGATGGACTACCAGGCCGGCGGCGACCGGGCTGCCGCCGCCGACTGCGCCGCCCAGGCGGCGGTCGCGTACACCCGCAGCGGGCAGAGCAGGCGCGGCAAGTACGCCGCGACGCTCGCGGCGCAGATCGCCGACGACTGCGGCGGCCTGTGCACACCGGCGCTGCGGAACCCGGCGGGCCAGCCGCTGACCCCGCGCCAGCGCGAGATCGTCGAGCTGGTGTGCGCGGACCTGTCCAACCGGGAGATCGCCGACCGGCTGGTGATGTCGGTGCGCAGTGTCGAGGGCCACATCTACCGGGCCTGCCAGCGGGTGGGCGCCAGCTCACGCGAGGAGCTGGCCCGCATCGTCCGCCGGGGCCCGCTCAGCGGCTGGTAGACGGGCTGGGCGGGACACCGGCCACCGGGCTGTGATAGTCAGACTCTGTGCGGCCGCGTTGCGTCCACTAGCACGTCAAACTATAGTCTGGACACATGTCCAGAGGGTGCGGAGTCTGCGCGTGACACGATTCGACGAGCTCAGCGCGGCGTCGCCCGTCGTCTTCGGAATCATCTGAGTATGCGGATCGCGTTGCTGTCCTACCGCAGCAAGACCCACTGCGGCGGGCAGGGAGTCTATGTCCGCCACCTCAGCCGTGGCCTGGTCGAACTCGGTCACGACGTGGAGGTGTTCTCCGGTCAGCCGTACCCCGAGGGGCTCGATCCGCGGGTGCGCCTGACGAAGGTGCCCAGCCTCGACCTGTATCGCGAACCCGACCCGTTCCGGGTGCCGAGGCCCAGCGAGATCCGTGATCGCATCGACCTGCTCGAGTTGCTGGCGACGTGGACCGCGGCCTTCCCCGAGCCGCGCACGTTCACCATGCGGGTGGCCCGGTTGCTGGCCGCACGGCGCGACGAGTTCGACGTCGTGCACGACAACCAGAGCCTGGGCACCGGCCTGCTCGACATCGCCGCGTCGGGGCTGCCGGTGGTCGCCACCGTGCACCACCCGATCACCCGCGACAAGGTGGTCGACGTCGCGGCTGCCCGCTGGTGGCGCAAGCCGCTCGTGCGTAGGTGGTACGGCTTCGCCGAGATGCAGAAGCAGGTCGCCCGCGAGATCCCCGAACTTCTCACCGTGTCCTCGTCGTCGGCCACCGACATCGCCGACGACTTCGGCGTCGCTCCCGGCCAGCTGCACGTGGTGCCGCTGGGGGTGGACACCGAACTCTTCACCCCCGCCCCGGACCGGGTCAGCGGCCGGATCATCGCGATCGCGAGTGCCGACGTACCGCTCAAGGGCATCAGCCACCTGCTGCACGCGGTGGCGCGGCTGCGGGTCGAGCGCAACCTCGACGTGCAGCTGGTCAGCAAGCTCGAGCCCAACGGGCCCACCGAGAAGCTGATCGCCGAGCTCGGCATCTCCGACATCGTCACCACCTCGAGCGGGCTGTCCGACTCCGAGCTGGCCGAACTGCTGGCGTCGGCGGAGGTGGCCTGCATCCCGTCGCTGTACGAGGGCTTCTCGCTGCCCGCCGTCGAGGCGATGGCCAGCGGGACACCGATCGTGGCCAGCCGGGCCGGTGCGCTGCCCGAGGTGGTCGGACCCGACGGTGAGTGTGCCCGGCTCGTGAAGCCCGCCGACGTCGACGAGCTGACCGCGGTGCTGGGTCACCTGCTCGACTCGCCGCTGGAGCGGCACCGCCTCGGTGCGGCAGGCCGGCGTCGCGCACTCGAAGTGTTCAGCTGGGAATCCGTTGCCGCGCAGACCGTTTCGGTGTACAAGCGGGCGATATGCTGACCGTCGACTTCGGCCGGCTCGGTGTCGGGCCCGGCACGTCGGTGATCGACGTGGGCTGCGGAGCGGGCAGGCATTCCTTCGAGGCCTACCGGCGCGGTGCCGACGTCGTCGCCTTCGACCAGAACACCGAAGACCTCAACGCCGTCGACGAGATCCTCCAGGCGATGAAGGAGCAGGGTGAGGCGCCCGAGGGTGCCCGCGCCGAGGCCGTCAAGGGCGACGCCCTCGATCTGCCCTACGCCGACGGCACGTTCGACGTCGTCATCGCCTCGGAGATCCTGGAGCACGTGCCCGCCGACGACCGGGCCATCGCCGAACTGGTGCGCGTGCTCAAACCCGGTGGCTCGCTGGCGATCACGGTGCCGCGGTGGCTGCCGGAGCGGATCTGCTGGATGCTGTCGGACGAGTACCACGCCAACGAGGGCGGCCACGTCCGGATCTACCGGGCCGACATGCTGCGCAACAAGGTGCTGGCGCACGGCCTGCGGTACACCTTCAGCCATCACGCGCATGCGCTGCACTCACCGTTCTGGTGGCTGAAATGCGCTGTCGGAACATCGAAGAACGACCATCCCGCGGTGGCGGCCTACCACAAGCTGCTGGTCTGGGACATGGTCGACCAGCCGTGGATCACCCGGCGCGCCGAGGAACTGCTCAACCCGCTGGTCGGCAAGAGCGTCGCTCTCTACTTCGAAAAACCGGCGGCCTTCCAAGAACCCGCCGCCTTCCAAGAACCCGCGACCCCCGACGACGTCGAGGTGAGCCATGCGCGCGACTGAACTCCCCGGGGTGGCCGGCGTCTTCACGCCGGACCAGTGTCTGCAGACGGCGCGGTCGATCGCCGCGACGCAGGAGAGTTCCGGTGCGATCCCGTGGTTCGACGGCGGGCACACCGACCCCTGGGACCACGTGGAGTCGGCGATGGCGCTGACCGCCGCAGGGCTGATCGAACCCGCCCGTGCCGCCTTCGAGTGGTGCCGCAACCGGCAGCGGCCCGACGGCTCATGGCCGATCCAGTTCCGCAACGGCGTGATCGAGGACGCCAACAGTGACAGCAACTTCTGCGCCTACGTCGCCACCGGGGTGTGGCACCACCTGTTGATCACCCGCGACCGGCGATTCGCCGAGCGAATGTGGCCGGTGGTCTCCAGGGCCGTCGACTTCGTGCTCGACCTCCAGCGGCCGAACGGCGAGATCGCCTGGGCGCGAAGCGAAGCGGGACCGGTCGACGAGGCCCTGCTCACCGGGTGCGCCAGTATCCACCACAGTCTGCGGTGCGCACTGGCGCTGGCCGACTACTTCGACGACCCGCAGCCGGAGTGGGAGGTCGCGGTCGGCCGACTCGGTCACGCGATCGTCGCGCACCCGGGGTCATTCGTCCCCAAGGACCGCCACTCGATGGAGTGGTACTACCCGGTGATGTGCGGCGCGCTGCGCGGACCTGCGGCCGAGGAACGCATCAACGACCGCTGGGACGACTTCGTGGTGCCCGGCCTCGGCATCCGCTGCGTCGACGACCGGCCGTGGGTCACCGGAGCCGAGACCTGCGAACTGGTGATGGCGCTGGACGCCATCGGCGACGGCCGGCGCGCGCACCAGCAGTTCGCGGCCATGCACCATCTGCGGGAACGCGACGGCTCGTACTGGACGGGCCTGGTGTTCGCCGACGGCAAGCGCTGGCCGGAGGAGCGCACCACGTGGACCGGTGGCGCAGTGATCTTGGCCGCGGATGCGCTGTCGCGCACCACTTCTGGCTCCGGGATTTTCCGGGCCGCCGATCTGCCGCGCGGCCTCGAGGACGAGTTCGACTGCGCCTGCGCCGACACCCGGCGCTGATCGCGCCTTCGGTTACAGCGAGCCCGGCCGGCCGCCGGTCCTTTCCAGCACCCGCATCGAACCCATTGCCGACACCTCGTGGAAGTCGCCGGTGTCGAGGGCGCGGCGGTAGATGTGGAACGGCGCCTGGCCGCCGTCGCGGGGATCGGGGAACACGTCGTGGATGATCAGCCCGCCGCCGACGTCGACCCAGCGCGCCCAGCCGTCGAAGTCGCGCTGTGCGGCCTCCTCGGTGTGACCGCCGTCGATGAACAACAGCCGCAACGGGGTTCGCCATCCGGTGGCCACCACGGTGGACTTGCCGACGATGGCGACCACGTGGTCGTCCAACCCGGCGGCGTCGAGCGTGTGGCGCAGCGTGGGCAGCGTGTCGAACAGCCCGGTCACCGGGTCGACCATGCCGCTGTCGTGGTACTCCCAGCCTGCCTGGTGCTCCTCGGAGCCGTGGTGGTGGTCGATGGTGTAGACGACCGCGCCGGCTTCCTGGGCGGCGGCGCCGAGCATGACCGTCGATTTGCCGCAGTACGTGCCGATCTCGACGCCCACTCCGCCGGGCAGGTACCGCACCGCCGCGTCGTAGAGCGCGCGGCCCTCGTCGGCCGGCATGAAGCCGGTGACGCCCTCGGCGAGGGCGAACAGCTGCGCGGCCCGCGGCGGCAGGGCGGTCCCGGTGACGGATTCGGTGGCACTCATGGTCTCAACTTAGCCGTCGGCCGGGCGCGGCCCGCCGCGGAGTGGGCGGCTCGGCCGTTGCTGGCCCCCCGGCGTTGTAGTAGCGTCCGGACATGTGTCCGATCCGGCTTTGGAGTCGACTCGGCGCCGATTGACCGCCAAACAGGCCGACACCGTCGACCGGCTCGGCCGCGCCGCGGTGGACATCCTCGGCCGTGACGGATTCGCGGGCCTGACCGTACGTCGGGTGGCAGCAGAGGCCGGGGTCGGCGCGGCCACCGCGTACACCTACTTCTCCTCCAAGGAACACCTTGTCGCCGAGGTGTTCTGGCGGCGCCTGGCCGCGTCCCCGGCCGCCGACCACGGTTCGCCGGAACCCGCCGCGCGCGTCATCGAGGTGCTGCAGCACATCGCCCTTCTGGTGGCCGACGAACCGGAGTTCGCGGGGGCGGTGACCAATGCGCTGCTCGGCCGCGACCCCGACGTCGAGGTGCTGCGCCAGCGCATCGGGCGCGACGTCCGCGACCGTCTGGTCACCGCGCTGGGACCGGACACCGACTACGACGTCATCGAGTCACTCGAGCTGCTCTACGTCGGCGCCCTGGTGTGGGCGGGGATGGGATATTCGTCCTACACCGACATGACCGAGCGGCTCACGAAGTCCGCGCGGCTGATCCTGGGCTAACGGGCCGGCGGTCCGAGGAGCGCCGTCGACGCCGCGATCGCCGGGTCGACGATGCCCCGGACGTCGCGACCGTCCTCCACGAGCACCGCCGTCAACTCGCGCAGGCCGCCCAGCAGGATGACCGCCAGCGGCCGGGGCACCACCGGCAGGCCTGCGCGCTGGAAGCCCGGACTGCTGCTGAGGTCGACGAGCATGTCGGTCAGGTGCTCCATGGCCAGCCGGTGCAGCGGCGCCGCCACCACGCCGAGCCCGGGCAGTTCGCGGATCCAGCTCAGCGTGACCGCGGGCCGCGACTCGATGTGGGCGACGTATGCGTCCACGGCCTGCCGGATCTGCTCCTGCCAGGGCGCCTCGGGGTCGACGGCGGCCCGGATCCGGTTGACCAGCGCGTCGTTGTTGGCGCGCAGGAGCTCGATGAAGCAGTCCTCCTTGGTGCCGAACAAGCCGTAGAACGTGCGCTTGGAGGTGCGCGCGTGCCGCACGATGTCCGACACCGTGGTGTCGCGGTAGCCGCGTTCGGCGATCGATGCGGCCAGGCCGTCGAGCAGCCGACCGCGGAACGTGTCGGTGGCCGTGGCGCTGGCTCCGTCCTCGACTGAGGTGGTCATGTCCCTCCCACCGCTCTTGCGCGTGTTGGTACCAAGCGGTACCGTACTCCACACATCCACGGTACATCGCAGTACCAACCGGGGTCTGGAGTCCTTGATGAGCGAAACGGCCGCCACCGAACACCCCGTCTCGGAGTCTGCCGGGGCGCATCTGCCGCCCGTGACGCGCGTGCCCAAGCTGCTTCAGGGCGTGGTGTACGTCCTCGCCAGGCGTCAGATGATCGACCGCCTGACACGGCGTCACGGCGCCGCCTTCGTCGCCAACATCCCGATGTTCGGCAAGACGGTGATCCTCACCGATCCGGCGCTGGCCAAGCAGGTGTTCGCCACCAACCCCGAAGAGCTCGGCAACGTGCAGCCCAACCTCAGCCGGGTCTTCGGGCCCGGATCGGTGTTCGCGCTCGACGGCGACGACCACCGCAGGCGACGCAAGCTGCTCACGCCGCCGTTCCACGGCAAGGCGATGAAGAACTACGAGAAGATCGTCGAGGAGGAGACCCGCCGCGAGATGGCGTCGTGGCCCGACGGCCGGCCGTTCGAGACGCTGGAACCGATGATGCGGATCACGCTCAACATCATCTTGCGTGCCATCTTCGGCGCCGACGGAGCAGAACTCGACCGGCTCCGCGAGGTCATCCCGCCGTGGGTGACGCTGGGCTCGCGCCTGGTCGTGTTCCCCGAACCGGCCCGCGACCTCGGGCCGCTGGACCCGTGGCGACGCCTGCACGACTACCGGCGGACCTACGAGTCGGTGATCGACACCCTGATCACCCAGGCGCGGGCCGACGAGCACTTCGACGAGCGCACGGACGTGCTCTCGCTGTTCCTGCGCAGCGCCTACGAAGACGGTTCGGCGATGACGCCGAGTGAGATCGGCGACGAGCTGCTCACCCTGCTCGCCGCCGGGCACGAGACCACCGCCTCAACCCTGGCGTGGGCGTTCGAGCGGATCAGCCGCCATCCCGCGGTGCTCGCCGAACTCGTGGCTGAGGCGCAGACCGACGGCAACGAGTACCGCCAGGCCACGATCCTCGAAGTGCAGCGGGCGCGCACCGTCATCGACTTCTGCGGGCGGCACGTCTGGGCGCCGATGGTGCAGATCGGCCAGTGGCGGATACCGCGCGGCTACTCGGTGCTGGTCAGCATCAACCAGTTGCACGCCAACACCGGGGAGTTCCCGGACCCACAGCGCTTCGACCCGACGCGGTTCGTCGGCAAGCGGCCCAACATGTTCGCGTGGGCGCCGTTCGGTGGCGGCACCCGCCGGTGCGTCGGCGCCGCCTTCGCCAACATGGAGATGGACGTCGTGCTACGAACGGTGCTGCGGCACTTCGACGTCGAGACCACGACGGCGCGCGACGAGAAGGTGCACTCCCGCGGGGTGGCGTTCACCCCCAAGGATGGCGGCCGGGTGGCCATGCGCCGCCGGCCGACACCCCTGGGGTCCTGACTACGTCGTCGCGTCGGCCCGCTTGGGCAGCTTCCAGTCCGGCCGCGGGAAATGGCAGGTGTAACCCCACGGCAGCCGCTCCAGGTAGTCCTGGTGCTCGGGTTCGGCCTCCCAGAAATCACTGGCGGGCGTCACCTCGGTGACCACCTTGCCGGGCCACAGCCCCGAGGCGTCCACGTCGGCGATGGTGTCGAGTGCGACGCGCTTCTGCTCGTCGTCGACGTAGAAGATCGCCGACCGGTAGCTGGTGCCGACGTCGTTGCCCTGCCGGTTCTTCGTCGTCGGGTCGTGGATCTGGAAGAAGAACTCCAGTATCGCCCGGTAGTCGGTCTTCGCCGGGTCGTAGACGATCTCGATCGCCTCGGCGTGGCCGGGATGGTTGCGGTAGGTCGCGTTGGCGTTCTGCCCGCCGGTGTAGCCGACGCGGGTCGAGACCACCCCGGGCTGCTTGCGGATCAGATCCTGCATACCCCAGAAGCAGCCGCCGGCCAGTATCGCCTTCTCGGTGGTGCTCATGCCTGTGCCTCCTTGGAAGAGAAGAGCTGTCGGTACTCGCCGTATCCCTCGGCCTCGAGGTCGTCGAGATGGACGAACCTCAGCGAAGCCGAGTTGATGCAGTAGCGCAACCCGCCGGCCTCCCGCGGCCCGTCGTTGAACACGTGCCCGAGGTGGCTGTCGCCGTGCGCCGACCGGACCTCGGTGCGGAGCATCAAGTGGCTGAAGTCCCGCTTCTCTCGCACATTTGACGCGCCGTTCGCGGCGTCCAGCGGCCTGGTGAAGCTGGGCCACCCGCTGCCGCTCTCGAACTTGTCCGTCGAGGCGAACAACGGCTCACCGGAGACCACGTCGACGTAAATACCCGGTTCGTGGTTGTCCCAGTACTCACCGGTGAACGGCCGCTCCGTGCCGTTGCGCTGGGTCACCTGGTACTGCTCCGGCGACAACGCGTCCAACGCCGCCGGGTTCTTGTGATAAGTCCTGCTCATCTGTCCCTTTCTACTCTTCGGGGCACGAGCTACAACCCCAAGATTGGTTCCGTTAGTCCCGAGGTGCACCGGCTCGGCGGCGGTTCTCGACAACACGGGTAGAACGTGTTCTAGTTTGGTGGTGACGGGCAGCACCTTCAGCCGCGACGAACTCGTCGCCGCCTTCGCCGACTTCGAGAAGACCGTCGACACCGCCGCGCAGACCCGCAACTGGGATCCGTGGGTCGACCAGTACAGCGAGGACATCGTCTACGTCGAACACGCCGCGGGCACCATGCGCGGCCGCGAGCAGGTGCGTGACTGGATCTGGAAGACGATGGAGGCCTTCCCCGGCAGCTACATGACGTCGTTCCCGTCGCTGTGGACGGTCTACGACGAATCGACCGCCCGGGTGATCTGCGAGCTCGACAACCCGATGCGCGACCCCGGCGACGGCAGCGTCATCAGCGCCACCAACATCTCGATCGTCACCTACGCAGGCGACGGGAAGTGGCGCCGCCAGGAGGACATCTACAACCCGCTGCGGTTCGTGTCGGCGGCCACGAAATGGTGCAGGAAGGCACAGGCGCTTGGCACCCTGACCGACGAGGCCGCGGTGTGGCTGAAGACGTACGGCGGCGGCCGGTGACCCGCGCGCTCGTCATCGGCGCCAACGGCTACCTCGGCTCGCACGTGACGCGCCAACTGGTCGCGGCGGGCGGGGAGGTCCGCGTGATGGTCCGCGACGGCGCCAAGACCGTCGGCATCGACGACCTGCAGGTCGACTGGTTCGTCGGCGACATCTGGAGCGACGACGTGCTGCGCGAGGCGATGACGGGTTGCCAGGACGTCTATTACTGCGTGGTCGACACCCGGGGCTGGCTACGCGATCCGGCGCCGCTGTTCCGCACCAACGTCGAGGGCACCCGCAACGTGCTGGAGATCGCCGCGCAGGTGCACGACGCCCATCCGATGCGGCGCTTCGTGTTCACCAGCAGCTACGTGACCGTGGGCCGCAAGCGGGGCCGCGTCGCCACCGAGGACGACGTCATCGGCGAGGCACAGCGCAAGCGCCTGACGCCCTACGTCCAATCCCGCGTGCAGGCCGAGGAGCTCGTGCTGGACTACGCGCGCCGCCGAGGCCTGCCCGCCGTGGCGATGTGCGTGTCGACGACCTACGGCGCCGGCGACTGGGGCCGCACCCCGCACGGCGCGATCATCGCGGGCGCCGCGTTGGGGAAGCTGCCGTTCGTGATGGGCGGAATCGAACTGGAGGCCGTCGGCGTCGAGGACGCCGCACGCGCGATGGTCCTGGCCGCGGAGAAGGGCCGTCCCGGCGAGCGGTACCTGATCTCCGAGAAGATGATCAGCAACGCCGAGGTGGTCCGCATCGCGGCGGAGGCGGCAGGCACACCGCCGCCGACGAAGTCCGTACCGCTGGCGCTGTCGTATGCGATGGCCGCGATGGGCAGCGCGAAGGCCCGGCTGCGCGGCACCGACGAGCGGCTGTCGATGGGGTCGCTGCGGCTGATGCGGGCCGAGGCGCACGTCGACCACGGCAAGGCGGTGCGCGAACTCGGCTGGCAGCCCCGGCCGGTCGAGGAGTCGATCCGTGAGGCCGCGCGGTTCTGGGTCGATCTGCGAAAAGCCAAGCGCAAGGCGGGATCCGCGGGCTGAACGACGCGCCCGCGGGTGTTCAGCGGGCTGTCTGCGCGGCGGCCGGCGCGCTACCGTCAGTGTCATGACCGACAAGACGAGCGTCGACCTGACCGGTGCGCCGGAGACCATGCTGGCGACGCTGTACGCCAAGGCGCTCGACGCCGGGGCGTCGGCCTCCGTGCTGCACGACCACTACGCCGCGGAGATCGTCGCGCAGATCGACTACGACTGGGCGAACACCGGGATCAAACCGGGCAACGCGCCGAGTGTCGCGCTGCGCTCCAAGCACTTCGACACCTGGGCGGGCCAGTTCCTCGCGGTGCATCCCGATGCGGTGGTGGTGCACCTCGGCTGCGGGCTGGACAGCCGCTTCTTCCGCCTGTCGCCCGGGTCCGGCGTCGAGTGGTACGACGTCGACTATCCCGATGTGATCGCGCTGCGCGAGCGGTTCTATCCACAGCCGGAGCGCTATCACCTGGTGGCGGCGTCGGTCACCGATCCCGCGTGGCTCGCCTCGATCACATCGGACCGGCCGACGCTGATCCTCGGCGAGGGGCTGACCATGTACCTGACCGAAGCGGACGGGGTGGCCCTGCTGCGCCGGCTGGTGGCCCGATTCCCTTCAGGCGAACTGCAATTCGACGCGTTCAACCGGCTCGGCATCCGGTCACAGTGGACCAACACCGTCGTGCGCCGCTCGGGGTCGACACTGCACTGGGCGATCAACACGCCCGCCGACATCCTCGACGCCGTCCCCGGCACCCGCCTGCTGGCGTGGGTGCCGGTGTTCGAGTCCGACGCGTTCTCGAAGCTGGGTGGCGGCTACCGGGTGATGGCAGCCGTGATGAACCGGGTGCCGGGGGTCCGCACCATGGCGCAGTTCCACCGCTACGCGTTCTGAGTGCGCGGCCCCAGTACCGGTTGCCTGCGCCCGCCGGGATTGAAGTCGGCCGACCACGGCCAGCGCCCTCGCCGGTCGGACCACACCAGCTGCAGTGCCCGCACGTCGCGGCCGTACAAGTTGATCGCCATGCCGAGGTGGGCGTCGGGTTGGGCCACTTCGACCACCTCGAGCAGCACCCCGTCGGGCAGCTCGATCTCGTCGCCGGGCGCCGGGGGTTCCTCGCAGACGCAGTAGTCGGCGACCGTGTTGAGCACCTGCAGTGACCGGGGCGGGTCCACGCCGGTGACGAGCAGTTCCGGTAGCCCGCACTCGTGCAGACCCACGGTGTAGGAGAACGGATTACGTTCGCTCTCCACGAACTGAACCGCCCAGCCGTGCTCGACGACCTTGTCGTACAGCACGTCGAGGTAGTCGTCGAGCGAGGCCTCGGGGTGATCGCACTGCCAGCACATCGGCGGCGTCCTTTCGTCAGTGGTACCTGACCTCAGCGTGCACCCGGGGTCTGACAGGATCGGGCGGTGGCGACGGATCGCGGGCAGGTGCGCAACGGCGAGGTCTCGCACTGGTTCGCCGAACCGCCCGCACTCCGCCCGCGGCTGCCCGGTGACCGCGACGCCGACGTCTGCATCGTCGGCGCGGGATACACCGGACTGTGGACCGCCTACTACCTCAGACGCGCCGACCCGTCGCTGCGGATCGCGGTGCTCGAGGCGCGCTTCGCCGGCTACGGCGCATCCGGCCGCAACGGCGGCTGGCTGTCCGGACTCGTTCCCGGTGACCGCGCCGGGCTGGCCCGGCAGTACGGCGCGCAGCGGGTGGTGGCGTGGCAGCGGGCGCTCAACGACGCGGTCGACGAGGTGATCGCGGTCGCCACCCGGGAGGGCATCGACGCCGGCATCGTCAAGGGCGGCACCCTGGAGATCGCCCGCAACCCGGCGCAGGCCGCACGGCTGGCGGCGGCGTTCGACGAGGAACTGCGCTGGGGCAACGAGGGCGTGACGCGGCTGACCGGAGACGAAGCGGCGCAACGCATCCGGTTCGACGGCATGCTCTCGGCCTACCATACGCCGCACTGCGCACGGATCCAGCCCGCGCGCCTGGCCCGCGGACTCGCCGACGTCGTCGAACACCTCGGCGTGGACGTCTACGAGCAGAGCGCGGTCACCGGCATCGCGGCGGGCCGGGCCGATACGGCGCACGGCACCGTCCGGGCGGGCACGGTGCTGCGCGCCACCGAGGGGTTCACCGCGAGCATGCCGGGACTGCGGCGGCGGTGGCTGCCGATGAACAGTTCGATGATCGCCACCGAGCCGATTCCCGAGCGGATCTGGGACGAGATCGGTTGGGAGGGCCGTGAGACGGCGGGGGACACCGCACACGGCTTCTTCTACGCCCAGCGCACGGCCGACGACCGCATCGCCATCGGCGGGCGCAGCGTGCCCTACCGCTACGCCTCACGCACCGATGTCGACGGCCGGGTGCCGTCGCGCACCATCGCGCGCCTGACCGAGGTGCTGCACGCGATCCTGCCGCAGGTGCGCGACATCCCGATCGCGCACGGCTGGTGCGGGGTGCTCGCCGTGCCGCGGGACTGGTCGGCCGGTGTGGGCCTCGACCGGTCGACCGGACTGGGCTGGGCCGGCGGATACGTCGGGCACGGCGTCACCGCCGCCAACCTCGCCGGGCGCACGCTCGCCGACCTGGTGCTCCGCCACGACACCGACCGCACGGCACTGCCCTGGGTGGGTCACCGCGCCCGTGACTGGGAGCCCGAGCCGTTGCGCTGGCTCGGCGTGCGGGGCCTGTACACCGCCTACCAGCTCGCCGACCGCCATGAGGCGCGCGGCCGAGCCGCCACGTCTCCGCTCGCGGTGCTCGCCGACCGGATCGCCGGCCGCCCCCACTAGCTCTCTCGGATCGGCTCGCGGTGCGGCCGATGGGTCCCCACGAATGCTTAGCCATAGCCGTGTGCCATGTGGTTTCCGAAAACGACTCTGAACGCCCATGACATGCATCGATGCTCGTCAGCGGGCTGAACTTCCTTCCGTAAACAAGCGGCGTCGATTCGGATGCGCAATTTGCCGAGCGATCCAGGTGACGAACCAATAGCTTCGAGGGGGATCGGCGCCGGCGAATGACCCAGAGAAACGAGAAACCATGAAGAAGTTTGCCATCGCTCTGGCGGCCGTCTGCATCGCCGGCCTGGCGGCGGCTCCGTCGGCCTCCGCGGAGCAGGCACCTCTCACCGAGGGACCGCACACGTTCATCTTCTCCGACGGCGCGACGAGCGCGGTGACCGTCGCCTACGACTGCGGGCCGGATTGCTTCTCGATGGGCGACTCGTCGTCGCGCGAACAGTTCCGCTTCGACGGCGCCCGTTGGGTGACCCCCAGCGGCATCTCGACCGCCGACGGGCGCAACTTCCTCAACAAGAACGGGCAGCCCGCCACCGTGACGTAGCCGCGTTTCCCCCTGGGTGGGCCACCGCGCGCGTGACTGGGAACCCGAGCCGTTGCGCTGGCTCGGCGTGAGGGCCCTGCACGCCGCCTATCGGATCGCCGGCCGCCGCACTAACGCGCGGTCGAATCCCTTGTGTCACATCTGTTTCTGCTGTCACAAAGTCGGCTGATCTGTCGGGGGTCGAACTAGTGTTCGATGTATGGACAGGGTGGATGTGGTCGCGGCGCTGCAGGCGTGGGACGATGCCCGCGCCTGGCTGGCCGCCCTGCCCCTGGACACGTTGACCGGCGCGGAGTTGGTGGCGATCTACGAGCACCGCCAGCACGGGCTGCGCCAGGAAGCCGCGCTCGATCACACCGTGCTGGCCACCCTGACGCAGCGGTTCACCGCCGCGGACTTCGGTGGCACCGGGCTGAAAGACGTGTTGGCGCAGCGGTTACACCTCGACACCGCCGATGCGAAGAGACGCCTCGACGCTGCCGGCATGCTCGGACCCCGGTGGGCGTTCACCGGTGAAGAACTACCTGCGGAGTGGGACAACACGTCGGCCGCCTTGACGAAAGGGCTGATCGATCCTGCGCACGTCGAGGTGATCCGCAAGTTCTTCACCAAGCTCCCGCCGTGGGTCGACCAGGCGGCCCGCGCCGACGCCGAGGGCGACCTCGCGCGGTGGGCGCAGGGCATGTGCCCGGAGGATCTGCAAAAGCTCGCCGATCATCTGGTCGAGGTCATCGATCCCGACGGCGCCGAACCCGACCACGACAAGCAACAGGCCAAACGCACTCTCAAGATGGGCAAGCAACGCAGCGACGGGATGACCCCGGTCCGTGGTGAACTCGACCCCGAGACCGCTGCCCTGCTCGACGTCGTGCTCGCCCGAGAAGGCGCGCCCGGACACAACTTGCCCGAGGACCCGGGTGCGGGCGAGGTCGCCGAACGCGACTTCACCGGCAACTCCGATCCGCGCACCCGCGAACAACGCCACCACGACGCGCTGAAGACCGCGCTACGGCACGCCGCAGCCGCCGGAGGTCAGATCAACGGGCTACCGGCCACCATCGTGGCCACCACCACCATCGGCGACCTGCAAGCCGGTACTGGGTACGCCCACACCGCCGGCGGCACCCGGCTACCGATCCGCGATCTGATCCGCATGGCCGGCCAGTCCCGGCACTACCTGGCCGTCTTCGACGACCACACCGAGGAAATCCTGTACTTGGGCCGCGCCCGGCGCTGCGCCACCACCGCGCAGCGGCTGGCGTTGTTCGCCCGCGACAGGGGCTGCACCCGACCGGGCTGCACCGCCCCGGCCTATCAGACACAGGTCCACCACGCCCAGCGCGACTGGGCCGACGGCGGACAGACCGACATCGACGAACTCGCCCTGGCCTGCCAACCCGACAACAACCTCATCGAACAAACCGAATGGACCACCCGCCGACGCGATGGCCGCACCGAATGGATCCCGCCACCCACCCTCGACACCGGCCAACACCGCACCAACCGATACCACCACCCCCGGCGCTACCTCACCGACCGAGACGACGACGCAGAACCGGCATAGGGCCTCGGCTTGAGGAGTTCTACTGGGCGCCCGCTTCGGCCTTGGCCTTGAGTCGCTGCAGGGTGACCTTGATGTGCTCGGAATTCGCCGCGTCGCGGTCGCTCACACCGGTCGCGAGAACGGCCACCTTCTTGAACCAGCCCGCGCGGCGGTCCCACGTCCGCTCGGTCACCCGGCAGCCGGCGCCCGAGGCCTCGATGTCGTAGCGCCAGTGCGCCACCGGCAGCATCGCGCTGCGCACGTCGAAGGCGAACACCCGGTCGGCGTCGGCATCGGTCACCGTGCAGGTGGTGGTCCAGCGCTTCGAGCCGTTCTCGTTGCGCCCCTTGAACACCGCTCCCGGCCGCGCCCCGTCACCCTTCTGCCACTGCATCGCGGTGGCCTCCTCGGCCAGGTCCGCCAGCGTCGGCAGGTCGGTGATCAGGCGGTACACGGTCGCGGGATCGGCGGCGATGTCCACGGTGGCCTCGGCGGAGGCCGTACCCAAGTCGGTCATCCGGCGATGGTAGCCGCCGGCCCGAACTCGGTGGACCGCTGCGGAAGAATCCCCGGCGGCACAGGGTTGGCAGGAGGAGAGTGGATGACGCACGCGTGAGGAGACCTCCGATGACAGAACGTCCCGTCCTGCACCCCACCGCAGAGCACCCGATCACCGTCACGCCGACCGGAGCGCGGGTGACCGTGCGGGTCAACGGCGAACTGGTCGCCGACACCACCGACGCAGTGACCCTGCAGGAGTCGACCTATCCCGCGGTGCAGTACATCCCGCTGTCCGACGTGGTCGCCGAGCGGCTGCAGCACAGCAACACCGGCACGTACTGCCCGTACAAGGGTGAGGCCGCCTACTACTCCGTCGCCGCGGGCGACGACGTCGTCGAGGACGCGATCTGGACCTACCCGAAGCCGTACCCCGCGGTCGCCGCGATCGCAGGCCGGGTCGCGTTCTACCCGGACAAGGCCGAGATCACGGTCGGTTAGCGGCTGCGCACCAGGTAGCGGCGCTCGGCGTAAGCCAGGTCGTCGCGCCACAGCCGGGTCGCGGCGTACCGCATGACGGGGGCGATCAGCGGCGCCGCGTACACGCCGTAGCCGAAGTTGGGCCGGTCCGAGTGCGCAACGACGGCCTCGATCACCGCGGTGCGTGGCCGGCCGTCGGGACCGGGCCCGACGGGCGTCGCGTGGGTCTCGACGACGCTGCTCGCGCCCTCGCCGTCGACGATGCGCATCACGATGGTCCGCGGGCCCGGCGCGGTGAACTCGGCGATCACCGGGACGCCGAGGCGGCCCAGCCGGAAGGTGACCGCCACCAGGAAGCGGTCCGCCTGTTCGGTGACCTCACCGTCGGCGGGTGGCGCGCTGAGCACGTCGAGCCGGGTGAACGAATACGGGTGGAACCACGCACCGTGCCAGGGGTCGAGCCGGTTGGCGATGATGTCGGCCGGCTCGCACACCCCCTCGAGCCGGGTGACGGCATGCAAGTAGGGCGCCGGTGGCCGCGCCGGGATCAGCGGCGCATCGGTGGGCGTCTCGCCGCCGACAGCGTCCAGGCGGACCCAGGCCAGCACCCCGTCGTCGTGGGCTGGGTAGGGCTTCCAGCCGAATTCGCGGCGGTCACCGCCCAGCCGCAGCCCGTGCCAGGAGCACACCAGCGCACCGCAGTCCACGGTGCCGGTGGCGAGCTCGGCGCCCAGGTGCGGGCAGCTGCCCGGTCCCACGCGCAGTTCACCGGCGGCGCCGCGCCACGCCACGATCTCCACGCCGCCCACCGAGGTGCCCAACGGCTTGTCGCCGACGTCGTCGCTGGCGGCGAACGTGAACCAGTTGCCGGTCGGCCGGGCCTGCGCCCGGGCCAGCGCGCGGTCGATGACGGCGGGCTGCGCCTCCCGGTACGTGGGCTCCTGGCGGGCCCACGGGATCTTCGGCAGCACCTCGAACGGGACCACCTTGTCCCACTTGGCCTTCAGCTCGGCGAGCCGGCTCACGACGCGTCCCGCTCTGCCCGAGCGACCAGCCGGCTCAACGTGGGGGACCGGCCTTCGGTCGGCACCGTCACCAGCGCATGCCCGGCGATGCCGAAGCTCTGCAGCAGCTGGTTGGCGGCGGACCAGCCGGTGGTGGCGGCCCGCTCCATCAGCGCGACGGGCAGGTCGATGCGGATGCCGTCACCGGCCAGTGCGAGCCCGTCGGTCGGGGTCGCCACGCCGGGCCTGCGGTCGAAGTCGCCGGGGGCGAACCGCGGGCAGTCCTGACGGCGCAGCACCAGTTCGCCGACGACACGAGCGTCCCTGGTCTCCGGGTACAACTCGTGCAGCCGGGCCAGCAGCCGGCCCGGCAGCTCGTCGGCGACACTCCCCGTCGCTTCGCTCGCCCCAGCGGGTCCGACCGCGGCGTAGGAATGCAGTTCGACCACCGACCCACCGGTGCGGCCGGCCCATTCGGCGGCCTGTCGTTCGTAGCGTTCCAGCACACTGACATTGTCCAACGGCGGACGCCCGCCCGTGCCGAGAAAGGCGGGCCGGTCGGGGTGCACCGGCCGGTCGAGCCAGAGCCGCTGCACCACGAACGGCGGTGCGGTGCCCAGCGCGTCGACGCGGGCCCGCCAGTCAGCGTCGCCGAGCGAGGGTGACCGTCCGACGATGCCGCGCAGAGCTGTCACGTCGGTGGCCAGCACCACGCCGTCCGCGTCCAGCGTCGCGCCCGAATCGCAGTGCACCCGAAAGCCTTGCTGCTCATCGGTTGTGGCCACTTCGCTCACGGAGATCCCGGTGTGGAAGCGCACGCCGAGGCCCTCCAGTCGCTCGCGCATCGGCTGCCACAGCGCCTCGTCGAAGTTCGCGTTCGCCACGTCGAACACCAGGCCCTCGCTCGAGCCGAGGAAGTAGATGTGGAACATGGTGGCCAGCTCGGCCGCCGACAGCTCCTCGGGCAGCGCGAAGAAACTGCGGGAGAACACCTCGAACGCCAGGTGCCGGGCGGCCTCCGGGAAGTTGATGTCCCGCAGGAACGTGTCGGCGTCGACGTGATCGAGGCGGTCGTAGATGTCGGGCACCGACACCGTCGCCAGCGGGCCCGCGGCCCGGCCGTCGACGCGGACCAGGTCGCGCAGCCGGAACGTCGGGCTGCGCAGCGCGAACACCAGCGCGTTCCACGGCGGGCTCTGCGGCAGTCCGCGGAACGTGTCCACCCGGCCGTGGGCGTCGATCAGCGGGTAGTCCTCGACCGGCACCAGCATCCGCAGCCCGGGATCGATGCGGCTCAACAGGTGCCGCAGGTTGTAGTACTGGCGGAAGAAGGCGTGGAAGCCGCGGTTCATGGTCACCGGCGTGCCGTCGGGCAGGTCGTCCTCCCAGCCGCCGACCCGGCCGCCCAGATATGATTCGCGCTCCACGACCTCCACCTCGATGCCGCGTTCGGCCAGGCCGGTGGCCGCCGCGAGGCCCGCGATGCCCGCGCCCACCACCACGGCCCGCGGTCGCCGCGGCAGGGCGTCGGCGTTCAGTGCGCCCGGCGGGGCCGGGTGCAGGACGCGGCGGGGGTCGGTCACGACGCCACCGCGGTGAAGGTGTGCACGATGTCGCGCTGCCAGCCGGGCATGGTGTCGCTGTCGACGTCATTGAAGCCGTTGCGGCGCAACCGGTCCCGGAAAGCCGCGGCGCCGTCGAACTCCATCACGCTGCGCCGCAGGTATCGGTACAGCGAGGCGTCGCCGGTGCGCAGCCGGCCTGCGGGGATGATCACGGTCCAGCACACCGCGTTCCACACGACGGTGGCCACCCGGGAGTCGCGCACCGAGTAGTCGTGCACCGCGAGCGGCGCCCCCGGCCGCAGCAGCGTGCGGAACGTCTGCAGCTGCGCGTCGGGGTCGGGCAGGTTGCGGATCAGGTACGCGGCGAAGATCCCGTCGAAGGGGCCGTCCACCCCGGCCGCGGCGAGGTCCTCGATGCGGCTGTGCACGAAGCGCACCGACGCCGGCCAGGTCTTGGCGGTGGCCTCGGCGAGCATGCCCGCCGAACCGTCCACCGCCACGATCTCGGCCTCGGGCGCCACCGAGAGCAGTGCCGCCGTCGACAACCCGGTGCCGCAGCCGGCGTCGAGCAGGCGCAGCCCGGCGCCGTTGCGCGGCAATCTCATTCGCTGCGCGGAGATCCGCAGGTGATCCTCGTAGCCGGGATTCGCGCCGACCAGCCGGTCGTACGCGGCCGCCCCGGCGTCGAAGGATTCGGGAACGTGGTCGCGACTCAGTCCGCTCACATGGCCTCACTTTCCGCCGTCTCGCGGCGCAGACGCTGACGTTCCCACAGCAGCAGCACCGCGGTCACCATCGAGAACCCGAAGAGGAAGTCCTCCACCGGGATGTCCCACGGGAACCGGATGCCGCTGAAGTGGTCGTCGTGGTAGACGACGATCGGCGCCGACAGTTTGGTCAGCCACCCGTCGACGGGGATCTGGAAGCCGAGCACGATCGCCATCGACATCCAGTAGGCGGGCCGTCGGAACAGCCCGGTGCGCAGGAAGACCAACTCCCACGCGACCACCAGGAGCACCGAGACCACGGCGGGCAGGGTGTAACCGATGCCGATCACGCGGACTCCGATGACCGGTCGCGCAGCCGCCGCATCAGTTCCAGGCAGGAGGTGACGGCGTTGTAGGTGAGCAGTCCGCACAGCGGGATCACCAGGAAGAACAGCAGTTCCTCCAGCGGCAGGCTGCCGATGCGGATCCCGGTGACGTAATCGGGGTTGTAGGTCCAGACCTGCCCGCTGATGGCCAGCACGTCCCAGGTGACGAACACCGCCGCGACGGGCAGCAGCGCCGATGCGGTGCGGCCGATCTGGCGGTACACCCCGGAACCGAAGAACTCCAGCGGCAATGTGATCGCCAGGCAGGCGCCCAGCACCATCAGGTATTGCCAGTGATCCATGGCTACACCTTTACAGGGTTGGCCATCCGTGCGCGCCAGGCCCGCACCAACCCGGCGCCGGCGACCTGCAGCCGTCGGCCGGTGCCGACCGTCGCGCGCTGGGTGAAGATGTCGAAGTCGATCTCCTCGATGCGGTCCAGGATCTCCGAGTACAGCACCTGCGCGGCGCTGACGCAGGGCCGCGAGCGCGGCGCGAGCAGCGCGATCCCGCCCTCGGCGTAGTCGTAGATCCGGCGGGCCGCGGCGTGCTGCTCGGCCAGGGCGCTCCGCACCCGCGCATCGGTGCGCCCGTTGGCGCGGCACCACTGCAACAGGTCGCGGTCCACCCCGTGGGCGGCGAGCTCGTCGGCGGGCAGGTACACCCGGCCGCGTTCCAGATCCTCGTTGACGTCGCGCAGGAAGTTGGTGAGCTGGAAGGCCTTGCCGAGCGCGGCGGCGTAGGGCGCGGCGTCCTCGCGGGGGCCGACCGTGCCGAGGACCGGCACCATCTGCAGGCCGATCACCTCCGCGGAGCCGTACATGTAGCGGTCCAGCGCCGCACGGTCCGGATAGTCGGTGACCGTGAGGTCCATCCGCATCGACGCCAGGAAGTCGTCGAACAGCTCCCACGCGATGCCGTAGCGCCGGGCGGTGTGCACCACGGCGTCGAGCGCCTTGTCGTCCGGGTCGGCGGGGCCGTGCCCGTTGGATTCGGCGGATCCGCCGGTGCCCTTGGTCATCCGGTTGAACAGCCGGGTGGCCAGCCGCTGCAGGTTGTCGGCGCGTTCGCTGATCGGGATGACGGGGTCGAAGTCGTCGAGGATGTCGTCGGCCTGGCGGGCGAAGCCGTACAGCGCGTGCACGGCGGGCCGCTGCTCGGGCGCCAGCAGCCGGGTGGCCAGGAAGAACGTCCGCCCGTGCCGGGCGTTGATCAACCGGCAGCGGCGGTAGGCGTCGCGCAGCGCGGGGTCGTGGACGCCGGCGGCGTCGAGCTCCGAACCGATCATGGCAGCCCGCTCCTCGTTCTCGTCGGCGCCGGACGGGTGACGGCTCCGGTGACCCGGTCGGCGGCCAGCCGGCCGGACAGCACAGCGGTGGGGATGCCGACGCCGGGCACCGTCGAGGACCCGGCCAGCACCACGTTGTCGATTCCGCGCACGGTGTTCGCCGGCCGGAACGGGCCGGTCTGCGCGAAGGTGTGCGCCAGCGAGAACGGCGTGCCGGCCACCATGCCGTCGCGCGCCCAGTCGTCGGGGTTCACCACGTGCAGCAGTCGCAGGTCGGTGCCGACGCCGGGCAGCCTCGCCTGCACCGTGGCCAGCATCTGCTCGGTGTAGGCGGCGCCGGTGCGTGCCCAGTCCACCGTTCCGACGGCGGTGTTGGGCGCCGGCGCGAGTACATAGAGCAGGTCGCGCCCGGCGGGAGCGAGACTGGCGTCGCCGGCGCTGGGCCGGGTGACCAGCAGCGACGGATCGCCCATCACGCGGCCGTCGTCGATGATGTCGCGGAAGGTCTGCTCCCATGCGCCGCCGAACAGGATGTTGTGGTGGCCGACGCTCTCGTCCACGGTGCTGCAGCCGACGTGCGCGACCACGGCCGAGGGTGCCGGCCGGATCGGCAGCAGGCGGCGCGGGGTGCGGCCCAGCATCCGGTAGGTGGCGGGCAGCTCGGTGGTCAGCACCACCGCGTCGGCGGCGAAGCGCCGGCCGTCGTCGGTGTGCACCGCGATCACCCGGCCGTCGCGCTGCTCCAACTCCGACACCGTTGCGCCGTAGTGGAATTCGACACCCGCGTCGGCGGCCGCGGCGGCCATCGCCGACGGCACGGCCCGCATGCCGCCGCGTGGGAAGTAGACCCCGGCGACGGTGTCCATGTAGGCGATGACGGCGTAGGCCGCCAGCGCGCGGTCCGGCGGCACCCCCGCGTAGAGCGCCTGGAAGGTGAAGATCCGGCGCAGCCGCTCGTCGGTGATGAAACGGCGGATCACCTTGTCCCAGCGCCGGAACCCGCCGATGGCGGCGAGCCGGGCCAGCTGCGGCGTCAGCAGCGACAGCGGCGAGTCGAAGTTCGACCCGATGAAGCCGTCGAACTCCACTTGGTACAGCCGGGTCAGCCACTCGCGCAGTTCGGTGTAGCCGCGCGCGGCCTCGCCGCCGGCGAACCGTTCGATCTCGGCGGTCATCGCCGCCGGATCGGTGTGCACGTCCAGCCCGCTGCCGTCGGCGAACGAGGCGTGGTAGGCCGGGTCCACCGGCAGCAACTCGACGCGGTCGGCCATCGAGTCACCCACCGCGGCGAAGGCCTCGTCGAGGATGTCGGGCATCGTCAGCACCGTCGGGCCGGTGTCGATGCGGTACCCGTCGATGTCCAGGCGGCCCATCCGGCCGCCGGGGAAGGTCTCGCGTTCCACGACGGTGACCGTGCGGCCCCGGCCGGCGAGCTGCAGGGCGGCCGACAGCCCCGACAGGCCGGCGCCGACCACGACCACGCGGTCGGTCTTGCCCTCGAGTGTGCGCATCAACCAGCTCCTGCCTGACTCGTCATGCCGCCCGCCGCGTGCAGACCGCAGCCATCTCCACCAGCGCGGCGCGCACGGTGGTGTCGAGCCTGCTGGTGTGGACGCGCTCCAGCGCGTGGCTGAGCTTGCGGTCGATCAGCTGCTCGATCCACTGCACGGCGCCGGTGGCGGCGATGAGCGCCCGCCACCGCATGATGTCGGCGTCGCTCAGCTCGCGCTGGGCCATCAGCTCGTCGAGCTGGCGCCGCGCGCCCGCGTCGGCGAGGTGGTGGGCGGCCATCACCACGCTGGTGGCCTTGTGCTCGGACAGGTCGCCGCCGGCCGGTTTGCCGGTCACCGAGGGTGAGCCGAAGATGCCGAGCAGGTCGTCACGCAGCTGGAATGCCTCGCCGACGGCCGCGCCGTAGCGGCCGAGCAGCGTCACCGTGTCCTCCGGGCAGCCGGCGAGCGCGCCCCCGATCTCGAGCGGGCGGCGCACCGTGTAGTTACCGGACTTGCGCCGCGCGACGTCCAACACGGCCTCCAGTGTCGGCCGTCCGCCTGCGTCGTTGACCAGATCCGCAAACTGTCCGACGGCGAGTTCGGTGCGCATCGCGTCGTACCGCGGCCACGCCCGGGCAAGGGCCGTCGCGCTCAGCCCGCTCTCGCGCAGCATCTGCGCCGCCCACACCAGGCACAGATCGCCGAGCAGCACCGCTGCGGACGCGCCGAACCGCTCGGCCGAGCCGGCCAGCCCCCGCTCGCGGTGCCAGTCGGCGAACCGCACATGTGCCGACGGCAGCCCGCGGCGCAACGGCGAATCGTCCATCACATCGTCCTGCAGCAGGGCGAAGGTGTGCAGCAGCTCGAAGCTGGCGGCGGCGCGCAGCGCGGCGTCGTCAGGTGCGGCGCCGCTGAGCCAGCCCAGGTACATGAACGTGGAGCGCAGGCACTTGCCGTCGCTGACGAAGTCCGCGAGCACGGCGGGGGCGATGTCCACTCCGGTGGCCCGCAGGTCGGCGGTGCACCGGTCGGTGACGAACCCGGTGACCGCGCCGAGCACCGCTGCCCGCACGTCGCTGCGCCAGACCTCGAACGGCGCGCCGGAACTCCCGTTCGGTGGCGCTACCGCGATGGTCTGCAAGGTGCCCGCCAACGTGCGATCGCCGACACCACTCACCCCGAACCTTTCCACGCGCGAACCGATACCCACTTCAAACTAGGGTGGAGTCGGCATACCCCCCAGCCCAGCGGCCCAATCCGGGCTGGATGTCATCAACACGTCACACGCAGAAGCCCTTCGGGAACGGGACGGAGTCGCCACGTGGACACACACCGGGCGGTCCGCCGCAGCGTGTCCTTCGGCGGTCCCGCCAGCCCGGCGCTGACGTTGATGCCGCTGCGCCGCGGCCGGTACGACCCGTGTTTCCTGACCGCCGCCGACGGCGCGATCTGGCGCACCAGCCTGATGACGTCCGGGCCGGTGACGGCGCGCATCACCCGCGCCGCACCCGACACCGTCGACTGCGAGGCGTGGGGCGCAGGCGCCGCGGAGTTCATCGAGGCTCTGCCCGCCCTGCTGGGCGCCGAGGACGACACCGCAGGCTTCGCGCCCGAGGAACCCACCATCGCCGCGGCGTACCGGCGGGTGCCCCACCTGCGGCTGGCCCGCACCGGCCGGGTGCTCGAGGCGCTCATCCCCGCGGTGCTCGAGCAGCGGGTGCAGGGGATCGACGCGTTCCGGGCCTGGCGGCAGCTGGTCACCCGGTACGGCTCGCCCGCGCCGGGGCCTGCGCCCGAGCGGATGCGGGTGCCGCCGCCGGCCGAGGTGTGGCGGCTGATCCCGTCCTGGGTGTTCCACCGGGCCAATGTCGATCCGCGCCGCGCCCGCACCGTGGTGCTGTGCGCGCAGCGCGCCGATGCGCTCGAGCGGCTGGTGGCCCGGCCCGCCGAGCAGGCCCGGGCCGCGATGATGTCGCTGCCGGGCGTCGGTGAGTGGACGGCCGCCGAGACCGCCCAGCGGGCCTTCGGCGACGCCGACGCCCTCTCGGTGGGCGACTATCACGTGGCGAAGATGGTCGGCTGGAGTCTGCTCGGGCACCCGATCGACGATCCCGAGATGGTCACCCTGCTCGAGCCGCTGCGCCCACACCGCCACCGCGCCGTCCGGCTGCTCGAGGTCAGCGGACTCGCCCGCAATCCGCGGTTCGGTGCGCGGATGGCGGTGCCGAATCTGGCCGAAATGTGACGTCGGCACGGCACTGATTACGGTCCGCGACCCGCGGGTATGCGGCTCGCGACGACTTGATCACGCGCAAAGGAGCTATCGATGACTCAGTTCACCGTTCCCGGTATGACCGACAAAGAGGGCGCCAAGGTCGCCGAGATCCTGCAGAAGCAGCTCAGCCGCTACAACGATCTGCACCTGACGCTCAAGCACGTCCACTGGAACGTGGTGGGGCCGAACTTCATCGGCGTGCACGAGATGATCGACCCGCAGGTGGAACTGGTGCGCGGCTACGCCGACGAGGTGGCCGAGCGCATCGCGACGCTGGGCGCCTCACCGAAGGGCACCCCCGGTGCCATCATCAGCGACCGGTCGTGGGACGACTACTCACTCGAGCGGGACACCGTCGCCGCCCACCTCGCCGCGCTGGACCTGGTCTACGACGGCGTCATCGCGGACACCCGTAAGAACATCGAGGAGACCGAGGAGCCCGACCCCATCACCAACGACATGCTGATCGGCCACTCGGCCGAGCTGGAGAAGTTCCAGTGGTTCGTCCGTGCGCACCTGGAGAGCGCCGGCGGCAAGCTGACCCATGAGGGCAAGTCGACCGAGAAGGGCGCCGCGGACAGCGCCCGCTCCAACGGCACCAAGTAGCGGCTCCGACGAGTCAGGCCCGCCCCGAGGGGTGCGGGCCTGATTCGTCTGCCCGCAGGTCGGCGAGGTCCGTCTCCGCGTCCAGCGCGTCGTCGCGGACCGGGCGATCGGCCAGCTCTTCGTTGCGGCCGAACAGATACGGATACGCCAGGCCGGCGATCGCCGCGCCCACCAGCGGCGCCAGCCAGAACGCCCACAGTTGCGCGGGCGCCCCGTCGCCGTTGAAGAACGCGACCCCGGTGCTGCGCGCGGGGTTCACCGAGGTGTTCGAGATCGGGATCGAGATCAGGTGGATCAGGGTCAGGGTGAGCCCGATCGACAATCCGGCGAAGCCGTGCGGGGCCCGGTCGTCGGTCGAGCCGAGGATCACCAGCAGGAAGATGCCGGTCAGCACCACCTCGGCCACGAGCACCGCCCACAGCGAGTAGCCGCCGGGTGAATGGTCGCCGAACCCGTTGGCCGCCATGTTCCCCGTCGCGGTCCAGTCCGCGCGACCCTGCGCCACGACGTAGATCACCAGGCCGGCCACCAGGCCGCCGATCACCTGGGTGATCCAGTAGGCGGGCAGCACACGCCATTCCACGCGCCGCGCGAGTGCGGCGCCGAGGGTCACCGCGGGATTGAAGTGGCCACCGGAGATGGTGCCGAAAGCGTAGATGCCGGTGAGCACCGTGAGGCCGAAAGCCAGTGCGACGCCCGAGAATCCGATGCCCAGCGAATAGCCGTCGGCGGCGGTGAACTTGGCGGCGAACACGGCGCTGCCGCAGCCGCCGAGCACCAGCCAGAACGTCCCGATGAACTCAGCCGCCAGTCGGTGTGACATCGTCGGCTCGCGCATGACCTACCCCCTCGTCGGAGTGACCCCTGTCACAGCGTGGCATGCGGCGCCGCCGCGGCGGCACCGTCGTACCCGGATCGTGTCCGGATAGAGACGTCAGTCCGGCGGTGGCGACGACGCGGCCCGCTGCGCCGCCGCGGTCTCCCGGTTCAGCCGCTGAGCCTGGTAGATGGACACATTCGTGCGGGTGACGACGAGATAGGCGATGCCGACGGCGACCATGGCGCAGGGGATCACCGAGAACGAATCGGTCATCTCGGCCACCATGATCATCACCGCCAGCGGCGCGTGGGCCACGCTGCCGAAGCACGCCATCATGCCCACCACCACGAACACCGCGGGGCTGTCGGGCAGCCCCGGTGCGCCTGCGAGTTCCCCGAGCCGCCAGATCGCCGCCCCGACGAACGCGCCGATGACGATGCCCGGCCCGAAGATGCCGCCCGAGCCGCCCGTTCCGATGGACAGCGAGGTGGCCACGATCTTGGCGAACGGCAACACCAGCACCACCCACAGCGGGATCGCCATCAGCGTGTCGGTGGCCGCGGCCTTCTGCGCCCAGCCGTAGCCGCTGGCCAGCACCTGCGGCAGGAGCAGTGCCAGCAGGCCGACCGCGAGGCCGCCGAGGGCCGGCTTGATCACCTTGCCGCCGGGGAGTCTCGCCGTCAGCGCCACGGTGCCGTAGAAGGTCCGGGCGTACAGCAGGCCCACCGCCGCGGCGGCCAGGCCGAGGAGCACGAACCACACCAGTGTCAGCGGCTGGTCGAACCGGAAATCGGCTGCCAGAGAACCGAACAGCGGCTCGAAGCCGAGGATCGACCCCAGTACCGCGTATGCGGTGGCCGAGGTGATGAAGCCGGGCACCAGCGCCTTGTAGTCGAAGTCCTCGCGATAGACGATCGACGCGGCCAGCACCGCTCCGCCCAGTGGCGCACCGAAGATGGCGCCGATACCCGCGCCGATGCCCAGCGACACCGCGATGCGGCCGTCGTCGTCGGACAGGTCGAGCCTGCGGGCCAGAATGGATCCGAAGCCGGCCGAGATCTGAGCGGCCGGGCCCTCACGCCCGCCGGATCCACCGGATCCGATGGTCAGCGCGCTGGTGATGGTCTTCACCACGATGGCGCGGGTGCGGATGCTGCGCGGGTCGGAGTGCACCGCCTCGATCGCGCTGTCGGTGCCGTGGCCCTCGGCCTCCGGGGCGAACTTGGCGACGAGCCACGCCGACACCAGGGCGCCGCCGCAGGCGATCAGCGGAATCGCCCAGGGCCGCTCGAATCCCGGCGATCCCGGGTCCCCGCCGCCCTCGCCGTCGGGTCTCGGGATGTCGTAGCCGCCGAGTTCACCGAGCAGGAACCGGCCGGCGTAGTCCAGGGCGAGATAGAACACGACGGCGCCGAGGCCGGCGATGACGCCGATGGAAAGCCCGAGGATCAGCCACTTGCGCAGGTATCCCGAGTCGCGGATGAACCTGCCGAGACCGCCGAGCCCGCCTGTGGTGCCGCGGGCGTCGGACATGGTGGCCGATGCTAGCCGAGCGGCACCGTCAGCGATAGGCGGTGTAGTGGGCGGTCAGCGCCTGGCGGCCGTCCGCTCCGACGGCCTGCGCCGAGGCGGTGCCGGTGCTCCGGCCGACCCGCAAGGCCGTTGCCTCGTACCGGGATTGGTCGCCGGCGAGCAGCCGTCGCAGATAGTTGACCCGCAGTGATCCGGTGCGCAGCGGCGGGTCGCCCGCCGTGCCCGCGGCATTGACCGCGGCGTCGGCCACCAGTTCCAGCCCGGTCGCCGCGACACCGCCGTGCACGACGCCGAGGCTGTTGTTGAGCACCGGGTCGGCGGCCTGGCGCAGTTCGGCCTGGCCGGGTCCGGGACGGACCGCCATCATGTCGGCCAGCCCGCTCTTGCGTTCGTGGTGGGCGGGGTCGGACGGGAAGTCAATGAATTCGGCCGCGACGATGTAGAACGACCGCACCGTGCCGGTGCCGATGACGGTCCCACGGTGGGTGAACTCGGCCAGGGCCAGCGCCGTGCGGGTCTTGTGGGCGAACGGGCGGGCGTGGGCCACCACCGGATCGTCGTGGCCGGCGATGAGGTCGACCGCCTCGGGGACGAGTTCCAGCGACAGTTCGGTGGTCAGGGTCCACTCGTCGTCGCCCTTGCGGATGTGGTTTGCCAGCCCGCCGACGTGGTCGAGCAGCATCGCCAGCGGAGCCACGGTGGGCGCGCCGGTGAGGGGATTGACCAGGCCCGCGACCGGGATCGTCGCGACGACGCGGGTGCCGGTGCCCTCGTGCGTCTCGATACCGAACCGGCCGATGGGGGTGTTGAGCGGATGTGACATCGCAGCCAAGTGTGCCGGGTCACCCCCTCGGCCCGCGTGACGGAGTCGACTCTAAGAATCTGACTAGGCTTTCGCGCAAATCGTCGAACCACCGAAGGCGCAGCAAAGCGGCCATGAGAACTTTCTGCAGCAAACTTATATGGCGGATCAGCAACCGGGATGGCCGTGACCGCCCGGCGGGGTGATGCCGGGGGGTGTACCCAAAGGGTCGATGCGGCAACGGTATTCGCGGTCACGACGGCCACGGGTGATGCGGGCCGGCAACGCGGCCGGCGAGTATAGTTAGGTCAGACTAAGTTGGCATGTCAGGCGGTGTTTGTCCTATCGTTTTCTCCCATTGAGGCGATGGGGAAAAAGGCCGCTGTTCAGTGCTGCACGGACGACCTCCTCCGCCAACCGGCCAGGCCGTCGCAGACGGCCGTCAACGGTGCACTTTGTGTAAGGCGTGAGAGTAAGGGTCAGGTGGGAATGGCGCCCAGGAAACAAGGGCTGTACAACCCCGCGTTCGAGCACGATTCGTGCGGCGTGGCGATGGTCGCCGACATCCACGGCCGTCGCAGCCGCGACATCGTCGACAACGCCATCACGGCACTGTTGAACCTGGAACACCGCGGTGCCCAGGGCGCCGAACCGAACACCGGTGACGGCGCGGGCATCCTGCTCCAGGTGCCCGACGACTTCCTGCGCGCGGTGGTGGAATTCGACCTGCCGCCTGCGGGCAGCTACGCGACGGGTATCGCCTTCCTGCCGCAGTCGTCGAAGGACGCCGCCGTGGCGTGCGAGGCGGTGGAGAAGATCGCCGAGGCCGAGGGCCTGCACGTGATCGGCTGGCGCGACGTGCCGACCGACGACTCCTCACTCGGCGCGCTGGCCCGTGACGCGATGCCGACCTTCCGGCAGGTGTTCATCGCCGGCGCCGACGGCATGGACCTCGAGCGCCGCGCCTACGTGGTGCGCAAGCGCGCCGAGCACGAACTCGGCACCAAGGGTCCGGGCCAGGACGGCCCCGGCCGCGAAACGGTCTACTTCCCAAGCCTTTCCGGGCAGACCTTCGTCTACAAGGGCATGCTGACCACCCCGCAGCTCAAGGCGTTCTACCTCGATCTGCAGGACGACCGGCTGACCAGCGCGCTGGGCATCGTGCACTCGCGGTTCTCCACCAACACGTTCCCGTCGTGGCCGCTGGCGCACCCGTTCCGCCGGGTCGCCCACAACGGTGAGATCAACACCGTCACCGGCAACGAGAACTGGATGCGGGCGCGCGAGGCGCTGATCAAGACCGACGTCTTCGGATCCGAGCAGGACCTGGACAAGATCACCCCGGTCTGCACGCCCGGCGCCTCGGACACCGCGCGCTTCGACGAGGTGCTCGAACTGCTGCACCTCGGCGGCCGCAGCCTGCCGCACGCCGTGCTGATGATGATCCCCGAGGCGTGGGAACGCCACGAGTCGATGGACCCCGCTCAGCGGGCGTTCTACGAGTACCACTCGTCGCTGATGGAGCCGTGGGACGGCCCGGCGTCGGTGTGCTTCACCGACGGCACCGTGATCGGCGCCGTGCTCGACCGCAACGGCCTGCGCCCGTCGCGCATCTGGGTCACCGAGGACGGCCTGGTGGTGATGGCGTCCGAGGCGGGTGTGCTCAACCTCGACCCGTCCACCGTGGTCAAGAAGATGCGCCTGCAGCCCGGCCGGATGTTCCTGGTGGACACCGCCCAGGGCCGCATCGTCGACGACGAGGAGATCAAGGCCGAACTCGCCGCCGAGCACCCCTATCAGGAGTGGCTGGACAACGGCCTGTTCCGGCTCGAGGAACTGCCGCCCGGCGACTACGTCCGGATGCCCCACCACCGGGTGGTGCTGCGGCAGCAGATCTTCGGCTTCACCTACGAGGAGCTCAACCTGCTCGTGGCGCCGATGGCGCGCAACGGCGCCGAGGCGCTCGGCTCGATGGGCACCGACACCCCGATCGCGGTGCTCTCCCAGCGGTCGCGGATGCTCTACGACTACTTCCAGCAGCTGTTCGCCCAGGTGACGAACCCGCCGCTGGACGCCATCCGCGAAGAGGTGGTGACCAGCCTGCAGGGCACTGTCGGCCCGGAGGGCGACCTGCTCAACCCGGACAGCGAGTCGTGCAGGCAGATCGTGCTGCCCCAGCCGATCCTGCGCAACGCCGAGCTGTCGAAGCTGATGTGCGTCGACCCCGACCACGAGATCCGCGGCAACAAGCACGGGATGCGCGCCGCGGTGATCCGCTGCCTGTACCCGGTGAACCGCGGCGGCCAGGGGCTCAAGGAGGCGCTGGACAACGTGCGGGCCAAGGTGTCGGCGGCGATCCGCGACGGTGCGCGCATCATCGTGCTGTCCGACCGCGAGTCCGACGAACAGCTGGCGCCCATCCCGTCGCTGCTGAGCGTGTCGGCAGTGCACCACCACCTGGTGCGCGACCGCACCCGCACCAAGGTCGGGCTGGTCGTCGAGGCGGGTGACGCCCGCGAGGTGCACCACATGGCCGCCCTGTGCGGTTTCGGCGCCGCGGCCATCAACCCGTACATGGCGTTCGAGTCGATCGAGGACATGGTCGACCGCGGTGTGATCACCGGCATCAGCAGCGACCAGGCCAAGGCCAACTACGTCAAGGCCGCGGGCAAGGGTGTGCTGAAGGTGATGTCCAAGATGGGCATCTCCACGCTGGCCTCCTACACCGGCGCCCAGCTCTTCCAGGCCATCGGCATCTCCCAGCAGGTGCTCGACGAGTACTTCACCGGGCTGAGCTGCCCGACCGGCGGCATCGACCTCGAGGACATCGCCACCGACGTCGCCAGCCGGCATGCGTTGGCCTACCTGGACCGGCCCGACGAGCGCGCGCACCGCGAACTCGAGGTGGGCGGCGAGTACCAGTGGCGCCGCGAGGGCGAATACCACCTGTTCAATCCGGACACGGTGTTCAAGCTGCAGCACTCCACCCGCACCGGCCAGTTCTCCATCTTCAAGGAGTACACCGGACTGATCGACGATCAGAGCAAGCGGATGGCGTCGCTGCGCGGCCTGCTGAAGTTCCGCAGCGGGCTGCGGCCGTCGGTGCCGATCGACGAGGTGGAACCGGCGACGGAGATCGTCAAGCGGTTCTCCACCGGCGCGATGAGCTACGGCTCGATCTCGGCCGAGGCGCACGAGACCCTGGCGATCGCGATGAACCGGCTCGGCGGGCGGTCGAACTCGGGCGAGGGCGGCGAGGCCGTCAGTCGCTTCGACCGCGACCCGAACGGCGACTGGCGTCGCAGCGCCATCAAGCAGGTGGCCTCGGGCCGGTTCGGCGTCACCAGCCACTACCTAACCAACTGCACTGACATCCAGATCAAGATGGCGCAGGGCGCGAAACCCGGTGAGGGCGGGCAGCTTCCGGGCCACAAGGTGTACCCGTGGGTGGCCGAGGTGCGGCATTCGACGCCGGGCGTCGGGCTGATCTCGCCGCCGCCGCACCACGACATCTACTCGATCGAGGATCTGGCGCAGCTGATCCACGACCTGAAGAACGCCAACCCGCAGGCCCGCGTGCACGTGAAGCTGGTCTCGGAGAACGGCGTCGGCACCGTCGCCGCGGGTGTGTCGAAGGCGCACGCCGACGTGGTGCTGATCTCGGGTCACGACGGCGGCACCGGGGCGACCCCGCTGACGTCGCAGAAGCACGCGGGCGCCCCGTGGGAGCTCGGTCTGGCCGAGACCCAGCAGACTTTGCTGCTCAACGGACTTCGCGACCGGATCGTCGTGCAGGTCGACGGCCAGCTGAAGACCGGCCGCGACGTCGTCGTCGCCGCACTGCTGGGCGCCGAGGAGTTCGGCTTCGCGACCGCACCCCTGGTGGTGGCCGGCTGCATCATGATGCGCGTGTGTCACCTCGACACCTGCCCGGTCGGCGTGGCCACTCAGAACCCGGTGCTGCGCAAGCGGTTCAACGCCAAGCCGGAGTTCGTGGAGAACTTCTTCATGTTCATCGCCGAAGAGGTCCGCGAGCTGATGGCGGAGCTGGGCTTCCGCACCGTCAACGAGATGGTCGGGCAGGTCGGCGCGCTGGACACCACGCAGGCCGCCGAGCACTGGAAGGCCTACAAGCTCGACCTGTCTCCGGTGCTGCACGAGCCCGAGTCGGCGTTCATGAATCAGGACCTGTACTGCAGCTCACGTCAGGACCACGGGCTGGACAAGGCACTCGACCAGCAGCTCATCGTGATGAGCCGGGAGGCGCTCGATTCCGGGAAGCCGGTGCGGTTCAACACCACCATCGCCAACGTGAACCGCACGGTGGGCACGATGCTCGGCCACGAGCTGACCAAAGCCTATGGCGGGCAGGGTCTTCCCGACGGCACGATCGACATCACCTTCGACGGCTCAGCGGGCAACAGCTTCGGGGCGTTCGTGCCGCGCGGCATCACGCTGCGGGTCTACGGTGACGCCAACGACTACGTCGGCAAGGGACTGTCCGGTGGGCAGGTCGTGGTGCGGCCGCCCGACGACGCGCCTGCCGACTATGTCGCCGAGGACAACATCATCGCGGGCAACGTGATCCTGTTCGGCGCCACCAGCGGCAAGATGTTCCTCCGCGGTCAGGTGGGGGAGCGGTTCGCGGTGCGCAACTCCGGCGCGGAAGCCGTGGTCGAGGGAGTCGGCGACCACGGCTGCGAGTACATGACGGGCGGCAAGGTGGTGATCCTCGGCCCGACCGGGCGCAACTTCGCGGCCGGCATGTCCGGCGGCATCGCCTACGTGCACGACCCGCACGGCAAGCTGCCGGAGCACCTCAATGCCGAGATGGTGGAGCTGGACGGCCTCGACGACGAGGACCGCGAATGGCTGCACGCTGCGGTCCAGGCCCATGTCGACGCCACTGATTCGGCGGTGGGACAACGGGTTCTGGCGGATTGGAACACGGAATTGGAGAAGTTCGTCAAGGTGATGCCCAAGGACTACAAGCGGGTTCTGGAGGCGATCGCCGAGGCCGAGCGCAACGGTGTCGACGTGGACGAGGCGATCATGGCGGCGGCAAGTGGCTGATCCGAAGGGCTTTCTCAAGTACACCCACCGCGAGACCCCGCAGCGCCGGCCGGTCGACCTGCGACTGCGTGATTGGAAAGAGGTCTACGAGGACTTCTCCCACGAGACGCTGCAGTCGCAGGCGGCGCGCTGTATGGACTGCGGTATCCCGTTCTGCCACAACGGCTGTCCGCTGGGCAACCTGATCCCCGAGTGGAACGACCTGGTGTTCCGCGACCGCTGGCGGGAATCCATCGAGCGGCTGCACGCCACCAACAACTTCCCGGAGTTCACCGGGCGGCTGTGCCCGGCGCCGTGCGAGGCGTCGTGCGTGCTCGGCATCAACCAGGATCCGGTGACCATCAAGCAGGTCGAGGTCGAGATCATCGACAACGCCTTCGAGAACGGCTGGGTGGTGCCGCTGCCGCCCGACCGGCTGACCGGCAAGAAGGTGGCCGTCGTCGGATCCGGGCCCGCCGGCCTGGCCGCCGCCCAGCAGCTGACCCGCGCCGGACACGAGGTGACGGTGCTGGAGCGCGCCGACCGGATCGGCGGCCTGCTGCGCTACGGCATCCCCGAGTTCAAGATGGAGAAGCGCCACATCGACCGCAGGCTGGAGCAGATGCGGGCCGAGGGGACGCAGTTCCGCACCGGGGTCGACGTCGGCGTCGACATCACCGTCGAGCAGCTTCGCGCGGACTTCGACGCGGTGGTGCTCGCCGGTGGCGCGACGGCGTGGCGCGACCTGCCGATTCCCGGTCGCGACCTCGAGGGCATCTACCAGGCCATGGAGTTCCTGCCCTGGGCCAACCGCGTGCAACTGGGTGATCCGGTGCTCGGCGAGGACGGCGAACCGCCGATCACCGCCAAGGGCAAGAAGGTGGTGATCATCGGCGGCGGCGACACCGGCGCCGACTGCCTCGGCACGTCGCACCGGCAGGGCGCGGAGACGGTGTACCAGTTCGAGATCATGCCCCGGCCGCCGGAGACCCGGGCCGACACCACCCCGTGGCCGACGTACCCGCTGATGTACCGGGTGTCGTCCGCGCACGAGGAGGGCGGCGAGCGGGTGTTCTCCGTCAACACCGAGGAGTTCTGCGGTGAGGACGGCAAGGTGAAGTCGCTCAAGGTGCACGAGGTCGAGATGAAGGCCGGCAAGTTCGAGCGGGTCGAGGGATCCGACTTCGAGCTGGAGGCCGACCTGGTGCTGCTGGCGATGGGCTTCGTCGGCCCGGAGAAGGACGGCCTGCTCACCGAGCTGAAGGTGGAGCTCACCGACCGGGGCAACGTCGCGCGCGACAAGGACTTCGCGACGTCGGTGCCGGGCGTGTTCGTCGCCGGTGACATGGGCCGCGGGCAGTCGCTGATCGTGTGGGCGATCGCCGAGGGCCGCGCCGCCGCGGCGGGCGTGGACCGCTACCTGATGGGTCAGACGGCGCTGCCTGTTCCGATCGAGCCGACGGCCGCCCCGCAGCGGTAGGGAGTTTGGATGGGGCGGCTGTGAAAGGTCACAGTCGCCACACCAGTCCCACCAGAAACAGCAGATGATTACTCGGCGCGCCTCCCACCATTTGCCGGGGAAGTGTTTCTAATAAAAGTCTGTGGGTAATGAGGTAAAGTACGACCACGGGTCAGCAATCACGACATCGCAGGAGTGATCACCGTGCACATCAACCCGATTTCGCGAGCCCGGGTGAGTCGAATCGCCTGGTCACTGCTCCGTCACCCGGTCAAGAGCCGTGAGTTCCCGGAGAAACAGGAGCGGCTGATCACTCCCGACGAGCTACTTCGCTTCGGCGTCTGACCCGCTGTTTCGACCCTGACGCCCGCCCTCTGCGCGGCGAACACAGGTTTTGCCTGATCGTTATCGCTTCGTGATGGTCATTGCTCAGGCCGGAGAAACCGGCGGTGACGCCGATCCATCGTTATAGCTGAGCCGATCGAACGCGTCAGCCGGTGAGCAGCCCGGAATCTCGGATCGCCTCGGCCAACGGCTCCAGCACCGCGGTGTCGTACGGCGGCGGCAGGTAGATGATGGCGAGATCGAGACCCTCCGCGCCGAGCGCGATGCAGTCCTCGATCACCGCGCGGTAGTTCCGGTCCTCGCCGAGCCGGACGTGTGCCGACAGGGTGATCTCCTTGGGGTCGCGGCCGATGTCCTTGCAGCGGGCGGCCAGCACGTCGCGCTTCTGGGCGAACTCCGCCGGCGTACCGCCGACGAAATTCCAGTGGTCGGCGTACTTCGCGGTGATCGGAAGCGTCCGCTTTTCACCACTGCCACCGATGCAGATCGGCGGATGCGGCTGCTGCGGGCCCTTCGGCTCGTTGCGGGCGTCCTTGAGCTGGTAGTACTTGCCGTCGAACGTCGTCGTCTCTTTGTACAGCAGGCTGGTCAACACCTCACAGGCCTCCTCGAAGCGGTCGAACCGCTCCTTGAGGCTGCCTAATTCGATGCCGTAGGCGCCGGACTCCTCCTCGTTCCAGCCGGCGCCGATGCCCAATTCGAGCCGGCCGCCCGAGATGATGTCGAGGGCCGCGGCCATGTTGGCCAGCACGGCGGGGTGCCGGTAGTGGATGCCGGTGACCAGCACGCCGACCCGCAGCCGGTTGGTGGCCTGTGCGAGCGCGGTCAGCGTGACCCAGCCCTCGAGACACGGCCCGGTGGAGTCGGAGAAGATCGGATAGAAGTGGTCGAACGTCCAGCCGGACTCGTAGACGTCGATCTCGTCGGCGGCCTGCCAGATCGGCAGCATCTCGGCCCAGGTGGTGTTCTGCGGTGAGGTCTTGAAGGCGAATCGCACGTGTTCCGAGCGTAGTCGCGTTGGCTGTGAACCGCCGGTCAGTCGGCTTCCTCGACGTAGCGCTCGGCGAACAACGCCGCCCTGGCGGCCAGCACCGATGCGGGGCTCGGCAGCCCTACCTGGTCTTCGAGGAGACTCCGGACGGCGACGCTGTCGTGTCCCAGCTCGGCCATGTAGCCCGCGACCACCACGTGCTGCGCGGCCATCGACTGCCGGCGGGCCAGCGCCGCGATCACCAGGATCTCCTCGGCCAGTTCGGCCTCGGTCATCTCGACGACCCGCGGCGCCAGTGCGACGCCGACGAGGTGGCCGCCGAAGGTGACGGTGGCGGAGACGCTGTCCAACGGATTGCTCGCCGTGAACAGCAGCGGCCGGCCGTCGGTCTCCTCCACATCACCCCCTTGCCTCCCGATCGAGCGTATGGCAGCCCAGGCTGGCCGCTGAGCGGCAGTTTCCTGCGCCGGGCGCGGCGGGCACACTGGACGCATGGATCCGGTGACCGCGCTGCGCCAGATTGCGTACTACAAAGACCGGGCCCGGGAGGACTCCCGGCGGGTGATGGCCTACCGGAACGCCGCCGACACCGTCGAGCGACTGACCGACGCGGAGCGCGAGCGGCACGGCGCCGCCAACAGCTGGCAGTCGCTGCCCGGCATCGGTCCCAAGACCGCCAAGGTGATCGCCCAGGCGTGGGCGGGCCGCGAACCGGACGCCCTGGTCGAATTGCGGGACAACGCAGCCGATCTCGGTGGCGGCGAGATCAGGGCGGCGCTGCGAGGCGACCTGCACGTGCACTCGAACTGGTCGGACGGGTCAGCCCCGATCGAGGAGATGATGTTGGCCGCCCGCGACCTCGGCCACGAGTACTGCGCGCTCACCGATCACTCGCCGAGGCTGACCATCGCCAACGGGCTGTCGCCGGAACGGCTGCGCAAGCAGCTCGACGTCATCGACGAGCTCCGCGACCGTGTTGCGCCGCTGCGGATCCTCACCGGTATCGAGGTCGACATCCTCGAGGACGGCTCCCTCGACCAGGAGCCGGAGCTGCTGGAGCGCCTCGACGTGGTGGTCGCCAGCGTGCACTCGAAGCTCGCAATGGATGCGCCGTCGATGACGCGCCGGATGATCAAGGCGGTGACCAACCCGCACGCCGACGTCCTCGGGCACTGCACCGGCCGGCTGGTCACCGGTGGTCGCGGCATGCGTCCCGAGTCGAAGTTCGACGCCGAGAAGGTCTTCACCGCCTGCCTGGAGAGCGGCACCGCCGTCGAGATCAATTCCCGCCCCGAACGCCGTGACCCGCCCACCCGGCTGCTGGAGCTCGCCTTCGAGATCGGTTGCCTGTTCTCGATCGACACCGACTCGCACGCCCCCGGCCAGCTCGACTTCCTCGGCTACGGCGCCCAGCGGGCACTCGACGCGGGGGTTCCGGTGGAACGGATCGTCAACACGTGGTCGGCCGAGGAGTTGCTGGAGTGGACGGCGAGCTGAGCGCGGTCGCTAGGAGTCGGGCCGCGTCGGGGCCGCTTGGCCGACCCGATCCACCGAGCACGGTCAGCTGGACGTGGTCGGCACCGGCGGCCCGCAGCTCGTGGGCGTGGGCGGCGACGCGGTCGGGTGCACCCCACGCGACGAGCTCGTCGATCAGCGCGTCGCTCAGCGTGGCGACGTCCTCGTCGGTGAAGCCTTGGCGCCGAAACGAATTGATGTAGGGCGGCAACGTGGCGAGGAAGCTCAGCGGTTCCCGGGCGGCCGCCCGTGCCGCCGCGGGGTCGTCGTCCAGCACGACGTAGAGCCCCACCACCAGCGTCCGATCGGCGCCGAGTCGTTGCCGCGCCGCGGCGGTGTAGGCCGGGGTGAACAGGCCACCGATCGCGCCGGCGAAGCGGTCCCGCGCGATGTCGAGCGCCTTCGGGCCGAACGCGGCGAGCAGGCGTCGACGCTGTGTGATCGGCGCGGTGGCGGCGTCCAGTTCGTCGACGTACCCACGGACCGCCGCGAGTGGCCGTGAGCGCTGCGGTGAGCCGAGTCCGACGAGCAGCCGCCCCGGCGCGACGAGTTCCGCGCGGCGGAAGAGATCGGTCACGGCAGCGGGGTCGTAGACGTCGGGCGGGATGATCGCCGGCGCCACGACCGCATGCTCGGTCGACCCGATGACGTCGAGGAGGCGGTCGAGCCGGTCGAGTTGACCGCCGTTTACCCACAGCGTCCGGTATCCCGCCCGTTCGATCTCGGGGGGTGCGCCCGCGGCGCCGACGTCGACGGAGAAGCCGTACGGTCCCATTGCATCCATGCCGCCGACGGTAGGACCTCAACGACCCTTGAGGTCAAGATCGTGAGCTCAGTCCGGCAGGTGCGGCACCTCCAGTCCGGGGTCGCGCCCGACGAGTACGCCCCTGGTGAGCGCGGTGTTGCCATACCGGCTGCGAACCCGGTCCATTGCGCTGTCCAGGGCGATCGGGTCTGCGGCCGCGCCGAACGGCAGCTCGAGCTGTTGCGCACCGGCGGAGTCGATGTTCGTCACCGCGAAGCCCACCAGCGTCAGTCCCCGTTCGGCGGTGAGCGGCGCCGCCGCGGCGACGAGCTCCCGCGCCGCCGCGAGGACGGCCTCGGTCGACGCGGTCGCCTGCGGCATCGTCAGCGAACGGGTGGCGCGGCCGAAGTCGTCGAATCGCAGCCGCAGCACCACCGTGCGGCCGGTGCGGCCCGCCCTGCGCATCCGCCGGGTGATGCGGTCCACGAGATTGACGACGACGGCGTCGACCTCGGCGGCCGACATGGAGTTGCCGGCCCGACCCAGCGCCCGCTGGGCACCCACGGACCGGCGGCGCACGCCGGTCACCACGCGGCGCCGGTCGATGTTGCGCGACAGCGCGTAGAGCTGGCGGCCCATCGCCCCGCCGACCATCGAGCCGAGGGTGGCCTCGCTCAGCTCGGCGACGTCGGCCACCGTCTCGATGCCGTGCGCGTGCAACTTCTCGGCGGTCTTCGCGCCGACTCCCCACAGCCTTCGCACCGGCAGCGGATGCAGGAACGCCAGCTCCCGGTCGGGCGGCACGAGCAGAAGGCCGTCCGGCTTGCCCTCCTGGCTCGCCACCTTGGCGAGGAACTTGGTGCGTGCGATGCCGACGGTGATCGGCAGGCCGACCTCGTCGCGCACCCGCTCCCGCAGCCGCGCGCCGATCTGCACCGGCGTGCCCGACACCCGGCCCAGCCCGCCTACGTCGAGGAACGCCTCGTCCACCGAGAGCGGCTCGACCAGCGGTGTGGTGTCCCGGAACACCTCGAACACGGCGTCGCTGGCCTGGGAGTACGCCGACATCCGGGGCGGCACCACCACCGCATGGGGGCACAGCCGGCGCGCCTGGTGGCCGCCCATCGCGGTGCGCACGCCGTAGGCCTTGGCCTCATAGCTCGCGGCGAGCACGACCCCGCCGCCGACGAGCACCGGCCGGCCGCGCAGCGCAGGATCGTCACGCTGCTCGACCGATGCGTAGAACGAGTCGAGATCGGCGTGCAGGATGGTCGCCGCGCTGGACACGAACACATGTTCGCATGGAGGTCCGACGCGTCAGCCGCATTCTCCGTAGACCGCGCAGGTCCACACGTGCACCAGTGAGTCGAGCACCCGGTCGGTCGGGATGGCCGGCGTCTCGTGGGCGAATGCCGCGAGCAGCGTGCGTTCGTTCATCAGGTTGAGTGCGGTGGCGATGTCGCGTGCCGGGATGGTGCTCGGCGCTGCGCCGCGATTGCGCTCGGCCTCGATGGTCGCCGCGGTGAAGTCGATCCATTTCTGCATGAACGTCGAGAAGACCCCGCGGATCTCGGCGTTGTCGGAGCCGGACGCCGCGACGGTCACGCCGCGGTGCGCGCCGAAGGTGTCGAAGAAGACCTTGATGCCCGGCCGCCAGACGTCGCGGCCGTCGGGTGCCTGGGCCGCGGACGCCTCGAGCGCGGTGTCGGCCTCCCGGATCACCCGCTCCCAGAGCGTGAGCAGCACAGCCTCTTTCGAGGGGAAATAGAAGTAGAACGTCGGGCGGGAGATGCCTGCGCCCCTGGCGAGGTCGTCGACCGAGATCCCGGCGAACCCGCGCTCGTCGAGCAGCCGTTCGGCGGTCGCCAGGATCGCCTGCTCGCGGTCGTCGCCCGACGGGCGAGCGGAGCGGCGGCCGCGCGATGCGCGGGCCTGGCTGGCGGTGGTCACGACGATGACTTTACACGGTGTCGAGACGATCAACACGGTGTTGACGTACTCAACATGGTGTTGATACCTTGACACCATGACCGAATTTGTCGACGTTGTCATCGTGGGAGCCGGCATCTCCGGCATCAGCGCGGCCTGGCACCTGCAGAACCAGAATCCCGGTAAGAGCTACGCGATCCTCGAACGCCGGGAGAAGCTCGGCGGCACCTGGGATCTGTTCAAGTACCCCGGCATCCGTTCGGACTCCGACATGTACACCCTCGGATTCCATTTCAAGCCATGGGCGACGGACCAGATGATCGCCGACGGCCCATCGATCTGGAACTACCTGAACGAGGCCGCCACCGAGAACGGCATCGACACGCACATCCGGTACAGCCACAAGGTGCTCGCCGCCAACTGGTCGGACGAAGACAGCCGGTGGGAGCTCACCATCGAGCGCGACGGCGAGGAGATCGAACTCCACGCCGGCTTCCTGTGGGCCTGCAGCGGCTACTACAACTACGACCAGGGCTTCTCCCCGGAGTTTCCCGGCGCCGACGACTTCGGCGGCACGATCGTGCACCCCCAGCACTGGCCGGAGGACCTCGACTACCAGGGCAAGAAGGTCGTCGTGATCGGCAGCGGCGCCACCGCCATCACCCTGATCCCCGCGCTCATCGACAACGGCGCCGGTCACGTGACGATGTTGCAGCGCACACCCACCTACATCGGATCGCTGCCCGACAAGGATCCGTTCGCCAAGCGGGCCTACCGGCTGCTGCCGGAAAAGCCGGCCTACACAGCGGTGCGCTGGAAGGCGATCCTGCAGGCCACGGCGCAGTACCAGCTCGCCCGTGCACTTCCGAACGTCTTCCGGAAGTTGTTGCGCACCATGGCCGAACGGCGCCTGCCGGAGGGCTACGACTACGACCGGCACTTCAGCCCGGACTACAAGCCGTGGGACCAGCGCGTGTGCCTGGCCCCCAACGGCGACATCTTCAAGGCCATCCGCAAGGGCAAGGCCGACGTCGTCACCGATGCCATCGAGACGTTCACCGCCGACGGCATCCTACTGAAGTCGGGCGAGCGCATCGAGGCCGACATCATCGTCACCGCAACCGGATTGAACGTTCAGTTCTTCGGCGGGGCGAAGGTGTCGCGCAACGGCGCACCGCTGGACCTCGCGGACACCGTGGCCTACAAGGGCATGATGCTCTCCGGTGTGCCGAACATGGCGTTCACCTTCGGCTACACCAACGCCTCATGGACGCTCAAGGCCGACCTGACGTCGGAGTACGTCAGCCGTCTGCTCAGCTTCATGGGCGAGAAGGACTACGTCACCGTCGAACCGCGCGATCCCGGCAGCGATATCGAGCGGCTGCCGTTCGTCGACCTGAGCTCGGGTTACATCAAGCGGGCCCTCGACACGCTTCCGAAGTCGGGTTCTGAGGCGCCGTGGCGGCTCAAGCAGAACTACCTGGTCGACCTGAGGGTCATCCGCAACGGCAAGATCGACGACGGCACGCTGGAATTCAGCAAGCTACGGGCGTCCGTCTCGGCCTGACGGTCCCCGTACCCGGAAATGCCCCCGACATGGGTCGGGGGCATTTCCGCGCTACGGGCTGACCACCACGATGCCGTCGTCGTCGCTGTAGGCGATGTCGCCGGGCGCGAACGTGACGCCGCCGAACTCCACGGCCACATCGCGTTCTCCTGCACCGGTTTTGGAGCTCTTGCGCGGGTTGGTGCCCAGTGCCTTGATGCCGATGTCGAGGGTGCGCAGCACCGCCGCGTCGCGCACCGCGCCGTTGATGACCAGCCCGGCCCAGCCGTTGTCGCGGCCCAGCGCGGCGATGACGTCGCCGACCAGCGCGGTGTGCACCGAGCCGTCGCCGTCGATCACCAGGACTCCGCCGTCGCCCGGCTCGGACAGCACCGACTTGAGTAGCGCGTTGTCCTGGAAACAACGCACCGTGGTGATCGGGCCTGCGAATTCGGCCCGGCCGCCGAATTGCCGCAATTGCAGGTCGCAGCTGCGGACGTCGGGGCCGATGTCGTCGACGAGGTCAGCGGTGGCGCGGGGTGCGATGGTCACCCGACGATTATCTCAGCCCGTCATGTCCGCGCCCGCGCCACGATGACGTCGTGCACGAATTGCGCCAGCCCCGGCTCGACGTCGTCGTAGTAGCGGGTGAACCGGTCGTCGGCGAGGTACATCTCGGCGAGGCAGACGTGCATGTCGTCGCTGCAGTCGTAGAACCGCTCGATCGAGCCGCGGTGCCGGTCGGCCAACTCGTTCGCCGCCGGCGATCCGGGCGCCACGCCCCCGCGCTTGGCCTGCGCCAGCGCTTCGAGCAGGGCGTCGCCCTCGTTCTTGACGGCGATCCAGTCCTGCTTCGTCAGCTGCGCGGACCGCTGCTGGGACTGCCGCCACACCTCGGTGCCGCCCCAGCGTTCCCGCGCCTCGTCGGCGTACTCGCCACCGAACACCGTGGAACCGAACACCTCCACCTGTTCCTCGGCGGTCAGTTGCATTCCTTCGCGGTGTGCGTCCATGAGTTCCTCCACTGCCCTGATCGTGTGCTGCAGATGATCGGCGCGCTCGAGCAGCAGCTTGTGCTGGCGCTCGAGATGCGCAAGGACGTCGGAGCCGGACTCGTCGAGCAGGGTCCGGATCTCCTCCAGCGGCAGTCCGACCGACCGGTACACCAGCACGACGTGCAGACGTTCGATGTCGGCGTCGGTGTAGGCGCGGTAGCCCGCCGGGGTACGTACGCCCGGCACCACGAGACCGATGTGGTCGTAGTGGTGCAGGGTGCGCACCGAGACGCCGGTCAGATCGGCGACCGCGCCGACCGTCCTGGCTGCCGTGTCGTCCATGGGAATGACTATCGGCCCTGACGTCGCGTCAGGGTCAAGTGCGGGGGGTCAGTCGTCCTCGGCGTACCGGCGCGCGATGAGCACGAGCAGGATCGCCAGGACGCCTGCGGCGACGGCCGCCGTGACCGGCACCCGGGACTGCTCCGCTGACCTCAACGGCATCGGCACCGCACCCGAGACGGGGTTCGCAGCCGTGGCCACCGTCGACTTCGCCTGAGCAGCAGCCTCTTTGGCGGCGGAGGTGATGTCGGAGGCGGACGGCGTGGGAAGGGAGGGCTCCGGTTGCGCCGGGATCGGGGCGGCCGGGGCCTCGGGAGCGGCAGCCGTCGCGGGCGGAATCTTCTTGGCGGGCGCCTTCTTGGCGGGGGCCTTCTTCGCGGCCTTCGCGGGAGTTTTCTTGGCCGGCGTCTTCTTGGCGGGCGCCTTCTTGACCGCGGCCTTCTTGGCAGGTGCCTTCTTCGCCGGCGCCTTCTTGGCGGGCTGCGCCGGTGGCGGTGCGGGATCGGCGGCGCCCGACGACGACGGGGGAGCGGCCGGTACGACGGCGTCCGGGGTCTGGTCGGGGCGACCCTGCTGGTCTGCCATTCGGCTGCTCCTTTGCGGTGTCTCTAGCCTCGTGCGCGATCGCGTGAGTGTCGAAGCCGGCAGTGGTGCCCATCATGCCAGGCGGGGTCGCCGGTCAACCCGTCACTGCCAGTGCGGCGGCCAGCGCCAGCGCGACGGCCATGATCGCCAACTCGATCAGCGAGCGGGTGCGTGACAAACCGGCCGTCGCACGGTGCGCCCGCGCCGCCGGAAGCCACCCGGCCCGATTCCGCCACGCCAGCACCATCAACACCGCCGTGACCACGATCTTCGCCGACAGCACGCGGCCGTACCCGGTCGTAAACAACGCGTCCCACGAGTCGACCGCCGCGACCGCACCGGCGACCCCGGCGGCCAGCAGCACCCCCACACAGAGGAGCGACAGCTGGGAGAACCTCGGCAGCACCCGGGCCCATCGTCCGCGATGCCCCACTGTCAGCACCATCGCCGCCAGGGCACCGCACCACACCGCGGCGGCCAGCGCGTGGACCGCCACCGCCACTCCGCCCCAGGGGCTTTCGGCGAGGTGACCCGCGAGCGTTCTGGCGGCCAGCCCCGCGGCCGCCAACCCGCCCGCCGCAACGGCCGTCACCGCCGTCCGCGGTGCGGCCAACGCGATCAGTGCCACGGCCAGTGCCGCCGCGATGCTGAACAGGCCCGCCCGCCCGACGGTCGTCTGGAGCGAGAACTGCAGGACGTCACGCGCCCCCACCCTGCTCAGCGGCAGGGCGGCGGCCTGCGCCGTCACGGCGATCAGGCGCACCACCTCGGCCAGCAGCCAGAGGGCTGCGGCCACCCCGAGCGCGGTGGCCGACGAGCGGACGAGTTCGGCGCGGTGCCTGCCGACGTCGAGCATCGGCACCACCGTCAGCCCGAGAGTGACCACCGCCGCGGAGTCGGCCAACGCACGCACCGCCGACCCGGCCAGCGAGTTCATCGGCTGGGCCAGCGACCAGCCCAGCGCCGAGGCCGCCACCACGAGGAGCGCGCCGGTGAGCGCCGCGCGACCGCCGGCGATCGCGGGAGCGGTCACGTCCGGCGCCGCACCGCCCACCACACGCCGGCGGCGACGATCAGCGCGCCGACCACCACGAACGGCCAGACGGGAACGCCGCGATCGGGCGGTGCGGCCGGGGTGGCGGTCGCCGACGGGCCGGGTGTCCCGGTGCCTGCCACGTCGAGCGCGAAGGACCATGACCCGGTCACCACGTGGCCGTCGGCCGAGGTCAGCCGGTAGTTCACGGTGTAGCTGCCGGCCGGCCCCAACGGGCGCACACCCACGCTCACCAGGGCATCGGCGACCTCGGGCTCGCCCGTCGACCAGAGGTTCCCGTCCGGGCCGACGACGGTCATCGCCGCGAACGCCTTCTGCATCGGTTCGTTGAACGTCGCCGTGACCCGCTGCGGCGACGCGGTGAGCACCGTGTCCTCTGCGGGATCGGCGGCGACGCGGGCCGCGTGCGCGGCGGCCGGCCCAGCGCCCGCCAGCGCCAGCGCGGCCAGCACGACGGTCACCAGGGCAGTGAGCACCCGCAGGCGCGTCGGCGGGTGCGGCATGGTCGTCAGACGACGCCCAGGCGAGCCATCAGGTCGGCATCGATCCCGTCGAGCTGCGTGGCGATGGCCGAGTGAGCGGACCGCCTGCGCGTCGACGGCATGTTCTCGGCGGCGGTCACCGCGGCCGACAGATCGCTGAGCCGCTCGGTGATCGCGGCGACGAACTGTTTGGTCTCCGCGTCCTTGGGCTTCTTCTCGGCGACCAGCCGCAGGGACTGTTCGGCGCCGGCGATGCGGGCCGACAGTTCGGCGCCGTGCCCGGAGAACTGGCCGAGCTGGCTGAGTGGGACGCCCAGCCGGTCGGCGCGCCGCTCGTCGACGAGCCCGCGTGCGGCGATGGAAGCCCGGTACACGATCGGAACGGCGATCGGCGCCAGCAAACGCGCCACGGTCAGCACCCGCCGAATGCGCGTGGCGGAGAACAGCTTGCCCTCCCTGGCGGCTTTGAGCTGCGTCTCAGCAACTCGCAGAGCGGCCCGGTCGCTGTCGCGCTGGGCGCGCAGTTGAGCCTTGAGCGCCCGCGTCTCGGCCTTGTTGGCGGCCTTGATCCGGCGCGTCTCGTTCTTGGCGGAGAGCTTGGCCTCCATCTTGGCCTTCACCTTGATGGCCCGGGCCTCGGCCCGGCGGGTAGCGCGGCTCTTGCGTCGCTTGAACAGGGCCATCCCGGCGTGCCTCCCGGTTGATTCGTCACTGGATGCGCGTGCGGCCACATCGCCGCGGAACAACAGTATCGTTCGAGCACATCGCCGCCCTGCCGCGCCCCTGCGGGCGGCCGGGCCTATTAGTTGCAGTAGCAAACCGTGACCACGGATTATGCGACAATCGGTGGACCGCCAGAGAGGCCGGCGGGCGGGGCTACGAGGGGTGGTGGCGGAGTGAGTTCGCGCGTTCGCGTCGCCACGTCGGCCGGGCTGGTGGCTTCCGGCCTGTTCCTCACGGGTCTCGGCGGAGCGATGGCATTTGCCGGGCCCGATCAAGGCCGCGGCGGGGACGGCCGCCAGTCGCAGGACTCCCGCGGGGACGATCGCGCCGACCGCGGCGACCGGCCCGGTCGCGACGGACCCGGTCGCCCCGGACCTGATCGCGATGGCCCCGACCGCCCCGGCCGGCCGGGCGACCCCGATCGGGGCGACGACGGCCCGAGGGGCCCGGGGCGCGGCGACGACGACCCGCGCGGACCCGGCCAGGGTCCGGGCGGACCGCGCCCCGGGAACCCGGGCCCCACGAGGCCCGGCTCCGGCGAGGGGCCGGACCGCGAGTGGGGGCATGGCCATCCCGGTCACCCGGGTTGGCCGGGTGACAAGCCGTGTAGGCGGAAGTCCTGCGGCGGGACGAATCCGACGGATACACCTACGAATACGAATACCGGGACTGCGACGGACACACCGACGGACACGGCGACTGAAACCCAAACGGGTACGCCGACCGACACTCCGACGCTGACCTCGGCTGAGACCTCGACCTCCGCGTCGACCTCCACCTCCGCGTCGACCTCCACCTCCGCGTCGACCTCCACGTCCACGTCCACGTCGACCTCCACGTCCACCTCGACTTCGACCTCTACCTCACCGAGGCCGACGAACAACGACGGCTCCTCCGGTGGTGACGGCGGGTCGCAGGGCTCCGGGCAGCCCGAGACGCCCGACGAGGAGACCCCGCCGGTCGCTGAACCACAACCCGAGCCTCGGGTGCTCGACGCGGCCCCCGGCATCGGCGCCCTGGCCCAGGCACCGCTGGCGCCGATCGCCATGCCGATCATCGTTCCGCCGATCGTGGTGCCACCGGTCGTCGTGCCACCCCTCGTCGCTCCCCCGGGACTCGGCATGGGTGGCGGGCCCGGCGGCCCCGCAGGACCCCGTGGACCCAGCCCGAACTCGGGTCCGCGCGAGATGAACGCTGATCCACGCACGGGACGCCAGCCCGAGGCGCCGTTCCGCGGTGGAGATCCCGGGGTACCGCCGGCGACATTCCGGGTCGGTTACGTGGAATACCTGCGAACTGCGGGTATTTCTCAGATTGCGGCGGTGGCGGTGCCGGGGGTCGCGGGGATCCTGTTGCTCACCGGCGCGGGGGGACTCGTCGGTTACCGCCAGGCCAAGGCAGGCCGAGCGGTACGCGGTGCCGGCACCGCACGGTTCATCGAATAGCCACGGACGCTCGCCGGAGACAAGGCGGCGGGCGCAGGATTGAGTCGAGAGGGGGTTCCATGCCTGCAACCCGTCGCGTGACGCGTGCAGTCAGTGCTGTGCTCGACCTTGCGCCCCGCAGGGGCGAGGTGTCGTTGACCCGCCTGGTGCAGGCGGTCAGCGAGGACCGCGGACGTCCCATCGAACTCAAGACCGCCGAGCTGCCCCCCGGTGTGTGCGGACAGTGGCGGCAGTACAGCGACCGCGACGTCTTCCTGCTGCAGAACGGCCTGCCGGCCTGGGATCGCACCCTCGCGCACGAACTCGGCCACCTCGTGCTCGGCCACGAGGGAATGCCGGTCGCCGAGGCGGCCCGCGCCACCGCCGAGGTCGCCAGTTCCGAACTGATCGGCTACATGCTCAACCAGCGCACCGGGTGCATGGGACCCAGCGGCGAGGATGCCGAACAGGAGGCCGAAGACTTCGCGGCCCTGCTGATCTACCGGCTCGGACGACTGCCATCGGACCGCTCCTCGATTGTGCAGGTGCGGCTCGGAGAGGCGTTTGGTTGATCATCTGGGTGATCGCCGGGCTGCTGGGTCTGGCGACCGGACTTCGCATCGGATGGGCCCTGGTCAACAAGCAGTCGTTGGTCAGCACCGCGATGATCCTGGCGCTGGGCAGCCTCGGCCTGGTCGCCGCGCTCAACTGGCAGCCGCTCACCCTGCTGATCGACGACGTCGCGCACTGGCCGAACATCGCCATGGGTTTCAGTCAGGTGGCGCTGATCGCTTGTGCCGCGGGGAGTTCCGTGATGATCACCACGGTCGCCTCCGGGCGTAAGGCGTCGACCACCCGTCGGCTCGCCCTCGCGCAGTACGGCATCGCGACCGTCATCGCCCTGGTGAGCCTGGCCATGTTCTTCGCCGAGGGCAGGCAGCCCCAGATGGCGCCCGAGGAGTACCTCAAGAACAACCTCGGGTCGTCGTGGCTGCCGCCGCTGCTGTACGTCCTGCTCGCGCTGTCGCTGGTGTCCTGGGCGGGCATCCGGCACTCGAGCCGCAGCCGGCGGGGGCGGGCGCTGTTCGTGTTCACCGTCGGGATCGTGCTGATCATGCTGGCGAGCGGGTTCTTCGTGGTGCGTGCCGCGGGCCGGTCGTCGATCGGTGTCGGCACCGCCGCGACCCTTCTCGGCTGCGCGATGGTGGTGGTGGCCGCCGGGTCGCTGCTGCCCAGCGTCGAGGACTGGTTCGGCGCCCGTCGCGAGTTGCGGGCGATCCAGCCCATCCTCGCCGAACTCGGCCGTCGCCACCCCGATGTCGGGATCGGTGTCCGGCCGCGGGGCCCGTTGGTGTTCCGGGTGGCCGAGCGGATGTCGCTGATCTCCGATGCGCTGTTCCTCGAGGCCACCGTCGCGGCCAACACGCGGCACACCGTCGACGCCGCGGGAACCGAGACGGGTGGTGCGGGGCGTCGCGGTGGCAGCTTCTCCGACGAGCCCGGCGACCGCGCCCGCTCAGTGGACGAACTGGATCTGTCCCAAGTGGATGCGCCGCAGGTGCCGCCGCGGGAGCAGGCCCGGGCCATCGCGGAATGGATCTACGCGGGACGCGCCGGTGCCACCCGGCGAGGCCGGAAGTCGTTCCCGGGCCTTGGCTGGTTGCGGCAGCCGGAGTCGTATTCAGATCGAGAATGGATCCTCGCCATCGCCCAGGAGTACCGGGCGCTCGACAGCGCCGCCTCAGACACCGACGACTGACACTTCAGCCGTTACTTCGCCACGGTTCGAAAACCCCGGCGACGGGCTAACCGTCGAGATTCTCCCGGCGGCGCAGTTCGTCGACCTTCTGCGCGATGTCCTGCTGCGCCTCCGGGGACAGCCCCACGGTGCGCGCCGCAATACGACGGATGCCCTCGTCGCGCATGCTCGCGAGCCACGTCAGCTCCTTGTCGAGCTTCTCGTAGTACTCGTCGTCGGTGAAGTACGCCGGCTTGATCCGGAAGAAGTTGGCAAGGGCGGCCATGGTCGCCACCGATGGGTTCGTGCGGTTGCCCGAGCGGAGCTGGGACAGGTACGGCGCTGACATCGTGATGCCCTCGGCCTTCAGTGCGGCGATCACTTCGGCCGACGTGTGAGGGCCGCGTCCCGGCGGATAGACCGTGTCGAACAGCCGGTTCAGACGTGCGGCGAACGTCGTGCTCATCGAATTGACCTCCACATGCGTGACGACCGGCGGTATAGGCGGCGGTATTTGCTGACCATCGTAGCGACAGTTGTCCCCTCAACCAAGTGCAAACCGCCGCAAAGTTAACTTGGCTTCAGTTCGACCCGGATCGCCGATACGGCTACCAGCGACTTTGTGTTGTGTCCGCACCCTGTCCAGATGGTGCTTCGAAGCAAATAATAACGGGTGCGTAGGCTCGGGTCAGTCGAACGTGAAACAGCAGCTCCGACGGGAAACGCCGGGTGCTCGACAGGCAACCCGCGTGGTGCCGTCGACGGCGGATCCAGGCGTTTGCTGTGTTCGTTGTGACGTGGCCCACTCGGCCACGGTCACGGCGAGGTCTCCCGCCGTGACCTGCACGAGCGCTTCTCGGGGCCGGTACGTGCGCTGGCACGACCCCGCGGTAGCCGAACGAGATCAGGCCGATTCGGGCGACGATTCCAGCGGTACCGACGGCGCGGCGCCGTCGTCCGCACCGCTGCGGCGCCGGCGTACGGCGCGCACCCCGACGACGATCGCCACCGTGGCGGCCGCGCCCCCGGTGGCCACGAATGCCACCAGCCGCCAGCCCAGTGCGGCGTCGAAAAGCATCCACAGGCCGAAGAGCAGGAACAGCAGGCTGGCCACGCCGTGCAGGAAGCCCTCGGGCAGGCGCTTGTGCAGCAGCGCCCCGACCACGATCGCGACGCCGTCGGCGAGCACCATGCCGATGGTCGCGCCGACCCACACGCCGACCGCATCGTTGTCGCTGGCGAGTGCGACCGTCGCCAGCATCGTCTTGTCGCCGAGCTCGGCCAGCACGAACGACGAGATGATCGCGAACACCACGAACCTCGGCTCGGCCACCCGCACGTCGTCGTCACCGTCGTCGGTGCGGCCCTCCCGCCAGGTCCAGACCGCGAACAGCAGGAACGCGATCGCCGCGGCGAAGGCGATGGGGCGTTCGGGCAGCGTCGTCCCCAGGAAGTGGCCGATGGTGACCGACAGGCCGTGGACGAGGCAGGCGGCGATGCCGACGCCGGTGAGCACCACCCACCACCGGTGCCGGAGCGCGTAGGTCATCGTGATCAGCTGCGACTTGTCGCCCAGTTCTGCGACGAACACGACCGCGAGGCTGAGAAGGGCGGCGGTGAGCACTGTGAGCACCTTTCGACACGCAGCCGGCGTAGCCGTTTGCCAACGGCCCGCCGCGCTTCCGGTCGAAGGTCTCGCCCACCGCGTGCTGCGGTTCGCCGGCCGGGCTCTCGCCAGTATGTCGACACGACGATTCGGGGCTACTCCCCTTCGCTGATGATTCCGACCCTAGCGGGCGCGATGCGGCGACGCCAGCGCAGGACGGGATTTCGGGAAGCCGTACTTTCCGTTTCGAGTCCTTGATCGAACGATTCGAAAAGCCTTATGCGGCAAGCAGCATCGCCAGGATCGCGGTATCGGGGTGGCTGATCGGGTCGACGCCGACCCGGCTCACCATCGACGTCACGGTGCCGTCGGACTCGGCCTCCACCCACGCGGCGCGGTGTTCGAGGCCGAGATGCGGCAGCCCCGGCAGGAGTACGCATCCGGACGCCGCGCCACTGCATTCGGGCAGTGACGGCATCGTCTCCGACGGCGGGTGCAGCATCAGCAGTGCCGGCGGTTGGCGATCGGCGAAAAATCCTGGCGGAACGGCAGATTCACCGACGACGGTGCCCTCGGCCAACACCAGGCCGACGGTACCCGGTTCCGGTTCGTCCGGCAGCTCCTCCCGGACACCGAATATCGTTGTCGTGGACAATAACCCGGGTAGTGATGCGACGCGCACGGTGACCATCAGCAGCTGCGCCCACTCCTTCGTGGAGTCCGGCCACCGCCCCGACACCACGAAGCCCTTGAGCACGCCGGAAGAATGAAAGGGCGCGATCTCGATCGCCCTGCCTGACCCTGTCTCCATCTCGCCTCCGGGACATCGGTGTTCGGACATTACCCCGACTCGCCTGTGGGTCGATCCGTTCAGCATGCGCCAGCAACGGTCTGGCACGCAAGACGACACGAGTGCTAACAGCGAACACCCCGGATAACAACAGGCGGGGCGCCGCGCGAATCGCGCGGCGCCCCTTCTGTGAAGCGTGTGATGACCGAAGCCGGCCCTGGCTCTAGCCGAGGATGAGCCCCTTGGCCGCACCCGTGGCGGTGGCGAACCGGTTCTGCACGTCGGCCCAGTTGACGACGTTCCAGAACGCCTTGACGTAGTCGGCCTTGACGTTCTTGTACTGCAGGTAGAACGCGTGCTCCCACATGTCCACCTGCAGCAGCGGAATGATGCCGAGCGGGACGTTGGCCTGCTGGTCGTACAGCTGGAAGGTCAACAGGCGCTGGCCCAGCGTATCGTAACCGAGCACCGCCCAGCCCGAACCCTGCAGGCCGTTGGCGGCGGCGGTGAACTGCGCCCGGAAGTTGTCGAACGAGCCGAACGCGTCGTCGATGGCCGCGCCCAACTCGCCGGTCGGCTTGTCACCGCCGTTCGGGGACAGGTTCTTCCACCAAATGGTGTGGTTGACGTGGCCGCCGAGATGGAAGGCCAGGTTCTTCTCGTTCAGGAAGATCGCGGAGTGGTCACCGCTCGCACGGGCCTCCTCCAGCTTCGACAGCGCGTCGTTGGCGCCCTTCACATAGGTCGCGTGATGTTTGCTGTGGTGGAGCTCGTTGATCTGTCCGGAGATGTGGGGCTCCAGGGCTCCGTAGTCGTAATCGAGTTCGGGCAGGGTGTATTCGGCCACGAGTTTCCTTCCTCTTGCTGATCGATGAAGCTCGACATCCTCGGTATCAAGGTCAACATTGCTCCATCACTGCGCGCACCGCAAGGACGCGCGGCGCATCTACAGCAGTACCCGTCGGAGCCGACTTCAGAACAGGACGATGAGGGCGAGAATGCCCAGCAGCACCAGCGCGATGGCGGCGGCGCGCATGCAGGCCATGAGTTGGCTGCGGTTGTAGACGTGGGTGGACGTGTGCCATTCAGACGGTGGCATAGCCGATCCCGAGCCCATCGGATGCGATGCCATCAAACGCTCCTGACCAGCACAATCAATGTCCGCCCCCAGGTGAGATCTATCACAGAAATCGTGTGTGACGCCGATCATAGCCCTTCGCGGGCCGACAGAAAAATCGGACCCGCAAATGTGCGGCGGGGCGGATCGAGGGGTCTTGTGTTCACCGTGAGCCGATGTCCGTTCCAGGGTCCTCGCAGCCGGTGGCGTGGGCCGCGACGCGGCCGGGCCGCGGTGCGTGCGGGCATGGGAACCGACGTCCTCGCGGCTGTCCGTGGAGGCCGTCGCAACCTGCCGGCGGGGCCTGCGCCTCGCCGCGGCCGGCCACGCCGCACAACCCCGTCCGGCCCGGACGGGAATGTCCCACGGGAGCCGGCCTGACGCACCGGGCAATTAGCTCGGGGTGTTGATCACGGGCCCGCCGGGCACCGCAGGTTATCCACAGCGACTCCCGTCGTCTGCACAGACTTCGCGGCTCACGAGGCGTTCGGGCAGCTCGACACCCTGTGCATAGACCTGTGGAAACTGTGGATAGCCCCGAGATTGCTGCCGCCGCGATGTCCCGGTCGTTGGATGCGGCGGCCGGCTCGCCGTGCCAGCATGGGGGACATGGACGACGTGGAGGTCGCACAGGCCGACGTCGCGCAGTTGCCCGAAGCCTTCGACGACTCGGTGATCCTGCTCGACGTACGCGAGGACGACGAATGGCAGCGGGGGCACGCCGCCGGTGCGCGGCACATCCCGATGGGCGACGTCCCGTCCCGGCTCGCCGACATCGACCCGGGTGCCCGGCTGTACGTGGTGTGCCACGCGGGTGGCCGGTCGCAGCGGGTGGCGCAGTACCTGGTCCGCAATGGTTACCAGGCGGCCAACGTCAGCGGCGGGATGCTGGCGTGGGCGGGCGCAGGCCGTCCCGTCGTCACCGACGACGGTGGCGTCGGCACCGTTTGACTCCGGGTGCCCGACCGACTGCGGTGCCACCGACGCCACCATCGCTAGGCTGATCGGATGATCCAGGTGTGTTCCCGCTGCGGGACGCGGTGGAACGTGCGCGACCGACAGCGGCAGTGGTGCCCGCGCTGCCAGGGCACGTTGCTCGCTCCGTCGGGGCCTGCGCCGGGCTCGGAGTGGAGCGCGCAGCCGGGCGAGGCGGCATCACGACCCGGGGGCCAGGCGCCGCCGAAGATCCCCCCGGGCTACCGCTGGATCGCCGTGCGGCCCGGCGCGCCGCCGCAGCAGCGCCGTAGGCGCGGACCCCTGGGCCCCACGCCGCGCTACACCACCATCCCGCCGTGGGGGCTGGTCGAGTATTTCCCGCCCGATGAGCAGCAGGACGAGCGCACCCATGCCGGGCCTTCAGTGCGCGCGGTGCGCCGCCTGCTCACCGCGACGACGATCGCCTTCGGCGTCGCCGCGTTCATGTTGCTCGTGCGGTATGTCCTGCTGCTGGTGAACCGCGGCATGCTGCTCAACCCGTGGCTGGCCGACGGCGTGACCTGGCTCGGCATCGTGGCGGCAGTGGTGGCTTTCTTCCTGCTGCTGGCGCTGGCGATCGTGCTGTCGAACTGGCTGATCGCGCGGCGGGCGGCGGCCTTCGCCCACCGCGGCCAGACGGATCCCCGGCCGGCGTGGGCGCTGCGCTGGGGATGCCTGCTGCCGTTCGTGAACCTGGTCTGGGCGCCGGTGTTCGTCTACGAGCTGGCCCGGATCGAGAGCCGGGTCAGTTTGATGCGGCGGCCCCTGCTGGTGTGGACGATCCTGTGGACGCTGTGCACGATCCTGTCCGTCGCCGCGTTCGCGACGAGTTTTCCCGACACCCCGCAGGGCGTCGCCGACAACACGGTCACCACGACGATCGCCTACCTGCTGTCGGTGGCGGTTCTGCTGCTGACGAGGCGGATCTACCTGGGCTTCGAGCGCGCTCCGGTGGAGCGGGCGGCCCGACGCTGGGTGCTGGTCCCCGACGACCGGACGGCGCCGTCCGAAGCCCGGCCGGAAGAGGAGCGGATACCCGAATCGGCCGTTGCGGTTGAGACCTGAGGGCAGCACCCGGCAGCATAGCCCTATGGATTCGGGCGATGCCGGAACCGCCGGGGCGGCGGAGTCCGGTCCGGCGCTCGGTGGACACCCGTTCGTGGTGGCCCACCGGGGTGCCTCCGCCGACCGCCCGGAGCACACACTGGCGGCCTACGACCTGGCGCTGCGTGAGGGTGCGGACGGCGTCGAATGCGACGTTCGGCTGACCCGCGACGGTCATCTGGTGTGCGTGCACGACCGCCGGGTGGACCGCACGTCCTCGGGCAGCGGGCTGGTCAGCGAGATGACACTGGCGCAACTGCGCGAACTCGACTTCGGGTCGTGGCACGCCGGCGGCGCGAACGGCGATGCCGGGCTGCTGACCCTCGACGACCTCGTCCAGCTGGTGCTGGACTGGCACCGGCCGGTCAAGATGTTCATCGAGACCAAGCACCCGGTGCGCTACGGGGCACTGGTGGAGAGCAAGGTGCTGGCGCTGCTGCACCGCTACGGCATCGCCGCGCCGGCGTCGGCGGATCTGTCGCGCGCGGTGGTCATGTCGTTCTCCGCGGCGGCGGTGTGGCGCATCCGGCGGGCGGCGCCGCTGCTGCCCACCGTGCTGCTCGGGGAGACGTCGCGCTATCTGGGTGGCAGCGCGGCCACCACGGTCGGCGCGACGGCGGTGGGGCCGTCGATCGCGACGCTGCGCGAGCACCCGGAACTCGTGGACCGTGCGGCCGCCCAGGGCCGCGCGCTGTACTGCTGGACCGTCGACCACTACGAGGACGTGCAGTACTGCCGCGACCTGGGGGTGGCGTGGGTGGCGACGAACCACCCCGGCCGGACCAAGGACTGGTTGCAGAACGGTCTGACCGGGGCGGAACGGGACTGATCTACAGGTTGCCGCCGGCGGCGCGGGGCGCGGTCGGATCGGCGGCGGGCACGCTGATCTCGCGGGCCACGAAGTCCTCGAGGTGGAACAGGTCGGTGCCGGCCCGGTCGGCGATGCGTACCAGGGTGGTCATCGTGGCGACCTCCTCGACCTGCTCCTTGAGGAACCACTGCATGAACTGCTCGCCGAGGTAGTCGCCCTCGTCGCGGGCGACGCTCGCCAGCCGGGAGATCTGCTCGGTGACGGCACGCTCCTGGTCGAGCGCCAGCTTGAGCGCGTCGCGCGGGGTGTCGAAGCGGTTGCACACGGCGTCGACGCCCGGGATCGCCACGTCGACGTCGCGGTCGAGCAGGTACTGCACCAGCATCATGGCGTGGTTGCGTTCCTCGACGGCCTGGCCGTAGAAGTGCTTCGCCAGCTGCGGCAGGTCGGCGCCGTCGAAGTGCACCGCGATGGCGATGTATTGCTGGGCGGCGGTGAACTCGCTGCGCACCTGGTCCGTGAGGAGCTCGTGGAACTTGGTGTCGAGTGCGCTGTCATTGCTCATGGAACCGAGGATATAGCAGGTCAGAGGGGGTTGTCAGCAAAGGTCTGCCTTATTGAGGCGAGGTTTCCCTAAGTGCTGTGGCCGCGGTCACGCGAACGCAGCGTGGTTTGCTGAGGGTCGCCTAACCGAACTCACGGCTGCGTGTCGATGGTGTCGGCGGGGATCGGAGCGTCGGTGGCGAGGGCCTCGAAGAGCCGGCTCGCCGCTTCGCTGTTCCACACCACGACGGCGCCGGAGTCGCTGCCGGTGAACTCGCCGATGGGCACCGTCGTCGTCGTGACGTCGCCGCGCAGCGCCCACGCCAGCCTCGCCAGATCCCACACGTGCGCGCCCTCGTCGACCGCCAGTGCGCCGCCCGCCGCATGCACCAGGGGATACCACCGCAGCGGGTTCAGCAGGACCGAGGGGCTGGCGGCGCGGTGCAGCAGCGCCGACATGAAGGCGCGCTGATTGGTCATCCGGTCGAGGTCGGCGCGCGGGGTGGCCCGGGTGCGCACGTAGCCGAGCGCATTGCGGCCGTCGAGCTCCTGGCAGCCCGCGGGCAGGCTGATGCCGGCCAGCGGATCGTCGACCGGCTCGGGCGGGCACATCGTCACGCCGCCGACCGCGTCGACGGCCTCGGCGAATCCGTCGAAGCCGATCTCGCCGTAGTGGTCCAGCCGCAGCCCGGTCGCCTGTTCGACCGTCTGCGCCAGCAGCGGCGCGCCACCGATCGAGAAGGCGGCGTTGATCTTGTCCTCGCCGTAGCCGGGGATGGGCACGTAGGAGTCGCGTGGGATGGACACCATCGTGGTCGGCGCGCTCGAGAGCAGGCCGGGGACGTGGACGAGCAGGATGGTGTCCGTGCGGCCGACCCCGATGTCGCCGCCCGTCGCCAGCTCGGCCTGTTGTTCGGGGGAGAGGTGCTGGCGGCTGTCCGAGCCGACGAGCAGCCAGGTGGTGCCGCGCCCGGCGGCGGGCCGGTCGGGGTAGTTCGACAGCGCCGGGATCCGGTGCAGCGATGAGTCGATCCACACGGCGGCGCCCACCAGCGCGAGGACTGTGACCAGCAGCAGTGAGCCGATGATCCGGCCCCAGCGTCGGCGCCGGCGGGGCTTCGCCACGGGTGCGGGCGGCCGCGGGGGCGGGGAAGCGGGCCTACCGGCAGGCGCGGGCGGTCGTGCGGGCGGAGGCGGCCGTCGACCGGCGGGCGGCGGGCCTGCGGGG
>NZ_JAPZPY010000010.1:0-223100 GCF_027529605.1 Mycobacterium hippophais | reverse complement strand
CGACCGCGCGCCCGTCATGCCCCACAACCCGTCGCGGTCGATCTCGGCGACGATCTCCACCAGGCGCCCGTCGATCGCATTGCGCTGACCGCACAACTCCGCGATCTCATCGAACAACACCGCCAGCCGGTCCTTCGGCCTCACCGAAGGAGCGAAAGACGATGCCGTCGAGGACATGACCCCATCATTGCAGAGGGGTCCGACATGTCTGGACTGCTCGGAACGGGTCTACGTGCTCAAGCCATTGCCGGCGCCGCCACAGCTCATTTCGGCTTCTTGTTGCCGTTCCCGTTGCCTCGGCCGTTGCCATTACCCTTGGGGCGCTGCTGTTCCTGCGTCGCCTGCTCGATCACCGGCGCCGGTGCCGGCTCGGGTACGACGATCGGCGCCTGCTCGATCACCGGCGCCTGCTCGACCACGGGGATCTGCTCGGCCACCGGGGCCGGCTGGATCACCGGGGACGGTGCGACCGTCGCGCTGATCGGGGCGATGTTCGGCGTGCTGATGCTCACCGGATCGGGCTGGGCCGGCACCGGCGTGGACGGCGAATCCAAGGTGAACACCACCGCGATCGCCAGTGCCCCCATCGCAGCTGCAGCACCGACCGCCTGCCGAGACCGGTTGTGGGAACGGCGATGTCCGGTTGACGCTAGGACCACGGTGTCCAGCGATGGGTCGGGGCGGGCGACCGGCGGTTCGATGGGCGGGATCACGCGCGCTCGATGCGGGATGGTGGTGACGGGCAGCGGCACTGCCCTGCCGCTCAACGCGTCCAGCATCGCTTCCGCGCTGGCGAAGCGCTGCCCGGGGTCCCGCGACATCGCGCGCTCGACCACCTGAGCCAGCCCCGGATCGAGATCGGGGCGCAGGTGCGCCAGAGGCGTCGGCTGCTCCTCGACGATCGCGCGCGCCAACGGCGCGATGTCCTCCTGGTCGAAGGGCTTGCGACCGGCCAACGCCTCGTAGCCGACCACTCCGGCCGCATAGAGGTCGTCGGCGACCGACGCGGGCTCGCCGGCCAGCCGTTCGGGGCTGAGGTAAGCCAGCGTCCCGACCAACTGACCCGTCGTCGTGTGCGCGGCGCCCGGTGTCTTCGCGATCCCGAAATCCGCGACCTTCACCGCGCCCGACTCGGTCAGCAGGATGTTGCTCGGCTTGATGTCCCGATGCAGCACGCCCTCGCCGTGGGCGGCCGACAGCGCGGAGAGCACACTGCGCATCACCGTCGACACCTGGCTCTGAGGCAACGGACCGCACTCGATCTGATCACCGAGGGTGTCTCCGGGCAGTCGCTCCATCACGATGAACGGCGTCTCGTCCCCGTCGCCGAAGTCGTACACCCCGACGATGTGAGGATGGTTGAGTGCCGCAGCGGCGCACGCTTCGATCTTGAATCGCTCGCGAATCTCCGCCTGCGAGCTCAGGTAGGAGTGCAGGATCTTGACCGCGACCTGTCGGTTCAGGCGGGTATCCCAGCCGTCACGCACTTCGGCCATCCCGCCGTATCCGAGGACGCCTCTCAGTTCGTAGCGGTCGCCCAGAAGCCCACGACCCTCCATGCCGAGCCGATTTCCCGCGCTGACGCCTGAGTAAACCCTCAGAGAAAACTTAGAAGTCGGCCATTGGTGCGACAATGCCGTCGCTCGGCCCTTCAGGCCCGGCCGGCAGCCGTTCGGCGACCCAGATTGCTGAGTCGCAAGTCATGGGGCGCATCCCCGCGTTAGTCTCTGCCGATGATTGCGGGCGAGAAGGCGCCTGACTTCACTCTCTATGACCACACCGGCCGGGCGGGGTCACTGTCCGCGTTCCTTCAGGACGGCCCGGTCGTGCTGTTCTTCTTCCCGATCGCGTCCTCGCCGATCTGCACAGCTCAGGCCTGTCATTTCCGCGATCTGAGCGACGAGTTCGCCGCGGTCGGCGCCCAGCGGGTGGGCATCAGCACCGACACCGTCGACCGGCAGGCTCACTTCGCCCAGCAGCGCTCGTTCGACTACCCGCTGCTCTCCGACGTGGACGGCGTGGTGTCCGAGCTGTTCGGGGTGCGTCGCGGCAGGCTCGCCAGGCTGCGTGGTTCCGTCATGCCGCGTGAGACGGTGTGGCGTGGCCGCCACACCCGCCGTCGTGGCCTACTGGGCCGATTCATGCCGGTCAGACGGACCACGTTCGTCATCGACACCGACCGCACCGTGCTCAAGGTCATCTCCAACGAGGTGCGCGCATCGGTGCACGCCGACCACGCCTTGCGTTTCCTGCAGAACCACGACGTACTCCAGCGGCGCGAGGTCCCGCCGTCCACGCTCACGCCAGACCTTGCCGACGCTGGCCTCGAACTGCCGCTCGAAGCTTTCGTCGGAGCGGCCACCACGACGGAGCCGCCGGGCTGGCCGAGACATGACGTGCGGGGGCAGGTCTTGATGTGTTGCGGGCAGAGCCGCTCGGTCGCAGAGATCGCCGCCCACCTGTCCCTACCGCTCGGCGCGACGCGGTACCTGGTGGGTGAGCTGGTGACGCAGGGTTATCTGCGGGTGCAGGCCGTCCCTGGTGACTCGATGACGATCGCTGAACGACGTGAACTGATCGAGAGGACGCTGCAGGGTCTGAGGGCGCTCTGAGACCATGCCTGCACGCTGAATTGCACAGGCGGGTGTCCCCCGCCGCACGAGTACGGCGCTGATGACTGCGGCTTGGGCGATGCGCCGCCGGTCGTCAGCCGAGACTGCCGTGGTACATCAAGTGCCGGCGTATCCCAGCGCCTGTCGGACGCGCTGGATGTGGTCGAGGCTCGGCTGCTCGGGTGTTCCCGGGACCCGGATGTAATGGCCGCCGTCGGCCGCGGCGACGTCGATCTCGTCGCCGAGGGCACTCGTGTTCAACGGCGTGCCGCCCCGAATATAGGTAAGACGCCCAACCACGACCTCAGGCGGCCGATGCCCTTGCTCCCTCTTCACGCGGCGGCTGACGGCACCAAGGTTGTCGGGGTTCCACGATTGCACGAGCGCGCTCATGTAACCCATCAGCGTTCTCTCGTCAGTCTCACTTCGGAGGTCCGCGAAGATGTGATTGTAGGGCCGCGGCATGTCGGTGAAACCAGCGCGAACCGTGTACTTGAACGTTGTCGCGCTCGTCTCGGAAGCCGGCGACACACTGTCTCGCACCAGATCGATGTAGTGACCGGGGCCCGTTCGCGGTCCGGCACTGCCTGCTTCCGTGGTCGACACGATGATCCGCTCGAGGGCAGCGATGTCATCGACGTCGATGGGAACGATTCTGAGATCTTCGCCGGTTCGGGAGTCGGGTTGTTGCGGCTGCAGCACTCCCCAGTGCCCGTAGAGGTCCGGCTCTGAGGGGGCCAGCCGAATCGATCGTTGCAAGCGCAAAGCGCACGACTGCAGCTCGTCCTGGCGGTTGCCCCAGCCACCCATCATCCGGATCACTGGCGTCCTCTCTTAAGCAGGCGGAACCACCGTAACGGTGATCATGTCGTCGTAGCTGTTCTGCTCGATGATCGCTTCGATTGCGCTTGCGGTCTTCGCGTCAGCGACCCGCCACTCGACGGGGACGGAAGTAAACACGGCTGCCCTCGACCGTCGACGCCGACGGCGTCTGGACGGGCTGAGGCGCTGCTCGACGACGGACACCGGGGCGTCGGCCGGGACCAGGCAGGAGGGAGACCGCCGGACAATGCCGTAGAAGGCGTGGCCGACGGCGACGGACGGGGACCGATATGGCGGCGCCGAATGCGAACCGTTCGACGTGACGGGGTCGAACGCCGGACACCTAGGTCCGCGACCTACTCGTTCTGGGTGGAGCTAAGGGGATTCGAACCCCTGACCCCCACACTGCCAGTGTGGTGCGCTACCAACTGCGCCATAGCCCCTGAAGTTGTGCCCACCGAAGTTACACCACGCTCGGCAGCCGCTCAAAATCGCAGGTCACGGCACCTCGCCGCCGGCTTCCGGGCCGAGCGGCCTTGCCGGTCCGTGTTCCCTCGCCGGCCGTGGCCGGGTCTCCGGGGCGAACGTCCAACTCACTGCCGCCACCACCAGGATCGCGCCCGACACCACGAATGCCCAGCCGAACGAGAAATACTGCGCGATCAGTCCCACCAGCAGCGACCCGCCGATCGAACCCACGTCGGCCATCATCTGGAACGTCGCCACCGCCGTCCCGCCACGCGCTTTGTTGCCGATGATGTCGGCCACCGCGGCCTGCTGCGGCGACGTGAAGATGCCGGTGGCGAAGCCCGCCACGACCGCGCTGACCAGGAACAGCGGCAGCCCGTCGGTGAAACCGACGAGCGCGGTCGCGACCCCCGCCGCCGCGAGGCCGACGATCAGCAGCATCTTGCGGCCCACCCGGTCGGACAGGTAGCCGCTCGGGATCACGGCAGCGACGTTGCCGATCGCGAAGGTCGCCAGCGCCAGCCCGGCGACACCCGCCCCGCGGTGCAGCACGTCGGTGACGAACAGCGGCACCAGCGCGATACGCAGCCCGAATGCTGACCACCCGGTGGCGAAGTTGGACAGCAGCGCGGCGCGGTAGGCGCGATTGCGCCAGGCGATCCGGACCGTCACCGTCTCCGTCGCCTCGGCTTCGGGGGCGGCCAGCGAGGAGTTGCGCAGGCTGATGAACACGACCGCCGCGGCGATAAGGAGCGCGCCGCCGTAGATGAGAAAGGGTGCGCTCAGCCCCAGGCCTGCGGTCAGGCTGCCCAGCACCGGCCCGCCGACCGAACCGACGAGGAACGCCGAGGAGAACATGCCCGCCACCCGGCCGCGGGCGTTCTCCGGGCTGATCCGAATCATCAGGCCCAGCGCGGAGACGAAGAACATCGTGGACCCGATGCCGCCGAGCGACCGGAAGATCAACAGCTGCCAGTACGTCTGGGCGAACGCGCACGCAGCGGTGCTGAGCGCGACGATCACCAGGCCGCTGGTGTAGATCCGCCGCTCCCCCAGCCGCTGGATCAGCAGCCCGGCCGGCCACGCGAAGGCCAACCGCATCAACGCGAAGGCGGTGATGACGAACGTCGCGGCGCTGATGCTCACCCCGAAGTGGCGGGCGTAGGCCGGCAGCACCGGTGCGACGACGCCGTAACCCAGTGCGATCACCGCGTTCGAGACGATGAGCACCCAGACTTCGCCCGGCAATTTCTCCTTGGCGACGGCTTGCGAACAGTCGCCCTCCGCAGAGGCACTCACGAGATGACTGTATTCACCACCTCGCGCGCGGCCTCCTGCACCTCCGCCAGATGCTCGGGCCCCTTGAACGACTCGGCGTAGATCTTGTAGACGTCCTCGGTGCCCGACGGCCGCGCGGCGAACCAGGCGTTCTCGGTGGTCACCTTGAGGCCACCGAGCGCGGCGCCATTCCCGGGAGCAGACGTCAGCTTCGCCGTGATCGGCTCCCCCGCCAGTTCGGTGGCGGTCACCTGTTCGGCCGACAACTTCGCCAGTCGGGCCTTCTGCTCGCGGTCGGCGGGCGCGTCGATGCGGGCGTAGGTCGGGGCGCCGTACTTCTCGGCCAGCGCCTGGTAGCGCTGCGACGGTGACAACCCGGTCTTGGCGAGGATCTCCGATGCCAGCAGCGCCAGGATGATGCCGTCCTTGTCGGTGGACCACACCGTGCCGTCGTGCCGCAGGAAAGACGCACCGGCGCTCTCCTCGCCACCGAATCCGATTGTCCCGCCAAGCAACCCGTCGACGAACCACTTGAACCCGACCGGGACCTCGAGCAGCTCGCGACCAAGCCCGGCCACCACCCGGTCGATGATCGACGAGCTGACAGCGGTCTTGCCGACGGCCGTCGAACCGGGCCAGTCCGGGCGGTTGGTGTAGAGGTACTCGATGGCCACCGCGAGGTAGTGGTTCGGGTTGAGCAGGCCGCCGTCGGGGGTGACGACGCCGTGCCGATCGGAGTCGGCGTCGTTGCCGGTGGCGATCTGGTAGTCGCCGTTCGCGGAATTGAGCTTGCGGATCAAACTAGCCATCGCGTTGGGCGAGCTGCAGTCCATCCGGATCTTGCCGTCGGTGTCGAGCGTCATGAACCGCCACGTCGCGTCGACGAGTGGATTGACCACCGTCAGGTTCAGGTCGTGACGTTCGGCGATCGCCGCCCAGTAGTCGACGCTGGCGCCGCCGAGCGGGTCGGCGCCGATCCGGATGCCCTCGGCGCGGATGGCGTGCAGGTCGACGACGTTGGGCAGGTCGCTGACGTAAGCGTCGAGGTAGTCGTGGCGCTGCGCGGTCTGCAGGGCCCGGGTCAACGGGATCCTCTTCACCGCCCGCAGGCCGTCGCGCAGGATCTCGTTCGCGCGCTTGGCGATCGCCCCGGTGGCGTCGGTGTCGGCGGGGCCGCCGTTGGGCGGGTTGTACTTGAAGCCGCCGTCGCGCGGCGGATTGTGCGACGGCGTGACGACGATGCCGTCGGCAAGGTCAGCGTCTCGGCCGCGGTTGAACCCCAGGATCGCGTGGCTGACGGCGGGGGTCGGGGTGTAGCGGTCGGCCGAGTCGATCATCGCGACGACCTCGTTGGCGGCGAGCACCTCGATCGCCGACGCCCACGCCGGTTCGGAGAGCGCATGGGTGTCACGGCCGATGAACAGCGGTCCGGTGGTGCCCTGGGCGGCGCGATACTCGACGATGGCCTGCGTGGTGGCCAGGATGTGCGCCTCGTTGAAGGCCGTGTCCAGGCTCGACCCGCGGTGCCCGGAGGTGCCGAACACCACCTGCTGGGCCACGTCGTCGGGATCGGGTTGCTTCGTGTAGTACGCCGTGACCACCTGGGCCACGTCGATGAGATCTTCGGGTTGCGCCGGTTGACCGGCACGAGGGTTGGCCGCCATGGGTCGATTCTGCTCCCGGTGCGCGCGGCGTTGACGGGCGGCCGGGTGAACAGCCGCGATACTTTGCATCGTGCCCGGATTCGACCGTCGCGAACTGGTCGCCGTGTTCGTCGGCGGCGCGCTGGGCACGCTGGCCCGCGCGGGGCTGGAGACCCTCGCGCCCGCCGATCCGGGCCGGTGGCCGTGGCCGACGTTCACCGTCAACATCGTCGGCGCGTTCCTGCTCGGCTACTTCACCACCCGGCTCCTCGAACGCCTTCCGGTCTCGGCCTACCGTCGCCCACTGCTGGGCACCGGCCTGTGCGGCGGCCTGACGACGTTCTCGACCATGCAGCTCGAGACGTTGCGGATGCTCGAACACGGTCATTTCGTCCTGGCCGCCGGCTACCTGGCCGTCAGCATCGCCGCTGGGCTGGTGGCGGTGTACGTCGCCACAGCGCTGGTCCGCCGGGCGCGGCTGCGGTGACGACCGTCGCGCTGTGGGCGGGCGTGATGCTGCTGGGCGGCATGGGCGCGGTGCTGCGCTTCACGCTGGACCGCACGGTCTCGGCCCGGGTCGGACGCCCGTTCCCGTACGGCACCCTGGCGGTCAACCTGACCGGCGCCTTCCTGCTGGGCCTTCTCGGCGGGCTGGCACTGGCCCCCCATCACGCCCTGCTCGCGGGCACCGCGTTCGTCGGCTCGTACACCACGTTCTCCACGTGGATGCTCGAGACGCAGCGACTCGGCGAGGAACGGCGAGGGTGGCCCGCGGTCGCCAACATCGTCCTCAGTCTGGTGCTGGGCCTCGCCGCGGTGTGGTCCGGACACTGGCTCGGGGGGCGGCTGTGACCGAGCTGCACAGGCTGACCGCCTACTTCGGTGAACGCGCCCGCCACCACGGCCGGTTCGTCGCCGACGCCCTGCTCGAGACCGGCGACGCAGAAGCCGTGGTCATCCTGCGCGGAGCCGCTGGATTCGGTCCGCGCCACGACATCCGGACCGATCTGACCCTGAGCCAGTCCGAGGATCTGCCCATCGCGCTCGTGGCCGTTGACACCGCCGAACGCATCGCCGCGTTCGCCGCACAGGCGACCGAGGCGCTGTCGCGGGGCACCCTCGCCGTGGAGCGGGTGGGGCACGCCGATGACACCGTGACGGCGGAACATGTGGAGCTGAGAGTTCTCACCGGGCGTGCGGACCGCCTGCACGGGCGGCCCGCCCACGTCGCGGTGTGCAACACACTGCACCGACTCGGATTCTATTCGGCGGCAGCATTTCTCGGTGTCGACGGCATCACCGCGGGGCAGCGTCACCGCGCCGCCTTCTTCGGCCGAAACTCCGCCGTTCCGGTGATGACGGTCGCCGTCGGAAGCGCACCGGCCGCCGAAGAGGCGATTCGGCTGCTCCGGCCGCTGCTGCCGTCCGCCCCGATGACGGTCGCACCGATCCAGCTGTGCAAGGGGTGCGGTGCGCCGGTGAACCGTCCGGCGCCTGTCCCGCCGACCGACGACCGCGGACCGGCGCACTGGCTGAAGGTGACGGTGCACACCTGCGAGGCGGATCTGCACCGGGGCCTTCCCGTGCACCGGACTCTCGTGCGCCGTCTGCGGGAGTCGCCGACGACGGCCGGGGTGACCGTCCTTCGTGGCGTGTGGGGGTTCGCCGGCGACGCAGAGCCCGGTGGGGACAGGATGTTTCAGATCGGTCGCCATGTGCCGGTGACGACGGAGTACATCGACACACCGGACCGGATCGCGGCCTGCTTCGACCTCGTCGACGAGGTCACCGAAGGACATGGCGTGGTGACCTGTGCGGCGATTTCCGCGGTCGTCTCGATCGACGGCGGCAGACACCGCGGCAGCATCCCACCGGCCTCCGCACCCGAGATGTAAGCCTAGCCTAAGTATAGTAGGCCGTGTACCGTCCCACGTCATGCAGTCGACTAGCCCTGACGCGGTGAGCGCCGCTCTGACCGAGATCCTGCGTGACGACATGAACGTCGATATCCGTCGTGTCACCCGCGATTCACGCCTCATCGACGACGTCGGTCTCGACTCCGTGGCGTTCGCGGTCGGGATGGTGGCGATCGAGGACAAGCTCGGGGTCGCGCTGACCGAAGAGGACCTGCTGAGCTGCGACACCGTGGGTGACCTGGAAGCCGCGATCCTGGCGAAAGTCCCGGCGGCACAGAGCAACCAGTGAACCCTCTGGCGGCGGCCCTCTCCGAAGTCCTGACCTCCGCCGGGCACCGACTGGTCGTCTTCGACCATCCCAGCCAGACCTGGAGCCCGCATCCGTGGGCCGAGGTCCATGCCCGTGCGGAGAACATCGCGACCCGCATCGTCGACGACGACGCCGCGGCCGTCGGCCTCGTCGGTGACCCCACCGTCGAGCTCATCGCCGCCGTCTTCGGCGGGGTGATCTCCGGCGCCGCCGTGTCCCTTCTGCCGGGCCCGGTCCGCGGCGCCGACACCGCGCAGTGGGCGCAGGCCACGCTGCGACGGTTCACCGCCATCGGCGTGAGCACGGTGTTCAGCCATGGCGAACAGCTGGAACTGCTGCGCGCGGTGGACAGTACGGTCACCGTCCACGACGTTGCCACCGTCGGCCACCCCCGTCGTTCCGTCACGTTCGTCGCACCGGGCGACCGCGGTGAGGTGGCGGTGCTGCAGGGCACGGCCGGATCGACCGGTTCGCCGCGGACGGCACAACTGTCGCCGCAGGCGGTGCTGGCGAACCTGCGCGGCCTGGTCACCCGGGTCGGCGTCACCCGTGCCGACGTCGGCTGCTCGTGGCTGCCGCTCTACCACGACATGGGACTGACGTTCCTGTTCACGATGGCCCTCGGCGGCGGCGATCTCTGGCAGGCGCCGACCACCTCGTTCTCGGCGTCGCCGTTCAGCTGGGTGCAGTGGCTCAGCGAGAGCCGTTCGCCGATGACCGCGGCGCCCAACATGGCCTTCAACCTCGTGGGCAAGTACGCCCGGCTGATCGACGGCGTCGACCTGGGGACACTGCGGTTCGCGCTCAACGGCGGTGAACCCGTCGACTGCGACGGCACGCGGCGGTTCGCCGAAGAGATGGCCCGCTTCGGCTTCGACAGCGCGGCGCTGTGCCCCTCGTACGGCCTGGCCGAATCCAACTGTGCGGTCTCGGTTCCGGTGCCCGGGACTGGGCTGCTCGTCGACGAGATCCACGTCCGGACCGAGGACAACACGGTCGTGCGCAAACAGGCCGTGCTGGGTGATGCCATCCCGGGCGTGCAGATCCGGATCACCCCGCGCGAGCAGCGCGGCGACGGCATCGAGGGCCGTGAGGTCGGCGAGATCGAGGTCCGCGGTTCGTCGATGATGAACGGCTACCTGGGTGAAACGCCCCTGGCGGCCGACAGCTGGTTCCCCACCGGTGATCTCGGCTACTTCGTCGACGGTGGCCTCGTGGTCTGCGGTCGCGCCAAGGAGCTCATCACCGTCGCCGGGCGAAACATCTTCCCCACCGAGATCGAGCGGGTGGCCGCCCAGGTCGACGGCGTACGCGAAGGTGCCGTCGTGGCAGTGGGCACCGACGAGAAGTCCGTCCGGCCCGGTCTGGTCATCGCGGCGGAGTACAAGGGAACCGACGAAGCGGATGCCCGCAGCGCCCTGGTGCAGCGGGTGGCCACCGAGTGCGGCGTCGTGCCGTCCGACGTCGTGTTCATGGCGCCGGGCTCGCTACCGAGGACCTCGTCGGGCAAGCTGCGCCGCCTGGAAGTCAAACGGAATCTGGAAGCGGTGACACCATGACCCTGTCCCTGACGACCGTCGAGGACTACCGCACGCTGCTCGACCGCGTCTTCGACGACCAGGTCACGGCGTGGACGGCCGAGGCGGAGGAGACCGAGCGCTTCCCGCGTCAGCTCATCGAGCACCTCGGCCGTTCCGGAGTGTTCGCCGAGAAATGGGGCGACGCAGCGCAACCCGACGTCGCCAAGCTGGTCGCACTGGCGACCGCACTCGGTGGGCTCGGCTCGGCCGGTATCGGCGTGGGGGTCAGCCTGCACGACTCGGCCATCGCTCTGCTGCGCCGGTTCGGCCGTTCGGACTACCTGCGTGCCATCTGCGAGCAGGCCATCCGCGGCGAAGCGGTGCTCTGCATCGGCGCGTCAGAAGAGTCCGGCGGTTCCGACCTGCAGATCGTGCAGACCGAAGTGCGTTCCGCCCGCGATGGTTTCGAGGTCCGCGGCGTCAAGAAGTTCGTGTCGCTGTCCCCCATCGCCGACCACATCATGGTGGTGGCGCGCAGCATGGATCAGGATTCGACCAGCAGGCACGGCAATGTCGTGGTGATCGCCGTACCCACCAGCCAGGTCGAAGTTCAGGCGCCCTACCGGAAGGTCGGTGCCGGCCCGCTGGACACCGCCGCCGTCCACATCGACACCTGGGTGCCCGCCGATGCGCTGGTGGCCAGGGCAGGCACCGGACTGGCGGCCATCTCCTGGGGACTGGCGCACGAGCGGTTGTCGATCGCCGGCCAGGTCGCCGCCGGATGCCAGCGCATCATCGGGATCACGCTGGCCCGCATGATGAAACGGCGCCAGTTCGGGCAGACGCTCTACCAGCACCAGGCACTGCGGATGCGGATCGCCGACCTGCAGGCCCGCGTCGACATGCTGCGCTACTCGCTCGCCGGGATCGCCGCGGAAGGACGACTCGACCTGCGCGCTGCCGCCGCGATCAAGGTGAGCGCCGCCCGCCTCGGTGAAGAGGTGTTCTCCGAGTGCATGCACATCTTCGGCGGCGCAGGCTATCTCGTCGACGAGACGCCGCTGGGGCGGTGGTGGCGGGACATGAAGCTGGCCCGGGTCGGCGGCGGCACCGACGAGGTGCTGTGGGAGCTCGTCGCCGCCGCGATGAAGCCCGACTACGACGGCTACGCCGAGCTGATCAACTCGCCCGACTGGGACTACTGACCCGGCGCGTCTTCGGGCGTGCGGGGCAGGGCGTAGAGCGCCATCCGGCGGTTCGACATCTGGTGCTCACCGAGGAAGGCGCAGCCGGCGAATTCGCACAGCCGCCGGGCGCCGGAGTTGCGGTGGTCCGGGTCGAACATGATGCGCCGGCATCGGGGCTCGATCTCGAAGATGCTGGCGACCAGGCGCGGCAGCAGGATCGGGGCGAAACCGCGGTTGACGAAGCGCAGGTCGGCGATCGCCGCATGCAGTCCGAGGTCGTAGGGATCGGCGGCGTACCGCGGCGCGATGGAGTCCTTGGCCGCGCGGTACACCTCGACGTAGGCGAGTTCGGTGCCACGGAAGCTGCCGATCAGCGGTCGGGAGTATTCACCGTCCAGCTGCGCCTGCAGGTAGCGCCGCCACCGCTCGGGCGGCCACGGGTACTCCCAGGCCTCGACCAGATGCGGCCGGTTCATCCACTCCGAGATCAGCTCGGCGTCCCGGTCGGCGTCCACGGGGCGGATGGAATACGGCTCGGCGAGCGTCGGCATCGGTGGCGCGGGCACCGCGCGGACCTCGTCGGCGATCGACGTCAGCTCGCGGGGCAGGACGGGCTTGATCGCCTCATCGGTGTCGGTCATCGAGCGACGAGCCTACCGCAGCAGATGAGGGTAGATTACCTACCTAACCTGTCCGGCGGATTCACGCCAGCAGTGTCACGCCCGCGGTGAGCAGCGCCGCGACCTTGCCGATCTCCAGGCCGACGTAGAACCAGTGCGCCCGCGAACGAGGTCCGTCCCGGCCCGCCAGCACGGCGTCGGAGCGCCGGGTCAGCGCAGGCCGGATCACCAGCACCTGTGCCAGCAGGGCCACCACCGCCAGCGCGACCGCGAAGGCCGGGACGATCGGCGGGCGGTCGAACGCGAACGACGCCGTGACGACCGCGGCGAGCGCGAGTTCGCAGACGTTGAGCGCCCGGAACACCAGCCGGCCGATGCCGAGCCCGACCTGCAGTGTGACGCCGGGCGCGCGGAACTTCAGCGGCGCCTCGAGGAACGAGATCGCCAGGACCATGCCGAGCCACACGAAGACCGCGGCCGCCGCGACCGCTTGCGCTGCTCCCACGACAGCACACTATGACAGCGTGTCATCGTGGAGAGATGGCCCGCACATCCGACGACCGTGACCGCGTCGCAGAACTTCAGCGGTGGCAGGAGTCCGGCGCGGTGTGGCGGGTCGACTCCCGAGCCCCGGACGCGGTGACGATCGCGTTGTTGCGGTGCGACGGTGGTGAAGAGGTCGAGCGGTTCCGGTCCGATGACCCGAAGCTCCTCGCGTTCATCGGAAACCGCCGTAGCAGCGACGAGGAGACTTGACCGTCATCCGAACAGGTCGTCGAGCGCGTTGCGCTCCAACTCCTGCCACCGGCCGACATGACGGCGTACCTCGACGACCTCGTCCGCGTCGAGATGGTGGGCGCCGTCGGGGGTGATACGGCACAGGTCCATCGGGCCGCCCACGCTGGGAGAGGACAGGTCGAGCGCGTCGAGTACGCGCAACGCGGCCACCACCCCGTAGTCGACGCCCCGTTCGGTCATCCGGAAGTTGGCCAGTAGCGCGTATGCCTGCTGGGCCATCGGTGCGCCGCTGCCGACCGCCTGGAATCCGATGTCCTCGTAGTGGCCGACGAGCCCGTGCGGGTCGACGTCGACGATGAACGGCACCTCACCGGCATACCCCGCCGCCAGGACATAGGTGGCCGGGGTCGCGCCGGGTTTGGCCTCGGGGACGTCGGAGATGAAGTTGGCATAGTGATGCTTGAAGATCGGCAGCACCCGTTCCTGCACGGCCCGACCGACGTCCTGCGCCTCGACGACCGCGTCGGGTTCGGCGTCGAACAGCCGCTGGATGTCGTGCAGCACCGCTCGCGAGCCGCTGCCGCCCCAGGCGGCATGCGAACCGAGCGGGTGGAGCTTCTGTGCCGGGTAGGACAGTCCGCGGCCGGGATCGGTGATCTGGGAGTCGGAAGCGAGCACCAGCCCGTCGGCGCAGCGCAGGGCGAGGACGACGGTCATCGCACCACGATAGAGACTCAGCCGAGCCGTACGGGCTCGTCGCGGCGATCTCCACTGGGGCCGGTGAAGAGATCGCCGCTGACCAGCGCCATCAGGGCATCGGTCTGCGCGCGGCGGCGACCGTCGGCGACGGCACCGCCGCGGAATGCCATGCCGCTCAGCACCGCGTGCAGCGCGTCGACCACCGACGGGAGGTCGACGCCGGCGTGCAGTTCGCCGGTCTCCCGCGCGGCGGCCACTGACGTGTGCAGGAAATCACGCAGCGCCGAGGCGACGTCCCAGCCGTCCGCCCGCAGTTCGGGATGCCGCTGGCAGTCCAGTTCGGCGACGGTGAGAAACCCTGTGGCGGCGCGCACCTCGGGGTCGGTGTCGGCGGCGAGCATGAGCGCCCGCAGCCGGTCGCGCAGGGTCACCTGGTCGGCTGCCGCGCCGATGGCCTGGGCGAGTATCGCGAGGTTGGCTTCCACGACGGTGCGGAACAGTTCCCGCTTGCTGGTGAAGTGGTAGTTGATCGCCGGGCGGGTGAGGCCCGCGTGCGTCGCGATCTTCATGTTCGTGGTGCCCTCGTAGCCCAGCTCGCGGAAGACCTCGCGTGCCGAACGCAGAATGCCCGCGCGGGTGTCGGTGTTCTCCGAGGCCCGGGGCCGGCCGCGGAGACGTGGCGGTCTCGCTTCGGTGTACACATCGGTTCTTCGTCACCGGATGGGCGCCAGATGTTGTGATCTGCATCACATGATCGCCTGGCCGTCGACTTCGGCCGGCTCGCCATGTCGCAGCGGTCCGCATCGGACGTCGAAGCGTTCGCGGATGGTGTCGAGGGTCCGCCGCTGATGCTCGCGCGCCCGGCGGTGCGTCATGACGAACTTGGCCATCGCGAACGTGCGGCGCGGAAGCGGATACCACCGGTCGAAGTCGAGCCCGCACTGGGTGAACACCTTCGTCGGCAGCGCGTCGTACATCAGGCTGAGGTTGTACTGCGCGACGGTGAGCAGCGCGTAGGGGAATGCGCCCCGCGACGCACGGAACATCTCCTGGAGGTCGAATTCGTAGAGCAGCGTGTCCCGGAGTTTTCCGAGCATCAGCATGTGGGTCATGAAGTAACCCATGAATGTGCTCAGATGCATTGTTGCCGAACGCGTCTGGATCGACAGCACCTTCCCGCCCGGAGAGAGGTACGGCTCGTAGGGAACGTCGTCCTTGCCGACGTAGCCCGTGCAGTTCACGATCCAGCTTCCGGACGGGATCGTCATCGCGTCGCCGCTGCGGAATTGCAGATCCACGGCGCCGTCCCGGTCGACCGCGTCGACCAGATAGTCCATCACCACCGAATGCAGGCCGCGCTTGATCGTGCGGACCTCATCGTCCGACAGCACACCCAGCAGGAAATTGGCGGTCCGTGGGGTGACCGCGGTACCGACCACTTCGCATTGCCACTCCCGCACGGCCGCCTCGTTGGTGCCGTCGAACCTGCGCGCCGCCTCGGCGCCGAACGAACTGGTCACCATCCCCGAATACCACCGGCGCAGTCCGCCGGGGAATGCCCGGTCGCGGCGCGAGAACAGGGTCCCCGCTCCGGCCACCATGTTGACCTCACGCCCGGGACAGCCGGTGATCAGCGCGTGGGCGGTGTCCATCGCCGTCTTGCCGCCACCGATGATCCACACCGGCCGGTCGTCGGCCGCGATGTCCCCCGTCCGTACGTCGCAGGAGTCCGGCGACACCGACTGCACCTGGCTGCTCGACAACAAGAGCGGATCGTTCGGCGTGATGCGGAACCCATAGGCCTTGATCACGGTGTCGGCGTCGATGGTGAGGAGTTCACCGGTCGCCGATCGGCACGTCACGCGGCACCGTTCGGAACCTTCGTCGACCGCCTCCAGGGTGTGGCCGAAGAAGGTGTCGACGCGGACCGATCGGCGAATCTCTTCGAGGCAGTGCTGGAGGTGATCGAGCACCTCGTCCTTGGTCGCCAGATACGAACGCTCGCGGCCGAGTGTCCATGAGATGTCACCTGCGGTGAACAACCCGTGCGGCTGGTGCAATCGGACGTAGGGATAGGTGTCGACCCACATGCCGCCGGCCCGTTCGCGCCGGTCGACGAGGATGATCCGCTGGTCGTGGGACATGTGCCGGCTGGCCGCGAACGCGGCGTTGAGCCCGGCGACCCCCGCGCCGACGATGCAGACGTCGCAGCGCTGCATCGATGTCGCGTCCGCCGGTCCGGTCACTTCTGAAGCGGTCATGCGCATCCCCTCGAACCGTCCCATTATCGGCCGGGGATCGACCAAGATCACGCTTTTTCGCGCTACGCCGCGACCGGCGGTTGCAGCCGCAAGAATCCGGCCGGCGAGTTCAGCGTGGCGGCGCCGTCGTGCCGCGGACGACCAGCCGTGGCGGACACACGTCGTCGGTGACATCCGGTTGCTCGGCGTCCAGTCGCCCGACCAGTCGAGTCACCGCGAGGTCCGCGAGCCGGGCCGTGTCCTGACCGACCGTGGTCAGATCGACGTGCGCGAGACCGGCCAGCGGGCTGTCGTCGAATCCGACGACGGAGACGTCCGCGGGCACCGCGACGCCCGCCCGGATGAGCACGTCGAGCACCCCCAGCGCGCAGCGGTCGTTGAACGCGAAGACCGCTGTGGGCAGCGTTCCCGAGGCCAGGAGCGCCGAAGCGGCTGCCGCGCCCTCGCGCTCGGTCAGCCCACCCGGCAGCACGGTCGCCGACATGTTCCGACGCCGCGCGGCCCTGCCGAATCCCCTTCGCCGCTCGGCAGCTCCCGGCGCCCGGCCGCCGTCGACGTGGACGGAGCCCGTGTGCCCGAGATCGGCGAGATGGTCCACGGCGATCTGGGCTCCCCCGGCGTCGTCGCTGCGGACCGAGGCGACGCCGCGCACCCGGCGAGCGATCGACACCACGGGGGTGTCGAGTGCGGTGAGCGCCGACGCGGTCATCCCGGTGCCGATGAGCAGCAGACCCTCACAGCGGTCGTCGAGCAGCGTCTGCACGGCCCGCGTCTCGTCGCGGTGCGGCGTCACACAGCTGAGCACCACGTCGTACCCGTGCTGCTCGGCGGCCCGGTACACACCGTCGACGAGGCCGGCGTGGAACTCCTGGCCGACGGTGAAGACGACGCCGAGCAGCCTGGTGCGCTGCGAACGCAGCAGTCGCGCGCGGGAATCGGGCCGGTAGCCGATGTCTTCGGCCGCCTTGCGTACTCGCGCCCGCGTGGCCTCACTCGCACCCGGCACGTCGCGCATGACGATCGAGACGAGCGCCCGTGACACCCCGGCACGGTCGGCGACGTCCTGCAGTGTCGTTCTGCGCTGCATGTCGGACAGCCTAGAACGTTCTAGCTCTGCTCTTGACCGGCGCGCGGGAGAAGCGCTTTACTGGTGCCGCCTAGAACGTTCTAGTAAGGAGCCAGATGACCAGGCCGGTGGTGCGCACCGCCGAGCACGCCGTGAAAGCCGCAGCGGTGCTGGGTGTCCCGCGCCTGGTGGTCCACCCCGGCCAGCTCGTCGACGGTCGGGCCGCCCGTCCGCGGTACCGCGCCGACGGCGCGATGTGGACGTCTGCGCTGCGCGGCCTCGAGGACCTCGGCGAACTCGGTGCCGCCGCCGGTGTGACCTTCTGCCTGGAGAACCTGAACACGATCGTCGACCACCCGGGAGTGCCGCTGGCACGCGCGAAGGACACGCTGGCCCTGGTCGAGGCCGTCGGCCATCCGAACGTGAAGATGATGCTCGACCTCTACCATGCGCAGATCGGCGAGGGGAATCTCATCGAACTGGTGCGCCGGTGCGGCGATGCCATCGGCGAGATCCAGGTGGCCGACGTGCCCGGTCGCTGTGAACCGGGGACGGGTGAGATCAACTACCGTGCCGTCGCGAAGGCGTTGCGCGACAGCGGGTATCACGGACCCGTCGGCATGGAGGCGTACGCCGCAGGCGACAGTGTCGCCGCCCTCGAGTCGTTCCGCGCGGCGTTCACGCTCGACTAGGCCGCCGGACTCCCTTGTCAGACGCCGGAGGTCTGGCGCCGCATCGCCTCGAGCCGTCGCCTCGACGCGGGCGTCTGCACCAGCTGGGGCCACCAGAACCACCGGCCGAGCAGCGCGGCGATGGACGGTGTCATGAACGACCGCACGATCAGCGTATCGAACAGCAGTCCGAGCGCGATGGTGCTGCCGACCTGTGCGATGCTGAGCAGGTCTCCGAACACGAACGACGCCATGGTCGCGGCGAAGACCAACCCCGCCGACGTCACCACCGATCCGGAACCTGCCATCGCCCGGATGATCGCGACGTTGAATCCGTGGTGCAACTCTTCCTTGAAACGGGAGACGAGTAACAGGTTGTAGTCAGAACCCACCGCCAACAACAGGATCACCGACATCACCAGCACGATCCAGTGCAGGTGGATACCGAGGATGTGCTGCCACACCAGGACGGACAGCCCGAACGAGGTGCCGAGCGAGAGCAGCACCGTGCCCACGATGACGGCCGACGCGACCACGCTGCGAGTGATGATCAGCATGATGATGAAGATCAGTGCGACAGCGGACAATCCGGCGATGAGCAGGTCGTAGTTCGAGCCGTCGCGCATGTCTTTATAGGTGGCAGCGGTGCCGCCGAGGTAGACCCGGGAACCCTCCAGCGGGGTGCCCTTGATGGCCTCCTTGGCCGCCAGCTTGATGGCGTCGATGTGCGCGATGCCCTCCGGCGTGGCCGGATCGCCCTCGTGCTCGATGGTGAAGCGCACCGACTTTCCGTCGGGCGAGATGAAGTTCTCCATCCCCTTCTTGAAGTCGGCGTTCTCGAAAACCTCTGGCGGCAGGTAGAACGAGTCGTCGTTGCGCGACTTGTCGAACGCATCGCCCATCGCGTTCGACTTGTCCTGCATCGCCGACTGCTGGTCCTGCTGACCCTTCTGCGACGCATGCATGGTCAGCATCATCGTCTTCATCGACTTCATGGTCTCGATCTGCTGGGGCATCAGCGAGATGAGCTGAGGCATCAGCGAATCGAGCCGCTCCAGCTCGGGCACCAGCTCCTGGATGTCGTCGGTCAACGTGTCTATGCCGTCGAGGGTGTCGAAGATCGACCGCATCGACCAGCACAGCGGAATGTCGTAGCAGTGCGGTTCCCAGTACAGGTAATTGCGCAACGGCCGGAAGAAGTCGTCGAAATCGGCGATGTGATCGCGGAGTTCGGCGACATCGACGGCCATGTTCTTGGTCTTGGCCACCATCGAGTGGGTGACCTCGGACATCTGACCCATCAGAGCCGACATCCGCTCCATGGTGTCGATCGTGCTCTGCATCTCGTCGGCCTGCACCAGCATGTCGGACATCCGGTCCTGCATGTACTTCTCGTTCATCTGCTGGTTCGTGCCCTGCATGCTGAGCAGGAACGGGATCGTCGAGTGCTCGATCGGCTTCCCGTCGGGGCGGGTGATGGCCTGCACCCGGGCAACGCCCGGCACGCGGAAGATGCCCTTGGCGATCTTGTCGATGACGAGGAAGTCGGCGGAGTTCCGCAGATCGTGGTCGGTCTCGACCATCAGCAGTTCCGGATTCATCCGGGCGGCGTCGAAATGCCGGTCGGCGACGTCGTAGCCGATGTTGGCGGGCGTGTCGGCCGGCAGGAAATGGCGTCCGTCGTAGTCGACCTTGTAGCCGCCCAGTGCCAGCAGCCCGATCAGCGACAGGGCGATCGTCGCGGCCAGAACCGGTTTCGGCCAGCGCACCACCACGACGCCCACCCGGCGCCAGCCGCGGGAGTTGATCGCGCGTTTCGGTTCGAACAGTCCGAACCGGCTGCCCACCACGATCACCGCGGGCCCCAGCGTCAGCGCGGCGATGACGGCCACCATGATGCCGACCGCGCACGGCACCGCCATCGTCTGGAACCACGGCAGTCGGGTGAACCTCAGGCACAGCAGGGCACCGGCGATGGTGAGACCCGAGCCGAGCACCACGTGGGCGGTGCCGTGGAACATCGTGTAGTACGCGGTCTCCCGGTCTTCGCCGTCTCCCCGGGCCTCCTGATAGCGGCCGATCAGGAAGATCGCATAGTCCGTGCCCGCGGCGATGGCGATCAGCGTCAGCAGGCTCGTGGCGAACGTCGACAGGCCGATGACTCCGGTGTTGCCGAGGAAGGCGACGATCCCGCGGGAGGCGCCGAGTTCGACGAACACCATGAACAGGATGAGCACCATGGTGGCGATCGACCGGTAGACGATGAGCAGCATCACGGCGATGACCACGAGCGTGACCACCGTCGCCTTCATCGCACCCTTGTCGCCCGCGACGCGCTGGTCGGCGTTGAGCGCCGCCCCACCTGTGGCGTAGGCCTTCACACCAGGCGGAGCGGGTGTCTCGGCGATGATGTCGCGCACCGCGGTGACCGACTCGTTGGACAGTGTCTCGCCCATGTTGCCGCGCAGGTAGAGCTGGACGTACGCGGATTTGCCGTCGGCGCTCTGCGCGCCCGAGGCGGTCAGCGGATCGCTCCAGAAGTCCGCGACGTGTTCGATGTGCGCAGGGTCGGACCGGAACTTCTCGACCAGTTCGTCGTAGTAGTGATGCGCGTCGGCGCCGAGAGGCTGCTCGCCCTCGAGGATCACCATCGCGTTGCTGTCGGAGTCGAACTCCTCGAAGTTCGCCCCGACCCGCTGCATGGCGATGAATGCCGGCGCGTCGTGGGCGTTCATCGAGACGGTGTGGGCCTCACCCACCTTCTCCAGCGACGGCACGAAGACGTTGGTGACGACGGTGAGCGCGATCCAGCCCAGCAGGATCGGCACCGCAAGGACCCGGATCACGTGGGCGATCTTGGATCGTCGCTGCATCCCCGCCCCCTCGACCAGGCCACACCCGGCCCGCCTTCACGTGACACAGACCGTCACGCGTGTCATATATCTAGCCCGTCAAACTGATCGCTGTCAATCTGAGAGTTTCCAGCATTTCCACAGGTAGACGGCCGCGAGGATTCTCAGGAACCGAAGTCAACGATGTTCTGGTCGAGGATCAGCTGGTCGGTGTGCTCGCCGCGGTCCACGCCCGGCGCGGTGACCAGGGGAACGCCCTCACCTTCGGAGGCGTCGAAGTCGGCTGTGCTGGCCACCTGCCCGGTCATGGTGAACCGGTCGTAGAGATAGGGCAGGCCCTGCGCCGCGAGCGGCGACGGCCCGTCCATGACGTGCAGATGCAGGTGCGGCGCGACCGAGTTGCCGGTGTTCCCGACGAGCCCGATGACGTCGCCGCGGGTAACCCTGTCCCCGACCTTCGGCCGGACGCTGCCCGGTTGCATGTGCGCGTAGTTCACGAAGAAGCCCTCGCCGATGTCGAGCACCACGAAGTTGCCGTCGGCCTCGTCGATCGGGATGCCGGCGGGATACACGCCGGGCGTCTGTTCCGGAAGGTCGCTGCGCGCGCCGACCACTGTGCCGTCCGCGACAGCCAGCACCTCTTCGCCGTAGATCTCATATCCGGCGGCATCGCGTGGGTTCCCCGTGAAGATCCGGTTCTGCGCGTCGGCCTGTTCGAAGTCGATCGCGTAACGCTGCGCGAGGAACGGCCGCCCGTTGACGGGCAGGACTGCACGGGTGTGCCGAACCGCGTCGCAGCAGGCGTCGGCGGCGATGTAGCGCTCGCCGCGCAACGGCGCGGACACCACCGGCAGCGTCCGCTCGTCGACCTTCGTCGTCGCGATCCGCTCGGTGAGCCGGTTCCGCTCGGTCGGTATCGCGGCGCCGGTGACCGCCACCTCGTGCACGAGGGTGCTGTGGTCGGCGGCGCCATCGAGGATCAGGTGGATGAAGATGGTCGCGGCCTGACCGGGTTCGAGCTGCTCGGCGCCCTCGCGGCTGCCCGCCGGTTGCATCCGGTCCCGCAGTGCCGCGGCGTCGAGTTCGCCCAGCACCGCGCTCGTGCTGTCGTCGAGCACCTTCAGCTCGTCCACCGTCAGCGGCGCGCCGGTGAAGTTCGTGACGGCCAGCTCGTAGACCATGTGCGTCCTGCCATCCGACCCGGCGAAGGGAACGGGCGCGAAGGGTACCGATCCCACCAACGGCGTGATCGCATCAGGACGCGGTGCCGCAGCCGTGGTCTCTAGGCTCTGCGACTCGGCGGCAGGGGTATCGCTATCGGCACACCCGGCGGCGGCCACGATCAGGACGGCGCCCACCGCAGGCGCCAGCGACCGGCGGATGAGACTGCGCACGCTGTCCATGCAGACACCCTTGCAGACGCCGGCCGGACGTGATGCGGAACGCGAGGAGCGTCAGGCGATTTCGTCAGCCGTCACAACGAGAAGTGGTCCTCGATGACGCCGAGCCACACCTGGGCCGCGTCGATCGCCACCTTCTCGCTGATGAAGGCGTGCTGCGTGCCGGTGTAGATGTCGCGGAACCCGCGTTCCAGCCGGCTGCCCTCCCGGATCGACGTGGTGCCCGCGGCGAGGTGCGCCCACTCCGCGGCGGCCCTGGCCACTCCGGTGGCGTACACCGCCGCCACCCGCATGTCCGCGCGATGGGTCGGTGTCAACTCCCCGCCCGCGTCGACGGCGGCCTCCGCCGCGCCGAAGGTGTCGAGTACGAGGAGACGGGCGGCCCGCCACGCCGCGACGTGGTGGGCAAGGTCCTTCTGGAAGGTGGGGCGGCTGGCCAGCGACGCCATGTCCGACATCCGGAACTTGGTGGCGGCCAGCGACTCGACGTCGTCCAGCGTGCTCTTCGCGACACCGAGCGCCCACGCCGCATGGCCGGCCGCCGTCACCGGCATCATCCCCATCCGGCCTGCGGCGTAACCGCCCCGCAACGGTTCCCGGGTGAACAGCCGGAATGTCCGCGACGACGGCACGAACAGGTCGGTCACGTTGTAGTCGTAGGAGCCGGTGCCCTTGAGGCCCTGCACGTGCCACCCGTCGGTGAACGTCACCTCGTCGCGGGGCACGACGGCCACCATGAGTTCGGGCTCGCCCTCGCGGATCCACCGCATCTCGCCGTCCTCCATCGGGATGAAGCCCGCGGCGATGTAGGCGGAATGCCCGGTGCCGGAACCGAAGTTCCACGATCCGGTCAGCCGGAAACCACCTTCGGTGACGATGCCCTGGCCGTTGGGCGCGAACTGCCCGCCCATCGTGACGCGGTTGGCGTTCGCCGTGAAGACCTCGGCGAAGCCCTCGTCGGGCAGATAGGCCGCGGCGGCGAATGACGACGGCAGGTTGGCGATCCCGATCCAGCCGAACGATCCGTCCTGCCAGGCCATCTCGATCCAGGTCTCGATCATCTCGGCGATCGACGGCTCGGCGCCGCCCGCGGCCGCCGGATTGAACGCCGTCATCAACCCGCTGTCCCACATCGCCTCGACGACGGGTGGCGACAGCGTGCGTCCCCGCTCGGAGGCGGCGGCTTCCCCGGCGACGAGGTCTCTCATGCCCCTGGCCAGATCCACGGGGCTGACCCGCACAGGTGTGGTCGTCATCGGAACTCCTCTACCTCGTCAGCGATCGCGAGCGCACGGTTGTCGTACGCGTCCGTCGGGAAACTGCGCGAACAAGCGTGCGCTCGCCGCTATGTTGGCCGGTGTGAACAGATTCGAGTCCAAGGGTGTCCTCGTCACCGGCGCAGCATCGGGCATCGGGAGGGCGACCGTCGAACGACTGCTCGCCGAGGGCGCCACCGTCGTCGGTGTCGACGTCGCCGAGCGGACCGATGTCGCGAACGACCGGTACGCCTACCGGCAAGCCGATGTGCGTGACGGCGATGCGATCGGTGCGGCGGTGAGCGCGGTGGTGGGCGCGGCCGGCCGCCTCGACGGCGTAGTGCACGCGGCGGGCGTGGCCGGAGGCGGCCCGGTCCATCTGCTGTCCGACGAGGAGTGGGACCGGGTGGTCGACGTCAACCTCAAGGGCACGTTCGTCGTCACCCGCGCCGCGCTGCTGCAGATGATCGAGCAGGACCGGGTCGGCGGCGAACGCGGTGCACTCGTGCACCTGTCCAGCGTCGAGGGGCTCGAGGGCACCGCGGGTGGCAGCTCGTACAACGCCGCCAAGGGTGGAGTCGTGCTGCTCACCAAGAACGTCGCGATCGACTACGGGCCCAGCGGGATCCGGGCCAACGCCATCTGCCCCGGGTTCATCGAGACGCCGCTGTTCGACTCGGTGGTGGGGATGCCCGGCATGGAGCAGGCCCGCGACGGGCTTCGCCATGAGCACAAGCTGCGCCGTTTCGGACAGCCCGGCGAGATCGCCTCGGTGGCAGCGTTTCTGCTGTCGCCCGATGCGAGTTTCGTGAGCGGACAGGCGATCGCCGTGGACGGCGGCTACACGGCGGGGCGTGACCACGGCGTCACCGACCTGATGGGGCTGGGAGAGCATTAGCGCGCGACGTGCCTCACCTGATCCACTCGGGCTGCGGCTCGGTCTCCACCGTCGAGAAGTCCTTGTGGCCCAGGCCCGCAATGCATCCCCCGTCGACGACGAATTCCGAGCCGGTCGAGTAACTCGACTCGTCGCTGGCGAGATAGACGACGAGGTTGGACACCTCCACGGGCTCCGCGGCGCGCCCCAGTGCCGTCTGGAAGATGTCGTCGGGCACCCAGTCGGTCATCGGCGTCTTGATCAGCCCGGGATGGATCGAGTTCACCCGGATCCCGCTGGGCCCCAGTTCCAGTGCGCACGACTTGGTCAGCCCACGGACCGCGAACTTCGTGGCGGTGTACCCGTGGCATGCGCTGGTGCCCGCCATCCCCTCGATGGACGAGATGTTGATGATCGAGCCCCGGCCCGCACGCTTCATCGCCGGGGTGACGGCGCGGATCCCGAGGAACACGCCGGTCAGGTTCACGTCGATGATCCGCTGCCATTCCGACAGCGGATAGTCCTCGATGAGTCCGATGTTCAGGATGCCCGCGTTGTTGACCAGGATGTCGACCGAGCCGAAGCGCTCGAGCGCGGCGGCCACGACGGCGTCCCAGTCCTCGGGCCGGGTGACGTCGAGGTGGACGTAGCGGGCGTCGTCGCCGACATCGCGGGCGACCAGTTCGCCTTCGTCGTCGAGGATGTCGCCGAACACCACCTTGGCGCCCTCGGCCACCAGCGCCCGCACGTGGGAGGCACCCATCCCGCGGGCTCCCCCACTGACCACCGCTACCTTGCCGGCCAGACGTCCTGCCATTTATTCCTCCTGTTTCTCCAGTGGTTCTCAGCGAGCTCCGCGTACCAGCCGGCCCGGGCGGGCGCCGGTGTCGACACCGTCCCGGCGGGTCACCACGCCACTGACGACGGTGGCGCGGTAACCGGACGCGCCCTGCACGAGCCGGTGCCCACCGGCGGGCAGGTCGTAGGCCATCCGCGGCGCGTGCAACGTGAGCGCGTCCATGTCGATCACGTTCAGGTCGGCTTTCTTGCCCACCTCGATGACGCCGCGGTCGGTGAGCCCGAAAAGCGCTGCGGTGTCGTGTGACTGCTTGCGCACGACGTACTCCAGCGGCAGCTTGTCCCCGCGGTGCCGATCACGCGCCCAGTGGGTCAGCAGGAAGGTCGGATACGACGCATCGCAGATCATGCTGCAGTGCGCACCGCCGTCGGACAGTCCCAGGACCCCTGCCGGGTGCGTCATCATCTCGCGGATCGCGTCGTGGTTGCCGTCGGAGTAGTTGAACATCGGCAGCATCAGCATCGTGGCGGCGTCACCGTCGAGCATGAGGTCGTACATCGTCGTCAGGACGTCCTCACCGCGCTCGCGGGCGATCGCGGCGACCGTCCGGTCGGCGGTGGGCTCGTAGTCGGGTGGCTCGCCGATGGCGTACAGCCGGTCCGCCGAGTACTGCGCCAGGGCGAACATGCCGTCGAACAACACGTCCGGGTTGATCGGCAGGTCCTCTTCGGCAAGGATCGTCGCCCGCACAGCGGGTTCGGCCAGCCGGGCCGCCAGCTCGTCGCGTGTGCACTGAGACTTGAGCCGCCGGTAGGTCGGCCGGTGGGTGAAGGCGTGGTGGCCGGGGAAGCCGAGCAGCATGCCGAACGGCCGGGCGGCGACCTGGGGGTGCAGCCTGCTGCCCGCCTCGTGCGCGGCCGCCGAGATGTCGAGTTGCTCGCGCCACAGGTTGGGGTCGGCGTCGACCTGGATGAGCGCGAAGCTCAGTGCGCAGTCGATCTCGCCGCCAAGGCGCCGCATCCACTCGAGTTCCTTCTTGGGTGCGACGATGTCCTCGCCCGCAGCTCCCTGCGGCGCCAGTTCGAACACCGCCCCGCCGCCTGCGGCCATCGCCCGGCCGAGCGCGAAGAGTTCGTCTTCGGCCGCGAACGTGCCGGGCACCGGTTCACCGTCCATCGCGCGGTGCGCCAGCGTCCGCGACGACGAGAAGCCGAGCGCACCCGCCTCGGCCGCCTCGCGCACCAACCGGCTCATCGCCTCGATGTCCTCAGGAGTGGCGGCCTCGTTGCGGGCGCCGCGCTCGCCCATCGCGTAGGCACGCACGGTGCCGTGCGCGACCTGGCTGCCCACATCGACGGCCAGTTCACGCCTGCCGATGACGTCGAGGTACTCGGCGTAGCTCTCCCAGCCCCAGGTGATGCCCTCGGTGAGGGCGGTGCCCGGAATGTCCTCGACGCCCTCCATCAGTTCGATGAGCCACTGCTCCTGGCCGGGTCGCACCGGTGCGAACCCGACGCCGCAGTTGCCGGTGACCACCGTGGTCACGCCGTGATTGCTCGAGGGCTCCAGCAGGCTGTCCCAGCTGACCTGGCCGTCGTAGTGGGTGTGGATGTCGACGAACCCGGGGGCGACGACGGTTCCCGTGGCGTCGATGGTCTCGGCCGCCTCGCCCGCCAGCGTCGGGTCATTGGGCCCACGGCGGCGGACCTCGACGATCCTGCCGTCGCGGACGGCCACATCGGCCAGATAGCGGTCGGCGCCCGTGCCGTCCACGACGGTTCCACCGGTGATCTCGAGGTCGAACACGAATCACTCCCTCACGAGGCTGCCAACCGTTACCGTGGCGAATGTAACACCGTTACAGAGACCGGAGAGGCGAATCGTGGCGGACGGAAAACGGGAATCGGTCAACGCCGACACGATCCTCGACGCCGCCGCGCACCTCATCGAATTGCACGGCGTCGGGGCGTTCACGATGCGCAGCCTCGCCGAGGCGCTTGGGGTCGCGGTGACCTCGATCTACTGGCACGTCGGCGGCCGGGACAAGGTGTTCGACAGCTTGGTGGAGGGACTGCTCGGCCAGATGGCGAACCTGCCCACCGAGGGCGGGGGTCCGGTCGATCGCATTGCCTCCCTTGCCCGTTCCCAACGCAGGGTGCTCATCGAGCGCCAGCACCTGCTGAGCATCGCCCACGAGCGCGACCGCACGCCCGCACTGTTCCTGCCGGTGCAGCAGACGCTCGCGGCGCAGTTGGCCGAACTGGGCGTGACCGGCGATGAGGCCGCCCTGGTGCTGCGTGCCATACAGGTGCACGTCATCTCCTCGGCGGTCATGCAGTTCTCCGCGGTGCGCGGGGCCAAGCACGACGAGGAGGACCCGTCGCTGTGGACCGACGACTGGCCGGACCGGGCGCTGGTCGAGGCGCTGCAGTCGCCGACCGACTACGACGCGGTGTTCGAGTACGGGCTCGATGCGCTGCTGGCACCGCTGCGCGCAGGCGCCGCGGCCACCGGTCGGTGAGCCGGCTCAGTTCGGGATCAGCGGTCCGACGGGTCGCGTGTCGGTGGCCGCCACCAGGAGTTGCGCCAGGTCGCCGGGCCTGCTGAGGTACGGTGAGTGCGACGCGTCGATGGTCAGCGGTTCGACGCCGAGGCGGTGCACGACGCTGTCGGCCAGCCACCGCGGCATCGCCCGATCCTGTTCGCAGCGAATGAAACTGCGGGGCAGATTCGCCGCCCAGAAGCCGGGCACCGACACCGGGGCGACCGTCGTCTCACCGAACCGCTCGGGGCCCAGCCGGTCGAAGGCCCAGCGCGCCGTCGGCTCGTCGCAGTCGTGGTAGAAGTACTTCCAGGCACCCTCGAAGTCCGCGAACGTCATCGCGCCGTCCTCGTCGAAGTGCAGATAGCTCAACATCTCTCCGACGTCGCCGTCGAGATCGCCGTCCTCGGCGTTGGTCATCGTCATGGCCTCGGTGTAACTGCGGCCCTCGCGCGGCAGGGCCGCAGCGAGATAGATGACGTGGCTGACCATGTGAGGCGCCGAGTCGACACCCAACGTGGCGTCGAATCCTCCGCCGGAGTGGCCGACCACGACGTCGCCGCTCTCGATGACCGTCGCGACCGCCTCGCGGCGATTCGCCAGGGTGGACTCCTCGTCGACCCGCGAGCCGTGGCCGGGCAGATCCACGGCCACCGCGTCATGGCCGAGGGCCCGGAGTTCGTCGATCGTGCGGGTCCAGCACCACGCGGCGTGAAATCCCCCGTGTACGAGTACGAAACGCACGTCGTCCTCCTTGCGTGCAGTGCGGCGGGGCCGAAGGTACGCGACGACGTCGGCCGGTGCTGAGCTTTCGGGTCAGGTCGCGACACGGTCACGGAAACGCATCCATTGACGCATGGATGACAGCAGTAGTCACTCCAGTCACTATCGTCACAGCTGTCTACTGCTGACGTCACCGCGGCGTCCCGCCCCTCCGAGAGGTGTGACATGTCGCTGCGTCGTCGATTGTCCACGGTGTCAACCGCTTCCATGGCCTCGGCGGTCGTCGTCGGGATGACGCTGGCGACGGGCATCGCACCGGTGGCGTCCGCCGAACCCTGCACCGGCGCTGCGGCGGCAGCCAAACCCCCTCCGACCCCGAGCGGCGGTGCTGCGCCCACCCTGCCCGGCAGCGAGATACCACCCCGTGGACACCGGCCCGCAGGCACGAACGAGAACGCCCCGCTGCCCAGGACGGGTCAACTTTCGGAAGCGATGCTCGGCGCGCTGTCGCCCCAGCCCGCCCGGCTCGATCAGCAGGCGAGAGCGGTGCCTGCGCCCGCACCCGCACCAGGCGCTGCCAATTCGCCGTCGGCTCAGACAGACACACCGGCCCAGGCAGCTGCTCCCCAGGCACCACCGCCGGCGCCGCCAGGGACGTCACTCGTGGGGTGGGTGACCGGACCGGACAGCCCGAACCAGACGATCAACAGGTTCGCCATCACCGGCACCGACCTCGGCATCATGTGGGACAACGGTGATTCCTCGAACCGCCAGGTGTTGATGGCGTTCGGCGACACCTACGGGTACTGCGGTGTCCGCGGTCAGCAGTGGCGGTACAACACCCTGTTCCGCAGCCAGGACGGCGCTTTGTCGAAGACGGTCGCCGTGCCCAACGCCGGCCTGTCCAACCGGTATTCGGGCGCACCGATCTGGCCGTCGGGCATGGCCAAGCAGGTCGTCAACAGCCCGAAGTGGGCGGCCACCGAGCGCGGCATCATCCCCACCGCCGGGGTCGCGATCGGCAACACCCAGGTGATGAACCTCATGTCGATCCGGAGCTGGGACAGCGACGGCCGCTGGACCACGAACTTCTCGGCGATCGCGGCGTCCTCGGACAACGGTGAGAACTGGACGGTGCACCCCGCGACGGTGAGAGCAGCGCGAGCGGACGGCGTGCCCGGCGCCCGATTCGCGCCGGGCAATGAGAACTTCCAGCAGGGCGCATTCCTCAAGCCCGGGCCCGGTGACCCGTACCTCTACTCCTTCGGCACCCCGGCCGGCCGCGGCGGTGCGGCATACATCTCCCGGGTCGGCCAGAACCAGGTGCTCGACCTCACCAAGTACGAGTACTTCAACGCCGGGCAGAACGCCTGGGTCCCGGGCAACCCGGCGGCCGCCACGCCGGTCATCCCCGGCCCGGTCTCGGAGATGTCGGCGCAGTACAACACCTACCTCAAGCAGTACCTGGTGCTGTACGGCAACGGCGCCGACGACATCGTGGCGCGGACGGCGCCGGCGCCGCAGGGCCCCTGGGGACCCGAACAGCTGCTCGTCCGGTCCGCCGACATCCCCGGCGGCATCTACGCCCCCTATCTGCATCCATGGTCGGTCGGCAAGGAGTTGTACTTCACCCTGTCGCTGTGGTCGGCGTACAACGTGATGTTGATGCGCACCGTCCTGCCGTAACCGCGTCTCGAGGTCGCCAGCAATTTCTGCGACCTTCCGCCTACCGCGCGCTTATGCAGCTACAGTCGTTCCAAACGATGAGCTGCACCGGGCTGAGCAACGTCGCCGGAGGGTACGAGTGTCACGACTGAGGACGTGGTGGACCCAACCCGACCCGTTCGACTGGATCACCAGTTTCCTTCGGCAGCGCCGACTCCTACGATCGGCTCAGCTCATCATGGGCGTGGTCACCACGTCCTCGGCACTGGTGCCGCTCAGTGTGCTCGCCAGCAGCCAGCGAACGATCAACGAGTCGCTCGTCTGGGGCGCCGTCACGGCCGTGTTCACCGCTGGGGTCACGGCGTTGTGGTTGACGCGCTGGCCGACCCGCAGGCAGTCCGAACTCGTCTGTGTGGTGGGCGCCCTGTCGACAGCCGCCTGGAGCCTGACGCAACCGAACCCCACCCTGACCGCCCTCGGCGGGGCGGGGATGGCCGTCATCGCGGGCTACATCGCTTTCTTCCACACCACGAGGCTGTTGCTCGTCAACTTCGTGCTGGCACTCGCGATCGCCGTCACCGCAGCAGTGCGCCTCGGCCGGGACGACGGCCTCGTCACCGCGATGGGAGCGTTCTGGCTGATCTGGTTCCTCAACGTCTCGGTGTCGATCGGCGTGTGGGCGATGTCGCGGGCGCTCGTCCGGTACGCGGCCCGTTCCGACGAGGACCCCCTGACCGGGCTGCTTAACAGGCGTGGGTTCATAGACACCCTCGACCGCCAGCTCGCCACGACGCAGGCCACCGGCGACCATCTGTCGTTGCTGATGATCGACCTCGACGACTTCAAGCGCATCAACGACACCGACGGCCATGCGGCGGGCGACACCGTCCTGATCGCCGTCTCGGACCTGCTGCGCTCGCATGCTCCGCCCGGCGCCGCCATCTGCCGGGCCGGTGGCGAAGAATTCCTGATCGCCGACATCTCCAGCCGCAGCGACGTCTCGACGCTGGCCGCGGACCTGTGCGCCGCCATCGCCGCACTGCCGCAGCGGATCACGGCCAGCATCGGTTCCACCACCGCTGAGATCACCGACGCGGACGCCTCGACGCGGCACATCGAGCACCTCATCGCCGTGGCGGACGCGGCGATGTACGCCGCCAAACGCGACGGTGGGAACCGGCCGAGGCACACCTACGCGACCATCGGCTGACCGGCGGACAACAGGAGGAATCATGAGCGACTACAAGATCGTCGTCGTCGGCACCGACGGCTCGGAATCGTCACTGCGTGCAGTGGACAAAGCCGCGGCCATCGCCGCCGAGTCCGGCGCGAAACTCATCGTCGCCACCGCGTATCTACCTGAGCAGGAACATCATTCCGGCGAACCCGATCAGCCGACCGGCGAGGGCTACCGGACGCATGGCGGTGCACCGACCTACGCGATGCTGCGCGAGGCCAGCAATCGAGCGCGGGAGGCGGGGGTCAAGGACGTCGACGAACGGGCCATCGTCGGTGCGCCGATCGACGTGCTCGTCGACCTGGTCGCCGACGTGAACGCCGACCTGCTGGTGGTCGGCAGCGTCGGGCTCAAGTCGATCGCCGGCCGCCTGCTCGGATCCGTTCCGAGCGCGGTGCGCCGTCGCGCGAAGACCGAGGTCCTGGTCGTCGAGACCACGGACTGACCGAAGCCACTTCACGTTTGGGCCGCCGACGAGAATGACGAAGTTGGGATCGGTAGGCACCGGACAGGTCTTCACTGATCGCAGGTGAGCCCGTCAGGGCGACAACCCTCCGCCCCCGTATCCCTGGCAGGCACCGAACACGTGCTGGAGCCTGTTCATCCCGCATCCGTGCCGATCCGCCACCCACCCCGAGGAGAAACATGATGAGAACTGTCGTCCGTGCCGCAGCGACGGCCGTCGCGATGGCGGGTGCCGCGATCGCACTCGCGAACCCCGCACATGCCGACGATCTCAGCGGCACCTACACCCTGATCAGCGACCAGAGTCAACGGATGGTCAATGGCGCGCCGAATCCGTATCCCAATTCGTCGGCCACCTGGATCATCACGCCCTGTGGTTCCGGCTGTGCCCGGGTGGCGTCCACGACCGGGTGGACGGCCGACGCCCGGCTCGTCAACGGCCGATGGGAGTTCACCCGCGAGGCCACATGGTCGTGCCCCGACGGCAGGCAGCTGCCGAACACCATCGGGTACTCGTTCGACCCGGCGACCCTGACGGGCACGTCGACCGGCCGGATCCCCACCGGCTGCGAAGGATTCCCCGTGTCGGTGGACGGCATCCGGGTCTCGTTGACCCGCAGGTAGACGGCGCCGAGCACGAACGGCCGGCTCGGTGACGAGCCGGCCGTTGCCGTTGTCGCGCGGCCGACGATTCTTGGGATCGGTAGCCCCTCGCGCCCGCTTGACTCATCGCATCGACGACGCCACCGAGGCGCGTACGAGCAAGCGACACGAAAGGAGCCGGCCATGAAGACGTCCGCCCCCACCCACACCCCCGCCGCGTCGACGCCCCGCCGGGCCCGCATGTCCGGCCTCTACGCGCTCAAGCCATGGTTCACCCGGCAGCTGACGCCGATCCTCGACGCCGCGGTCGCTCGGCGGATCTCGCCCGACGCGTTCACCGCCGCAGGGGTGGCGGCCGCAGCGGCCGGCGGAATCGCCGTCGCCTACGGCTGCTGGCCGCTGGCGGCGCTGTTCATGGTGCTGCGGCTGGCCGGGGCGAACCTCGACGGCGCGGTGGCCCGAGCCCGCGGTGTGAGCCGGCCGTGGGGCTTCGTCGTCAACGAGATCGGCGACCGCGCCGCTGATCTGCTTGCCTTCGCCGGCCTGGCGGTGTGGGCGGCCCGTCAGGGCGGCCCCGGACTGGACTGGTTGTCCTGGCCGGTGCTCCAAGTGCTGCTGGCCGCACTCGCCGCGACGCTGCCGACGTTCGCGTCGCTGGCGGCGGCCGCAGCGGGCGGCACGCGCCGCAACGGCGGCCCCCTCGGCAAGACAGAACGGTGCCTGCTCGTGGTGCTGGCCACCGCATTCCCGGTCATCATGCCCGTGCTGCTGGCTCAGCTGGTGAACGGTTCGCTCATCACCACGGTGCTGCGGCTGCGGGCAGCGCACCGCGAACTGAAGGCGCAGCGCAACTCTGAGCGGGAGCCGGTGGCCGACGTCCTGCCGATCACCCGGCCCCTCACCGTGCCGCTGGGGGTGCTGACTGCGGCCTGACATCCGGGACCGGCCCCTGCAGCTGCTCGTACGGCGGCGACGAACCTCTCGGCGAGGTCGTCGCCGCCAGTCGGCGTTGCGGGATCGGCGGTTTTCTTGGGATCGGTAGCCCCCGAGCCCCGATGTACTCACACCATGAACTTCCACCGCACCACTCGGCCCCTCTCCCCGTCGAGCACTCCGCGACGCGCGGGCAGTGTCCTGCGGCACTGGCTCTGGCGGACCGTGTGCGGCGCCTCGGGCGGGCTGACCGTGACCGGCCGCTGGGAGACCCGCGGCGGCTGCGTGGTCGTCGCCAACCATGCCTCACACGCCGACACCGCGGCACTGCTCGCGGCGCTTCCACCGACGGCCCGCCCGGTCTTCGGTGCGGCTGCGGACTATTGGTTCGACGTCCCGGTGCGGCGCTTCGTCGCCACCTCGCTGGCCGGCATCCTCCCGGTCCGGCGAACCGGTGACGGCGGCTACGCCGCACTGCTTGCGGCGGCCGAGCCGGCGCTGCGGGCCGGCCGCACCGTCGTCCTCTACCCCGAGGGGACGCGGTCGACCGACGGCAGCATCGGCGAGTTCCGCTCCGGCGCCCTGCGATTGGCTCGCGAATGCGGCGTGCCGATCATCCCGGTCGCGATCGCCGGCACGGCTGACGTGCTGCCCAAGGACGGCCGCTACTCCCCCGCCCCGATGAGGGTCCGTCTCGGCGCCCCGCTGGATCCCCACGACACGTCGGCGGCGCAACTGCGGGCGCATGTGTCGGTCCTGCGGGAGGATTTCGAAGGCCGGGCCGGTGACCGATACGCGCTCGCATCCTGAGACAGGCGCCGCAATGACTATCTTCGACCAGTACCTCGCGTTCCTCCACCTCGACCGGCGGATGGCGCTCGACATCGACCTGGGTCCGCTGCAGCTGCATCTCTTCGGCCGGTCGGTGTTCCTGATGTGGATCACGGTGGCCATCCTGGCGGTTGCCGGCATCGCCGTCCTGGTCTCCCGCAGGCCGGAGTTGATCCAGAAATGGCGCACCTGGGTGCTGATCGCCCCCGCCGTCGGCCTGCCGGTGTGGATCGGCCACGGCACCACCGCCGTGCTGGCCGCGGCGCTGGCCGTCGTCGCGGTCACCGAGTACGCCCGGCTGGTCCGGCTCGAGCGGGCAGACACGTGGGTGCTCCTGGCCCTCGCCGTGCTGTATCCCCTCGCCGCGTGGCTGCGGCCGTCACTGCTGCAATTCGCGCCCGTCCTCCTGCTGCTGTGCGCGCTGCCCTCGGTCCTCGGCGGCGACGTCGAGAACGGCGCCAGGCGAACCGCATTCACCGCCTTCGGTTCGGTGTGGATCTGCTGGTCCCTGTCACACCTCGTGATGGTGCTGCCGGACACCTACCTGCTGTGCTTCGCCGTCGCGGCCACCGACGTCGCCGCCTGGTGCGGCGGAAAGGGACTGCGCCGCATGGCCTGGGCGCGTCGACCGCTGTCGCCGTTGAGCCCCAACAAGACGGTCGGCGGCCTCGTCGGCGCGATCATCGGCGCCTTCGTCATCCTCACCCTGCTCGGCAGCATGTCGGTCGGCCTACTCATCGCCGTCTCGATCGGCGGTGTCTTCGGCGACCTCCTCGAGTCGATGCTCAAGCGGCAGGCTCAGGTCAAGGACGCCGGCGACTGGCTGCCCGGGTTCGGCGGCCTGCTCGACCGCATCGATTCGCTGTTACTCGTCCTCCCACTCGCGTACTTCCTAGGATGAACGAACACATGAGCCACTCTTCGGTTCCCACGATGACGCCCACGATCACCGTCTGCTCGGCACGCGGGCGACACACGTTCGCGCCGGGTCGCGATGTCGTCGTCGGACGCGACGTTCGCGCCGACGTCCGCATCCCGCACCCGAAGGTGTCGCGTTCGCACGTGATACTGCGCCATCTCGACGAGGGCTGGATCGCGGTCGACGACACGAGCCTGCATGGCATGTACGTCGATGGGCAACGGGTGCCTTCGGTCGATGTGCATGGCGGACTGACGATTCACCTCGTCGCACCCGACGGTCCGCAGCTCAGATTCGAACTCGGCACCGCGCCTCCTGCGGCCGACGCGGTGACCAAGCGGATGTCGCGGCAACGGGGCCGGGAGGATTCACTCACGATCGGACGCGCCGCCGACAACGACATCGTCGTGCCGGACGTGCTCGCCTCGCGCCACCACGCCACCCTCGTCACCACGGACCGGGGCGTACAGCTGTCGAGCACCGACGCCCGCAACGGCACGTTCGTCAACGGGGTGCCCGTCACCGACGCCCCCCTCGCCGACGACGACGTCGTGACGATCGGCAACGTCGACTTCGTCTTCACCGCAGGTGCGCTGGTGCGCCGTACTCAGCCCGCCGTCACCACCGGCGGCCTCGAGGTGAACGAGGTGAGCCTGGCGATCGAGCGTGACATCGTTCTGCTGGACCGGGTCTCGCTCACCGCCCGCCCGGGCACGTTGACGGCGGTGATCGGGCCGTCGGGCTCGGGCAAGTCCACGCTGGCGAGGATGATCGTCGGCGCCGGACGGCCGACCAGTGGTGCGGTCTCGTTCGAAGGGCGCGACCTCCACACCGGGTACGCCGCATTGCGCAGCCGGATCGGCATGGTGCCGCAGGACGACATCGTGCACGGCCGGCTCACCGTCGCCCAGGCGCTGGACTTCGCCGCCGAGCTTCGGATGCCCGCCGACACCGCCGCCGAGGACCGCAGGCAGGTGATCGCCGCGGTGCTCGAGGAACTGGAACTGAGCGGCCACGCCCAGACCCGCATCGACAAGCTGTCGGGCGGTCAGCGCAAGCGCGTCTCGGTCGCGCTCGAACTGCTGACCGGTCCCTCGCTGCTGGTGCTCGACGAGCCGACCACCGGGCTGGACCCGGCGCTGGACCGCGCGGTGATGGGGATGCTGCGCAGGCTCGCCGACGCGGGCCGGGTGATCGTGGTGGTGACCCACTCGCTGACGTTCCTGGATGTGTGCGATCAGGTGTTGCTGCTGGCGCCGGGTGGCAAGACCGCCTTCTGCGGCCCGCCCGGCGCGCTCGGCTCGGCGATGGGATCCACCGACTGGGCGGACATCTTCACCAGCGTCAGCGCCGACCCCGACGGTGTCCAACGCCGGTTCCTGGCGGGCAGAGAGCCATCGGCCGCACACAGCGTCGTCGACGACGCATCCGCGCAGCCCGCGAGAGCGGCCGCACCGTCGTTCACCGGGCTGCGCCGTCAGGTCAGCACGATCGCCCGTCGTCAGGTTCGGCTGCTGATGGCCAACCGCGGCTATCTCGTGTTCCTCGCGGTGCTTCCGTTCATCGTCGGTCTGCTGCCGCTGACGGTGGCCGGCGACGCCGGTCTGGGCGGACCCCCGCTGGACGGTGCGCCACCCTTCGAGGCGAAACACGTCATCGCGCTGACAAGCTTCGCCGCCATCCTGATGGGCGTCACGCTCACCGTGCGCGACCTGGTCGGTGAACGTGCCATCTTTCAGCGCGAGCAGGCGGCCGGGATGTCCGCCTCGGCGTACCTGCTGGCGAAGATCGCGGTGTTCGGCGCGGTGGCGGTGATCCAGTCGGCGATCCTCGTCCTCGTCGTCACGGCGGCCGGGTTCGGCAAGTCCGGGCCCTCACGCGCGGTGGTGCTGGGCAGCCCGATGCTGGAGTTCTTCGCCGGCATCGCGGCGACGGCCGTCGCAGGCGCGGTGCTGGGACTGGCGGTGTCGGCCTTGGCACGGACCGGCGATCAGGTGATCGTGCTGCTGGCGGCGACGTTGATGGCGCAGCTGGTGCTCGCCGGCGGCTTCATCCCGGTGACGGGCAGGCCACTGTTCGAGACGCTGGCATGGCTCACCCCCGGGCGATGGGGATTCGCCGCGACCGCGTCGACGGCCGACCTGACCTCGCTGGTCGCCGGGGTCGCCGACGACAAGCACTGGCGACACTCCCCGTCGGCATGGCTGTTCGACATGGCCATGCTGGCGGTGCTCACCGTGCTGTTCGCCGGCATCGCCCGCTGGCGGATCCGGTTCAGGGCTTCCTGAGCGCCGCGGCGCGACGTTTGCGGCCCACATCCCCGGGTATGGCTCGGGTGCCGGACGCTTTCTGCAACGTGTGAGCCCCTCGGCATCATCGTCCGCCGCACCTTGCGCCATTCGGCTCCGAATACAGGGCATCCGCTGTCGACACCGGAGCTTGTTCAGGAGGCATCCATGCGCGTCGTCGTCACCGGTGCATCGGGCAACGTCGGTGCCGGAGTGCTGCGCGCACTCGCCGGTCAGGCGCCCGACGCCGAGGTGGTGGGCGTCTGCCGGCGTCCGCCGGCGTCCGGGCGCAAGTACGAGAGGGTGCGCTGGCACGCCGTTGACCTGGCCTCGCCGAGCGCGGCCGCCCGACTCGGGCCGGCGCTGCACGGCGCCGACGTGGTGATCCATCTCGCCCTGGCCGTTCAGCCGGTGCGCGATGAGGACTATCTCTACCGGGCCAATGTGGTTGGCACACAAGTGCTTCTGTCGGCCATGGAGGCCGCCGGCATCCGGCACCTGGTGTACGCCTCGAGCCTCGGCATCTATGCGCCCGGCGCGAGAGAGCCGGTCACCGAGTCGTGGCCCGACTCGGGGCAACCGACCTCGGTCTACAGCCGGCACAAGGTGATGGCGGAACGGATACTCGACCGCTTCGAGCAGGAACATCCGCAGACGGTGGTGGCGCGTTTCCGTCCCACCGTGGTGGTGCAACGCGAAGCGGCGTGGCTCATCCACTCGCTCTATCTCGGCCCGCTCGTTCCCCGCGCCGCCCTGGAACTGCTCCGGCGCGGCGCGCTGCGGATCCTTCCGCTGCCGAGAGGTCTTGCGCTGCAATTCGTCCACGCCGACGACGTCGGGGACGCGGTGATCAGGATGATGCAGCGCCGCTCCCGCGGATCGTTCAACATCGCGGCCGACGTGTTGGACACTCGCGCACTGGCGGCCGTGGTCGGTGCCCGCGCGATCGGCGTCGACCCCGGACTGATGCGCGCGGTCATCACCGCGCTCAGCGCGTGCCGGGTGATCGCCCTGACCCCGGGTTGGTACGACGTGGCCACCAACTCACCTGTCATGGACACGACGAAGGCACGCCGCGAACTCGGCTGGGCGCCGTCGCGGACGTCCGCCGCGAGTGCACTCGAACTTCTCGAGGGCATGGCCGAAGGTGCCGCGGGAACGAGCGCGGCGATGGGCTGGAGATCCGAGGAGCGACGAATGACACCACAGACGATCCGGCGGATACACGACGGCTCCCTGTTGCTGTGGACCACTCTGGCCGTCGCCCGTGCGCTCGGCGTCGGCCCTGCCACAGTCCCCCAGGCCGCGGCCGTCGCCGTCAACCTGGCGTCCGGCACCCCGATGGCGCTCGACAGGGTGCTCGAGCGACGCCGCGACCCCGTCGCGATACTGGCGCCACTCGCGGTGGTCGCAGCGCTGACGACCACCGTCCGCGGCGGATGGGCGTCGGTCGCCGCCACCACATGCCTCGGTGTGCTCGCCGCGGCCGAACGCCGCCGGGCCCGGCGAATCGGACAGACATGAGCGCGCCGCTGCACCCACAGGTGGTCGTGATCACCGGCGCTTCCAGCGGAATCGGCCGGGAGACCGCGCTGCACTACGCCCGCAGGCACGCGTGCCTTGCGCTGGCCTCACGCTCGGAGGACACCCTGCGGGAGGTCGCCGAGGAATGTCGAGCGAACGGCGCCACAGCCGTGCTGGTGCAGGCCACGGACATCGCCGATGCCGGTGCGGTACAGGAGTTGTTCGACGTCACCGTGACGCAGTTCAACCGGGTGGACATCGCGGTGCAGTGCGCGGCGATCACCGCCTTCGGCCGGTTCGAGGACGTTCCGGTCGACGTCTTCGACGCTGTCATCAAGACGAATCTCATCGGCGCCTCGAACGTGGCGCGTTCGGCACTTCGCCACTTCCAGGAAAGGGGCTCGGGGCACCTGGTGCTGGTGGGGTCGCTCCTGGGAGTGGTCGCGGTGCCGTATCAATCGGCTTATGTCTTGAGCAAATTCGCGTTGAGCGCACTGGTTCGGGTGCTGCGTCAGGAGAACCGTCACCTGCCCGACGTCCGCATTCACGGGATCTATCCGGGCCCGGTCGACACCCCGGTGTACGGCACGGCGGGAAACTATTCCGGCTTGACCCCGCGGGTGCCGCCGACTGCAGACGCCGCGGGCGTCGTCGCCGCGGCGATCGTGCGCGCCACCGAGCGGCGTCGCTCGAGCGAGCGTCAGGTGGGGCTGTTGAACTGGCCGGCGATCATCACCTTCCGGCTGCTACCCAGCGTCTTCGATGCCGTGATCGGCCCGTTCATCCGTGCCACTGCGTTCGAATCGGGGCGCAGCACCTCTGACACGTGAAAATCTGCGTGAGACGTCGTCGACCGGTGCGTCGTGTCGAGAAGGCTATCGATCCGGGGGAAGACCGCTGTCCCCGGCGGCGAGGCCGAACACCTGTACGGCTGCCGACTTGCCCTTCAAGACGTGGACTCCTCGGTCGGTGAGGTCACCGGGCCGTGAAGTCAACGCGTCCACCGTCGCCCGAGTCAGCAGGATCGCATCGCCGGTCGTCTTCGTGAGTTGCTCGACCCTGGCGGCGACGTTGACGGTGTCGCCGATGAGGGTGAACTCCAGCTTGCCTCCACCACCGATGGTGCCGGCGATCACCACACCGCTGTTGATCCCGATGCCGATTCGCAGCGCGCTGCCGAACGTCTGGGCGACCCGCTGATGAATGCGCAGTGCCGCTGCGACGGCGGCGGCAGCATGGTCTTCGATGTCGTTCGGGGCGCCGAAGACGGCCAGCGCGCCGTCGCCGAGGAACTTGTTCACATGTCCGCCGGTATCCACGACGGCCGGCACCACGATCTCGAACAAGGCGTTGAGGCGAGCGACGGTGTCTTCAGCGGTATGCGTCTCGGCGAACGGGGTGAAGTCACGGATGTCGACGAACATCACGCTCACCTCGCGCCGCTCACCGGTGAAGACGTCGTCGCCCTGCTGGAGCAGACGTGCTGCGAGCGCTGGGTCGACGTATGTTCCGAATGCGCCTTGAAGTCGTTGCCGCTCAGCCAACCCGGCCTGCATGCGGTTGAACGATGCGGCCAATGCGCCTAGGTCATCGTCCTGAACGACCGGCAGCCGTCGGCCGTAATCGCCGGCCGCAACGCGTTCGGCTCCCGAGGCCAGGTCGCGGATCGGTTGTAGCGATGGCGAGAACCCGAGGGCGACGGACGTCGGCACCGCGAAGATCAGCGCGAAGGCACACGCGATCACGACGCACAGGACGGGCATCTCAGCGGCCCGCGGGATGACTAACGCCAGAAAGGCTCCTGCGCAGGAGTACGCCACCGCGACTGCGACCATGGCCACATTCGATCGCGCGGCGAATGTAGGACGAGAGCGCGGCATCTCGTCACCGATCTCCGTGCCCGCGGTGAGTGCGATCCTGGCCGGCCTCAGTGATGACTCGACGATGCTGTGGAAGGCGATCAGTTGGACCGCAGGTCCGAAGACGGCGCCGATGATCGCGTACTGGACCAGCCGTGGGCCCGTCGCCTCGGCCATCGCGCCGATGACAACCGCCAGCGTTGCGGCCCAGAGACCGGAACTCCACAGCGTCACCGATGACGTCGTGCGCGAGTAGGTATAGGTACCCTTCAGGGCAGATTCGCGGTCGACGTCGTGGCCGGCCGCCCAGCGTTCGGCGGGGCGCATCGACCGGTGGCCCGGCATGATCATCAGGCATTCGAGCACCAGGACGGCGACGATGGTAACGGCTGCCGCTTCGACGTAGCGATCGGACTGTTCGAAGGCGACGATCGGCAGTGACAGCAGCAAGAGGTAGATGGGCAGCGCGACCGGAAACGCGACAACGCTCGTGGCCCACGCGTACCTCGCCCCATACCGATCCCACGTCCACTGCCATATGCGATCCATGGCAGGAGACTAGAACCCCCGGCGTGACCGCGCGGCGGGTGACACAGAACAACCGATTCCGCCCGGACCGTGGTGCCACGGTCCGGGCGGATCAGTGTCGAACGACTCAGAAGTACGTCGTCGTCGTGGTGCTGGTGCCGTTGTCGCAGGCGATGGTCACCGTCCAGTTCCGGAACCGCGGAACGGCAGGCACGACCCTGAGGTCGTACTGCGCATTGGCGGGCAGTGCGAAGGCGCGGTTGAAGTTCTCCGCGGTGTAGGTGCACTGCGACGAGACGCCGCTGCGGTCGGTGATGTGAGCCACGAAGCCGCCCAGAACCGGGTCGAACGACACCGTCGGCCCCAGCTTCGGCGCGGGCGGCGGAGGCGGCGGATCGTTGGGCGGCGGCGGGGTGGATCCATTTGCGCAACCGGACACGATGACCTTGGCGCCCTGCTGATTCTGCAGCTTGGCCCTGGCCTTGCTCTGCGCGGCGGCAAGCGACGGATCAGATGCCCCGGTCATCTCGCCGTAGTCGTTGGAGGCCGCCGCCGCACACTCGTTCGTCGCGATCACCTGTGCGACGCAGTGGCTGCCGCCGTTGCTCACACAGTTCGACAGCGCACCCTGGGCGGCCTGTTCCTGACTGGCACCGATGGCCGAACCGCCGGCCATCGTGACGGGCGGATTCTCGCTGACGAAGCCGATGGCGAGCGCGATGTGCTGGTCGGCGGCGCTCGCCGGAGCGGCGGCGCTGACCATGCCGACACCAGATGCGAAGGCAGCCAGGAAGATCATCGCTGCGGTACGGGTGCGGTGGCCGGCTGCGTCTCTTGAGATGGTCATGTTGTCCTCCGATGGAAGTGAGCCGATGTTCGGACCCTCTTGGGCTACTCGAATACTCGGCTTCACGAAGCGGCCGGGTAATCGCCGGGAGGGCAGACTTCACCGAAGGATGGGAAGGGTTTCCTGTCCGCTGGGCAAGGGGCGGGGCGGCCCCCTAGCTGTGTCGAGCGCGGTCTTCGTAGCCCTTGCGTTCGTCCGCGTCGATGCCGTCGAGGAAGACGTTCTCACCGCCGAGAGCGCGGGTCAGTCCTTCGGCGACTGTCCGCGGCATGAACTTCTGGGCTGCCGCGAGCGCTCCGGCGAACTTCGTGACGCGCACCCGTGCTCTGGGTTTACGGATCAGGCCGACGATCGCAGCGGCGATGTCGTGCGGTTCGGCATTTCTGACACCGCGGACACCGTGTGTACCCGCAGTGAGTTCGGTGTTCACGAACGATGGCATCATGAGCGAGAAATCGACCCCGCTGCCACGGTGTTCAACGCGTGCCGCGTCGGTGAACCCGACGACCGCGTACTTGCTCGCACAGTAAGTGGCGAGCCCAGGGGTGTAGATCTCTCCGGCGAGGGACGCGACGTTGATGACGTGTCCGCTGCCGCGAGGCACCATGCGTTGCGCGGCCAGCTTCGCGCCGTTGATCACACCGAGGACGTTGATGTCGATGATGCGCTTTGTCACGTTGTCGGATTCGTCGACGAGTCGGCCCGCGGGCATGATTCCGGCGTTGTTGATCAGCACGTCGATCGGGCCGAGCTGTTCTTCCACGTGGTCGAGGAACGCCGCGAACGACTCGACGTCGGTCACGTCGAGCCTGCAGTACGTGGAAAGGTTCAGTCGGGTGGCGGATTCCGTCAACGCCACCTGGTCGATGTCTCCGATCGCCACCCTCGCGCCGAGCCCCGTCAGAGCCGCAGCCGTGGCCAGTCCGATACCGCGGGCGCCACCGGTGATCGCGACGACCTTGCCGTGTACGTCAGCGTTCGAGGTCATATCTTGTTGTCCGATCCCTGCCAGTAACTCTCGCGGATGATGCGTTTGAACAACTTGCCGGATTCCTCACGCGGCAGTGCGTCGTCGAAGACGATCAGCTTCGGAACTTTGTAGCCGGCGAGCCTGCTGCGCAGGAAGCTGCGGACGTCGTCCTCCGTCAAGCCGGCGGCTCTGTCGGTTTCGATGTGGGCGGCGAGCGACTCGCCGTACTCCTCGTCCGGAACCCCGAACACCGCGCAGTCCCTGACCCCTGGCAGTTCGGACAGTGCGGCCTCGGTCTCGGCCGGATAGATGTTGACTCCGCCCGAGATCACCATGTCGCTGGACCGGTCGGTCAGAAAGAGGTACCCGTCCTCATTCAGCAAGCCCATGTCTCCGACCGTGACGAACCCATCGAGTTCCATGTTGCGACGCTTCTCGTCGTCGCCGAGGTAGGTGAACCCGGGCCAGTAATCGGCCGGCTTCACGTAGACCATCCCGACCTCGCCAACCGCCGCCTCGGTGCCGTCGTCACGAACGATGCGAACGGCGGCGCCGTCGGTGGGGGCGCCGACGGTGCCGGGATGCGCCAGCCATTCCTCGGCGGTGCACCACACGATCGGCCCGGTCTCCGAGCCACCGTAGTACTCGGTGATGATCGGGCCGAGCCAGTCGATCATCTGTTGTTTGACGTGTTTCGGGCACGGGGCGGCCGAGTGCACCACCGACCGCAGCGACGAGAGGTCGTACGAATTCCGCACGTCCACAGGAAGCCGCAGCAATCGGGTGAACATGGTCGGCACCATCTGGACCTGCTCGATGCGGTGCCGTTCGACCGCCGCGAGGAATTCCTCGGGGTCGAACCGGGCGAGGATCGTCGTGTCCATCATCAGCCGAACGGCGAAGGTGGCCATCGTATTCGGCGCCGTGTGGTACATCGGGGCCGGGATCATCGTCCGCCCTCCCGGGGCGAGACCCATCCTGGTCATCATGGTCATCGCCATCGCCATCATGGACTCCGCACTCACCGGTTCGCGCACAATGCCTTTCGGCCTGCCAGTCGTGCCGGAGGTGTAGATGGTGCCGAGTCCGGCGGACACAGCGGCGGAGTCACTGACCGGCTCGCTCTCGGCCAGCCATTCCTCGTACTCGCGATGGCGACCTGACGCAGCCGAGGAGTCGGTGCCGATCTCGATGACGTCGACGCCGATCGGGGCCGCCTGCTCGACGGCGCAGACGTAGTCGGCGTGGGCGAAGACGACGGCGCTGCCGCTGTTGTCCAGCAAGTAGCCGATCTCATCGGATTTCCAGTGCCAGTTCACCGGCACAGGGCTTGCACCTGCCGCAGCGATACCGGCACTCACCTCCAGGAATTCGACCGAGTTCGCCATGACCAGCGCGACGTTGTCGCCCGCTGAGACTCCGATGGCAGCCAGTCCGGCGGCGACGCGGGCGACCCGCTGCGTGAGTTCGTCATGTGTGCGTTCGACCGTGCCGCATCGAACCATCGGTGCCTCGGACATGGAGTGCTCTCCTCGCTGCGTTGCCGTACGAGGTCGACGCTAAGCGCCAAGCGGCCCGCACCCCAGTACCCGGGCGCGCAGTCTTCGTGACCCAACCGCGCAGGGGAACAGCTACGCCGACGGCCCAGGTTCGGCTGAGTCAATACGGTAGGAACCCGGCGAGCTGCCGGTCCAACGGCGAAATGCTCGTCGGAATGCGCTGGGCTCGGAGAAGCCGAGTCGCTCGGACAAGCTGTCGATGGTCTCGGTGCCGCGAACCAGACTCGTGATCGCGGCGTCTCTCAGGATGTCTTCCCTGATCTGCCGGAAGGAGGTCCCGTCCTCGCGAAGCAGCCGCCGCAGATGTTGCGGGCTGATGGCGAGCCGGCGGGCCACCTGCTCGGCGCTGGCACCGTCGCCGCGTTCGAGGATCCTGCGGACCCGGCTCGCCATGGTCGGGTGGTAGTCACGGCGGAACAGCAGGTCCGCGGGCGAGTTTCTGATGAACTCGAAGAGCTCGTCCTCCCCACGGATGACGGGAGCGTCGAGATAGGTGCTGTCGAAACTGATGGCCGCGTTCGCCGAGTCGAACACCGGAGCGATCCCGTAGATGAGGCGGTAGTCCTCGCTGTGCGGCGGGCAGGGGTACGGCATCTGCACGGCAGTGAGCGGGATCTGTTCACCGATCAGCCATCCGGCGAATCTGTGACTGACCGCGACGAGAACGTCGATCAGCAACTGGTCGGTCAGGGTCTGACCGGTCGGATCCAGTGTGAGGCGGGTGGTGTGACCGTCGTCGGTGACATCAGTCGCGACGAATCCCATGGAAAGACTCGCGAACTCGGCGAAGCGGCGTAGCGCGGTCCGTAGGTCAGGCGAGTGGATGAGGCCCAGAGAGATCATCCGGAAGGTGCCTCGGGCGACGGGCTTGGGCCCGACGCCGAGCAGTTCGTCATCCGTGGAGGCCCACAGCGCCTGCACGACGCGGGTGGCCTGCGCAGGCGTCACGCGGCTGCTGTCGCGTTCGATCAGCTCGGGGGCGATCCCGGCACTGAGCAGGGCGTCGCGAACGTCAAGGCCGTACCGCTGCGCCGAGGTCAATGCCGACCGCACGAATGCAATCGCCACTGTATGGCTCGCCACGGCCTGAAACTACCAGGACACCGGCGAGCGCTTCGGTCATTGATCCCGGTCGGTGAGGTCATGGGATCGGGCGTTCTCGCTGCATAGCGTGGAAACGAGCACCAGGTCCGACATCGCGGACCCGGCGACCCCCATAGGAGACACATTCCATGCCCGAGCACGTGTTCGACACCGACGGAATCGGCCGGTGGAGCGACGAGATCACGTTCCCGGTGGACGTCGAGCGGTCGATCGCCTATGCAATGGCCACCAATGACCCGATCGCCAAGCACCTCGCGGGTACCGTCGCGCCTCCGGTCTTCGCCGTGGTGCCGGCACTCTCCGAGTTGGCCGAAACCACCATGCTCGCAGTCCCCGACGAACTCATGTTGCGAATTCTGCACGGCGAGCATGACTTTCGCTTCTACCGTGCGATCGTTCCTGGCGAGACACTGAGCGTCCGCTGCAAGGTCGTCGGAATCCACGGGAAATCTTCGGGCGTCGTCGTCACCACGATGGCCGAGACTCGCGACGGGAGTCTCGGCCTGGTCAACGAGCAGTACTTCTCCGGATTCTTTCGCGGCGGCGACTGGCCGCACGCGTCGGGCACCCCGGCGCGAGACCATGCGTTCGACGAGAATCTTCGGGGCAGGGCGGCCGACTTCGTCGTCGAGCAGAAGTTCGACACCGACCAGACGTTCCGTTACGCCGAACCGGCGGGCGACCCGATGCCGATCCACCTCGACGACGAGATCGCCAGGAGCATGGGTCTGCCGGGAATCATCCTGCACGGCCTGTGCACGATGGCTTTCAGCTCGCACGCGTTGATGTCCCATGTCGCGCCGGACAAGCCAGAGCTGCTCAAACGGCTCGCCGTGCGCTTCGCCACGCCTGGTCGCCCGGGCCAGGTGATGACGACGTCCGTCTGGAAATCCGGCGACGGGACCTACAGGTTCGAAGGTGTCAACGACGACGGCCAGGTCCTGATCAAGGACGGGCTCGCAGAATTCGAGGGAGCGTGACCGTGGCGAAAAACCGAGTCTTCATCGTCGGCGTCGGGATGACCAGGTTCGAGAAGCCGGGCGCCCGAGCGGACTGGGACTACCCCGACATGGTCAAGGAATCCGGCACCAAAGCGCTCGAGGACGCCGGCATCGGCTTCGATCTGATCGACGAGGCGCACGTCGGATTCATGTACGGCGAGTCGACGTCGGGACAGCGGGCCGTGTACGGGCTCGGGATGACGGGGATCCCGATCACCAACGTCAACAACAACTGCGCGACCGGGTCGACCGCACTGTTCCTGGCGGCCCGCGCGATCCGTGGCGGACTCGCCGATTGCGCCCTCGCCGTGGGCTTCGAGAAGATGCAGCCGGGGTCGCTGTCGACCAGTTACACCGACCGCGAACAGCCGTTGATGCGGCACATTCAGGCCGAGGCCGAGCTCTTCGACTTCGCGTTCCCGCCCGCGCCCTGGATGTTCGGCGCAGCAGGCGTCGAACACATGCAGCGCTACGGCACCACCACCGACCAGTTCGCGAGGATCGGCGAGAAGAACCACCGGCACTCGGTGAACAACCCCTACGCCCAATTCCAATCGGAGTACACCCTCGAGGAGATCAAGTCGGCGAAGATGATCTATGAACCGGCGCAGCTGACCCGGCTGCAGTGCTCGCCGACCTCCGATGGCTCAGGCGCAGTGATCGTCGCGGGCGAGGCATTCGTCGACGCTCACGGACTGGCCGGCCAAGCGGTCGAAATCGTCGGGCAGGCCATGGTCACCGACCTCGAGTCGACCTTCACCGACAACAGTGCGATCAGCATCGTCGGCGCAGACATGACCCGCCACGCCGCATTCGAGGTGTACGACCAGGCCGACATCGGTCCCGAGGACATCGACGTGATCGAATTGCACGACTGTTTCTCGGTCAACGAGTTGCTGACCTACGAAGCGCTCGGTCTGTGCGCGCAGGGCGAGGGCGGCAAGCTCATCGACACCGGCGACACCACCTACGGCGGACGATGGGTCGTCAACCCGTCCGGCGGGCTGATCTCCAAGGGCCATCCACTCGGCGCGACGGGTCTCGCCCAAGCCAGTGAGCTCACCTGGCAGTTGCGGGGCACCGCAGGCAAGCGCCAGGTCGCCGACGCGTGCCAGAAATCGGGAGTCGCTCTGCAACACAACATCGGGCTCGGCGGCGCCGTCGTCGTGACCGCCTACCGCCCAGCTGAACGCTGAAACCGACAAAGGAGACATCACATGGCAAAGGTCGACGTGACAAAGGACATCGCCGCCCCACAGGAGCAGGTGTGGGCAAAGCTGTCGAATCCCAGCAGCTATCCCGACTGGCTGACCATCCACGACGGATGGCGGGGCGACGTGCCCACCGAGGTGAGCCAGGGAAGCACCTTCACCGAGATGTGCACCGTCATGGGGATGACCAACAAGATCGACTGGACCGTCAGCGAGTACGCGGCGCCATCGGCGCTGAAGATCTCGGGTACCGGCCTCGCCGGAGCCAAGATCTCTTTCACGATGACCGTCGAGGCCGACGGTGACCACTCGAAAGCCAACATCGACGCCGAATTCGAAGGCCAGATGGTCGTCGGCGCAATCGGCAAGGCCATCGAGCGCAGCGCCCGAAAAGAGGTCGAGGCCTCACTGGAAAGGCTCGGCGCACTCGTCGCCTGAGCACCTTCACCGACTCCACATCCCTGAAAGGACTCCTACTGTGGGCACATTGGACGACAAAGTCGCCGTCATCACCGGCGCCGGCCGAGGAATCGGCCGCTCGCACGCACTGCTCTTCGCCAGGGAAGGCGCCGCGGTCGTCGTCAACGACCTCGGCGGCGGCAACGACGGCAGCGGCTCCGACGCCGGTCCGGCCCAGGATGTCGTGGACGAGATCAGGGCCACCGGGGGACGCGCGGTGGCCAACACCGACAACGTCGCCACGTGGGACGGCGCGCAGGCTCTCGTCGATCAGGCCGTGGCCGAGTTCGGCAGGCTGGACGTCGTCGTGAACAACGCAGGCATTCTCCGGGATTCGTTCGTCGCTTCGATCACAGAATCGGAATGGGACTCGGTGGTGGCGGTGCACCTCAAGGGACACGCCGCCGTGTTGCACCACGCCGCCGCGTATTGGAAGGCACAGTTCAAAGCCGGGCAGCCGGTGAAGGCATCGGTGATCAACACCGCCTCCGCATCCGGCACCTTCGTGGTGAACGCCGGGCAGGCCAACTACGGTGCCGCCAAAGCCGGCATCGCCGCACTCACCCAGGTCGCCGCGCAGGAACTGGAACGTTACGGCGTTCGGGTCAACGCGATCGCGCCGGTGGCCCGCACCCGCTTGACACTGGCGACTCCCGGTATGGGTGCCATCTTCGCCGCCGAGGTACCCGAGGGCGAGTTCGATCTCTTCCACCCGGACAACATCGCCCCGATCGTCGCCTACCTTGCCGGCGACGAATGCTCGCTGAGCGGAGAGGTATTCGCCGTCCAGGGTGGTGCCATCTCGAGGCTCGCGCCGATGCGGATCGGCGAGACCACCGAGACCGACGGAGCGTGGGAGATCGACGATATCCACAAACGTCTGAGTGCCTGGTCCTGATGCCGGCGTCGTTCATCGACGAGCGGCGCGCGACGTATGCCGGGTTCGAAACGCGCGAACTGGCGGTCACGGGGACCGGGTGCACTGTCATCCTCGTGCACGGATTCGCCCACAGTGCCGATGCCTGGCTCTCGGTGCTGGAAGTGCTTCACGACGCCGGACAGGCGGCGGTCGCTGTCGATCTGCCCGGCTTCGGGGACGCCGATGCTCTGCGTCCAGGGGCATTGCTGCCGCAACTCGACGCGTTCCTCGCCGAGGTGGTTCACCGGTACGGGGCGAACGATCCGGCTGTCCTGGTGGGAAATTCGCTCGGCGCCGCGGTGGCGGCGCGAGCAGCCCGCAACCCGGGCCTCCCGATCCGCGCGGTGATGCCCCTCGACATCGCCGGGGTGCGCTGGACATTGCTCCTCGCTCGCGGGTTACCCCCGATCGTGGCATCGACGCGGCGCCTGTCCAGCGTTCGGGTTCCGCCCCGCGCACACCGCGCGTTGGTCCACAATGCCGTGGCCCGGCTGCTGTACGGCCAGCCCTCTGCCATCGATCCCGCGGTGGTGGCGCTTGTCGTCGCCGGTATCCCCGACCTGGCAGCAGCGTCGCGGCTTCTCCAGCAGGGCGCGCAGTTCAAGGCCGAACTCGACCGCACGCGCCACCACGGCGGGATCGGCATCCCGATGACCGTGATACACGGCCTCCGCGACCGCCTGGTGCCGTCGACGGCCAGCCGTGTCCTGCACCAGGCGAACCCGGGGAGCCGACTGGTTCTCCTGAAGCGCGCCGGCCACTGCCCACAGCTGGATGCACCGAACGACATAGCCCACCACGCGTGCGAATTAGCACGCATCACAACCGATATGGAGGAGATCTCGTGACCAGGCACCGTTCCGGTTGGATGGACAAAGACCTCGATCAAGTATCCGAACTGGCCCGAAACTTCTTCACCAAGGTCTGCGCTCCCCATGAGGAACGTTGGAGCAAGCAGCAGCACGTCGACCGGGACGTCTGGTTCCGCGCCGGCGAAGTCGGTCTGCTGTGCGCCAGCATTCCGGAGGAGTACGGCGGAGGCGGCGGCACATTCGCCCACGAGTGCGCCATCGGCATCGAACAGGTACGAGCACTCGCGCCGAGTTTCGGTGGGGCGGTGCACAGCGCGATCATCGCGCACTACATCAATGCCTACGGTACGGAGGAACAGAAGCAACGGTGGCTGCCGAAGATGGCCGGCGGCGAGATGATCGCAGCGATCGCGATGACCGAACCCGGCACCGGGTCCGATCTGCAGGGCATCAAGACCAGGGCCGACAAGGACGGCGATGACTACGTCATCAACGGTTCCAAGACGTTCATCTCGAACGGTTTCCTCTGCGACCTGGTGATCGTGGTGGCCAAGACGGCGCACGCCGGTGGTATCGGCGATGTGTCGCTGATCGTGGTGGAGACCGAGGACCTGCCCGGCTTCAGCCGCGGTCGGAACCTCGAGAAGGTTGGTCAGCACGGGCAGGACACCGTCGAGCTGAACTTCACCGACGTCCGGGTTCCGCTGACCAACCTGCTCGGCACCGTTGAGGGGCAGGGGTTCATCCAGCTGATGCAGCAGCTTCCCCAGGAGCGGCTGATCCTCGCCGTCTCCGCGGCGGCGGCCGTCGAGGCCGCCGTCGAGGTGACCGTCGCGTACGCCAAGGAGCGCACCGCGTTCGGGAAACCGCTCTTCGGATTCCAGAACACGAAATTCGTGCTGGCCGAATGCGACACGGTCGCCACGGTGTCCTGGGCCTTTCTCGACGACTGCGTCGAGAAGCACCTCGCCGGCGAACTGGACATAGCCGGGGCGGCCAAAGCCAAGTGGTGGCTGACCGAACAGCAGTGCATCGTCGTCGACCGCTGCGTTCAGGTGTTCGGCGGCTACGGCTACATGGTCGAGTACCCCATCGCGCGGATGTACGCGGATGCCCGCATACAGAAGATCTACGGCGGCACCAGCGAGATCATGAAAGACCTCATCGCGCGAAGCCTCTGACGGACAGAATTCTCCGACAACGAAAGTGACACGCCGTGGGCCCTCTGACCGGAGTGAAAGTCATCGAGATCGCCAGCCTCGCGCCGGCACCGTTCGGTTGTACGATCCTGGCCGACCTGGGCGCAGACGTACTACGCGTCGACCGGGCGGGCGGCGGCGGCCTCGCCATGCCACCCGGGGTCCTCGATCGAGGTCGTCGCAGCATCGCGGTGAACCTGAAGTCGCCCGAGGGCGTGCAGGTGGTCCGCGACCTCGCCGCGGTCGCCGACGTCTTCGTCGAGGGATTTCGGCCCGGAGTCGCCGAACGTCTCGGGATCGGGCCGGCTCCCCTGCTCGGGATCAACCCGCGGCTGGTGTACGGGCGAATGACGGGCTGGGGCCAGGACGGGCCGCTGGCCCAACGGGCCGGCCACGACATCAACTACATTGCGGTCGCGGGCGCGCTGGAGCCCGTCGGCCGAGCGGGACAGCGTCCACACGCGCCGCAGAACCTGCTGGCCGACTTCGCAGGAGGAGGACTGATGCTGGCCCTCGGCGTCGTCTCGGCTCTCTACGAGCGCGACAGATCCGGAGAAGGCCAGATCGTCGATGCGGCAATGGTGGACGGCGCGGCCCTGCTCACCACGTTCTTGCACGGCATGCACGCCAACGGCTTGTGGGAAGGCGAACGCGGCACCAATGCGCTGGACGGCGCCGCATCCTTCTACGACACCTACGAGACGTCGGACGGAAAGTTCGTGGCCGTCGGTTGCGTGGAACCGCAGTTCTACGCCGAACTGATGAGCCGATTGGGTCTCGACGAGCACGAGCAGCCATACCAACTCGACGCCGCCGCGTGGCCGCGGATGAAGAAGCTCATCGGCGACACCTTCCGGCGGAAGACACGCGCGGAGTGGACCGAGATCTTCGCCGACTCGGATGCCTGCGTATCACCGGTGCTTTCGCCGTGGGAGGCGCACGAGCATCCGCACAACCGCGCCAGGGGCGCGTTCGTGGAAGTCGGCGGCGTGCTGCAGCCTGCGCCGGCGCCTCGGTTCAGCCGCACCACCGCAGGGCACCCCGTCCCGATCGACCACGGCGGCCGTCACCCGGCTCGCACTCTCACCAGTTGGGGCATCAATGAGGCGGAAGCCGTGCGCCTTCATGAAACGCAAGTGGTGTCCTGACGAGCGACGGCCTCGACTGGCGTGGCAGCTACCAGTTGCTCGGCGAGTAGTCCTTCAGGAAGCAGCCGTGCAGATCTTCGCCGGCCTCACCGCGGACGATGGGGTCGTATACACGGGCGGCGCCGTCGACGAGGTCGAGCGGGGCGTGAAAGCCCTCCTCGGCGAGCCGCAGTTTCGTCGGATGTGGCCGCTCGTCGGTGATCCAGCCCGTGTCGACGGCGGTCATGAGAATGCCGTCCTGCTCCAGCATTTCGGCGGCGCTGGTGCGGGTGAGCATGTTCAGCGCGGCCTTCGCCATGTTGGTGTGCGGATGCCCCGGCCCCTTGTACGCGCGGCTGAACTGCCCCTCCATCGCGGACACGTTGACGACGTACGTACGGCGGGCGGGTGAGGCGGCCATCGCCGGGCGTAGGCGGCTCACCAGGATGAACGGCGCGGTCTGGTTGCACAGCTGGACCTCGAGCAGTTCCATCGCGTCGACCTCGTGCACGCGCTGGGTCCAGCTGTTGACCGACGCTGTGTCGGGCAGCAGCCCACCCGCGTCGATGGCGGTGCCCGCGGCGATCCGCTCCGGGGACGCGCTGCGGGCGGCGAGAGCGAGTTCCGTCACCGCGTGGGGGGCCGGGTGCTCGGAGAGGCTCCCTGCGAGTGCAGCCGGATGGGCGTCGCTGACGCGGTCGAACGTGATGACGTCGACCAGTGAAGGCGCCGGGGTCCGCTCCGCTTCGACGAGTGCCGCATACGAGCCGGGGGCCCGGCGCACCGTCTGGGCGGCGTTGTTGATCAGGATGTCCAGCGGGCCCTGCGCGGCGACGCTGTCCGCGAGCGCGACCACCTGCGCGGGGTCCCGGAGGTCGATACCCACCACGCGGAGCCGGTGCAGCCAGTCGGCGCTGTCGGGCATCGCGGAGAAGCGGCGCACGGCGTCGTTCGGGAATCGGGTGGTGATCGTGGTGTGCGCCCCGTCGCGGAGCAGTCGCAACGCGATGTACATGCCGATCTTGGCGCGACCACCGGTGAGCAGTGCGGTCCTGCCGGTCAGGTCGGTGCGGGCGTCGCGCTTCGCGCGGTTGAGCGCGGCGCACGCCGGGCAGAGTTGGTGGTAGAACGCGTCGACCACCGTGTAGCGGATCTTGCACATGTAGCAGGCCCGCGGCCGGAGCAATGTGCCCGCGGTGGCGCCGACCGCAGCAGACACCAGCGGCAGGCCCTGCGTCTCGTCGTCGATGCGGCCGGGCGCACCGGTGGCGGTAGCGGCGGTGACAGCCTCGTCGGCGGCCGCCACTGCATCGCGCTTGGCGTGCCTGCGGGCCTTCCGCACCGACTTGAAGATGCTCGCCGTCGCCCGGCGCACGGCCACGGCGTCGGGATGCTCGGGGGGCAACGACTCGATGTCGGCCAGCACCTGCAGGCACATGTCGAGCTTGTCCGGGTCGATCGCGTTCACCAACAAAGAGTACTGGTCGGAAACCGCCGGTCCCGCACACGCACGACGCGGCCGAATGGCCCGTCGCCCGTCAGGTCACATGGGTCGAGTAGATTCGCGCGTCCCAGCCGGCGAGTTCGAGGCACGACGACAGCATGGTGACCGGGGTGTCCGGCATGTTGCCGAGCAGCAGCTCGGCCGCAGTCCATTCCCGACCGACATCGACGGTCCGCCGATCGCGCCCGCAGTTCGCGATCACGAGAATCCTCATCGCCGGGGTGGTTCTCGTGTAGGCCCAGATCTGCGGATCCTCCGTCATCAGCGGTGTGAAGTCGCCGTCGAACAGGACGGCCGACTCGTGACGAAGCCGAATGAGGGCCTGGTAGTGCGCGAAGACCGAATCAGCCGAATCGACCTGGTTCTCGGCGTTCAGCCAGACGTGGTTGGGGTTGACCGGCAGCCAGGGATCACCGTCGCTGAATCCGGCGTTGCGATCTGCGTTCCACTGCATCGGCGTCCGGGCGTTGTCACGGCTGATCTCGGCCATACCGGCAAGCGCAACCGCCTCGTCGTTGCCGAGTTCGAGCACACTCCTCAGATAGTTGACGGCCTCGATGTCTTTGTGGTCCTTCGCCGTTCGGAACGGATAGTTCGTCATCCCGAGTTCCTCGCCCTGGTAGACGAAGGGGGTGCCCCGCATCCCGTGCAGAACGGTCGCGAGCGCCTTGGCCGATGCGGCCCAGTGGTCCGGGTGGTCGTCGCCGAACCGGGACACGACGCGCGGCTGGTCGTGGTTGTTCCAGTACAGACTGTTCCAGCCTGTTTCGGCCAAGGCCGCCTGCCATCGATGCAGCGATCGCTTCAGGACGACGAGGTCGAGACCGATGTAGTCGAACTTGTCCGAGGGGCTCTGGTCAACCGACATGTGCTCGAACTGGAAGACCATGTCGAGCTCGCCGCGTGCCGGATCGGTGTACAGCCGCGCTTGTTCCGGCGTCACGGCGGGCATCTCTCCGACAGTGAGGAACTCGCCGTCGCGGCTTCCGAAGACCTCGCGGTTCATCTCGGTGAGGTAGTCGTGCACGTGCGGCCCGTTGGCGAAGAGGTCGATGGCACTTGCGAATGTGCGCCCCGGCTCCGTTGCGGCGTCGGGCAGTCCGTCGGCCTTGGAGATGAAATTGATCACATCCATGCGGAAGCCGTCGACTCCACGGTCGAGCCACCAGCCCATGACCTCGTGAACAGCACGCCGAACTTCGGGGTTCTCCCAGTTGAGGTCGGGTTGCCTTCGGTCGAACAGATGCAGGTAGTACTCGCCGGTGGCCTCGTCCAGCTCCCACGCCGAACCTCCGAAGACCGACGCCCAGTTGTTGGGTTCTCTGCCGTCACGAGGCTGCCTCCACACGTACCAATCCCGCTTCGGGTGGTTGCGTGACGACCGGGACTCGACGAACCAGGGGTGCTCGTCGGAGGTGTGGTTGACCACCAGATCCATCACCAGCTTCATGCCGCGTTCGTGCACCTCGGCCAGCAGGGTGTCGAAATCGGCGAGCGTGCCGAACATCGGATCGATGTCGAGGTAGTCGCTGATGTCGTAGCCGTTGTCCGCCTGCGGCGAACGGTATACCGGCGACAGCCAGATCACGTCCACCCCGAGCTTCCGCAGATAGTCGAGCCGGGCGAGGATGCCGACCAGATCGCCCATCCCGTCACCGTTGGAGTCGACGAAGCTGCGAGGGTAGATCTGGTAGACGACAGCGGACTTCCACCACGCGGCTGACGTCACGGCCGTTCGCCGATCACGTTGCGGTACAACGATACATACTTGTCGACCATGGCAGTGACCGTGAAATGCTGCGCTGCGTGGCTGGCGATTCCGTGCCGATCGAGCCCACCTGCGGCCGCCACCGCGGTCACCGCCGAATCGATGTCGTCGACCAGGAAGCCGGTGACACCGTCGACGATCAGCTCGCCCATCGACCCCCTCGAATTCGCGATGACCGGTGTGCCACAGGCCATCGACTCGACGACGCTGTAACCGAACGGCTCGTCGAAGTCGATCAGGTGGAGCAGGGCATGCGCCCCTCCCAGCACGTCGGCGCGCTCGGATGCATCGACAGCACCGAGGTAACGCACACGCTCACCGTCTATGTGCGGCGCGACCTCGTCACGAAAGTACCGCTCATCCTGGATGATTCCGGCGATGTCGAGCCGGCGGCCACACCGGCGGGCGACCTCTATCGCGTGCGCGGTGCCCTTGTCGGGGTGGATCCGCCCGAAGAACAGCAGGTGCTCGCCGGGGCTCGGGTGCACCGCGAACGCGTCGATGTCGATGCCGTGATGGATGGTGGCGGCGTAGCGCAGGTCCGGGTGTCGATCGGCGTCGCTGATCGACACGTAGGCGGTGGTGCGGTCGTAGCGCTCGTACACGGGGACGATCTGGTGCGAGGAGAACCCGTGGACGGTGGTGATCACCGGTGTCGCGACGAGGTCACTGTAGGTCAGCGGCAAGAAGTCGAACCCGTTGTGGATGATGTCGAACTGGTCTGCCCGCTCGAACACCGAGGCGATGTGCAGGCACTCTGCGACCTTGGGTTCGATCGTCGCATCTTCGGACCAGCCGGATCGCACGGTGGCATGCAGATGCGCCGTCGTTATCGAGTCTGCGGTGGCGAACAGCGTCACCTCGTGGCCGGCCGCGACGAGTCCTTCGGTGAGCAGCGAGGCGAACTGCTCCCATGGCCCGTAGTGACGAGGGGGCGTCCGCCAGGCGATGGGCGAGAGCACAGCTATTCGCAGGGGGCCGCCGGCACAGGTCTGGATAGGAATGCGACCAGGCTACGCGGACTCCTGCCCTCGAGCCGCCACCTGCTGCCGGCGCCGCGTCACTGACTCCGTCGGCCCCGCGTGCGTTTGGCCTCGTACATCGCCTGGTCGGCGTCGCGCAGAAGCTGGTCGGCCGTTCGCCGATCCGATCGGCCGACCTCGACCACACCGATGCTGGCGCCGATCGGGCCCTGCCCGGCGGGGACGGCGAGCGCCGCGTGCAGACGGTTCACCAGGTCGTCGAGATCGGCGGACGTCGCAGCCCGACATACCAAAACCACGAATTCATCACCGCCCCAACGTCCGACGACGTCGTCGGGAGCGACGGTGCGGCGCAGCCGTTCTGCGGTGGTGCGTAGCACCTGATCTCCGGCCTCGTGACCGTGCGTGTCATTCGTCGTCTTCAGGTGATCGACGTCGATGAAGAGCACGGCCCGCAACCGGAAGTCGCCCGAGTCCCCGCTCAGAGCGTCATTGATGCGCAGGAGCACCGCGGCGCGGTTGGGCAGAGACGTCAGACCGTCGTGAGTGGCGAGAAATTTCATCTCCTCGGCCTCGGCACGTTGCGCAGTGACATCGGTGAAGGTGATGAGCATGTCCGAGCGCCCCGGCTTGTCGGGATCGAGCAGCCGGCAGCTCGACAGGATCCACCCCCTGCCCTGCGGGCGGTCCCACCCGTACACCCGGTTGTCGAACGACATACCTGTACGGAGTACCGCGAGAGCCGGACGGTCCTCTGGCGCGATGGGCGCGCCGCCCTCGTCGTAAAACGGGTGTCTCTCGGTCACGTCGAAGAAATCGACACCCACGAGGTTCGTTCCCTCGGGTGCACCCAGGATCCGCAGGCCGGCGGGGTTGATGGACTTGATGGTGCCGTCCTTGTCGGTAACGATCAGGCCTTCGATCATCGACGTGACGACGGCTTCGAAGTGCTGTTCCGCGCGGTGCAGTGCGGTCAGGTCGCAGCACACCAGGACGTATCCCTCGGCCATCGTCGCGGCGGAGACCCGCACATCGAGGAGGTGGCCCTCGGCCGAGCAGTGTTGAGCCTGGACGACGCCGCCGGACGCGACGATCCAGGCGGGCCTGAGATCTGCGCCGACCGCGACGGCGACGGGCAGTCCCACCGCGTCGGCCGCGGAGCGCCCGTAGATGGCCTCGGCCGCCGGATTCCAGCTGGTCACCGCGCCGTCTGCGGTGGTGCCGATGATGGCGTCGCTGACATGGTTGACGAGTGCGGCCTGTTTCCTGAGCGCCGCCTCGGCGGCGTGCCGCACACTCACGTCCCGGGTGATGATCTGCCATGCGTCGGCGTCATCCGACCCCAGCCTTACCGCGACGACCTCGACCGCGAGCGTGGTGCCGTCGCTGCGCTTCAACTCGGCCGCAAGGTGCGGCGAGCAGTCGCCGGGGTTCACGACGCCGGCAAGATCGGCGAGCATCGGGACCAGCGACTCGGCCGTGACGAAGTCGCTGATCGGGCGGCCCACGAGCTCGGCGCTCGTGTCGGCTCCCATCAGTCGCACACCGGCCGGGTTGACGTAGATGACGCGCGCGGCTGCTGTCACGCAGATTCCGTCGGGGCTCTGCTCGATCAGTTGCCGGTACCAGTGCTCACCCGACCGCAGCAGCTTCCCGTCGGCCCCTGGCGCGAGCATCGACGGGGGCAGCGGGTCGGACATAGATCACCAACGTACCGGCCAGCCCTTTGCCAGGATAGACACGGGCGAATATCATCCCGATGATCTCTGCTGCTGAGCCGCGATTCCGCAGCCGTCGCCGACACCGAGGGGCAATTGCTCACACCCCTGCGTCCGTCAGCCAGCGAAGAACCGGTGGCGCGACCCGGTCGACCGCCGACGCGGCCACGATCCAGTGCGGCAGGTCAGGATGCACCTGATGCTCGGCGCCGTAGCGCTTCGCGATCCGGCGCGAGATCCATGACGCGACGTTGCGGTCGGCGCCGCCGCTGACGCACAACACAGGACACGTGACATCCGCCGCCCTCACCCGGGTCGGGGCCGCCCCGAGCGACATCTGACGGAAAACGCGTCCGGAGTCGCGAACCAGCTCGGGGATGAGCTGTTCCTGCTCGGCCGGCGGAAGCGTCACCAGCGGCACGTTGCGCATCGTGCGCGGACTGGGCAGGAACGGGCGGCCACGCAGCAATGCCGGAAGGATCGGCATCAGATACGGCGTCATCCGCGGCTGAGTCCACAGGATCCCAGGCGGCACGGATGCGAGGAGCACGAGCGCGACGGGTTCGCGCTCCGCGGCGATCTTCTGAGCGAGGAGGCCGCCCATGCTGTGACCGATGACGATGGTCGGTTCGCCGAGCGCGTCGTAGGCCGCCGAAGCGACCGCGAAGCATTCCGGGATGCCCGTCCGTGTCAAGGTCGCGTCGTCGGAGGGGTCTCGTCCGGGCAGCGTCGGCGTGATCACGCGGTAACCGGCGGACTGCAGGACGTCGACCCACGGTCGCATCAGCGCCGGCTTGCCGAATACGCCGTGCAACAACAGAACCGGTGGCTTCGTGGTCATCGGCATGTCACCCTCTTGCTTCGCGTTGTCCTGCACAAGGGCAGTGTCGCTGATCGTGGTGCGCCGCGCCATTACATGAGAGGTAATGGCGGTGGCTACTGCGCCAGGTATCCGCCGTCGACGGGCAGTACCGCGCCAGTGATGAACGAGGCGTCGTCGGACGCGAGAAAGACGATGGCGCTTGCGACTTCGCCCGGTTCGCCGAGACGGCCCATCGGGTGCATGCGTTCGATCGCCGCCAGATACTCCGCGCCACCCGGCTCGTCCGGAATCCGCCTGACAGCGTCGGTCCGGATCGTTCCGGGGGCCACGGCGTTGACTCTGATCCCCCGGTCCGCCCATTCGACCGCCAGGTGTTTGGTCAGGCCGGTGGCGACGAACTTGGCGGGCCCGTAGGCCGCCTGCCGCTTCTGTCCGGCCAGTCCGGAGATCGAGGAGAGGCAGACGATGGCGCCGCCACCGGTCGGCAGCATCGCCTCGATCGCGAACTTGCAGGTGAGGAACATGCCGCGGCCGTCGATGGCCATCACGTCGTCCCAGTCGGCGGCCGTCATCTCCAGCACGTCGCCGAGCGGGATGACGCCGGCGTTCGCCACCAGCACATCGAGCCGCCCGAAGCGCTCGGCCGCCGCCTCGATCATCCGCCGGGCGTCCTGCTCGATCGAGACGTCGCCGATGACCGTCTCGACTTCCGCGCCGGCGTGCCGCAGTTCGTCGGCGAACGCCAGCAACGGCTCGCCCTGAACGTCGGTCACGATCAGGCGCGCGCCCTCGCGCGCGAACAGCTCGGCGGTCGCCCGACCGATGCCGAATGCCGCGCCGGTGATCACCGCGGACTTCCCGACGAGGCGTCCTCGTCCCTGGGCTGTCTCCGCGTCACTGATGGTCACGCCCGAAGCGTACGGGGCTGTTCGACGCCAAAGCCCGCGAATCTGCGGTGACACCGTCACTATTCAGGGACGGCATCGGGTCCTGCCGATGCACCCACGTCCGCGGAGAGGTTTGGTCGACATGCGTGTTGTCGTCATCGGAGGTGGCCCCGCCGGTGTGTCCGCCGCATTGCACGCCGCCGGGCTCGGCGCGGAGGTCACGCTCATCGAGCGGGGGCGAGTCGGTGGAACCGCACTGAACAGCGGTCCGGCACCGGTGCGCACCCTGGCTCGCGCCGCAAGGCTGGTGCGGGACTGGAGTTCCTGGGAGAGGTTCGGTCTGCACGGGCCGCGACCCGAGGTCGACCTCGCCGCGACCCTCGGCAACGCGCAGCGGGTGGCCGACTATCTGTACGAGCGCAAACGGCTCGCAGACCACATCCGCTCCGCCGGAGTCGATCTCGTCGAGGAGGCCGGCGACGCCCGATTCGTCGACGCCAACACCGTCGCCGCGGCCGACGGGCGCAGATGGACCGCCGATCGGGTGATCATCGCCGTCGGGGGCAGGGCGGGGCGACTGCCGATTCCCGGAGCCGAACTCGGCCTGACCTATGAGGACGTCCGCAGCCTGACCGCCCTGCCCGATCGGGTTTGCGTCATCGGAGCCGCCGATACCGGCTGCCAGCTCACGTCGATCCTCGCCGACTTCGGCTCTGTCGTCACGCTCGTCGAGTTCGCGCCCCGCATCGTGCCGCGATCTGATGCCGACGTCTCGGCCGCGCTGGACCACGCTTTTCGCGGCCGTGGCATCAGCGTCGTCACCGGCGCTGCCGTGCACCGGATCGACGCGCTCGCTTCCGGTGTGCGCGTTCTCTACCGCGTCGGCGACGAGGAGGGCACGGTCGACGTGGACGCGGCGTTCTTCGCGGTCGGATGGCCCGGCAACGCCGATGTCGTCGACGCCGCCGCGGCCGGTCTGGTCACCGAGCGCGGCTACGTGGTGGTCGACGAGCACACGGCCACGAACGTGCCGCACATCTTCGCCGCCGGTGATGTCGACGGGAACAGCATGGTGATCAGCAGCGCCACCCTCGAAGGCCGTGTCGCGGCAGAGAACGCGGTGCTCGGCCGGCGTCGCAAGGTGGTGCACGAGATCGTTCCCGGCGGCAGTTTCACCAATCCCGAATACGGCAGCGTCGGGCTCACCGAGGAGCAGGCCCGTGCGCGCTATGACTGCACCGTCGCCGTGGCCCGTTACGAGGACATGCTGCGGCCCGTCGCCGATGGACACCCGGAAGGGTTCTGCAAGTTGATCGTCGAGACCTCGCGTCGGCACATCGTCGGCGCGCACGTGCTCGGCGAGTACTCCGCCGAGGTCATTCAGATGGTGGCGGCCTGCATGGCGGCGGGGATGCGGGTCGAGGACGTCGCCGAACTGCAGTTCGCCTTCCCCACGTTCACCGAAGGAGTGAGCCAGGCCGCGCAGATGGTGGTCAGCCGGCTCGGCGTCCGTCCGGTCCCCCATCTGTGGACCCGCCTGAGTTCCATGCCGTCGGATCTGGAGTAGCCGGATGGGCCGTCTAAATGGTCAGCGTCGCACTCTGGTGCTGCATACCGGCCAGGCGCCCCAGCCCTGGTTCGCACGAGTGACCTCGGCGATCGCGATCTGCTCTTCTCGAGTGGCCAGGTCGGCCCGCGGCGCATATCGCAGTCCACCGTGGCCCACCCAGGTGCTCTGTGTGAACTGCACACCACCGTAGAAGCCGTTGCCGGTGTTGATGGCCCAGTTGCCGCTAGATTCGCACGAGGCGAGCGCGTCCCATGTGGCGCTGTTGCTCACCGGCGGCACCTGGGTGCCCGGCTTGGCACCCACCCGCTGTACCTGCGCCAGGGCGGGTGTCACGACATTGTGAGCGACCAGTCGTCGGCCGACCTCGCGCCCGTTGACCGTCGAGACGGCAAAGGTGACCTCCTGGGTGCCAGGCCTTCCGCGGTGCTCGACGACGCGGCGGCTGAGGTTCATCGTCGGGTCGTGGATGCGCCGCAGCGGCGCCTGCAGGGCCGTGCGCGCGGCGACCTCGTGGGTCCTGATGCGGGTCACCACGATCCGCATGCCCGCGCTGACCGGCGTAGACGCCGGGGGCACCACCTTGTCGTCCTGCTGGAGCGGCGCGCCGGCGGCTGTCAGCAGATGCCCCACGGTGGTTGCCGCCAGGCGTCGATCGCCGGCCATGCCGCCGTCGATGATGTGCACCTGTTTCGGGCTCACCAACGGCAACGCCATGCCGGCCAACGGCAAACGGCCGGCACGAGACGCCGCAACGGGCGCATGGTCGCTCATCGACAGCTGCTCGAGTGCCTCATCAACCGTCAAGGCGGTCGTCCACACCTGCTTGTCTGGTTGACCGTCGATCGACACCTGCAGCGGGCGACCACGTCGCAGCACGATGGTGTCGGACTGATGGATCCGCTGATCGGCGCCTGGCTGGAGCTCGTCGTGCTCGCCAACGGCGAAGCCGTTTTCCCGCACCACGTCGATCACGCGCGACTTCATCGTCGATACCGTCGTCGACCCGTCGTCAACCGACAGCGTGACGCGCTTGTGCACCGCCACGGCGGAGCCGCCCGCGAACATCAACGCCGACAAGAGTGCGCCGACCAGCGCACGTTGCACCTTCGATGTTCCAGTGGCCGTGATCTGCGCTGCACTCCACGTCGCGTCCTCGGCCGTGTCGGTGCGTTCGGCGTCGGCCAGCAGGGTCGCGACCTTCTCGGCCAGGCTGTTCGTCGTCCCGTTCAGCGCGATCCGGCCCAGCCGGAGCACACCCGCTGCCCGGCACAACACCAACGCCTGCACGAAAAGCGGCTTCAGCGCAGACAAGTGCCGCCTACGGAACCGTGCGATCTCTCGATGGTCCAGGATCTGCCCTGCGGCCAGCCACCGGAAACACGCGTCATCGACACACTTGCGTTCGATCAGCCGCGACGAGCGCACCCCGGTGGCGTAGCCATAGAGCAGGACGCCCAACAGCAGACGCGGATCACACGGCGGCGTGTCACGCCCATCGGCGTAGGCGGCCCGAATGGGGGCGAGTTCCAAGTGCTCGTCGACCAAGTCCGCAATCAACCGGGCCAGTTGCTCGGAGGGCATCCCGCCGTCCAGCGTCGGCGCCGGCGATGATCTCCGAAGGCGGGCGGATAACCGGAACAGTCTGTTCCACAGCGGATTTCGACCCCGCGAGACGCGAATCTGCCCGCTGATCAAGACTGGCTCGAACAATCCACCGTCACAGGGTTCATCAGCCATCAATCATGCCCCCGAATCGATTCGGAGCCGGTCATCCCGCCCGGCGTGTTGAGCGCCTAGACCGCAGGGTCGCTATGCCGATGGCGCCGGCGAGGATGGAAAGCGCCAACGCCAATACCCAGTTGCCGAACCGTTGGAATGCGGTGGTGTGTGAATCGAGCGGGACCTCCACCACGATCGCGCCGCGTTCGGTGGCGGGGTACCAGGCGAGTTGTCGGCCTCGTGCGTCGAAGGCAGTGCTGATTCCTGACAACCCGGTGTGAACCGCCGGGTGACCCACCTCCGCGGCGTGTACCGCGGCCTGGCTGGCCAACTGCGCCTGCGCCCAAGTTCCCTGGTAGGTCGAGGTGGAGCTCTGATACACCAGCAGCTGCGCGCCGCGCTGCACCTCCCCGCGGGGAAGATCGGAGAAGGTCGTCTCGAAACTGATCAGCGGTCCGATCGCGAGCCCCCCGACGGGCATTTCCGGGTCAGCACCCGCCGGCCCTCCGGTGTGCAACACGACCTGTCCACTGCCGCGCCGTCGGTCCTCGGCCGCCGCCTCGGTGTGCCGGGTCGCCCAACCGAGCAATGGCCGCAGCGGCACGTACTCGCCGAATGGCACCAGCCGCGTCTTCGAATACGCGCCGCGCGATCCGTTCGGTCCGATGAGGACCGACGACTTGGAGATCCCGCCCGTGCGGTCACGGGCGTCGACGTTGACGAGCAGGTCCGCGCCGACCCGTCGGGACAATGCCGCGAGGTGCGCCATGGCCTCCGGCTCTCCGGTGAGATCAACCCCGACGCTGCTCTCGCCCCAGACGACCACATCGAGACGCCGGCCCGCGAGAGCCGCAGTCAACGCTTCGCCGGCCGCCTGACGAGCGGCGGAGTCCTCGATGTCGCCCGGCTGAACAAGCGCCACCCGTACCGTCGACCCGGCCGCAGGAGCCGGTCCCAGCCAGAACCACGCCGGGCCGAGTCCCGCACACGCCAGTGCCACCGCTGCCGCGATGACGCGGACGGACACGCGCCGATGCAGGATCACACCGGCGATCGCGGTGTTCGCGCCGACGATCAGGAAACTGGTGAGCCACACGCCGCCGAGTGAGGCCGAGGCGAGTGTGGCCGGCTGATTCCACTGCGACGCGCCGAGCAATGCCCATGGACCACCGAGACTCGGCCAGGATCGCACCGCTTCGGCCATCACCCATGCACTCGGCAGCACCACCATGGCCGCGAGGGTCCCGCGGGTCGTGATCGGTTCGCGCAGAAGCAGATACGCGGCCAAGCCCCACGGCAGCCACAACGCGCCGAGTCCGATGGCCAGGACGATCAGCAGCGGACCGGCACTCGGCAGCAGCCAGTACTGGGTGGCCGATACGTAGCCGGCCATACCGCAGCACGCCCGCAGAGCGGCCACGCGGGCGGTCGGCGCCGCACGCACCACCAACAGCAGCGGGACGATGCCGAACCACGCCAGCCACCACCACGACAGCGCGGGGAACGCAAGCGCCGGCAGCGCGCCGGCGAGCACTGCCGCAGCGAGGCCTGACCACGTTCGGCTCAAAACACGCACCGCCTATGCGTCACTCGACGTGTCCGATCCCGTCGGCTGGTCGGTCACCCAACCCCAGTCTGCCGGGTGCCTGGCGCGCTACGGTGGATCGACCATGCAGGTCTTGACCGCTCCTGCGAGTTTCGGTCACACGGACTGCGAGCGCATCCTCGGCGCCGCGCTGGCGCAGCCCGTCCTGGCCGTCACGAGCCTGGCGTACGTCGCCGCCGGGATGACCGTGCTGTGCTGGGCAGTGCGGTGGAGGGCGCCGCTCGCCGGTGCTGCCGGAGCGGCGCTCGTGGCGGTCGGGGCAGGCAGCGTCGCCTACCACGGGCCCCAGCCGTCCTGGGCCGAGCCCGCGCACGACTGGCCGATCGTCGCCGCGGCAGCGGTGTACGCCGCCGTTCTCGCCCGGAGCCGGCGGCCGGGATGGCGGTCGGCCTGGGCGGGAGCGGCCGGGGTCTTCGCGCTGGGAGTGGCCGCCTACGCCGCAGGACGCTCGGGATCGCCGCTCTGCCGACCCGACAGCCTCTGGCAGTTCCACGGCGCCTGGCACGTCCTCTCTGGGGCTGCGGCCGTGTTGGCCGCCCGTGCCATGGCGCCGCACCGAGCGCCTTCGGACATGTCCCCGTGACGTCGAACCGGGCCCCGGCGGCGCCGCGCGGGACGAACCAGCATGCCGGCCGGCCGCCGAAGTGTGCCACCCGCAATTTATCGAAACTGTGATCGCCAGCAACGTTGACAGGGTCTAATGACAGCACACGAGCAGCACCAATTATCTGACGCGTCAAATATCAGCAAACGCAAGGTATTCGCAGCCCGGTGGCCGCGGCGGACAAAGGAAACGACATGAACACCAGCAAGATGATGACGCGCACCGTCGCCGGGGCGCTGATCTCGGGTGCTGTCGCGGCGGCCGGTTTGGGACTGGGCGCGGGTATCGCCGCCGCCGAGAATCCCGCCGGCAGGTGGTGCCCAGGCCAACCGGTTCCGCTGGGGCCGTTGGCGGACTTCGACTGGGACGAGAACGTCTGCCACGACTTCTGGTACGTCCCCTTCGGGGAAGGCAACGTCCCCATCACGAACATTCCCACCGGCGAACCGGTGAAGAGCCATATTTGGATCGGTTCCCCACCCGGGCGGACGCCACCTCCACCGCCCGCAGCACCGGCACCGGGTTCCTATTGCGCGACCAACCCGGTTGGATGCCATTTCTTCGGCCCGTATGGACCGGGTTCATAGCCGCTTGAAGAGATGGCGCCGGGTCGGCGACACCATGAACGCCCGAAACAGAACCAGGTCAGAGACTGTGTCTCGGTCTCGGTGTTGCCGCAGCTACGTTCATGACCGGCATCGCGTTCGGGGCAAGCCCGCTTGCCAGCGCACTTCCCGAGGGCACCATCACGTCCGAATGCAAGTCCGCGCTAGGCAGGTACGAGACGGGCGTAGGACCGGACGGCAACAGGTACTCGGATTGCACCTATACAGACGTCGGCGGTGGGCTGCACATCGACCAGTACAAGAACGGCAAGTACACGGGCACGGTTGAGTAGGGCGAATCGCGATCAGCCCAACTCCACGGACCGGGCCAATACTCGTACAGCGGGCCAGGTTTTTCGTCCTGGCCCGCGTCGTTTGTGGGATGCCGGGAATCGAACCAGACGCTGAAACGCGATGAGCTGGGCGAACGCCTCAGATCACCCGCCAAACGACGCAAACTGACTCGAAGCCCGGGCAACATCCCGATGACCGGAAGGCGACAGTCGGTCAGAGCGTCTCGCCCCTTAGCGTCAAGAGATCACCGCCGCCTCGAGGTGCGACGCCACTGCGCGGCTGGAACGCCACAAGCTAGGAGGAGTGTCGTCATTCCCAGAGAGCTTCGTCTGATCGACGGCCGCCGGCAATCGGTAGAACCGATGACCGACCAGGTGGCAATCAACAGGGAAGCGCTTCCGGCGGTGCCGTCGAAACGGGGACCCCGACGTGAGCGCATCGTCGCCTCGGCACTCGCGCTCGCCGCTGAGGGCTACGACGCCGTCCACATGCGAACGGTTGCCGAAGACGCGAAGGTAGCGACCGACACGGTGTACCAGCACTTCACGTCGAAGGACGACCTGCTGGTTGCGGCGCTCGATCGCTGGCTGACCACCTTCGAACCGGCATCCGAATCCGGATGGCAAGCAGTCACCGAGCCGTCACGTCAGCTGTCCCACGTGCTGGAGGTCCTCACCCGGCGGCTGTGGGGTAACCCGCTCTGCGCGGATGCGTTGATGCGCGCGTACCTCTCGTCCGACAATTCGGCAGCATCAGACGTGGATCAGGTTCGCGACACCTTGACGCGCATCTTCACCTCGGCCATCAGCCCTCGTCCGGCACCGGCGGAACAGACCGAGATCGCCGGCCTGGTTGCCGACGTATGGGTATCGAACATGCTCGCCTTGGTGCAGGGCCGCGCGACGACGGCCGAGGCAGGGCAACGTCTACTACGAATCGCCAGAGCGCTCAGCTGATCTGACAGCGGCGACAGCTTTCCTTCTGTTCGGTTCCCGTGATCGGGTGTCTAGATGCCGGCGCGTGCAGCAACTTGTGCGCGAACACCCCGATCAGCGCCTCGACCGGAGCGTTGCTCGCACCGGCGCCGGATCAATTCTCCCTACCCGGTTGAACATTCCTGGCGCCCCGAGGTGCCGCCATCGCCTTGACATCCATATCTCCGAGTGAGCCCTGTCCTACTTCGGCATTGTGAGCATGCGCGAAGTGGTGCAGCCCGAACACCGAGTCGATTCCGTTGCGCAGACCCATCTGGTCCTCACATTGGTTGACCGCCTTCTTGGTGAGGGCCAACCCGAACCGCGGCATCGTCGCAATCCGCGACGCGAGCTCGAACGTCGCGCTTTCTAGGGCGTTCCTCGCCACAATCCGATTGACCATGCCGACCTCGTAGGCACGTCGAGCATCGAATCGGTCACCGGTGTAGAGGAACTCCTTCGCGAACCGCGGTCCGAGCACCCATGGGTGCGCGAAGTACTCCACGCCGGGAATCCCCATGCGAACGACGGGATCGGAGAAGAAGGCATCGTCGGCGGCGATGATGAGGTCGCAGACCCAGGCGAGCATGAGTCCGCCGGCGATACACGCCCCGTGCACCATGGCGATCATGGGTTTCGGAATCTCCCGCCAGCGCCGGCACATTCCGACGTAGACCTCAATCTCGCGGGCGAAGCGCTGGTCTCCCCCGGGCTTGTCGACGTGGTCCCACCACAACACCGCCCGGTTGTCGTAGGTGACGTGGTGGTCCCGCTCCGGTGTGCCGATGTCGTGTCCGGCGCTGAAGTGGTCGCCCGCGCCGCCCAGCACGATGACGGCGACGTCGTCGTCCTCGACGGCCCGCTGGAAGGCGGCATCCAAGGCGTAGGTCATGACGGAGTTCTGTGCGTTGCGGTACCGCGGTCGGTTCATCGTGATGACAGCGATACGGTCACTCACCCGGTAAGTCACTACGTCCTGGTCATCGAGCACCATGTCATCGTGGACCGTCGCGAACACGACGTCAGACACGGCGTCCGCTGACCGGAAGTCGCCTACCTCACATCAGCGGCCGATGAAAGGCTTGAGCCATGACCACCGATCTCGAGATCCCTCTTCAGGAAGTGTCGACGCCGGCCGGAACGCTGCGCTACTACGACACCGGTACCGGCTCGCCGCTGCTGTTCTTGCACGGTTCCGGGCCGGGCGTCACGGGGTGGCGCAACTTCCGCGGCATCCTTCCCGCATTCAACAGCGACTTTCGTTGCCTCGTGCTCGAATTCCCCGGCTTCGGCGTGAGCGATGACCAGGGCGGGCATCCGATGGTCACCGCACAGGGTGTCGTCGCGCCCTTCCTCGACGCACTCGAGGTGGACCACGTCGACATCGTGGGCAACTCGATGGGCGGCGGGGTTGGAATCAATTTCGCCACCCACCATCCGGACCGCCTTCGGCGCCTGGTCACGATCGGCGGTATCGGGACGAACGTCTTCAGCCCCGGCCCCAGTGAGGGCATCAGGCTGCTGCAGGAGTTCACCGAGGACCCCACTCGTCAACGGCTCGTCGACTGGCTGTATTCGATGGTGTACGACCCCGAATTGGTGACCGACGAACTGATCGAGGAGCGCTGGCAACTGGCGACCGATTCCGACACGCTGGCCGCAGCGCGACGGATGTACGGAAAGGCGGCGTTCGCCCAGATGATGGCGTTCATGCGCAGTTCCGATGTGCCGTTGCCGTGGGCGCAGATGCACAAGGTGGCTGCGCCCACGCTGCTGACGTGGGGCCGTGACGACCGGGTCAGCCCACTGGACATGGCGCTGATCCCGATGCGCACGATCCCGAACGCCGAACTGCATGTGTTTCCCAATTGCGGCCACTGGGCGATGATCGAGGCGAAGGCGGCATTCGAGGCCACGGTCAGGTCGTTCCTGCTGCGCGAGTAGCGCGATTTCCGCGCGAGCAGACACAGAATCGCGTGGTTGCCTCTCGCAGCATGCGAATCTGCGTCTGCTCGCGGACCGGAGGTCGAACTCATCCGGACTTCAGCAGGGCGAATCCTTTGTATCCGGCGTCGGCGACCTCCGCGCAGATGTCAAGGTAGACACCGAATCCGCCGATGAACAGCATGAACACCCGCGGCTTCCCGGGCACGTTGGCGCCCATGTACCAGGAGTTGGCCTTGGTGAACAGCGTGGCCTCCGCGCGGCGGGCCAGCTCCATACCCCAGCCGTCAACGGCTTCCTTCGTCGCCTCGATGGCCGCGTACCCGTGATCGTCGAGGTGGCGGATACAGTCGGCGATCCAGTTCACATGTGCTTCGGCGTGCAAGACCATGTTGGCCAGCACGGCCGGCGCCCCTGGCCCGGAGACGACGAACAGGTTCGGGTAGCCGTCGACTCCGAGGCCGAGGTATGTGCGTGGCCCGTTGCGCCAGTCATCATTGAGCGTCTTACCGCCGCGCCCAACGATCTGCATCTTTCCGAGTGCACCGGTCATCGCGTCGAAACCGGTGGCCAGCACGATGGTGTCGACGTCGTAGTGCGCGTCAGAGGTGCTGATCCCGTCCGCGTCGATCGAGGTGATCGGGGTTCTGCGGACGCTGACCAGTTCCACGTTAGGGCGGTTGAAGGTTTGGAAGTAGTTGGTGTCGGTACAGATTCGTTTGGTGCCGATCGGGTGATCGGAGGGGATGAGCAGGTCGGCGACCTCGGGGTCCTCGATGACGGCCCTGACCTTCTCCTCGTAGAACTTACGGGCTTCCTCGTTGGCCGCCGAGTCGATCATTTGGTCCCGGAAAGTCTTGGAGAACAACACTCCACCGAGCTGCCAGCGCTTCTCGAAAGCGGCCCTGCGCTCCTCGTCGGACACCTCCATGGTGAGTTTCGGGTGCGCGATGTGCGGGGAGCCGCCGCCGCTCTGCCAGGAGAGCCGGCGCCGTTCGGCATAGGTGGCCTTGACCTGAGCGACGTCCTCGGCACTGAGCGGGCGATTACCGGCCGGCACGCTGTAATTGGGCGTCCGTTGGAACACGTAGAGCTGTTCGGCCTGGTCGGCAATGATCGGGATGGACTGCACCCCGGATGATCCGGTTCCGATTACCGCCACTCGCCGACCGGTGAAGTCGACTCCTTCGTGCGGCCAGTCGGCGGTGTGGTAGATCTTGCCGCTGAATGTGTCCAGTCCGTCGAACTGCGGAGTGAGCGCCGCCGACAGCGGGCCGGTGGCCATGAGACAGAACCGGGCGAAGATCACAGCGCCGGTGTCCGTCGTGACCGTCCACCGCAGCGAGTCCTCGTCGAGGACGGCCGAGGCGACCCTGGTGTTGAACGTGATGCCTCGGCGCAGATCCAGCTTGTCGGCGACCCAGTTGATGTAGCGCAGGATCTCGGCCTGGGTCGCATACTTTTCAGTCCACGTCCACTCCTGCTGGAGATCCTCGGAGAACGAGTAGCAGTAGTCGACGCTCTCGACGTCGCATCGCGCACCGGGATAGCGGTTGTAGTACCAGGTACCTCCGACGTCGGGCGCCGCCTCGAAAACCCGGACCGTCAGACCCTGTTCCCGTAGCTTGTGGAGAGCGTAGAGGCCGGCGAAGCCGGCGCCGACGACCACGGCATCGACGGCTTCGGGCAGCAGGTCAGCGGTGGTGGCCACGAGAGTCGAAGGTAGGCGTCCCGCACGCGCGGAGGGTGAGCCCGTCCCGGTCACCGGACGTCGCGATCGTGGCATCCCAGCCATCGGACTCGGAAGTCGCGCACCGCATGAACCGACAGCAACATCACCGCTGTGTCTTCGCCACCCGAGTCTCGCAGCGTGAAGCTCACCGTGACCGATGTCATCGAGGAGAGCCACGACGCCCGCTCCCTGATCTTCGCCGTCGCAGAACACGAACAGCGTCGGCTGAACTACCGGCCCGGCCAATTCCTGACCCTACGGGTACCCGGCCAAGACAGTACGTCGGTGGCCCGCTGCTATTCACTGTCGAGTTCACCGCACACCGATCAATTGCCCAAGGTGACGATCAAGCGGGTTGATGGCGGCTACGCATCGAACTGGTTGTGCGACAACGTCAATCCCGGTGACGTCATCGAGGCGCTGCTCCCGTCTGGGGTCTTCACGCCGGCGGACCTCGACGCCGATCTGCTGCTGTGGGCGGCGGGCAGCGGTATCACCCCGGTGATATCGATACTGAAATCGGCGCTGGCTGCGGGCACCGGCCGGGTGACGCTGATCTATGCCAACCGCGACGAGCATTCGGTCATTTTCGCCGAAGAGTTGGCTGACCTCGCTATCCGCCATCCCGACCGGTTGACGGTGATGCACTGGCTGGAATCCGTGCAGGGGTTGCCACAGCAGCCGCAACTCACCGGCCTCGCGCGCCGTCTCAACACCGCCGAGTCCTACATCTGCGGCCCCACGCCGTTCATGGCTGCCGTTCGGGCCGCGCTCGAGAACGCCGGTGTCCCACGCAGCGCCGTGCACACTGAGGTCTTCCAGTCGCTGACCGGCGACCCCTTCGCGATCGCAGAACCACCGGTCGTCGACCCCTCCGTCGATCGCGAGGCGGTCACCGTCCGGGTCGACCTCGACGGACAGCAGCACACGTTGCGTTGGCCTGCCAGGTCGACCCTGGTGGACGCGATGTTGGCGGCGAATATCGATGTCCCGTACTCCTGCCGGGAGGGCCAATGCGGATCCTGCGCCGCGACCCTGCTAGGCGGCGAGGTCGACATGCCGACCAGTGACATCCTCGAGTCCGACGACATCGAGGCCGGGACCATCCTCGGCTGCCAGGCGCGGCCGGTGTCAGACGACATACACGTCGAATTCTGACGCGCCGTCCATTCACCGGGATCAGCCCACATATCGGTGCCCTTCGCGGTAGACCATCCAAGACAGCCTCACGAGAGAAGGACACCTCATGACCGAGCGGGTAATCGACCGGGTGATGGAACTGGCCGACCAGTTCAAGGAGCAGGCCGTCGAGGCCGAGAGGCTCGGCCAGCTGTCGGATGCCACCGTCAAGAACATGAAGGCAGCCGGATCGATCCGCCTGCTGCAGCCGGCCGAATACGCCGGGTTCGAGGTGCATCCCCGCGAGTTCGCCGAGACCGTGATGGCCACCGCGGCGCTCGACCCGGCGGCGGGGTGGGTCAACGGCGTGGTCGGCGTGCACCCCTACCAGCTCGCGTACGCAGATCCTCGAGTCGCACAAGAAGTCTGGGCCACCGATGTCGACACCTGGATCGCCTCACCCTATGCCCCACAGGGGGTGGCCAAGCCGGTCGACGGCGGCTACTTGTTCAACGGCCGCTGGCAGTTCAGCTCCGGCACCGACGCGTGCGACTGGATCATCCTCGGCGCGATGGTCGGTGACGCCGACGGCAAACCGGTGATGCCGCCGCAGATCCTGCACATGATCCTGCCGCGTAGCGACTACGAGATCGTCGACGACTCGTGGGACGTGGTCGGTCTGCGCGGCACGGGGTCGAAGGACGTGATTGTTCGCGATGCGTTCGTGCCGGCATACCGCACGATGGACGGCTTGAAGGTGATGGACGGCACCGCGCAGATCGAAGCCGGCATGACGAAGACGCTCTACAAGATGCCGTGGTCGACGATGTTCCCGCTGGGGATCAGTGCCGCCACGATCGGCATCTGCGAGGGTGCGCTGGCGGCGCACCTGGACTACCAGCGCGAACGTGTTGGCGCCAACGGCACCGCGATCAAGGACGACCCCTACGTCATGTTCGCCATCGGCGACGCTGCAGCGGACATCGAGGCATCCCGCCAGGCGCTGCTGGCCAACGTCGACCGCGTCTATGACATGGTCGACGCAGGCAAGGAAGTCAGCTTCGCCGACCGTGCGGCTGTGCGGCGCAGCCAGGTGAAGGCGGTCTGGCGGGCAGTCGCCGCGGTCGACCAGATCTTCTCCCGCTCGGGCGGCAACGCACTGCGCATGGACAAGCCGCTGCAGCGGTACTGGCGCGATGCGCACGCCGGCGTCGCCCATGCCATCCATGTCCCCGGAACCATCTACCACGCCTCGGCGCTGAGCTCGCTGGGGGTCGACCCGCAGGGGCCGCTGCGGGCGATGATCTGACCTCTAGGACACAACATGACAGCACTCAAGAGCCTCGGATACGTCACCGTCCAAACCGCCGACATCGATCGCTGGCGCCACTTCGCCTTCCAGGTGCTGGGTTTCGCAGAAGGACGCGGATCCAACGAGTCGGCGCTGTACCTGCGGATGGACGAGCGAGCAGCACGCATCATCGTCACCCCGGGAGACACCGACCGCATCATGACCGTCGGCTGGGAGGTCCGTGACCGTGCCGGCCTGGAGGACGTCAAAGCCGCCCTCGACGGCGCGGGCGTGCCCTTCAAACAGTTGCCGCTGGAAGAGGCGGACGCACGCCGCGTCGAAGAGGTCGTCGCCTTCGACGACCCGGCCGGCACCGCGATCGAGGTCTTCCACGGACCGGTCCTCGACCACAGTCCGGTGATCACGCCGTTCGGGGCACGGTTCGTCACCGGAGCACAAGGGCTGGGACACGTGGTCCTGCCCGCACTGGACGCCAACGGCCTGTTCGAGTTCTACACCGGTGTAGTCGGGTTCCGGTCCCGCGGCGCGTTCCGCGTGCCGGTGCCACCGGAGTACGGGCCGGTGCGTGTGCGCTTCCTCGGCATCAACGAGCGCCACCACAGCCTGGCGATCTGTCCGGCGACAACCCTTCGCGATCCCGGTCTGGTCCACCTCATGGTCGAGGTCGACAGCCTCGACACGGTCGGGCAGGCGCTGGACCGCGTCGGCGCCGACGGGTACCAGTTGTCGTCGACGCTCGGCCGGCACACCAACGACAAGATGGTGTCCTTCTATGTCCGGGCACCGGGCGACTGGGACATCGAATTCGGCACCGACGGCATGCGCGTCGACGAAACCTACTACACTGCAGAGGAAATCACCGCCGACAGCTACTGGGGTCACCAGTGGGTGAGCGACCTGCCGGCAGCGATGCGGCCATGACGCCCGACGCCGACGTCAGCCCGGTCTCGGCGTCCACGATCAGCCATTGGGATCATGAGGCGGACGTGGTGATCGCCGGTTACGGCATCGCCGGCGCCGCCGCAGCGGTTGAGGCCGCCCGAGCGGGTGCGGATGTGCTCGTGCTCGAACGGACCGGCTCCTGGGGCGGGGCGGCAGCCATGGCCGGCGGCTTCATCTACCTCGGTGGCGGGACGGCGCTGCAAAAGGCCTGCGGCTTCGACGATTCCGTCGAGAACATGGCGGCGTTCCTGAACGCGGCGATGGGTCCCGGCGCCGACGGCCGCCGCATCGCCGACTACTGCGAAGGCAGCGTCGCCCACTTCGACTGGCTCGTCGAAAGCGGTGTGCCGTTCAAGGCCGAGTTCTTCGGTGAGCCGGGCTGGGAGCCGATGGGCGACCAGGGTCTGATGTACAGCGGCGGGGAGAACTCCTATCCGTTCAACACCATCGCCACGCCGGCACCCCGCGGACACGTCCCGCAGATGTCGGACAAGAAGCAGGGCGAGGCCAGCGCCGGCTACATGCTGATGAAGCCGCTGGTCGAGACCGCCACCGCGGCCGGGGCCCGGGCGCTCTACGACGTGCGGGTGCAAACCCTGGTGGTCGAAGCCGACGGCCGGGTGGCTGGAATCCGCGCCCGGCAGTACGGCACCGAGGTGACGATCCGCGCGCGCCGTGGCGTGGTGCTGGCCACTGGCAGCTTCGCCTACAACGACGCGATGGTGGCGCAGTACGCCCCGCGTATCGCCGGACGCCCGGCGGCGTCGATCGAACAGCACGACGGTCAGGCGATCCGGATGGCCCAGGCGCTCGGCGCCGACCTCGCCCACATGGACGCCACCGAGGTCGCGATCTTCATCGACCCGCAGCAGTTGGTCCGCGGCGTCCTCGTCAACGAACGCGGCCAGCGCTACGTCGCCGAAGACACCTACCCGGGCCGGGTGGGCCAACTGACGCTGTACCACCAGAACAACACCGCGTACCTGATCATCGACGGCGACGCCCAGGAAGAGGCGATGGCATCGCTGTCCCCACAGTTGATGATGCGTCCGCCGACGTGGGTGTGCGAGACCGTTGCCGAACTCGAAGCCGAGATCGGGTTGGCGCCCGGATCACTTCAGGCCACGATCGCCGCCTACAACGACGGGGCAGCGTGCAGTGAGGATCCGCTGCTGCACAAGAAGCCGCAGTGGCTGCGCCCGGTCGGCTCGCCGGTCGGGGCGATCGATCTGCGGGAGAGCACCGGAGGATTCACCCTGGGCGGCCTGCAGACTTCGCTGGACGGCGAGGTGCTGCACGTCAGCGGCGAGCCCATCCCCGGCCTGTTAGCCGCCGGGCGCTCGACCGCGGGCCTTGCCGCGTGGGGTTACGCCAGCGGCATCTCGCTGGGCGACGGCAGCTTCTACGGGCGACGCGCCGGCCGTCGCGCTGCCAAAGGCTGACCGCCACCCAGCCGGAACAAACCGTGGCGTCGTCCTCGTAAGCCGGGTAGACGACCGGTTGACCGGCGCTGCCTCCTGATGGCCTCGGTCACATCGAAACTCCTGTGTGACACGGCGCACTCTCGTATGATACAAACAGGCATATTCCTATTAGGCATATGCACTCAGCGAGGAGATGTCATGACTGCAGCCCCCGTCATCCAGGAATCCACTACGCCCAGCGCGGTCATCGATCGGGTGTCGCTGGTGCTCGACGCGTTCGACGGCCCGGGCAGACTGACGCTGGCTCAGATCGTCCGCCGCACCGGGTTGCCCCGATCGTCGGCGCACCGCATGCTCGAGCGCCTCGTACAGCTGCGGTGGCTGCGCCGCAGCGGTCGTGACTACGAACTGGGAATGCGGTTGGTCGAACTCGGCTCACTGGCCGTTCACCAGGACCGGCTGCACCGCGCCGCCGCCCCGCTGCTGCACGACCTGCACCGCGCCACCGGCCTGGTGGTGCACCTGGCCGTGTTGGACGGCGCCGACGTGGTGTACCTCGAGAAGATCGGCGATCGTATGGCCGCCGCACTGCCCAGCCGTGTCGGCGGGCGCCAGGCCGCGCACTGCACCGCGATCGGCAAGGCCATGCTGGCGTACAACGCCGACGCGAGCGACGAGGTCGACCTGTCGAATCGTCGCACCCGGTACTCCATCGGAAGCGCCGCCCAACTCGCCGGCGATCTGGCCAAGGTCCGGGCGCACGGCGTCGCCTTCGACCGGGAAGAAGCGCTGAGCGGATTCGGCTGTGTCGCAGCGCCGATCGGTGCCCCCGGTGACGCCGTCGCTGCACTGTCGGTGTGCGGGCCGATGAGCCGGATGGCCTTCGACCAGCGCCTCGCCGCACCGGTGCGGATGACCGCCATGGGCATCTGGCGCAACGTGGAAGGCGGTCCGCAGCGCGTCGCTCCCACGCTGCAGCAGGTGCGCCCGCTGCGCGGCGGACCCGCGCACCGTCCGCTGCACGAGTCGGCCGCCCTGCAGCTCGCATGACGCTCGACCCTCAGATCGCCGAGATCATCGACGCTCTCGACGGCGGATTCCCGGCCGTCGAGACGATGACCGGTGAACAGGCGCGCGCAATCATCCGATCGCGTTTCGTCGCACCGGCCCAACCGGAACGGGTCGGCAGTGCCACCGATCGGGTCGTCGACGGTCCGGGTGGCAGCATCCCGGTTCGGGTCTACCACCCCACCGGAGCCGCGGCCGGATTGCTACCGGGCCTCGTCTACGCCCATGGTGGCGGATTCGTGTTCTGCGACCTCGACAGCCACGACGGGCTGTGCCGAGACCTGGCCAACCGACTCGGCGCGGTGGTGGTGGCGGTCGACTACCGCCTCGCACCCGAGCACCCGTGGCCGGCGGCGGCGGAGGACGTCTACGCCGTCACCCGGTGGATCACCGACAACTGCATCGAACACGGCGTCGACACCGGCCGCATCGCGGTGGGCGGCGACAGCGCCGGCGGCAATCTCGCCGCGGTGACGGCCCTGATGTCTCGCGACCGCGGGGGGCCGGCGCTCTGCGCTCAACTGCTGATCTATCCGATGATCACGCCCGACTTCACCACAGAGTCCTACCAGCGCTACGGAAGCGGCTTCTACAATCCCGAGTCCGCGCTGCGCTGGTACTGGGACCAGTACGTGCCCGACGAGGCGAGCCGCACCAACCCCTACGCCTCCCCGTTGCACGCCGACCTGCACGGGCTACCGCCGGCGGTGGTCGTGATCGCGGGACACGATCCTCTGCGCGACGAGGGTGTTGCCTACAGCGCAGCGCTGACCGCTGCCGGAGTGCCCACCGTGATGGAGATGTTCGAAGGCGGCATCCACGGGTTCATGACAATGCCCAAGTTCACGATCGCTCAGACGGCGCGAGCTCGATTGTGTGAACAGGCAGCGAGTCTCATGGCCGGAGTAGCGGCGCGTGGGTGAAGGTGCGGTGTACGTCATCGACCGCGTGGTCACCCGGCCGGGATGCGCGCGGCGCTTCGTCGACGCCTACCTCGCCGGATACGCACCGGGTGCTCGCAGCCGCGGTATGACTCTGGAGCATGTGTTGGTCAGTCCCCCCATCTGGTTCGAGGAACACCCGAATACGGTCACCGCGACGTGGTCACTGCCCAGCGCGCAGGCCTGGTGGGAGATGACGTGGCAGGGCCGCCCGGATCCGGCGATCGGTGAGTGGTGGGAGAGCATCAGCGATCTGATTCAAGAGCGCAGCCGCAGCGTGGCTTCCGCCGCCGCTGACGTGGACACCCTCTGCGATGTCTAGTGTCATCCGGCTGGTCGACACGGCCGACGAGCATCGGGACCGGTTGCTCGACGAACTGCGCGACTGCGCCCGCGAAATCGGTGCCGAACGGGCACTCGTGCAGCCCACGCTGCCGGGTGTGCGGAACGGCGGGGACATCCTCATCCACCTCAGATTCTCGGGGACCGCTACCCGGGCGAAGGGTGTCAAGGCGATCGATGACCTGCTGAGCGACACGGCGGTGCGACACTACAACGGCGCCACCTACGGCGGCGTGCCGGTCGCAGGCGCCGACGGGAGGGGCGCCGTGTACCGGACGCTGCTGCTGCGGGTGCGCCCCGGCACCGACGACATGGTCGTCCAGCAGTTCGAGAACGACCTGCGCCTACTCCCCCGCTACGTCCGCACCATTCATTCGTGGCAACTCAGCCGGGTCGAGAACGCCGTCGGCGCCTCTGCGTGGACGCACGTGTTCGAGCAGGCGTTCACCGACCTCGACGGCCTGATGGGCCCCTACCTGATGCACCCCGTCCATTGGGCACGCGTCGACCGCTGGTTCGACCCGGAGTGCCCGGAAGTGATTGTCCGAGAGCGCGTTTGTCACAGCTTCTGCCGAAACGTCGAGAACTGAATCTGGACCGTGTGGGCACCTGCGCCGTCACCGGCTAGGGGACTTCGGCGACCCCGGACAGCTCGCCGACTGGGCGCAACTCATGCTCTCCGATGCTGCCGAATTTCTCTGCCGCAGTGTCCTGTTCGTCGACGGCGGCACCGACGCGCATTTCCGGCCCGACGACTGGCCCCGCCCGGTCCGGCGCGCAAGCTGGTCGGCTACCTGCGGCGTTTCCGGAACTAGACCCCGGCCGGGAGGATGTTCGGATTCGCCGTCGCGGGCGGCTCGAACGGGGGCAGTAGACCCGTCCCGTCGAGGCTGTGCACCGGCAGGTTCTGCGACCACGGGTAGTGCAGGCTGAAGGCGACCAGTCCGGTGCGTTCGGCGGCGGGCAGGTGGCTCATCGCCAGCACGGTTTCGGCGAGGTACTCGACAGGCTCGGTCGGGAAAGTGTCCGGGATCAGGTCCGAGGCGCCCGGCGTACGCACGGCCGTCGACGGGCCGACGCAGTTGACGGCGATGTTGTCGTCGACCAACTCGGCAGCCAGGCCTTGGGTGAATCGGTGCAGTGCCGCTTTCAGCGAGGCGTACACCACGTCTCCGGAACTCTTGTTGTACTCGCGAAAGGGGCGCACCGGCGCCATGCCGGTGACCGAGCCGATGTTGACGATCCACCCGCCACCGCGGCTGCGCATGTGCGGAATCGCGGCCTGCGACAGGACGAAGGGCGTGCGCAGGTAGTGCTCGACGGTGCGGTCGAACGTGTTCATCGCCATCTTTTCGATGACCGAGTAGTCGGCATAGCCGGCGTTGTTGACCAGGATGTCGAGTCGGCCGGTGTGTTCGATGACGTTCGGTATCAGTGCTTCACGCTGCACGGTGTCTTCGAGGTCGGCCGCAAGGCCGATGGCTGTGCCACCTGCCGCCTCGATGAGTGCAATCGTCTCGCCGATCGTCCCGGGCAGCGCCGTCGCCCCTCCCGCGCGCACCGAGGGCGACGGCGTGTGGGACCGCGCAGTCACCACCACGGTGGCGCCCTCGGCGGCCAGTCGCTGGGCAATCGCCCGTCCGATCCCCCGGCTGCTTCCGGTGACCAGTGCGGTCTTACCCCGCAGCAGATCCGCCACCGGATGCTCCTTGTCGGCCGTCCAATACGAAATGCTCCTCGATCGGCGCCCGGTGCTGATGCCAGACGTCGACCAGCCGCCACGGGGTGGCCACCACCACCCGTCCCGAGCCCGACCGGTAGTAGGTGTGCGCGTTGGGGGTGTGGCACCACACTGTGCGCGACATGGCGTCGTCGATCTGCGCCACGTAGTCGTCGTAGGCCTGCTGTGTCACTTCCATCGTCGTCGCGCCGCGTAGGGCCATCAATTGCAGGCACTCCCCGATGTAGTGCGCGAGCACCTCCATCGAGAAGTTGGCGCCGGCGCCATGGCCCGGGCTGTAGTTGGGCGCCGAGGTGATGAAGAGGTTCGGGAAGCCAGGCACGGTGCCGCCGCGGTACGCACGAGGGCTGTCGCCCCACTCTGCACGCAGTGTGCGCCCGTCGCGTCCGCGGATGTCCACCGTCGACAGGAAGTCGAGGTGATAGCCCGTTGCGTAGATGAGCACGTCGAGGTCGATCTGTCGACCGTCCTGCGTGACGATTCCTTCTGCGTTGACCGCTGCGGGCTCACTGGCCTCGACGTCGACGTGGTCGCGGGTCAGCGCGGCGTAGTAGCCGCCGGGATCGCGGATGATGCGCTTGCCGTACGGCGCGAAATCCGGCGTGACCTTCTTCGCCAGTTCTGTTCCCTCGCCGAACATCCGGTCGATGTATTCCGTGCACATCTGCAACAGCACGTCGTTCGCCGGAGAGATCGACAGATGCTCGGCGGCCCACTCCGGGTCTCGCAGGATCACGGGATAATTGTTGTCCGCGGTACCCCAGTACGACTTGAGCCGATGCCAGTTGGCGTAGTACGGCAGGTGTCGCCCGAGAAAACGGCGGAAGTCCGGGACGTCGTCGGAGAGCCGTTTGCGCGGTGCCACCCAGTGCGGCTGCCGTTGGAACACGGTCAGATGGTCGACCTGATCGACACAGGCATCGACGATCTGCACCGCTGTGCAACCGGCGCCGACGATCGCCACCCGCTTGCCGGTCAGATCCAAGGCCGAATCCCACCGCGCGGAATGCACGCTGACACCGGCGAAGCTCTCGCGGCCGGGAAGGTCCGGCCAGCGAGGACGATTCAGGTAGCCCGCAGCGGTGATCACCACCCGGGCGTGACTCACCTCGCGGTGACCCTCGCGAGTCACCGAGTGGATCTGCCACTGCCGGCGGTCCTCGTCCCACCACAGCGCCTCGACTTCGGTACCGAACCGCGTGTGCTCACGAAGCCCGTACCTGTCGGCGAGTGACACGAGATAGGCCTGATATTCCGCGCCCTGCGGGTAGTAGTTCGACCAATCCGGGTTGACCTCGCGTGACAACGAGTAGTACACCGACGGGGTGTCCACCCCGATGCCCGGATAGGTCGTCGTCAACCAGGTACCGCCGACCTCGTGGTTGCGGTCGTAGATCTCGTAGGTCACACCCGCGTCCTCGGCGGCCAGCGCATTCACGATGCCGGCGATACCGGCGCCGATGATCGCGACCGTCGTGGTGGACGGAATCGGCACATCACGCGGGAGTGCAGGTTGCGACGGCTGGAAGCCGCCCTGCTCGAGCAGCAGTGGGACGAACTCGTCGTCGACATCGGAACCGAGGGCAAGCGGGAGCAGGCGGCTGAAGAGCACCTCGTCGACGGGCACCGGTGCCGCTTGAGCTTCGACGGCGCTCACCAGTGCCGCCACGATCGCCTCCATGGTGTCGGAGTCGGTGACACCCCGCTTCTCCGGAGGGTCGGGTTCGTGCGAGATCTTCGGCGCGAACCGTTCGAGCACCGATGCGTCATCGGTCATCTGTGCCAGCACCGCCACCAGTACGCCCGGATCCGCCTGCCGTAGGTGGGTCCTCAGCGCCTCGAGGTCGACCTGGGAGGCGTCGTGCGTCGTCGGGGTTGCGGCGTCAATCGTCACGTCACCGAGTATCGAACCGCTGACCGGTGACGGCACCTGCTGTGCCTACTGAGCGGGACAGCGATCGGTGAGCGGGGGTGGTTCGTGTTTGGCTGCCCTCATGCAAGGCGACCCCGACATCGACAGCCTGGTCGCACGGGCTCGCAGCCACGCCCTCGGTGACATCCCGCGGCGGTCGGCCCGCCGGCAACCCGACAAGACCGCGATCATCGATGGCGAGATCACACTGACGTTCGCAGAGTTCGATCGGCTTGTCGACTGCACCGCAGCAGCGCTGCGCGACAACGGTTTCGACGTCGGTGACCGGATTGCGCTGCTGTCCCACAACTGCTGGCAGTACGCCGTGCTGACGTTCGCCACCGCGCGTGCGGGCGTGGTGCTGGTGCCGGTGAACTTCATGCTCACCGCCGAGGAGATCGCCTATCTGCTCGGCCACAGCCGGGTCACCGGCTTCATCGTCGAAGCCGAGCTGACGCCCACCGCCGAGGAAGCCATGCTTAGCGGCGGCGCGGTCACCACCACGGTGGCGCTGACCCCCGACGGGGCCACCCCGCCGCCGGGATGGCAGGACTTCGCCACGTGGCTCGACACCGACAGCCCGGCCCCGCGCCCGCATATCGACGACGAGCAGCTACTGCGCCTGATGTACACCAGCGGCACCGAATCGCGGCCCAAGGCGGTGATGCACACCAGTCGCAGCCTGATGTGGCAGTACGTCAGCACCATCCTGGCCGGAGCCATGTCCGGTAGCGACGTCGAGATCCACTCCCTGCCGCTGTACCACTGCGCGCAGTTGGACAACTTCCTGGCCACCGACATCTACCTGGGAGCCACCAGCATCATCCTGGCACTCCCTGATCCCGAGACGGTTCTGCGCACCATCGAGCGGTACCGGGTGACGAACTACTTTGCGCCTCCGACGGTGTGGATCAGCCTGCTGCGCTGTCCGGTCTTCGATCAGGTCGACCTGTCCAGTCTGCGCAAGGGCTACTACGGTGCGTCGGCGATGCCGACGGAGATCCTCGCCGAGATGCGGGAACGCCTCCCCGACCTGCGGCTGTGGAACTTCTACGGACAGACCGAGATGGCGCCGCTGGCCTCGGCGCTCGGCCCCGAAGAGCAGGACACGCACGCCGGCTCCGCCGGGCGCCCGGTGCTCAATGTGGAGACCACCATCCTCGACGCCGCTGACTCGCCGGTGCCCACCGGCGTCATCGGCGAGATCGCCCACCGCAGCCCCCATCTCATGCTCGGCTATCTCGACGACCCGGCCAAGACGGCGGAAGCCTTCCGTGCCGGCTGGTTCCACTCCGGTGACCTCGGCTACTACGACGAGCACGGGCTTCTCCACGTCGTCGACCGCAAGAAGGACATGATCAAGACGGGCGGGGAGAACGTGGCCAGTCGTGAGGTCGAAGAAGTCCTCTATCGCCACAACGGAATACAAGAAGTTGCGGTCTTCGGGTTGGCTCACCCGGTATGGGTGGAAGCCGTTGTCGCCGCGGTGGTGCTGCGCGAGGGGGCCGACATCACCGAGAACGACGTGATCGCGCACTGCCGAGCGCACCTGGCCGGGTTCAAGGCTCCCAAGCAGGTGTTCTTCGTCGAGGCGCTGCCGAAGAACCCCAGCGGCAAGCTGCTCAAGCGCGATCTGCGCCGGCGGTTCAGCCTCGAGCACAGTCACTGAGAACGATGCCGGACTGTGGAACCTCATCGCCGGCTGATGGTGTTCCGCTCACCGGTCACGCCCCTGTTTCCGATTCCTCAAGGAGGCTTGACTGGCCGACATGAGCAACGACATCACGCTGGCGGAACTCCAGGACTTCGTCTCCGGCTACTGGTACGCCTACGACGAGGCGCTGTACGACGACATGGCGGCGGCGAAAGCCGAAGACATCCGCTTCATCACTCGCAGCGATTCCGGGGCCAGCCCGTTCGAGGAGCTGATGTCGCCCGATCTGCACGGCCGCGACGCCGTGATGGAATGGCTCACCGACCATCGCCGCCAGAGCCCCTACCCGCTGCGCCACCACGCCACCAACATCCACCGCACGGGCACCCTCGATGGCACCGTCCGTGCCCGCTTCTACATTTTCGTCAACCAGATCACGAATTTCGTGCCGTTCGCGGTGTCCAGCGGCGTCGCCAACGTCGCGGTGCGCCGCGGCGCGAGCGGGCTCGAGTTCACCGAGATGGAAATGGTCCTCGACACCACGAATTCGGTGCTGCTGGCGGAGATGTCCGCCGACGCGGGCGCGGGCGCCTGAGCGGCGTGGACGCCCGCGAGACCTTCTCCGGCGGTGTCGCCGTCATCACCGGCGCCGGTGCCGGCATCGGCGCCGGGCTCGCACGTCACGCTGCCCGGCTCGGGATGACGGTGATCCTGGCCGACATCGACGGCGACGCCATCGCCGCACTGCGCGACGAACTGACCGCGCAGGGCGTTCATGCACTTGCTGTCGTCTGCGATGTCACTGATTTCGACGCGGTGCAGGAACTCGCCGCCCGGACCTACCGCGACGCCGGGCCGGTCCGTCTCCTCGTCAACAACGCCGGTGTCGAACAGTTCGGCTTCCTGTGGGACACCCCGGTCGCCAATTGGCAGCGGCTGGTGGACATCAACATCTCAGGCGTCTTCAACGGCATACGTGCGTTCCTTCCGCACATGATCGCCGCCGGATCGCCGGCGTGGGTGTGGAACCTGTCCTCGATCGGCGGTGTCGCGGTGGTGCCGCTTCAGGCGCCCTACATCATGAGCAAGCACGCGGTGCTGGCCCTCACCGAATGCCTCGCGTTGGAGACGCAACTGGCGAGGCACGACCACATCCACGTGCAGGCGGTGTTGCCGGGTGCGGTGGTGTCGAACATCTTCGAGTCCGCAGGCGGCGTCTCCGACGGCGACATCGGGGCTGCCGAAGCGCAACGCAGCGCCATGCTCGACATCAAAGCCGAGGCGATGGATCCCGTGGCGGCGGCCGAGGTGGTCTTCGAGCAATCCGCCGAGGGCCGTTTCTATCTGCTCACCCAGCCGGAGTACGTCGGGTCGGCGATGGCCGAGCGCGCCGACGTGCTCACCTCGCAGCGCGCACCGGTACTGAAGACCAAGCAGCGCTTCGACTCCGCGAAGCACTGACGGGATGTCCAGGTACGTCTTGGATCCCGACGCCGCCGCGCGCGTCGCGGCGTTCGGAGTGATCCCCCCTATGCGGCAGCGTGGCCTGACCGAGGTCCGCCGAACCGTCGAGGCGGCAGCGCATCCTGATGTGATGCCGGAGATGTCCAGTGTCGAGGACCGGCTCGCGCCGGGTCCGGCTGGGCCCATTCCGCTGAGGATCTACCGACCCGCGGGCGACGCCGACGCTCCCGTGCTCGTCTACTTTCACGGCGGCGGCTTGGTGCTCGGATCCAACCACTCGTTCGAGCCGCTGGCCCGGGAACTGGCCGCGGCCAGCGGGGCGACGGTGGTGTCCGTGGACTACCGCCTCGCACCCGAGGCGCCACCCCCCGCCCAGTTCGACGACGCCTATGCCGCCACCGCACACATCGCCGCAAACGCGGAGTCACTACGCGTCGACGCCGATCGGCTCGCCGTGATCGGGGACAGCGCAGGCGGCTCACTGGCGGCGGCGGTGTCGCTGGCCGCACGCGACCGTGACGGGCCATCTATCCGGTGCCAGGTGCTGATGTATCCGGGTCTCGACCGCGACATGATGTGTTCGTCGATCGCGAGCATGCCCGACGCACCGATGTTGACCCGTGACGACATCGACTACATGCACGAGCTCGCCGACAGTGGCGTGACCACGCCGCCTGACCCTTACCGGTTCCCGGCAATGGCCACCGAGCTGGTCGGACTTCCGCCGGCGATCGTGGTGACCGCGGCCTGCGATCCGATTCGGGATTGGGCAGAGCGCTATGCGGTGCGCCTTCGAGATGCAGGTGTGCAGACGACCCTGACCCGCTATCCCGGCGTCTATCACGGGTTCCTGATGCGTTCGGACGCCACCGCCAGAGGCCGGCTCGCGATCGCCGAGACTGGAGCTTTGATTCGCGCGAAGTTCGCTCACCCCCTGTTGGTCTGAGCCGGTGTTCACCTCCCGATCACCGGACAGTTGGGCTCACCGGAAGCCGCTACGGCCCCAGTATTGACGTGACGACGGTGCTGCCGAGCGCCTGATGGAACTAGAGGAGATCCGATGCTGACTGATGATCGGCGCATGGAGCTGTCGGACGTGCTGCGCCCGGCCTCACCGCCGCGGGAGATCGACGACGTCTACACCGACGACCAGCGGGAGCGTCTGCTCGACGTCGTGCGGACCCAGGGCCCGTGGAAGTTGATCATCGCGCAGCATTTCGCTTCGGCCGACGAACTCATGGCCACCATGAGTGGTGCCTTCCCCGAAGGCTTCGAGCCGTCACTCGACCTGTTCCTCACCCCGACGTTCCGTGGCTACCTGGCGAACTACGGCGCCGTGCTATACCCGGAACTGCACGATTGCTTCTACAACGAGAAGTTCCTGAACCAGGCCAAGAGCTACTGGAACGCCCAATACGCCAAGCCCGAGCTGATGCTCTTCAACATCAACGGCCCGTGCGCCAACCGCGACCCCGGCCACCTGGACTCCCCCAGCTTTCGCGGTGTGCGCCACGAGAACGCACCGACGTGGCTCTGCAGTGTGATGGGGAAATCTGGTCTGTTCCAGGACTATTTGATCAAGATGGCACAGGTGATCACCTGGTTCTCACTCGACGAGAGCAGCGGGTTCACCTACTGGCCCGACGGTCCACTCAAGGCCCCGCAGCGTCTGCTGCCGCCGGTCTACAACCGCGGAGTGGTCGTGCAGAACGAGATGATGGTGCACCGCGGTGAAGCCAACGGCCCGCTACAGCAGCAGGTCCCGGCCGGTCTGGCATTCGATACGGTCTTCACCGGGGACTCGAACGACCGCGACCAATGGTTGTTGAAGAACGGCGACGATGTGATCGCGCGGCACCACACCGACGAACTACGCTTCCTGGTGCACTGGTCGGCCGAGGTGTTCTCCGACTTCGACGAGCTCAAGAAGAACATGGACCACTCCGACGACCTGACCGTCGACCGCGCGATCGGCATGATGGTCGACGACCTGCGCGCCAAGGGCATCAAACTCGACGTGCCCGGTGAGCCGCTGCACGACCCGCAGTTCATCGGTGCGCTGAACGCCGCCTACGACCTCGGTGGACCGGCGATCTATCCCGACGAAGCGCCGCTGTCGGCGTTCCAGATGGCCTGACCGATGGACCGGTTCATGGACCGCCGCGTCGTCGTCACCGGTGCGGGATCGGGCATCGGTCAGGCGACCGTCGGACGTCTGCTCAACGAGGGAGCGACCGTCGTCGCCTTCGACATCTCGGAGGACGGCTTGGCGCAGACAGTGTCGGCCGCCGCCGACGCCGGCACCGACAAACGTCTGACCACTGCGGTTCTCGACATCTCAGACGAGCAGTCAGTGACCTCCTCGGCCGCCTTCGCGATCGATGATCTGGGCGGACTGGATGTCCTCGTCAACGCAGCGGCGATCCAACGGTGCGCCCACACCCACGAGCACACGCTCGACGACTGGAACGCCACCTTGGCGGTGAATCTGACCGGCACTTTCCTGATGACCCGCCAGGCGTTACCGGCGCTGTGCGAATCCGGCCGAGGCGTGGTCGTGAACTTCACGTCCACCTCGGCATCCTTCGCTCACCCGTACATGGCGGCCTACGCGGCCAGCAAGGGCGGGATCCTGGCGTTCACGCACTGCCTCGCACTCGAATACGCGAAGCAGGGATTGCGCGCGGTCAACATCCAGCCCGGTGGCGTGTCCACGGCGCTGGCGCTGAGCACCCTGGACAAGATGCCCGAGGGCTACGACCTCGGCCTGTGGGCCAAGCAGACACCGATCCTGCCGCAGGACGACGGCGGCATCCTGGGCGAGCCCGCCAAGGTCGCCTCCGTAATCGCGATGGTGGCCTCCGACGACGGAGCTTTCGTCACCGGCACCGAGATCCGCATCGACGGCGGCGCCCACGCCTGATCGTCAGCGCACGACGACCTCGCTCGGTGTCCGTGGCGCGCCCAACATCTCGCGGTGTGACGGCGGAGTTCGCCCTTCCTCGTCCGTGACTCCATAGCGCTGCGCCAGCTCGGCACTGATCAGGGTATGGCCGCTGAGCGCCGCCCGGTCCGGGTCGCGGAAGAGGGCGTCCACGACCCAGCCGGTGAACTCCGGTGTTTCCGCATGCTGCGCGAAATCACGCAGGCCTACTGGATCGCCGCCGAACACTTCTCGCATCTTCTCGGTGAGCAGGATCCCCATCCAGAGAGACACGACGTCGACCGGCGTACCGCGGAAGTCGACTCCCATGTCGGCCGCCATCTTGTCTATCCCGGCTTTCTGCGCGCCGTACGCCGGGCCGTGCATGTAACAGACGGAGCCCGGGGATGACGTGAAGACGATCAAGCCCGCTCTGCTTCGCAACAGAAGCGGGGCCGCATGCCAGGACGCGACGTAGGCCGATCGCAACCCGACATCGAGGATGTCGACCAAGTCGATCGGCTTCTTCCAGAACGGGTTCGGTCCGGTCAATTCATCATGCACTGCGGCGGCGTTGTTGACCAGCAGGTCGAGCCGGCCGTTTTCCCGCTCGACCCGCGCGAACAGTGCAGCGACCGCCGCGTCGTCACGATGGTCGAGCGGTACCGCGATCGCCTCGTCGCCGGTCTCGACCACGGTTCGGCCGGTTGCGTACACCCGCCATCCGCAGTTCGACAGGGCTCGCGCAATTCCGCGGCCGGCACCGCGGCTGGCGCCCGTCACCACCGCGACGGGCGTGTCAGAAGAGTGAGTCACACAGCGAGGTTAAGGCGCGACCGGCGCCTCGTCGACGATCTGCAACCGGCCCCCGCGCACCGCGTCCACGATCGAATGGGTCAGCTCGGAGCAGGAGAGAAATACTGGGGGGCGACCGTGTGCAGCCAGCTCCTCGGCGGCGCGGCGCTGCGGACATGTACGCACCGCCGCGGCGTTCCACTGCACACTCGTCTGCTCCCAGGTGCTCTTGCGCGCCAACACGCCCGCCCCGCAGGCCCGGCAGGTCACCGGAACCATCGGCGCGTCGTCCAGCCGGTTGTCCGGCCGAATGCTCATCCGGCGCTCGACGCCGAGACTCTGGCCGCCAGGTTGTCCTCGACGACCTTCATCCACTCCTCCCGGGGGCGGGTGGTGTCGATCTCGTACTCGAAGCGGTCGACCATGTCCGGAGTGACATCTGCGGCGTCGACATAGAACTGCTCGTACCAACGGCGCAGCTGGTAGACCGGACCGTCCTCTTCGCACAGCAGCGGGTTGTCGATGCGCGCCTTGTTCTTCCAGATTTCGACATCCTGCTCGAAGCCCATCTTAACGAAATCTCCAAGGCCGATAGCGGTCTGCATCGCCAGCTCGTCGGTCAACGCCTCCGACTTCTTCACGATGATGCCGTACTGCAGCACGAACGATTCGGCGTCGACGGGATAGTGGCAGTTGATCAGAACTGTGCGGTGATCGATGTTCTCGTAGTGGTACGTGAGGTCATCGATCATGAAAGAAGGACCGTGATACCCGGCTACCGAGGTGGTGCCGAGCATCTTCGGCCCCTCGAGTGGCTGCATGTCGGGACGGCCGGCACTGTTCATGCACTGGATCGCCACGTGACCTTCGAACACGTTCTTGAAATGCGTGGGCAGCGATCCGTGGATGTAGAAGAAGTGCGCCATATCGACCACGTTGTCGATGACTTCACGGCAATTGGTGCCGACCACGGTGGTGTACCAGTGCCAGTCGGTCCACTCGTCGCTGGTGGCTCCTTCGATCCGCGGGATCGTCACGCCATCCGGCGGCGGTTTGCGCTCAGGATCGTTCCACACGAACAGCATTCCGTCCTGCTCGAGTGTCGTCCACGTCGCCGTGCGCGCCAGTCGCGGAGCCCGCTTGCTGTACGGCACCTTCTTGCAGCGGCCGTCACCGCCCCAACGCCAGTCGTGGAACGGGCAGGCGATCTCGTCGCCTTTGACCTCGCCCTGGCTCAGGTCCCCACCCATATGCCGGCAGTACCCGTCCAGGACGTTGATCTTGCCGTCGCCGCCACGGAACACCACCAACTTGTTGCCGAAGGCGTTGATTGAATGAGGTTGACCGTCACCGAAATTTTTCGTCAGACCGAGGCAGTGCCATCCGCGGGCGAAGCGTGTCGGCGCCGCATCGGCTTCGATGTGCCGCACCTCGACATCGGGCTGTAGCGTCATGGCACTGTTCTACCGCCGTTGGCCGCAGCGAGAAACCTGCTGTTCCGCTCATCAGGACAGGGAATGCCCTCCTCCGCCCGAGCCACCTAACGTCGGTTCGTGACCACTGCGCCGCACAGCACCATCCCGACGGGCCTGCCCGTCAACGACACCATCATCGACTTGTTGGTGGTTGGGTCGGGCACCGGTATGGCTGCGGCCCTGGCCGCAAGCGATCACGGGCTGTCGGTGCTGATCGTCGAGAAGTCCGAATACATCGGTGGGTCGACCGCACGTTCCGGTGGAGCGCTCTGGCTGCCCGCCAGCCAGGTGATCGACGGCGATGGGGGCGGCGACACTCAGCAAAGGGCCCGGACCTACCTCGATGCGGTGGTGGACGGCACCGCGCTCTCGTCGCGATCCACCGCATTCCTCGCACACATCGACGCGACGGTCGACCTACTGCGCCGCACCACACCGATGCGCTTCTTCTGGGCTAAGGAGTACTCCGACTACCACCCCGAGCTGCCGGGAGGCAGCGCGACGGGTCGGACCTGCGAGTGCCGGCCGCTGGACACCGCGGTGCTCGGCGAGCATCGCTCGCGGCTGCGTCCCGGGGTCATGGAGGTCAAGATCCCCATGCCGACCACCGGCGCGGACTACCGCTGGCTGAACTTGATGTCACGGGTGCCCCGCAAGGGTTTACCAGTGGTGCTCAAGCGGCTCGGTCAGGGCGTCGGTGGCCTTCTGCTGGGCCGGCGGTACGCCGCCGGCGGTCAAGCGCTGGCGGCGGGACTGTTCGCCGGAGTGTTGCGGGCCGGCATCCCGGTGTGGACCGAGACGTCGCTGCAGCGCCTCACCACTGACGACGACGGCCAGGTGAGGGGTGCGGTGGTCGTCGACCAACAGGGCAGGGAGATCAACGTGACAGCGCGGCGCGGCGTCGTGCTTGCGGCCGGCGGATTCGACCACCGCATGGACATGCGCTGGAAGTTCCAGTCCGAGTCGCTGGGTGAACATGCCAGCCTGGGCGCGGAGACGAACACCGGCGATGCGATCCGCGTCGCTCAAGATATCGGCGCTGCAATCGATCTGATGGATCAGTCATGGTGGTTCCCCGCCGTGGCGGCCCTGCCCGACGCCGATCCGAAGGTGATGCTGGCAGAGCGGTCACTACCCGGATCACTCATCGTCGACCAGAGCGGCAGCCGGTTCGTCAACGAGGCCACCGACTACATGTCCTTCGGACAGTGTGTGCTCGAACGTGAGCGGACGGGCGATCCGGTCGACTCCATGTGGATCGTGTTCGACCAGCAGTACCGCAACAGCTACGTCTTCGCGGCGGAACTGTTTCCTCGCATGGCGGTTCCGCCCTCGTGGTACGACGCCGGCATCGCGCACCGCGCCGGCGATCTGGGCGAACTCGGCCGCAGGATGGGGGTGCCCTCCGCCGACTTCCTCACCACCATCGCTCGTTTCAACGAGATGGCTCGAGCCGGACAGGATTCGGATTTCGGGCGCGGTCGCAGCGCCTATGACCGCTACTACGGCGATGTCACGGTGACGCCCAATCCGAATCTGCGGGCGCTCGACCGCGGGCCGTTCTACGCGGTGAAGATGGTGCTCAGCGACCTCGGCACCTGTGGCGGCCTACGCGCCGACGAGCGCGCCAGGGTGCTGCGGGAGGACGGCACCGCGATCACCGGTCTCTACGCGATCGGTAACACTGCCGCCAACGCGTTCGGGACGACGTATCCGGGCGCGGGCGCGACGATCGCGCAGGGACTGGTGTACGGATACATCGCCGCCCGAGACGCCGCACAACACGCGATGTAGAGCGGCCGATGCGTCAGAGACGCACCAACGTGAACGACGGACTACTCCGGCTCTTCGGCCTGCACTCTGCGCTCGATCTCGTACCAGTAGTCGCGCAGCAAGGGCGGCGTCCCTTTGTCGCTGGCGGGTTGCGCCTTCGCGAAGGCTTCCTCGGCCTCGTCGAGGTCCTTGATCACTTTGAGCGCCAGTTCCCGTTCGGCGGCGTAGTAGCGCTCGGCCCATTGCAGTGCCACGCGTCCGTATGCCCAGGCGGGTTCCACCTCGGCCCACTTCGCCTCGACGGCGGCTTCGCGCTGCATCCGGTCGGCGAACGCCACGTGCTCCTGCATGATCTCTTTGAGTCGGGCCGGATTGGTCAGGTGCCCGAACGTCACTCTCAGCAGAGGATTGTGCTTGAGCTGCGGCGGGTCGACAGGCGCTTTTTCGGCCCATTCCCGCAACGCAGCCGATCCGGCTTCGGTGATCTTGTAGAGCCGCTTGCTACGTGCACCGCCGTCGTTCTCGACCCGCGAGGTGAGCAGATGCTGTTCTTCGAGCTTCTTGAGTTCGGTGTAGATCTGGCTGTAGGCCGGGCTACCGTAGAAGAACCGCAAGCTCCACTCGGTCCACTTCTTGATGTCGTATCCCGACAGCTCGTCCTCATACGACAGCACCCCGAGCAGGGCCCAGCCTGTCGCGGTCACCTTCGGCCTGTCGGCACTCGATGGCATTTGTCCAGGCTAACAACTCCTGGTCGCAGCGGTCGTCGCGTCATCCGCTGATCGGGAGCGCCACTTGCCAGTGCGTTGTGCGCCGCCGACAGTTGAGGTACTCCAAACCCGGCCAGGATGGTGATGACGATCAGCGAGACCACTCAGACGAGCGTCGAGGACTGCTCTCCCGATCCCGCGGTGATGCGGCGGGTGTTGGGCCACTTCTGCACCGGCGTTGCCGTGGTGACCGGACACGGCGGTGAAGGTTCACTCGGCTTCACCTGCCAGTCGGTGACGTCGGTGTCGCTCGAGCCGCCCTACATCTCGTTCTGCCCGTCCAACGGCTCGAGCAGTTGGCCACGGATCCGTGAGGCCGGTTCCCTGTGCGTCAATGTCCTCGCCGCCGACCAGCGCGAGGTCTGCTGGAGCTTCGCCAGCAGCGGCGGCGACAAGTTCGCCGGCGTCGACTGGCGACCGGGGTCGAATGGCGCCCCGGTCCTCGACGGTGTGCTCGCCTCCATCGAAGCCGACATCGAGTTCGAGCACGAGGCCGGTGACCACACCATCGTCGTCGCCCGGGTGACCGCACTTCGTGCTCACCCGCAGCGCGAGCCCCTGCTGTTCTTCCGGGGTGACTTCGGCGGGTTCGCAGGACACTTGGAGGCGGCGGGCTCGGGCGATGCCTGACGACGCCGTGACCTTCGATGACGAGGTGGATGTCCTCGTCGTGGGGTCGGGCGGCGGGGTCGCGGGCGCGTACACCGCGGCGCGCGAAGGCCTCTCGGTCGCCCTGGTCGAGGCGACGGATCAATTCGGTGGCACCACCGCGTATTCCGGCGGTGGCGGCATGTGGTTCCCCGGCAATCCGGTGATCCACCGAGCGGGCGTCGACGACAGCCCGCAGCAGGCGCTCGAGTACTTCCACGCGGTGGTCGGCGATCGAACTCCGTACCAATTGCAGCAGACCTACGTGGCGGGCGGGTCGCGACTCATCGAATATCTCGAGTGCGACACGCATTTCGCGTTCGCCGAGCTTCCGTGGCCGGACTACTACGGATCGGTGCCGGGTGCGCGCGCCGACGGGCGGCGGCACATCGTGCCGGTACCGGTGTCGGCGTCGGCGCTCGGAGCTCTGGCCGACGTCATCCGTGGTCCGCTCGACACCGAACGTCTGGGCCATCCGGCCCCGCCGATGCTCAGCGGGGGGCGGGCACTCATCGGCCGGTTTCTGTGGGCGCTCAGCCGGTTTCCTCAGGCACGAACATATTTGAATTCGCCCCTCGTCGAGCTGATCACCACGGGCAACGGCGCGGTGACCGGAGCCGTCGTGGACCGCGGCGGCGAAGAAGTCAGGATTGGCGCGCGGCAGGGGGTGCTGCTGGCGGCCGGCGGCTTCGAACAGAACCCTTGGATGCGCCGGTACTGGGGTGTGCCGGGACGCGCCGACGACAGCATGGGGTGTCCCGGCAACACCGGGGCCGCACATCAGGCGGCGATCCGCGTCGGAGCCGACACCGACCTGATGGATCAGGCCTGGTGGTCGCCTGGACTGACCCACCCCGACGGCCGCTCGGCCTTCGCCCTCTGGTTCACCGGCGGCATATTCGTCGACCGGACCGGTGAGCGATTCGTCAACGAGTCCGCCCCCTATGACCGGCTCGGTCGTGCGGTACTGGATCACATGAATTCGCGTGGCACGGCTTTGCCTTTCTGGATGATCTACGACGACCGTGAGGGCGAGACGCCGCCGGTGAAGGCGACCAACGTCTCGATGGTGGATCCCGCGCACTACCGGTCGGCTGGTCTGTGGCACACGGCTGAGACCCTCGACGACCTAGCGGCGCTGATCGACGTGCCGCCCGGCGCGCTGTGCGCCACCGTCGCCCGTTACAACGCCCTGGTCGCCAGTGGCCGCGACACCGACTTCGGACGCGGTGAAGAACCCTACGATCGAGCGTTCTCCGGCGGAGAGCTGCCCCTGGTCCCGATCGAGAAGCCGCCCTTCCACGCCGCGGTCTTCGGGCTGTCCGACCTCGGGACCAAGGGCGGTCTGCGGACCGACACCAACGCACGGGTACTCGACACGTCCGGTGCGCCCATTCCTGGTCTCTACGCGGCCGGCAACACCATGGCGGCGGTCACCGGCACCACCTATCCGGGCGGCGGCAATCCGATCGGCGCGTCGCTGTTGTTCAGCCACCTCGCCGCTCTCGACATGGCCGGCCGGGCATCGCAGTGACCACCGACGGCGAACTCGGCGCCCATGAACCGCTGACAGAGTCGGTGCGGGCGCTGATCGACAGGGTGATCCGCACCAAGGTCGACACGGCAACGCAAGAGGCGGCACTAGCGCATGTGAGCGCCGCTCTGAATCTCCTCGGAGAACGGACCATGCCGGATTCGTTCGGCATGCACGCAATGGCGACCCACGGACCCACGACAGCGGGCAATGTGGTGATCGGCGAACGCAATGCCATCGCTCCCCCGCTCATCGTCGAGCGCGACGGCACCGGCCAGGTCAGTGCCGACGTCGACCTGGGTGCCGCGTACGAGGGGCCCGTCGGCCACGTGCACGGCGGTGTCTGCTCACTGCTCCTCGACCACGTGCTCGGCGCCACCGCCCACCGGCCAGGACGTCCCGCCTACACCGGCACGCTGCAACTGCGTTACCTTCGCCCGACTCTGCTGGGTCGGCTCCGGGTGGAGGCGTGGGTGGAGCACGAGCAAGGGCGCAAGACCTATGCGCGGGGTCGCATTCTGCGCGATGGCAACGTCACGGTCGACGCGCAGGGCATTTTCATCCGACCCCGAGACGTCGACGCCGGTTGACGGCGGCTTCAGACTGTCTCGTCAGATCGGGTCGAGAGCCGAGATGAGTAAACGCCCGTCGACCTTGGTGAGACTGTCGATCACGCTGCTGGCGTTCTGAGCGGCTTTGGGACGTTCTCGACTCGTCGTCGTCTGGTTGACGAACAGCAGCACCTTCGCCACCCACACAACAAAGCGGGCCAGGACTTCTGTCCTGGCCCGCTTCCCTTACCTCGGGGCAAGCCTGACCTATCCAAGTGGACGGAAAACAGTGGCTTCCAAAGGGATAGAAGGCGACACTGCAGCGTTCATACGATCTCCAGCAACCGGCTCACCTTCAGGGTCGAGACAAGGAGAATCCCATGACCTCCACCATCGTGACTCGAATCGGTCTCGGCGTTGCCGCAGCCGCTTTCATGACGGGCATCGCGTTCGGGGCAAGCCCCCTTGCCAGCGCACTTCCCGAGGGCACCATCAAGTCCGAATGCAAGTCCGCGGGAGGCACTTACGGGACGGGCGTCGGACCGGACGGCAACAGGTACTCGGATTGCACCTATACAGACGTCAGCGGTGGGCTGCACGTCGACCAGTACAAGAACGGCAAGTACACGGGCACGGTTGAGTAGGGCGGAATCGCGATCAGCCGAACTGGGTGGCACCGCTTGTTGGAGGCTCTTGCCCGGGGCGAAACGCCCCTATCCATGCGAGGTCGAACGTCAGGGCAAGCCGGTCACTACCGAGGGGTCGTACCCCGGCACGGACGAGGTGTAGCCGGGTGACTGCTGGTAGCCCGGTGTCTGCGGGCCATACGCCGGCGTCTGCGCGACGTACCCCGGCGGCATGTGGTCGGTGCCCTGCGGCGGCGACGCGTAGACGGGCGCCTGCATGGCAGATCCCGGCAGCTGTCCATACCCTGTCGGCGGCCCGAAGCCGGGTACCGATGGGGCCATACCAGCCAGCAGTTTGGACGCCGCGAAAGTCGCGGCCTGCGTGGTGTACGCGGGGACGTAGCCGTCGGTGTGCCCGCTCCATGCGTTGCCTTGGCCTGCGTGACAGATCGGGTCGGCTGGGTTGCAGAGGTCGATCGCCTTGCCGGTGAACATTGCGGACTGGGAAGGCAGCTTGGTACCTGAGCGGTTCGCGACGTTCCCGAAGGTGGCGATCGCCGCGATGTTTCCCGCCAGCGAAGACGGCATCGACTCGCCCCATGCGATGCCGACGATGGGGTTACCCGCGACGATGTTGACGACGTTCGCGCCCTGCGAGTACCCGCCCAACACGATCTTGGTGTCGGGGCACGTGGCCGCCATGGATTTGATGTGCTTGATCGCGTCCTTGGCGCCGTCGCCACTGCCCAGCTGCAGCTTGCCCGCGTCATAGTCCACCGCGTAGGTCGCGATGTTCATGCCGACGGCCTGCTCGCGCAGCGAGTTGACGAAGGCACTGCCGACGACGCCGATGCCTTTGGGCTCGTCCGTTCCCCTGGCGAACACGACCTCGGCGTCGGCGCAATCGGCGGCGGACGCCACCGGTAGAGCGCTCGGAATCCACTGCTGAACGGCGACGATGGCCAGCGCAACCGCGCCGCGCCCGGACCAGCGGCCCACGGATCGTGCATTCGACGCCCGCGAGCTACGCCCGCAACGAGGTGGCATGTCTCGAATTTACCGTCAGCCAGGGGATACGCACCACTTCTGCATGTTCCAGCATTTTGAGCGAATGTGAACGCGGCCGCTGTGGTGGACAGACGGCGAGGACGCAACAAGCAGGCCAGATTGCTCTGACCTGCTTGTCGTCGGTGGAGCTGCCGGGAATCGAACCCGGGTCCTACGGCACTTCCTCGAGGCTTCTCCGTGCGCAGTTCGCTATGCCTCTACTCGGATCTCCTGATCACGCGAACAAGTCAGGATGACGATCCCAGTCGCTGTTTGATGTCCCCACGGGTTCCGCGACCGAACCCATGGGTGGGTCCCTCTAGCTGATGCCAGGGTCCGGGCCGAGGGCGCTCCCGGTCTGACAGACACACCGTCGCTTAGGCAGCGAGGGCGTAGTCGCGCTGATTGGTATCGGCGCTTAATTGGTTGCAACGACGCTTACGGTGGTCAATTGCCTGCACCGGCACGCTTCCCTTGATTCGATGCGCGAAGTCGAAACCGTTCAGCCCCTCGCACACCCGCCGAAGTTCGGCAGGAAAATCAATGGTACGCCCACATCAACGAGCGATTCCAGTCGATTGTTCCGTGTCGCGGCACGCACCTCGGCAGGGCGCGAGCGTGCGCCGATGCCGGCGATCTACGGCGTGTCGGCCGACAGACCCGCACGCTCGCGGGATGTGGTGGTGGGGTCGAGCTCGGCGGCGATCTCGTCGATCAGCATCGCCCGGCCGAACAGATGGCCCTGCGCCATCCGGCAGCCAGCCCGGAACACGACGTCGGCCTGTCCCTGCGATTCGATGCCCTCGGCGATCACCTGCAGACCCAGCGCGTCGGCCAGGCCGACCACCGAGCGGTACACCGCCAGGTTGCCGTCGTGCTCGGCGCCGACGGCGAGGCTGCGGTCCAACTTGAGGATCTGCACAGGCAGGGCGTGCAGGTATGTCAGCGAATTGAACCCCGCGCCGAAGTCGTCGAGTGCCACCCGCACCCCACCGGCACTCAACCGCCTGATCGCGGCGGCGCCGTCCGCGAGGTCCACGATCGGCACCGTCTCGGTGACCTCGAGCACCAGCCGCCTCGGTGCCACACCGTGGCGGCCCAGTGTCCGGTTCACCAGCTGCTCGAAGGCCCGGTTACCCAGTCGGGCCGCGCCGACGTTGACGTGGATGTCGAGGTCCAGCCCGGCAGCCTGCACCTGCCTGCAGGCCAGGTCGAGCACCAGGGCGTCGAGGGCGGCGCCCTGCCCGGCGCCTTCGGCCGCCGCGACGAACGAATCCGGCGGGATCTGCATGCCGTTCGGCGCTGCCCATCGGGCGAGTGCCTCGACGGCGACGAATCTGCCGTGCGGGAGATCGACGACGGGCTGATAGGCGAGGCTGAAGCCCTCCGGCGAGTCGCCGTTCGCCCGCCGCAGCGCGGTCGGGAAGTCGACCGACACTCCCGACGACGGCTGGTACACCACGGCGGTGTCCTTGCCGAGCCGCTTACCCGCATACATCGAGATGTCCGCCTGCCGGAGCAGGTCATCGGAGGTCGGACGCGGTTCGTCGGCTCCGGGCCGGACCAGACCCATGCTGGCGCGCACCCGGACCGACGAACCGTGCACGGCGAACGGATCACGTAACGCGACCCGAAGCCGGTCGGCGACCACCTCGGGTGCCTCGTGTTCGTCGTCGACCAGGATCGCGAACTCGTCGCCGCCGATCCGGGCCAGCGTGTCGGTGGCGCCGACGCACCCCCGGAGACGATCCCCCACGGCCCGCAGCAGCTCGTCTCCCGCGGCGTGGCCGAACCGGTCGTTGACCTCCTTGAAGTCGTCGAGGTCGACGAAGATCAGCACGAAGCCGCCCTCGGTCAACGCAGTGTCGAGCCGTTGGGCGAACAGCACCCGATTGGGTAGGCCGGTCAGCGGGTCGTGATGAACCTGGTGGGCGAGTCGGCGCTGCGCCTCGTACAGGCGAGCGGTCAGCTGCCGTTGCGCGCGCATCGTCGCGACCTGTCGTGCGGTGACCAGCAGGACGATCACCACCCCGAGAACCACCACCGCGGTGCTGAGACTGCGTCCGATCAGCACGTGGTAGGCCGCGAGCACGACGATGCCCAGGAAACCGAGGTAGGGCACCACCGACCGGACCCAGTCCATTGCGTCCTGAGCGCGGGCGCTCGACGGCTGTGGCCGGAGGTCGAGCACGGCGAACATGATGCTCAGCGGCCCGAGGATGGCGCCGATGCCGCCCCAGAGATCCCAATTGTCCGCGCCGACGGAATGGAAGTACGCCACCAATCTCTCCGACGCCGCGATCATGACGACCCCGCCGGCGAGCAGGAGATAATTCGCGCGGTAGGGACGGTTGCGCTGGAAGGCCATCGCCATCAGGACGGCCAGCACGACGACGATCAGCTCCAGCGTGGAGTACGCGATCACGACGGCGGCGGTCTGTGACCGGGGGGCCGCGGCGCCGGTCAACGCGCCGCTGCCGGCGATCACGACGAGGAACGCGAAGGACACTGCGGCGACCAGCCCGTCGAGCGCGGCGATGACGGGCGGGTTGCCGGCACGCCCGTCCTTGGCGGTGCGCAACCCCCCGGCGCGGGCCAGCATGATCATCGCTGCCAGGGACAGCACGGGCGGAAGGAAGTAGGCGACCACCGCAGCCGCCGGCGCGGCCTCACCGCGCTCGTCCGCGCCACTGAACTGCCAGATCAGCTCGCCGACGAGCCAGCTGACCATGGCGGCGATGACCAGCAACCGCCACCAGCGCGCGACGCCGTCGACCCGGCGAGCGACCGTCATCGCACACACCATCGCACTCGCGCCGATGACCGATTGGAGGGCGACGCCGACCCAGCGGGCGGCCTGGTCGCCGTAGGGAGCGAGCGCGTTCACCGACGCCAGCACCAGCACGCCGGCGAACAGAGAGAGGCGAAGATGGTTGGCGCTGACCGCGACCGCCTCCTCTCCTCACGCAGGTCATGAAAGCTATCTCGCCCCATGATGGCCTACCGGGCTTTGCGCCGTTCCACAACGCAGCTACCAGGTGGTCCGCGCGGTGAGAGTCGTCAGCCGCCGGCGATCATCGCGACCGCGGCCAGCGCCGCCACCATGCCGACCACCTGCCAGCGGGTGACGCGTTCCCGCAGCACCACGATGGCCAGCACCATCGTCGCCGCCGGATACAGCGACATCAGCACCCCCGCCAGTGACAGCAGTGAGGCCTGCAACGCCAGCAGCATCGCCACATTGGCCCCGGTGTCGAGCACACCCGCCAGCAACGCCAGCCGCAGCGGAGTGCCCGTCGGGGCACGAAGGTTCCTGCTCACCACAGCGATCACCAGCACCAGCACCGTCGCGGTGACCCGCGCGAAGACCAACGGCCACAGTCCCGCTTCGGCGGGCGCCTGGTCGATCAGGACGAAGTTCAGGCCGAACGCGACGCCGGAGCCGAGCGTCAGCCACGCGACCTTCGGGGTGAACGGCAGCGCCGCCGCGTCGGGGGAAGCCGACTGCCTGCTCACCAACACCACGGCCACCAGTGCGAGCGCGACACCCGCGGTCGCGACGGCACCGGGCCGCTCCCCCAGCGCCAGGCCGACACCGACCGGCACACCCGCGACGATCACCGCCGTCAGCGGGGAGACCACCGAGATGGGACCCGACCCGAGCGCGGCGTAGAACCACCACACCCCGAATGCCTGCGACACCCCGCACAGCGCCCCCCAGACCACCGCGCCACGGGAGATGTCACCGCCCACCACGAGCGCGAGCACCGCCAGCAGCACCATCGCGACGGGATAGGACACCAGCACCACCCGCAGCGCCGCGACCTTGCGCGAGGCGATGCCGCCGACGAAGTCACTGACCCCGTAGGCCAGACCCGATGCCAGTGCGAAAGACGGACCCTCGAGCGGCCCGGTCAGGACATGCCCTTGGCGCGCCGGCCCAGTTCGCGCACGACCTCGCGGGCGGCGTCGCGCTTGGCGATGTCCTGCCGCTTGTCGTGGGCCTGCTTGCCGCGTGCCAGCGCCAGCTCCACCTTGACCTTGCCGTCGGTGAAGTACAGCGACAGCGGCACCAGCGTGAGGTTGCCGTCACGGATCTTGCCGATCAAGGTGTCGATCTGGCTGCGGTGCAACAGCAGCTTGCGGTTGCGCCGCGGCGTGTGGTTGGTCCAGCTGCCGTGGTGATACTCCGGGATGTGCAGATTGCGCAGCCAGATCTCGCCGTCGTCCACGGTGGCGAACGCGTCGGCCAGCGACGCCGTGCCGTCGCGCAGGCTCTTGACCTCGGTGCCCATCAGGGCGACGCCTGCCTCGTAGGTCTCCAGAATGGAGTAGTTGTGCCGCGCACGACGGTTCGTGGCGACCACCTTGTTGTTGGATTTGGCGGCCTGCTGAGCCTTGTTCGCCATCGCTACCTCCGCACGTACAGGCGCAACGTGATGTAGGCGGTGATGCCCGACATGGTCAGGCCGAGGCCCAGCATCCACGGCGCGCAGTAGTAGACGACGTCCTTGAAGTCGACCTTCGCGATGAGATTCGCCTGATAGAACTGGTCGAGCGCGTCCTCGAGGAACAGCGCGCGCACCAGGATGAGCCCGACGATCGCGAGCACCACGCCGATGAACGCGGCGAGCATGGCCTCCACGAGGAAGGGCAGCTGCGTGTACCAGCGGGTGGCGCCGACCAGTCGCATGATGCCGATCTCGGTGCGCCGCGTATAGGCGGCGACCTGAACCATGTTCGCGATCAGCAGCACCGCGCCGACGGCCTGCACCAGCGCGATCGCGAACGCGGCGTTGCTGATGCCGTCGAGGACGGCGAAGAGCCGGTCGATCAGATCCTTCTGGTTGAGCACGTTGAGCACGCCGGCCTGGCCCACCATGGACTCGTCGAAGCCTTGATGCTCCTCCGGGTTGGTCAGCTTGACGACGAACGACGCGGGGAACGCGTCCCGCCCCGCGACCTCCCTGTACTGCGGGAACTTCTTGATCGCGTCGTCGTAAGCCTGGTCGCGGTTGAGGAAGCGCACCGACGCGACGTCGTCGCGCTCCTCGATCTTCGCCCGCAGCGCCCGGCACGGGTCGGCGTCGCAACTGGGATCGCCAGCCGACACCTCCGGCGTCAGGAAGACCTGGCTCTCCACCCGGTCGAGGTAGATCTCCCGGGACTGGTCGGCCAGCCGGATCACCAGCAGGCCGCCGCCGAACAGGCCGATCGAGATCGCCGTGGTGAGGATCATCGCCACCGTCATGGTGACGTTGCGACGAAGGCCGGTGAGGACCTCGTTGATGAGGAAGCCGAAGCGCACTTAGCGGTCCATTCCGTAGACGCCGCGCTGTTCGTCGCGAATCAGGCGGCCGAGTTCGAGTTCGATGACGCGCTGGCGCATCGAGTCGACGATGTGGTGGTCGTGGGTGGCCATCAGCACCGTCGTGCCCGTGCGATTGATCCGCTCGAGCAGGTCCATGATGTCCCTGCTGGTGTCCGGGTCGAGGTTTCCGGTGGGCTCGTCGGCGAGCAGCACCAGCGGCCGATTCACGAACGCGCGGGCGATCGCCACCCGCTGCTGCTCACCACCGGAGAGTTCGTTGGGCAGCCGGTTCGCCTTGCCCGACAACCCGACCATCTCGAGCACATCGGGCACGACACGGTTGATGACGTCGCCCCGCTTGCCGATGACCTCGAGCGCGAATGCGACGTTCTCGAACACCGTCTTCTGCTGCAGCAGCCGGAAGTCCTGGAAGACGCAGCCGAGCACCTGCCGCAGCCCGGGGATGTGGCGACCGGGCAGCTTGTTCACATGGAACTTCGACACCCGGATGTCGCCGGTCGACGGTGACTCCTCGGCGAGCAGCAGCCGCATGAACGTCGACTTGCCCGAACCCGATGGCCCGATCAGGAAGACGAACTCACCCTTGTCGATCTTGAGAGAGACGTTGTCCAGCGCCGGACGGGCCGAGGACTTGTACTGCTTGCTCACACGGTCGAGGGTGATCATCACGGCACGCCAGTGTAGCGGTGCGGCAGACCGGGCCGGGCTACCGCGGCGGCGCGGGCGTCGTCGGCACCGGTCCCGGCCCGTCCAACGGTGCGGTCACCGTCGGCGTGAGGGGCGGGAACGACTGCACCGTCTGCGTCTGCGGCGGCAGCGGGCCCGGGCCGTCGGGGTCGATGACCGTGGTCTGCGGCGTCGTCGAGCTCGGCGAGGTGGGCGGCGTGGTGGTGGCGCTCGGGTCGGTGGTCGTCGTCTCGGTGGGCGTCGTCGGCGTGGTGGTGGTCGTGGTGGTGGTGCGGCGCGGAGTGGTCGGCTCCTGCACCTGGGTGCGCGGCACCCAGGTGTACTCCGGATCGGGGACGAAGCCCGGGGGCACAACGGCGGCGGGCGGTGGCGCCGGCTCCGGCTCGAAGCTCTGCTGCACCCAGGTCAGCGCGAAGAACGCCAGCAGCAACGCCGCTGTCGAGGTGCGCACCCGACCGCCGAAGAGGTATCCCGGCCAGCCCTGACCGACCTTCCGCGCGGCCGCGCGGGGACGCAGCACCGCGCGGAAGAATTCGGCCGGCTTCACTTCTTCTGCTCCGCGGGGCCCTGGCTCTCTTCGGCACCACCTGCCGTGGCGGGGTGCACGATCGCGCCGACGGTCGGGGTCGCGCCGCCGTCACCCGGAGTCACGACACCCGCGCGTCGTAGCGCGGCGATCACCAGGACCCGGAGCCGCCTGCCGACCTCGAACTGCTTGCCCGGCAGTGTGCGGGCCACCATCCGCAGGTTCACGGTGTCGAGTTCGATGCTCTCCACGCCCATCAGCTGCGGTGCGTCGAGCACCAACTGGCGCAGACCCTCGTCCTCCATCGCCTTCTGCGCCACCTCGTGCAGTAGGTCGTTGACCTTGTTCAGATCGGCCGCCGCAGGCACCGGCACGTCGATCACCGCGCGTGCCCAGTCCTTCGACAGGTTCACCGTCTTGACGATCTGGCCGTTGGGGATGGTGAGCATCTCACCCTCGGCGGACCGCATCTTGGTGACGCGCAGCGTGACGTCCTCGACGGTGCCCTCGGCGGGCATCGCGATACCGGCGACCGTCAGGGCGACGAGGTCACCGAAGCCGTACTGCTTCTCGGTGATGATGAAGAAGCCGGCCAGCAGATCCTGGACTATCCGCTGGGCGCCGAAACCCAGCGCGGCGCCGAGCACCGCCGCGGGGGCGACCAGTGACCCGACCGGGATCGCCAGCGCATCGGTGATCTCGACCGCGACCACCACGAACAGGATCGCGATGGAAACCCACGAGATCACCGAGGCGACGGCCTGGCGGTGTTTGGCGCTCTCCGAGCGCACCAGCTGGTCGCTCTCCTGATACTCGGCGTCGATGCGGCGGCTGATGCGCTGAGCGACCCAGTTGATGAAGCGCGCGGCCAGCAGTCCTGCTATCAGCAGCAGCGCGATGTGGATGCCGTTGGTGAGGATCCACCGGCCGATATCGCCCTGCCAGAAGCCGGACCAGCGTTCTGACGTCGATACTGCGAGTAGCGAGTTAATCGTCATCTTTCCTGTTGCGCCAGCGGATTCCCGCCTCCAGGAACCCGTCGATGTCGCCGTCGAGCACGGTGGCCGGATTGCCGACCTCGAAGTCGGTGCGCAGATCCTTCACCATCTGGTACGGGTGCAGCACGTAGGAGCGCATCTGGTTGCCCCACGAACTTCCGCCGTCGCCCTTCAGCGCGTCCATCTCAGCACGTTCTTCGCGGCGTTTGCGTTCCAGCAGTTTCGCCTGGAGCACTCGCATCGCCGAAATCTTGTTCTGCAGCTGCGATTTCTCGTTCTGGCAGGTGACGACGATTCCGGTCGGGATGTGGGTGAGCCGGACGGCCGAGTCCGTCGTGTTCACCGACTGCCCGCCGGGACCGCTGGAGCGGTAGACGTCGACGCGCACGTCGCCCTCGGGGATGTCGATGTGGTCGGTGGTCTCGGTGACGGGCAGCACCTCGACCTCGGCGAAGGACGTCTGACGGCGGCCCTGGTTGTCGAACGGGCTGATCCGCACCAGCCGGTGGGTGCCCTGTTCGACCGACAGCGTCCCGTACGCGAACGGCGCGTGCACGGCGAAGGTGGCGCTCTTGATGCCGGCCTCCTCGGCGTAGGAGGTGTCGAACACCTCGACGCCGTAGGAGTGCTGTTCGGCCCAGCGGATGTACATCCGCATCAGCATCTCCGCCCAGTCGGCGGCGTCTACGCCGCCCGCGCCGGACCTGATGGTCACCAGGGCCTCGCGTTCGTCGTACTCGCCGGACAGCAGCGTGCGGACCTCCATCGCCGCGATGTCCTCGCGCAGCTTGGCGCGCTCGACGTCGGCCTCGACCGCGGCCTCCGAACCGCTCGCTCCTTCTTCCTCGGAAGCGAGTTCGTAGAGGATGGGCAGGTCGTCGAGGCGCTGGCGCAGTTCCCCGACCCGGCGCAGTTCGTTCTGGGCGTGCGACAGCTCGCTGGTCACCTGCTGGGCATGGGCCTGGTCGTCCCACAGTGTCGGGTCCGACGCCTCGTTCTCGAGCTTGTCGATGCGGGCGCGCAGACCGTCGATGTCGAGCACCCGCTCCACCGTGGTCAGCGTGGTGTCGAGGGCGGCGAGGTCGGCTTGACGGTCGGGATCCACGAAAGTCGAGGGTACCGGTCAGCGGGCGGATTCCCGCCTGCCGCCCGCCTGGGACCGCCCCGCTGCCCGCCGCACCGTTCTCCGCGACTTCCCGCGACGCGGCGGGTCACCCGGCTAGCATCGGTGGCGGTTACCAGCCCGGCCGCGCCGTGACAGCCCCTCGCGGGTGACCGGGCAAGCGACAGAAGGCTGCCCATGCAGAAGCGCCCCTATCACGTGGCGATCGTCGGCTCCGGTCCATCCGGATACTTCGCCGCCGCGTCACTGCTCAAAGCCGCGGATCTCGACGACGCCCCCGATGTGCGGGTCGACATGCTCGAGATGCTCCCGACACCGTGGGGACTGGTGCGGTCCGGCGTCGCGCCGGATCACCCGAAGATCAAGTCGATCAGCGCCCAGTTCGACAAGACCTCCGGCGATCCGCGGTTCCGGTTCTTCGGCAACATCGCCGTCGGTGAGCACGTGCAGGCCGACGAGCTGACCGAGCGGTACGACGCCGTGGTCTACGCCGTCGGCGCCCAGTCCGACCGGTCGCTCGGCATCCCCGGTGAGGACATCCCGGGAAGCGTCGCCGCGGTGGACTTCGTCGGCTGGTACAACGCCCACCCGCACTTCGAGCAGATGGGCCCGGACCTGTCGACGGGACGCGCGATCGTCGTGGGCAACGGCAACGTCGCCCTCGACGTGGCCCGCATCCTGGTCACCGACCCCGACGTGCTCGCCAACACCGACATCGCCGACCACGCGCTGGACTCGCTGCACGCCCGCGGTGTCGAGGAGGTCGTCGTCATCGGCAGGCGCGGGCCGCTGCAGGCCACGTTCACCACGCTGGAACTGCGCGAGCTCGGTGCGCTCGAGGGTCTCGGCGACGTCGACGTGATCGTCGACCCGGCCGATTTCGCCGGCATCACCGACGAGGACCTCGAAGCCGCGGGCAAGACCGTCAAACAGAACATCAAGGTGTTGCGCGGCTACGCCGACCGCGAGCCGGCCGGCGCCAAGCGTCGCATCGTGTTCCGGTTCGGCACCTCTCCGATCGAGATCAAGGGCGACGGGCACGTCGAATCGATCGTGCTCGGACGCAACGAGCTGGTCGAGGAGAACGGCCGCATCGTAGCCAGGGACACAGGTGAGCGCGAGGAACTGCCCGCCCAGCTGGTGGTGCGGGCGGTGGGTTACCGCGGGGTGGCCACCCCGGGCCTGCCGTTCGACGAGAAGTCCGGCACGATTCCGCACACCGACGGCCGCGTCGACGGCCGGCGCAACGAGTACGTCGTCGGCTGGATCAAGCGGGGACCGTCGGGCGTCATCGGCAGCAACAAGAAGGACTCACAGGCGACTGTCGACACGCTGCTCGCCGACCTGTCCGGTGCGCAGCTCGCCGACTTCGACGCCGACCACTCCGAGGAACTGGTCGAGTGGCTGCTGTCGCGGCAGCCGAAGCTGGTCACCGACGACCACTGGCGGCTGATCGACGAACACGAGCGCACGGCGGGCGAGTCGGCGGGCCGGCCGCGCAGGAAGCTCACCAGCGTGGCCGAACTGTTGCGCATCGGCCACGGCTGAGCGTTCAGGAGTAGGTCTGCGGCGGGGGCGGTGGCGGCGCCTCGTCCGACCCGAAGCCCCACTTGTCCGGGTTCTTCGTCGAGTACACCACCGGGATGAGTTGACCCATCGTCGGCCACTGCTCGACATCGACCGCCATCCGCTGGTAGACGACGTGCTCGTTGACCGTGGGCCCGTTGATCACGCCGGTGATCGTGACGAACTGCTCGCCCGGCGCGTCCGGGCGCGGGCTGACGCCCGTCACCAGCAGCGTGCCCTGAGCCAGTTCACCCTTCATCCCGCGCCGCCGCATGATCATCGGCCCGATCAACAACGCGAGCGCACCGACCATGAGCAACAGGATTCCGAATTCCAACACCCGGCCATGGTAGGACTGCTGCCATGACCGCGGCTCCTCCTGACGATCTGACGCTGGCTCTGAGGCTTGCCGACCAGGCCGACGCGGTGACCGTGGAGCGCTTCGGTGCGATGGATCTGCACGTCGACACCAAACCCGACCTGACCCCGGTGACCGACGCCGACCGGTCCGTGGAGGCGGCGATGCGCGACACGCTGTCGGCAGAGCGGCCGGGCGACGCGGTGCTGGGCGAGGAGTTCGGCGGTTCGGCGGTCTTCACCGGACGGCAGTGGGTGATCGACCCCATCGACGGCACCAAGAACTTCGTCCGCGGCGTACCGGTGTGGGCCACGCTCATCTCCCTGTTGCACGACGGTGTGCCCGTCGTCGGCGTGGTGAGCGCACCGGCGCTGCAACGCCGGTGGTGGGCGGCGGCGGGCGTGGGCGCCCACCTGTCGGCGGCGGGCGGACCGGCGCGCCGGCTGTCGGTGTCGTCGGTCGGTGACGTGGCGGCCGCCAGCCTGTCGTTCTCCAGCCTGTCCGGCTGGGCCGACCTCGGTCTGCGCGACCGGTTCATCGCGCTGACCGACGCGGTGTGGCGGGTGCGCGGATACGGCGACTTCTTCTCGTACTGCCTGCTCGCCGAGGGCGCCGTCGACATCGCGGCCGAACCCGAGGTCTCGCTGTGGGATCTGGCCGCGCTCGACGTGCTCGTGCGTGAGGCGGGCGGTGCGTTCACCGGTCTCGACGGCACCGCGGGACCACACGCGGGCAGCGCGGTCGCCACCAACGGCCTGCTGCACGGCGCGGTGCTGGCGGCACTCCGCGACTGACGATCGCCGAATGTGAAACGTCGGCGATTTTCGGGCCGGATTCTCGCCGTGGATTCACACTCGGCGTTCGTCGGCCAGGCCTCGGGCCATCAGGTCGCGCGCCCAAAGCTTGCCCTCCGACTCGGCGACGGCGCATCATGATTAGCGCCGTCGATGAATCGCGGTACGGGTTGAATCGGCGAAGGTCGGGGGATCGGCCGAATGCCTCGGGTATGTCGGTTCCGCACCGGGTGACGCTCCCCGGTGTGGCACCGCCGCTCATTACAGATCGACCACCACGGGCTCAGCGGGTTGTGCGCAGCAGATGAGGACGTTGCCCTCGGCGGGCGGTTCCAGGGGTTCGGGGTCGTAGCTGACAGATCCGGAGAGCAGCGGCGTCTCGCAGTTGTGGCACACCCCGGTTCGACACGACCACCGAGTCGGGACGTCGCAGGCCTCGGCGAATTCGAGCAGGCTGGTACTCGGCGGACCCCACGGCGCCGAGATGCCGCTGCGGGCGAATTGGACAGCCGGGCCGGGCCCGGGCGGTCCCCCGGGCACATGCGGACGACGTGCGGCCGCCGCGACGATCCCGGGAGCGAGCGACGCTGCGGCGCCGAATATCTCGGTGTGAACGCGGGCGGAACCGAGGCCGCGGGCGACGAGGTCGGCGCCCAGCTCCGCCATGAAGGTCGCCGGCCCGCAGAGATACGCATCGGCGTCGTTGGGCAGGTCGAGCCGGCCGACGGCCTCGGATGAGAGGCGGCCCCGGACGTCGTAGTCGACGCCGGCCCGGTCGCCGGATGCCGGGCTGCTGAAGAACACCCGGGAGTGGCTGCCCGGCAACTGCTCGAGCAACGCGCGACTCTCCCGCGCGAACGGATGCTCAGATCCGTTGCGGGCGCCGTGCAACCACCAGACCGGGCGCGTCGACCGCGCGTCCGCGAGCGCATGCAGCATGGAGAGCACCGGGGTGGCGCCCACTCCGGCCGACAGCAGGATGACCGGGGTGTCGCCCTCGGCGAGGACGAACGTTCCGCGGGGCGCGGCGATGTCGACCAGGTCACCGGCCGCGATGTGTGCGTGCAGGTGACCGCTCGCGAGCCCGAGCGGCTCACGCTTGACGCTGATCCGGTACTCGCCCGATCCGGGTCGATTCGACAGCGAATAGTTGCGGATCACCGGACCTTGCGGGGTGGGCAGGCGCAGCGTGATCGCCTGACCGGGAAGCCATTCCGGTAACGGCGCACCATCGGGATCCGCGAGCGTGATGGACCGGACGAGGCGGCTCTCGTCGTGGACGGCGCGCACACTCAGCGGTCGGAAGCCGGCCCATGCCGGCGGCGGGCTGCCCGCGGCGGCCGTCAGGCCGACATTTCCTGCGGCCCCCGGCTTTTCGGCCAGACTCTGCAGCGACGTCCGCCAACCCGGGCTCAGCGCCGGGATGCGCAGCGCGCGGTGCAGTTCGTCGCGCGGATGGCCCGGCAGGTACAGCAGCGCGTCGATTTCGGCGACCGTGACCTGCTCGGGGGCGGAACCGACCTTGACGATCTCCTGACCCGCCTCGACTTTCCCTTCGGTGATCACCCGGCAGTAGAAGCCGGGGCGACGGTGTGACACCAGCAGCGCGGCCATCCTCGGCTCGCCGATGCGTAGGCCGGCCCGGTAGCAGGTGACCCGCGGTTGGGTGACCTCGAAGACCGCATCGCCGATCGCGAAGCGGTCCCCGATGCACACCTCGTCGTCGGGCAGCCCGTCGACGGTGAGATTCTCGCCGAGCATCCCCGGCACGAGGTCGTCTCGGCCGAACTCCTCGGCCCAGTGCCGGTACGAATCCAATTGGTAGACCAGCACGGCGCGGTTCTCGCCGCCGTGCCCACCGAGGTCCCCCTGGCCGTCCCCATCGACGTTCAGCCGCCGGACCATGCGCGGACCGGTGACGGGGTGCTTCCAGGCGCCGGTGTACACGGTTCGGTCGTTCCAGGCGACATTCCTGGGCAGACCGACGTTCACCGACATCAACGTCGCCATACCGACCACTCTCGACCATCGACCGCTCCTCGTCAGGGCAACGCCGTTAACATCGGGCGGTGAGGCTGACGTACATCGATCCGGGCCGCCCGGCGACACGGCCGATTCGTCTGATGGTTCGCTTCGGCAGGTCCCGCGCGGGGCAGCTGTTCGCCCGTCACGTCGCGGCGCGGACGGATGTCTGGCTGAGCCGGGCGTCGCGGGGACGGCTGAATTCGGGGATGTTCAGCGTGCCGTCCGCGACGCTGACGACGACGGGCGTCAGGACCGGGCTGCGACGCACGGTGCAGATCGCCTACTTCCACGACGGCGACGACGTCATCGCCATCGCCTCGAATTTCGGCGGCGAGCGCGACCCGGCCTGGTACCGGAATCTCGTCGCACAGCCACACTGCACGCTCGGCGGGCAGCCCTTCACTGCCCGTGAGGTGACCGATGAGGCGGAGTACGACCGCCTCTTCGCCGTGGCCGAGCGGTACTACGGCGGATACGCCGACTACCGGGCCAGGACGGCGCTCATCGGTCGACGGATTCCGATCCTGAGATTGACGTCCGCGGAGAACGGCTGACAGGCAACGTGTTCACGAGGCGAGTGCACCTGCCTGCCGACGGGTGATGCGGCCGGTTCGGTGCAACCAGCGGATCGTATCGGCGTAACTGCTTCTCACGTCTCGAAGCGCGGGGCCAGGCGACCCGGTGCCCGGAGCGGAGGTGTCCGGCCATGCGGTCGCGAGTTCCATCGTCTCCGCCGACAGCGGCAGGTGCAGAGGCACCCGATCGGCGGCGCGCCCGAGTGCCCGCAGGAAGGCGCCGTTGAGGCGCATTCGCCGGACGCGGCGTCCGGTCAGGTCGTCGAAGAGTGCGATGAGTTCGGGCCAGCGCAGGAAGTGGCCGTTGACGACGCGGCGTCCGGGACGGCCATCGAAGGCCGAGGCGCTGATCAGTGCGGCCAGGTCCCGGACGTCGATGACCTCGTAACCCGATGTGGTGTCGGGCACGAGTTGGGACAGGAACCCCCCGACCGCACGGTTGCCCTCGGACAGGCCCGGGTCGTCCGGACCGATGACGCCGGGCGGATACAGGGTGGTGACGGGCGCGCCGTCATCCTGCAGCGCCCGCACGTAGCTGTCACCCGCGGCCTTCGACCGGGCGTAGGCGCCGCGCGCCACTGCGGGTGCGGATCGCGCGTCGATCGGCGCTCCCGGCGTGAACAACGCTGTCTGACTGGACAAATACACGATCGCGTCAATACCCCGGTGCACCGCTCCCCCGATCACCAGTTCGGTCGAGCGCACGTTGACGGTGTGCATCTCGCGGCCCCGGCGGGTTCGCGGGGACACGTCCGTCGCGACGACGGCCGCACAGTGCACGACGGCGTCGACGCCGCTCAGCGCCGCGGCCACGGCGGCCGGATCGGTCACATCGCCGACGACCACATCACCCGGACATTCTGTGCCGTAGACACGTTCGGCCTTCGCACGGTCACGGACAAGCAGTCGCACATCGTGTCCATCCGCGCGCAGCGCGCGCACGGTGTGCGACCCGACGAAGCCGGTGCCGCCGGTGACCAGGCAGAGCATCAGCCGCGCCGGTACATGTCGTGGAGATGATGCGGGAAGCCCGCGGCACACCGGAGCACACGGGTCGCCGTCACACCGACCATGATGACACTTCGCTTCGAAGCGGAACCACGATCGCCGAATGTGCTTGTCCGTCAATTGATTGGCTCACGTAGGCTGCCGATGCGAATCGACGCGATGGCGCCGCTGGGCAGTGCGATCGCCCGGGTCGCCGCTCGATGCCGGTCTACGGGAGGGAACCTCGATGGCTCAGCCGGACGTCATCTTCGATCCGTTCTCGGCCGAGTACTTCGCCGACCCGCACACGGTCTACCGGAGGCTGCGCGACGAGGCGCCGGTCTACTACAACGCCGAGCACGACTTCTACGCCCTCACCAGGCACAGCGACGTCGCGGCGGCGTACCGCGACTTCCGGACGTTCTCGTCGACGGGAGGCATCGACCTGGCGATGGTGAAATCCGGCGAGCCGCCGCCCAGTTCCATCCTCTTCATGGACCCACCCGAACACCGGCGGATGCGCGGCCTGCTCGCCAAGGCGTTCACGCCGAACGCCGTACGACATCAGCGCTCGACGGTGACCGACCTTGTCCGCAAACATCTCGGCGCTGCGGATCCCCGCCGATTCGACGTGGTGCAGGACTTCGCGGCACTGTTCCCGGTCGAGGTGATCACCAGGATCACCGGTGTGCCCGAACAGTTCAGCCAGCAGGTGCGGCACTGGATAGACGAGGCGCTGCACCACGACCCGGGGCAGCTCGAGCGCACCGAGACGAGCATGGCCGGATTCGTGAACGTGGCGATGTTCTACTTCAACCTGGTGCAGCAGCGGCGTGCAGAACCGCACCGGGACGACATGATCGGCACACTGATCGCCGCCGAGGTCGAGAGGGACAACGGCGAGCTGAGCAGTTTGGACGACCTGGAGATCGCCGGCTTCGCCACGCTGTTGGGCGGGGCAGGCGCCGAGACGGTGACCAAGCTGGTCGGCAACGCCGTCGCGGTGTTCGCCGACCATCCGGATCAGTGGCGCATGCTCGTCGAGGACCGCAGCATGATCGGATCGGCCGTGGAGGAGGTGCTCAGATACGAGGGGCCCGTGCAGCACAACATCCGGCGCACATTGCGGGACACCACCCTGCACGGGGTGACCATTCCGGCGGGCAAACCGGTGCTGCTCTGCGGCGCCTCGGCGAACCGCGATCCGAGGGCGTTCACCGATCCCGACACCTTCGACATCGACCGCGATCACTCCGAGGCTCAGCAACTCGGACTCGGATTCGGCGTTCACATCTGTCTCGGAGCCGCCCTCGCCCGGATGGAGACCGCGATCGCACTCGACCATCTGCTCGACTTCATGCCCCGCTACGACGTGCTCTGGGACGAGGCCAGACGGATCAGCTCACCGAACATGTCGGGATGGTCGCATCTGCCGGTCGCAGTGCACCGCTGACCGCGCGCTGATGTTCATCGCGCTCCGACCGCACGCAGAAAGGACTGGATGCTCGACGCCATAGCCCGGGCGGTCATCGCCGCACCACGACGTGTGCTCGCGGTGGCCGTCATGGTGATGGCGTTCGCCGGTGTCCTCGGCGCACCGGTCGGCTCGATGCTGTCGGTCGTCGGATTCAGTGATCCAGGTGCGGAATCCAGCCGTGCCAACCGGATACTCATCGACGACCTCGGCCAGGGTTACGTCCCGCTCTACCTCCTCGTCGAAGCACCCGGACCGGTCTCCGCGCCGCAGGCACGGGCGGTGATCGACGATGTGGTCGCCGACCTGCGGCGCGCCGGCGAGGTGGCCCGGGTGAACTCCCCCTTCGAGGTGCCCGATCCCGTTGCGGCCGGACTCGTCAGCAGGGACGGCCGTTCGGCGCTGCTCGTCGCGTTCCTCGACGGAGACGAGAGCGAGGGACTCGCCAACGCACCGGCCGTGCAGGAGCGGTTCGCCGGGGATCTCGGCGCCGGGATCACGGTCTCGGTGGGCGGACCGGGTGCCGTGTCCGCGCAGATCGCCGAACAGAGCCGCAGCGACCTGACACTCAGCGAGGCGATCGTGCTGCCGTTGAGCTTCCTGGTGTTGATCTGGGTTTTCGGTGGTGTGATCGCCGCACTGATCCCGCTCGCGGTGGGGGCGTTCGCGATCGTCGGAACGACTGCCGTGCTCCGCGGACTGGCCGAGGTGACCGAGGTGTCGATCTTCGCCATGAATCTCGCGGTGGCGCTGGGACTCGCCCTCGCGATCGACTACTCGCTGCTCCTCGTGAGCCGATTCCGGGAGGAGATCGCCTCCGGGCTCGAGCCACCCGAAGCCGTCCGGCGGACCCTGCGCACCGCGGGCCGTACGGTCGTCTTCTCCGCGGTCACGGTGGCGCTCGGGTTGGCGACGATGGCCGCTTTCCCCATGAGTTTCCTGAGGTCGTTCGCCTACGGGGCGGTGTCGGTGGTGGCGCTCGCGGCGGTGGCCGCGCTGGTGCTGGCGCCTGCGGCGATCCTGTTGACCGCAGGCCGGATCGGCAAGGCCGGCCGACGCGGCCCGCTCACCGAGAGCCGCTGGTATTCCTGGGCGCTCGCGGTGATGCGCCGGCCGAGAACGGCTGCCGCTGTGACGGTGATCCCGTTGATCCTCGTCGGCTTACCGTTCCTCGGAGTCGAATTCGGTTTCCCCGACGATCGCATCCTGCCGACGTCGACCGAGGCGCGTCAGGTCGGCGATCGCATTCGCGCTGACTTCACGCAGGAGGCCGGGGCGGCCACCGCGATCGTGATCACCGGCGCGGACGGCGTCGACGCGGGACTGCTCGACACCTATGCCGCCGATCTGTCCCGGGTGCCGGGCGTGGCAACGGTTTCCGCGTCGAGGGCGATCTATGCACGCGGGGCGCCGGTGGCGCCTCCTCTGAAGGCGGCCGTCGAGCGTGAAGACGTCGCGCTGATCACCGTCAGTTCGGTGGCTTCGCCGTACTCCCCCGAATCGAAGGCGGTGCTCGAGGATCTGCGGGCCGTGCCGAAACCGGCCGGCGCCGGGGTGCTGTTCACCGGCGCCGAGCAGTCCAACCACGATGCGGTGCAGTCGATCGAGTCGAAGTTGCCGCTCATGCTGGCGCTCATCGCGGTGGTGATGTTCGTGCTGCTGTTCGCCCTCAGCGGCAGCCTGGTGATACCGCTGAAGGCGTTGGTGCTCAATGTGTTGTCGCTGACGGCAACCTTCGGAGCGATGGTGTGGATCTTCCAGGACGGGCACCTGGGCGGCCTCGGAACGACGGCAACGGGGACGCTGCAGGCGAACATGCCGGTCCTGATGTTCTGCATCACCTTCGGTCTCTCGATGGACTATGAGGTGTTCCTGATCTCCCGGATCCGGGAGTTCTGGTTGGCATCCGACCGTACGGACGCCGCGAACACCGAGTCGGTGGCGCTGGGGCTGGCGAGCACCGGGCGGATTGTCACCGCCGCGGCGTTGATCATGGCGATCACCTTCGCCGGCCTGATCGCGTCGAAGGTGGCGATGCTGCGCTTCTTCGGACTGGGACTGACGGTCGCGGTGCTGGTGGACGCGACGGTGATCAGATCGGTGCTGCTGCCGTCGGTGATGGTGCTGCTGGGCCGGTGGAATTGGTGGGCGCCAGCACCATTGGTGCGTCTGCACGCGCGACTCGTCGGCGCCGACGACCGCCCGTCCAGGAGCGGGTGATGCCTACCGGTTCACCGCCGGCTGCGGTAGATTTCCTGAGAGTGCCGTTCTCGTTTCGGCAGAATCTTGTTCTTCACGGTGATCCGGGGGTGTCGACGTGACCATTCAACGACTCAGCGGCTTCGACACCAGCCTCTTGCGACTGGAGACCGCCGCCGAGCCCATGACGATCTCGGTGGTCCTGGAGCTGGACACGTCGACCATGCCGCGCGGATACCGCTTCGAGACCTTCCGAGAGGACCTGCTCGGGCACATCGGAGCGGTGCCCGAGTTCCGGACGATGCTCTCCGACCGACGAACGGACCTGGGCAACCCATTGTGGGTGCAGGACCGCGACTTCGACGTCGACCGGCACCTGCACCGCGTCGAACTGCCGGCGCCCGGCGGCAGGCACGAGTTGTCGGAGCTGGTGTCTCGGCTGGTCGCCGTGCCGCTCGACCGTACGAGGCCGCTGTGGGAGATGTGGATGATCGAGGGCCTGTCGGACTCGGCCTTCGGCACGGACGGGCGCATCGCCGTGCTGACGAAGATCCACCACAGCATGCTGGACGGTTCCGGTAGTCGCGATCTGTTCTCCCGGCTGCTCGGCACCGATCCCGATCCCTCGCCGCCCGCCCCGGTGCCGGATGCGGCTCCCCCGAGCCGCACGGTGATCGCCCGGGACGGCCTGGCGCGCATCGGCCGTCGCATCCGGCACTTCTTCACGGCGGTGCTGCCGGCGAGTGCGACCGCACTGGTCAAGGTGGTCCGCCGGACCGCCACCGGGCGCGGCACCACCGGCGTGCTCAGCGCGCCGCGAACGCTGTTCAACGGCGACATCACCACGCGCCGCGCCGTCGCGTACACCGGGCTGAGCCTCGTGGACGTCAAGGCTGTGAAGAATGCGTTCGGAGTGAAGGTCAACGACGTGGTGCTCGCGGTGGTGTCGGGTGCGATCCGTCGCTATCTGGTGGATCGCGACGCCCTCCCGGAGGAGGCACTGGTCGCGATGATCCCCATCGGGGTCGTCGACGAGTCGGACCTGTCGGGCGCCAACAACATGTCGGTGATGTTCTCCAGCCTGCACACCCACGTGGCGGATCCGGTACAGCGACTGCTGGCCGTCGCCGCGGCGACGGCGCGCGCCAAAGAGGCCAGTGCCGACATCGTCGGCACGCTGGTGCGGGACTGGGCCGAGTGCGCCCCGGGCCTCATGGGCGCGGTGACGTGGCTGTACGCCCGCTCGGGGCTCAGCGGTCGCCGGCCGTGGTTCAACCTGTCGCTGTCCAACGTCATCGGCGCGCTGGAGCAGTCCTACCTGCTGGGGGCCACGGTGCGCCGGATCTATCCGCTCGGACCGGTCCTGAACGGAGTCGGCCTGAACGTCTCGGTGGGCACCTACTACGGACACTTCGACGTGGGACTGGTGGCGTGCGCCGACCTGCTGCCCGACGTCTGGGAGCTGGCCGACGGCCTCCCGGTGGCGCTCGCCGAATTGCTTTCTGCTGCAGACGAACTCACTGCGAAGAGCTCTTAGCAGCGCGCGACCTTCGGCGTCAGGCGGGAACGGAAGCGCTCGACATCGAGCCGGCGCGCGCCTCGGCGAGGATCTCGTCGTAGTCCCATCGCGTCGGCTTCGGCATACCGATCGGGGTCCACTTCGTGAACCACCAGCCGTTCGGATGGGCCTCTTCGGCGGGCGCGACTCCCAGCAGCGCGCGCACCTCGTCGAGGGGCTTGTCGAGCAACTCTTCCCACGGCGCCGCCACGATGAGGTCGGCCCGGCTCCCCCGCTCGAGGGCCTCCCGATAGACGCGCAATTTGTGTCGCATCGACGCGCCGGGAATGAAGATCGCCATCAGATAGCCGAGCTTCTTGAGCGGCCCCGCGGGTTCCATCTGCCCGCAATGCAATCCGATGGTCGCCACCTCGCCGGCCATGTCCGGCCCGTAACCGCCGAGAACGTGGTGCATGTCGTGCAGTGCGGTGGTCCGCACCATGAGGTAGTAGAAGTCGTCCGACCAGTTGTACTTCTCGGCGAGCGGACGAATGGTCTTGTTCTCCTGGAACACCCCCGCGTCGAGCCGGTTGCTCCGTAGGAAAGAGCGGTACGCGTGACCCACGGTTCCCGGGGGCAGTGACGCCAGGTAGTCGTCGTCGCGCAGGACCGCCAGCAGGTCGGGCTTGTCCCGCAGCAGGATCCGGCCGGTGGGGTGCGAGCGCACCTGGTAGTACGACCGTGCGTACTGGGCCGCCTGCATGGCGAGGTACGCGAAGTACACCTGGTCGATGTGGTGACCGGTCAGGATGAAGCCGCGCCAGCACTTCAGGACTGTCAGCCAGCTCTTCTGGTCCGGCACGATCCCGTCGGGATTCGAATACTCGTCAGCGCGCGCAGCGACCTCGGTCGACGACATCAAACGTCCCTCCCCGGATTTGCGATGTTCACCGACCCTACAGCGGTGATCACCCCCCCGCCAAGGTTTTGCCGGCGCGGAGACCGGCGCGTAATTAATAGCCACACTGGTCAATTCGCGATTTCCCGGCCTGAACGATGCGGAGGCGAGCGGATTAACCACAACGCTTACGGCACGGTCTACCGTGAGGCCGACGACGGCTCATGCCCACAGCGCCCCGGCCGCGGCCGGTCCGGCTTCGGCAACTCTGTCGGTGGACCGCTCGCCTGGGGTGAACACCACCGGGATGCGGCGGTATCCGCGGGTGATCGAGTTCCCGTGGAAGTCGGCTGCGTCGCCGGGAGCGAGCGAGAGTTCGGGCATCCGTCGCAACGCCTGCTCGACGCCGATGCGGAACTCCAGCCGCGCGAGATTGGAGCCCAGACAACGGTGCACACCCGCACCGAAGCCGAGGTGCCGGTTCGCCGTGCGATCCAGCAGGCAACGGTCCGGCTCCGGGAAGGCGTCGCCGTCCCGATTGGCTGACGCGTAATTGACCACAACCGACTCTCCGGGATGGAACGTGTGCCCGCTGACTTCGACTTCCTTCGTGACGGTCCGCGGGATGCCGTGGATGGAGCCGGCGAATCGGAGGAACTCCTCGATGGCCTTCGGCATCAGGTCGGGTTCCCCGATCAGCCGATCGCGGTCCCCGTGATGCGTGGCGAGGTGATGGAACGCGTATGACATCGCGTTCGCCGTGGTCTCCAGCCCTGCCTGGACCAGCAACATCGCATTGGAGACGACGTCCTCGAAACGAAGTCTCTCGCCGTCGATCTCGGCGCTGAGGAGGACGTCGATCATGTCATCCCGAGGCGATTGGGTGGTGCGCAGTGACACCGCGTCGTGGATGTGCTGATAGAGACCGCCCCACGCCGTCATCCGATCCTGCTCGGTCACACCGTTCAAGGCGCAATCGGCCAGCTGCAGACACAGCGGGACATCGTCGACGGGCATGCCGAGTAGGTACTTGAAGAAGACGATCCCGGGCTGACGCCAGGCGATCTGCGCCAGGTCGCCCTCCCCCGCCTCGATGAACTCGTCGATCAGCAGGTCGGTCTCGGCGCGGATCTGTGGGCTGAGCGCCTTCATCCGCGCCGGTGAGAAGTATGGGTTCAGAACCCGGCGGAACTTCTGCTGCCGTGGCGGATCGAGGGTGATCACGAGGTCGCCGGCGAGATGCTCGGCGCCCTCCGGAGTCGGATTGCTCGAGAAGTGTTCCCAGTCCTGCAGGATCTGATGACATTCCCGGTAACGCACGGCGACCCAGGCGCCGCCCGGCGACGGCGCGAGGAACGGGGTGTCGGTGTGGGCGAAGGGGCCGTCGCGGCGCATGACGGCGTACACGTCGTAGAGGAACCCGTCGTCCTGGAAGTCCTCGTGCCGAAGGTCCCAGTCGGCGGCATGTGATTCGGGCGGCTTCGGCACGCTTGCGGCTCCTACCTGTGTCCGGCCGTGCGGCAACGCCCTCGCCGTCTCCCGGCAAAGACGATAGAGCTACGGCTCATCCTCACTGACTATAGTCATTCAGACAGCCGTCACGGAACCTGTCATCACGGTCCGAGTCGGTGCTTAAGTGCTATTCGACCGACGTCCACCGCCGAGCTTCCAGCGTTCGATGACCTCAGTCAGCAGATCGCCTCCCCGCGTGAATCCGGTGCCGGGCCCGGCTGTGACGTTCACGACAGAACGGGCGTACCTTACTCTGGAGTAAGATACGGTCGCAGGTACCGCCCGACGAAGTGAGGCTGTCGCATGACCAACACCCTGCCGTCCAAGAACGGCTCAGAGCCGAAGCGTCAACGGCGCTCCGGACGTGAGAGCGCCATCGGCCTGCAACGCCCCAAGCGGACGGCGACCTCGGTCGGGTTGGCCCTGGTCACGCCCCTCGTCGGCCAGGAGTTCCTGGACCGGCACGGGCTGCGCGATCCGCTCAATCGCGGCCTGCGCTACGGCGTGCGGACGGCGTTCTCGGCACTCGGCGCCTCCACCCGCCAGTTCAACCGGGTGCAGGGTCTCGGTAAGCCGCCGACGCGACTGAAGCCGAGCGGCGCGGATTACTTCGACCTCACGCCCGACGACGACCAGAAGATGATCGTCGAGACCGTGGCGGAGTTCGCCGAGGAGATTCTCCGCCCGGCCGCGCACGACGCCGACGCCGCCGCGGCGTACCCGGCGGATCTCATCGCCAAGGCCGCTGAACTCGGCATCACCGCCGTCAACGTGCCCGAGGATTTCGACGGCATCGCCGAGCACCGCGGCACCGTCACCAACGCGCTCGTCGCCGAAGCCCTCGCATACGGCGACATGGGACTCGCGCTGCCGATCCTGGCCCCCGGCGGTGTCGCGTCCGCACTGACCCACTGGGGCAGCGCCGACCAGCAGGCCACCTACCTCAAGGAGTTCGCCGGCGAGAACGTGCCGCAGGCGTGCGTCGCGATCGCCGAACCGCATGCGCTGTTCGATCCGACCGCGTTGAGGACCACCGCGGTGCGCACCCCGAGCGGCTACCGGCTGAACGGAGTGAAATCCCTGGTGCCTGCCGCGGCCGACGCCGAACTGTTCGTCATCGGCGCTCAACTCAACGGCAAGCCCGCCCTCTTCATCGTCGAGTCGGCCTCCGAAGGGCTGACGGTCAAGGCCGACCCGAGCATGGGCATCCGCGCCGCCGCACTCGGCCGTGTCGAACTCGACAACGTCGCGGTCCCCCTGGGCAACCGGCTGGGCGAGGACCAGGCCACCGATGCGGACTACTCGGAGGCCATCGCACTGGCCCGATTGGGCTGGGCCGCACTGGCCGTCGGCACATCGCACGCGGTGCTCGACTACGTCGTGCCCTACGTCAAGGAACGTGAGGCCTTCGGCGAGCCGATCGCGCACCGGCAGTCGGTGGCATTCATGTGCGCGAACATCGCCATCGAACTCGACGGGCTACGGCTCATCACCTGGCGCGGCGCCGCACGCGCGGAGCAGGGCCTGTCCTTCGCCCGTGAGGCGGCACTGGCCAAGAAGTTCGGCACCGACAAGGGCATGCAGATCGGCCTCGACGGCGTCCAGCTGCTGGGCGGTCACGGATTCACCAAGGAACATCCGGTGGAACGCTGGTACCGCGACCTTCGTGCGCTCGGCGTCGCCGAGGGCGTCGTCGTCCTGTAACGGCAACCTAGACACCAGGAACGGAAAACCCAGTCATGGCAATCAATCTGGAAATGCCGAAGAAGTTGCAGGCCGTCATCGACATGGCCCACGAGGGCGCCGCCGAGATGCTGAGGCCGATCTCGCGCAAGTACGATCTCGCCGAGCACGCCTACCCGGTGGAGCTGGACACCCTCGCAGACCTGTTCGAGGGCATCTCCGAGGCGAACACCATCTCCTTCGCCGGCGCCGAGGCGTTCCGCGATTCGAGCGGTGGCCCCAAGCAGAACGTCAACGGCGGGAACATGTCCGCGCTGGTGAACGCGCTGGAGGTCAGCTGGGGCGATGTGGCGTTGCTGTTGTCGGTGCCACGTCAGGGCCTCGGTAACGCCGCCATCTCCTCGGTGGCGACGCCCGACCAGCTGGAGAAGCTGGGCAAGGACGTCTGGGCCGCGATGGCGATCACCGAGCCCGGCTTCGGATCGGACTCGGCGGCGGTGACCACCACCGCGGTGCTCGACGGCGACGAGTACGTGATCAACGGCGAGAAGATATACGTCACCGCGGGATCCCGCGCCACCCACATCGTGGTGTGGGCAACCCTGGACAAGTCACTGGGCCGGGCGGCGATCAAGTCGTTCATCGTCCCGCGTGAGCATCCGGGTGTCACCGTCGAGCGCCTCGAGCACAAGCTCGGCATCAAGGCCTCGGACACCGCCGCGATCCGCTTCGAGAACGCCCGGGTGCCGAAGGAGAACCTGCTCGGGGACCCAGAGATCCACGTCGACAAGGGTTTCGCGGGGGTGATGGAGACCTTCGACAACACCCGTCCGATCGTGGCCGCGATGGCCGTCGGAATCGCCCGCGCCGCGCTGGAGGATCTGCGCAAGATCCTCACCGACGCAGGGATCGAGATCTCCTACGACAAGCCCGCGCACGCACAGAGCGCCGCCGCCGCCGAGTTCCTGCGGATGGAGGCCGACTGGGAGGCCGGCTACCTGCTGACCGTGCGATCGGCGTGGCAGGCCGACAACGCCATCCCGAACTCGAAAGAGGCGTCGATGGGCAAGGCCAAGTCCGCCCGGGTGGCCAGCGACATCACCCTCAAGGCCGTCGAGATGGCGGGCACCACGGGCTATTCCGAGGAGACACTGCTGGAGAAGTGGGCCCGCGACAGCAAGATCCTCGACATCTTCGAGGGCACCCAGCAGATCCAGCAGCTGGTCGTCGCGCGCCGGCTGCTCGGGCTGTCCTCCGCCGAGCTCAAGTAGTCCCGGACGGTCAGAAGCCGCCGGCGACCGCGACGCGTGTGCGCCCGGTGACGCCGCCGCCGACGATGCTGCGCAGCGTGTGCGGCGCGTCGAGGATCGACACGTCGCTGGTGATCGCGTCGAGGTGAGCCGGCCTGAGGTCGCCCTCGATCGCCCGCCAGAGCTCGCGACGCCGCTCGATCGGCAGCTGTACCGAGTCGATCCCCGCCAGGGTGACGCCGCGGAGGATGAACGGCAGCACCGTGGTCGGAAGCTCCGGTGACCGGGCGAGGCCCGACACCGCCGCCACGCCGCCGTAGTTCAGGACGCTGAGCGCATACGCCAGGGTGTCCCCGCCGACACTGTCGACGACGGCGGCATAGCTGGACTTGCCCAGCGGGCGGACCTTCTCGCCCTCGGCCGGCAGCCGGCCGATCACCTGGTAGGCGCCCAGCTCCATCAGGAAGTCATGGGCATCGGCCTTGCCCGTCGAAGCGATCACCTCGTAACCCAGCCCCGCCAGCAGGTCGACGCTGATACTGCCGACGCCCCCCGTGGCGCCCGTCACCAGGATCGGCCCGTCCTGCGGACGGATGCCGTTGAGGCGCAACACGTCAACGCTCATCGCGGCGGTGAAGCCTGCGGTGCCGATCGCTGCCGCCTCGGCCGTGCTGAGCGCATCGAGCTTGACCAGGTAGTCGGCGGGGTAGCGGGCACGGTCGGCGTAGCCCCCGTGTCGGCCGGTCCCGATGTCGTAGCCGTGCGCAACCACCCGGTCGCCGGGCGCAAAACCGTCGGCCGTGCTGGCGACCACGGTCCCGGCGGCGTCGATGCCCGGGATCAGCGGGTAGGACCGGGCCACGCCACCCTTAGGGGTGATGGCCAGTGCGTCCTTGTAGTTCACACCGGAGTATTCGACGGCGATGGTCACCTCACCGTCGGGCAGGAAGCTTTCGTCGACCACCTCCGGGTTCAGGGCGATCGATCCGTCGGAGTCCTGGTGCGCCACCAGAGCGTTGACTGCGGTCATGACGCCATCGTAGAGACGCGAAACCCCCGCGACGCACGAAGCGTGGCGGGGGTTCGGCGATCTTTCGTCGGGTCAGCCGATCAGCACCCGCTGCAGGTCGGGCTTCATCTGCTGCAGCTGCTGGCCCCAGTACATCCAGGTGTGGGTGCCGCTCGGCGGGAAGTTGAACACGCCGTTCTGGCCGCCCGCGGCGATGTAGCGCTCCTGGAAACTGATGTTGCTGCGCAGCGTCAGACTCTCCAGGAACTCCTGCGGCAGGCCTCCGCCGCCCAGCTCACCGGGCTTGCCGCTGCCGCAGTAGACCCAGATGCGGGTGCCGTTCGCGACGATCCTGTCGATGTTGACCGTCGGGTCGTTGCGCCGCCACGCCTCGCTGCCGCCCGGGCCCCACATCGGTTCGGACTTGTAGCCACCGGCGTCGCCCATCGCCAGGCCGACCAGGAACGGCCAATGGCCCTCGGACAGGTTCAGGAAGCCCGACAGCGAGGCGGCATAGATGAACTGCTGCGGGTGGTAGGCCGACAGGATCAGCGAGGCGGATCCGGCCATGGAGAGACCGACCGCGGCGCTGCCGGTGGACTTGACGTCACGGTTGGCCGCCAGCCAGTTCGGCAGCTCGGAGGTCAGGAAGGTCTCCCACTTGTAGGTCTGGCAGCCGACCTTGCCGCACGCCGGCTGGTACCAGTCGGTGTAGAAGCTCGACTGCCCACCCACCGGGAGCACGAGTGACAGACCCGAATCGAGATACCACTCGAACGCCTGGGTCTCGATGTCCCAGCCGTTGAAGTCTTCGCGGGCGCGCAGACCGTCCAGCAGGTAGACGATGGGCGATCCCGCGCCACCACTCTGGAACTGGACCTTGATGTCGCGGCCCATCGACGGGGACGGAACCATCAGGTACTCGACCGGCAGGCCCGGGCGGGAGAACGCCCCGGCGATCGCCGAGCCGCCCGTGAAGCCGATCACGCCGGGGAGGAGTGCCGCGACGGCGACGACCACCGCGAAGCGGCGGGCCCAACGGTTACGAATCTTGTCAACGAAGGTCATAGAGAGGAGTCCATCCATCTACCGGTTACCGCGTCATTCGCCAATACCTCGCGATCACAGATCGCAAATACGGCACCGCAGCAGTTTCTTCACTGCGCTGTCGCGCGCCCGCCCGGGCTGATCGTGAAAAACGGCAGCAGAACGGACCGAGAGATTCAGTTGTCGCGCCTGAAGTAAAACATGAGGGTCAAGCTGAGAAAACCCCGTCAAGTCGGCCGGACCACGTCCCGAGGTTCCGGACACCAAGCCGCCCGCCCGCGAAGAACGCCGCCCACATGCCGTCTACCAGGACAGACTGCGGCCGGTCGCCGTTTCAGCGACCGTATCGGCAGCCCCGCCGCGGACCGCTTTCCATACCTAAAAGTATGGTAGCTTGGCCGCCATGCTCACCTCCACGGCGGCTCAGTCACCGATCGGGCCCGCCTTCGTCGACCGCCTCGCCGAGCGCGCTCGAGAGGCCGAGGAGCTGCGGCGCCTGCCGGCGGCGACCATCGAGGACCTCCGCGAGTCGGGTTTCACCGAGCTGCTGGCGCCGGCCCGCTTCGGCGGCAGGCAGGCCGACTTCCCGGCGATCCTCGACCCCGTTCGCCGGATGGCGCACGGGTGCGCGTCGAGCGCCTGGACGATCGGCTTCTACGCGCTGCACAACTGGCTGCTCGCCCTGTTCGGCGAGCAGGCACAGGCGGAGGCCTTCGCGACGGGCCCGGTGCTGGCGCCCGCACCGCTTGCCCCTACCGGCCGCGGTACGCCGACTGCCGGCGGGGTGCGGCTGAGCGGCCGCTGGTCCTGGGCCACGGGTGCGATGCACGCCAACTGGTTCATGGTCGGTGCATTGTGCGGGCCCGACGACGGGTTCTATCCCGCGCTGGCGCTGCTGCCGACCTCCGATGTCGAGGTCGTCGACGTCTGGCACACCGACGGCATGCGGGCCACCGGATCCAACGACGTGGTGATCACCGACGTATTCGTCCCCGAACACCGCCTGGTCCGGGCCGCCGACATCTATGCGGGCACCGCGCCGGGCGCCGCCCTGCACGACTCCCCCACCTACCGCTGGCCGTTGGTGCCTGCGCTGGCGCTGTTGGCCGCGATGCCGGCGCTGGGCAGCGCGGAACGGGTCGCCGACATCTATGCCGAGCGACTGTCAGAGCGGGTGCTGGCGTACGAGGGCGTGAAGCAGAAGGACAAGCCGATGGCGCAGGCGCGTCTCGGCGAGGCGCAGGTACGGCTGCGGGCGCTACGTGGGCTGCTCACCGAGACCGTCACGGAGATCAACCTCCTGGTCCGCACCGGCGATCCGATCAGCCGACAGACCCGAGGTCAGGGCCGGCTGGTCGCCGCGCACATCGTGCACGAGTCGCGCTCGGTGATCGGGCTGCTGCTGAGCGCGTCGGGCGCCTCCGCCCACTTCGTGGACAATCCGCTGCAGCGAGCCAAGCGCGACGTCGACGTGCTGTCCGGGCACGCGATCTTCGACTACGACACCAGCCGGGAGCTGGCCGGCGCGCTGAGCGTCGGCCTTCGGATCTCACCGATCGCGATGGTCTGATCGGACGACGACGAGGAGGAGGAGACGATGGCCGAACTGCGCGATGGCTTCACCCGCGCGTTCCAGAAGTACCTGGCGAATCCGGTGATGCGGCTGGTGCCGATGCAGACGCTGCTCGAGACCACCGGACGCCGATCAGGTCAGCCGCGACGAACCCCGCTGGGCGGCAGACGGACCGGCAACACGTTCTGGTTCGTCTCGGAGTTCGGCGAGCGATCCCAGTACATCCGCAACATCCAGGCCGACCCCCGGGTGCGCGTGCGGCTGCGGGGCAGGTGGCACTCGGGTACCGCACACCTGCTGCCCGAAGACGACGCCCACGCGCGATTGCGTGAGCTCCCGCAATTCAACAGCTTTGGAGTGCGGACCTTCGGCACCAGCCTGCTCACCGTGCGCGTCGACCTCGACGGGTGACGATCCCCGGCACGTAGGATCCCGACATGGCGGCCCGAACGAGGACGAACAGTCGACTGTCGGTCGACGACTGGATTCTCGCGGGCTATTCGATCCTCGCCGAAGACGGCCTGCCTTCGCTGAAACTCGACCGGCTCACCGAACGACTCGGCGTCACCAAGGGCAGCTTCTACTGGCACTTCACGGACATGGCCGGCTACCGCGCCGCGCTGATCGAGAACTGGGGAGCACAGCGCGGTGCAGAGCACCGGGTGTTCGCCGAGATCGCGGGACATCCACCGCGCCAACGGTTGTCCATGTTGATCTCGGCACTCGTCAGCCCGCGGCACTGGCGGCTCGAACGCACCATGCGGGAATGGGCACGCTCCGACAAAGCCGTCGCGGCGAGCGTCGACGCCGCGGATCGGCGGGTGCTGCGCGCGGTGCGCCAGGCCTTCCTCGACCTCGGCTTCTCACCGGAGGAGACGGAGCTGCGCGCGGGCACGACGTTCGCCGCAGGCGTGGGGTTCCTGCACCTGGCCGGCTCGCGGCCGAGGCCGCTGACGGCGGCGCAGCGCGAACACTTCGTGGAGTTCATGCTGCGGCCGTGAGCCGCCCGATCATCCGCGGCGCGCCAGTTCGGCAAGGTGGTCGAGCGAGTTGTGCAGGTGCTCGATCGCGAACGGCGGGAACTCGATGTGCTCGCGCAGAGCCGATCCCACGCCCGACCAGTCGTAGGTGAGCGTGACACGAGTTCGAGCCGGATCCTCGGCCGTCAGGTCGTAGCGCCAGATCCAGCCGCCGAACTCGATGTCCCCGCCGTTGGCGGGCCGCTGGCCGGGCTCCCAGGCGATCCCGTGCGGGCGGTCGAAGTGCACCACCTTGTTCGCCATCTCGTAATGACCGTCGTCGAATTCGACATTGTCGTGGTACATCGCGATCCGGAATATCTGACCGGCCTCGGTCAGCGTGCGGCCGTCGAGCGACTCGCGCACCCACCCGGTGCCGTCGATCGCGGCATGCTGCGCGGGGTCCGCGAGGATGGCGAACACGGTGTCGGCGGAGGCGTCGACGGTCGTGGTGGCAGTGATGACGTCGTTCGGCATGGCGGTGGCCCTTTCTCGGCGGATGTCAGCAGAACCGACCCGGGCCGCACGCCGAACTCATCGCAGACCCTTGCGACGCTCTTGAGATAAAAGTAACGTCAGTTTCAGTTTCGCCCGTCCTCGACCGCCACCACGTCATCGGAGCCGCTGATGGAATCGTTCGTTCACCTGCACAGAGGCAAGACACCGCGGCGTCCGCACGCGGACCTCGACGGCCAGAAGGACGACGAACTCGGTCGCGGCGGGTTCACCGGGCGCACCGCCAACCTGTACCGGCGCAACGACCCAACCGAGTTCCGCGCCGCGGGTCCACTGCGTCCCCTCGACGTCCTCGGCGACCAGCTCAAGCCGTCCGACGCGGCCGACGCCGCCGGGGCGCCACTGCTGATGTTCTCGAACCCCGACTGCCAGGTGCTGCTGTCCCGGCGCGCCGAGGAGATGCCCTTCTTCGCCCGCTACATCGACGGCGATTTGTTGTCGTTCGTCCACAAAGGAAGCGGGTTGCTCGAAACGGAATTCGGGCCGCTGCGCTACCGCGAAGGCGACTGGGTGTACATCCCCAAGGCGTGCAGTTGGCGCCAGATCCCCGATCACACGGGGGACGATCCTGCCGAGTCCATGTGGCTGATGATCCAGTCCACCGACGACTTCCGGGTACCGCCGGCCGGCTCGCTGGGCAGGCACTTCCCGTTCGACCCGTCTTTGATCGTCGTTCCCGAACCGGCACCGATCGGCGACGGTGTCGGCCCGCACACCGACGGTGAGTACGAAGTGCGGCTCTACCACGAGGGCGGACCGACCAGCCTGTACTACCGGCACCATCCGCTGGACGTCGAGGGATGGCGGGGTGACAACTTCCCCTTCACCTTCAACATCGCCGACTACAACGTCATCACCTCCGACAGCGTGCACCTGCCGCCGACGGTGCACCTGTTCATGCAGGCGACCGGCGTCTACGTGATGAACTTCCTGCCCAAACCCGCCGAATCCGTGCCGGGCACCGAACGCACCCCCTGGTATCACCGCAACGTCGACTTCGACGAGATCGCGTTCTTCCACAGCGGCTCGCTCTACGGCATCCCGATGCCGCCCGGACTGATCTCCCACGCACCGCAGGGCGTGCATCACGGCGCACCGGAGAAGGCACGGGAACGGGCGAGGCGGAAGTTCGACGAGTACAGCCGGGTCGACTGGTCGGTGATCGCCGTCGACACCAGGCGCAGGCTCGTCCCGTCGGCCGAGATCCTCGCCAACGACCTCGGGCAGCACTGATGAGCGCTTGCGCGAAGAGGAGACAGCACTGACATGACGACCGCGATCAAGCACGAGTACGACCGGATCCCGTATCTGGTTGCCTATCAGAACACTTCAGGCGTTCGGGACGTCTACGGCGGCGTCGCCGAACTCGTCGTCCTGGAGAGTCATCTGCTCCGGCCCAAGACCCGAGCATCCAATACCGTGCTGGTGTTCATGCACCCCATCGGCGGCGGCGCCTACCTCCCGATGATGAATGCGTTGGCCCGCGCCGGACACCATGTCATCTACTGCAACAGCCGTTTTCGCGGCACCGACTCCGCACTGTTGATGGAGAAGGTGGTTGAGGATCTCGGCGAGTGCATCAAGGACGCCAGGAACCGGCTGGGCTACCAGAAGGTGGTGTTGGCCGGCTGGAGCGGCGGCGGCTCGTTGTCGGCGTTCTATCAGCAGCAGGCGCAGCGTCCCACCGTGACGGCGAGCCCGTCCGGCGACGGACCCGACCTCACGAAGCTGGGCCTCATCCCGGCCGACGGGATCATGCTGCTGGCCGCCCACATCAGTCGCCACGGCACGCTGACCGAATGGCTCGACGCCTCGATCCTCGACGAGTCCGACCCCATCGACCGCGATCCGGAACTCGACCTGTACGACCCCGCCAACCCCAACCAGCCGCCGTACACGGATGCGTTCCTCGAGCGCTACCGGCAGGCGCAGATCGACCGCAACCGGCGGATCACGAAGTGGGTCAGGGCGAAACTGGCCGAGCTGGAGGCCGCCGGCCGCCCCGCAGACGAGTTCGCCTTCGTCGTTCACGGCACCATGGCCGACCCCCGCTGGCTCGACCCGACGGTCGACCCCAACGAACGCGCACCGGGCACCTGCTATCTCGGCGATCCACAGGTGGTCAACAACGGCCCGGTCGGGCTGGCCCGGTTCTGCACCCTGCGCAGCTGGCTGTCGCAGTGGAGCTATGACGACGCCAACGGCGACGCCGTGAAGGCGGGGCCGGACATCGCGGTGCCCGCACTGGTGATCGGCAATCTCGCCGACGACGCCTGCACGCCCAGCCACACCCGCCGGCTCTTCGACGCGATCGGGCACCCCGACAAGGAGATGCACGAGATCCCCGGCGCCAACCATTACTACGCCGGTCCCGACCAACGCGCTCAATTGCGCCAGGCGGTGAGTATCGTGACGGATTGGCTGATCCGCCACGACTTCGCGAGGGCGCAATGACACCTACCGGCGGGCGAGAAGCCGACCCGGCGCACACTCCGACCGGCGCGCTCGACGGCGTCCGCGTCATCGAGGTGGGCACGTTGATCTCCGGGCCCTTCGCCGGCCGGCTGCTCGGCGACATGGGCGCCGATGTCATCAAGATCGAGCCGCCCGGCGCACCCGACCCACTGCGCACCTGGGGACAGGCCGAACTCGACGGCGAGCACTTCTTCTGGACGGTGCACGCCAGGAACAAGAAGGCGATCACCCTCGACCTGCGCACACCCCGCGGTCGCGAGCTGTTCCTCGAACTCGTCGAGCGCTCCGACGTCATCGTGGAGAACTTCCGGCCCGGCACGCTGGAGAAGTGGGACCTGGGTTACGACGTACTGCGCGATCGCAACAAGGGCATCATCCTGGTCCGGGTGTCGGGCTACGGGCAGACCGGACCCGACGCGCACCGAGCGGGATACGCCTCGGTCGCGGAGGCGGCCAGCGGACTGCGCCATCTCAACGGCTTCCCCGGCGGCCCGCCACCCCGGCTCGCGCTCTCGATCGGTGACAGCCTCGCAGGCATGTTCGCCGCCCAGGGCGCGCTCGCCGCGCTGTACCGGCGCTCGGTCACCGGCGAAGGCCAGGTCGTCGACACCGCACTCACCGAATCCTGTCTGGCCGTGCAGGAGTCGACGATCCCCGACTACGACGTCGGCGGTGTCGTGCGCGGACCCTCGGGCACGCGGCTGGAGGGCATCGCGCCGTCGAACATCTACAAGACCGCCGACGGCAGCTGGGTGGTGATCGCGGCCAACCAGGACACCGTGTTCCGCAGGCTCTGCCTGGCGATGGACCGTGCCGAGCTCGCCACCGACGACCGGTTCGCCGACCATGTCGCCCGCGGCCGCAACCAGGACGAACTCGACAAGATCATCGGCGACTGGGCGGCGGAGCGGCAACCGGGCGACATCATCGACGTGCTGTCGGCCGCCGGGGTGATCGCCGGGCCCATCAACACCGTCGCCGAGGTGGTCGTCGACCCGCAGCTGCTTTCGCGCGGCATGATCGCCGAACACCACGACGAGAGGATCGGGCGCACGGTCCTGGGGCCCGGCATCGTTCCGGTGCTCTCGGAGTCGCCGGGAAGCATCCGCAGCGCGGGCCCCTCGCGACCGGGCCGGCACAACGAGGAGGTCTACTCGGGTCTGCTCGGGCGGACCGCCGAGCAACTCGACGAACTGCGGGCGGAGGGAGTGCTGTGAGCGGGTTGCCGGACAGGGTCGACATCCGGGAGGTGTCGCTGCGCGACGGGCTGCAGATCGAGGCGCCGATCCCGTTGCCGGCGAAGCTGGAACTGCTGGAGGCGGTTGTCGCGACCGGCGTCCGCGAGATCGAGGCGACCGCCTTCGTGTCGCCGTCGAAGGTGCCTGCGCTCGCCGACGCCGCCGAACTGGCCGCCGAACTCGACCGGTTCCGGGACGAGCACGATGTCGAGTTCTCCGCCCTGGTGGCAGGTCCCGGCGGGGCGAAGCGCGCGATCGCCGCCGGCATGGGCTCGATCGAGTACGTCGTGTCGGCGGCCGACGGCCACAGCCAGGCCAACGTGGGGCGGTCGACGGCCGAGTCCACCGACCTGATCGCCGACATCACCCGCATCGCGCACGACGGCGGCGCCACCATCGAGGTCATCATCGCCACCGCGTGGGACTGCCCCTTCGACGGTCCCACCGACCCGCGCCGCGTCGTCGACATCGCCGCAGCGGCCACCGAACTCGGCGCCGACCGGCTGGCGATCGCCGACACGATCGGCACGACGACCCCCAAGCGGGTCGCGGACCTGGTCGCCGCCGTCCGCCCGGTGTCGGGCGACATCCCGCTCGGCGCGCACTTCCACAACACCCGCGGCGCGGGCCTGGCGAGCGCGTACGCCGCCGTCACCGCGGGGATCACCCGGCTCGACGCCTCGGTGGGCGGGCTCGGCGGCTGCCCGTTCGCTCCGGGCGCCAGCGGCAACATCGCCACCGAAGATCTCGTCTACCTGTTGCGCGACAGCGGCATCGAGGTCGACGTCGACCTGCGGGCGGCCATCGCCGCCGCCGACGTGGCCCGCCGGGTCGTCGGCCACGACCTGCCGAGCGCGCTGCTGCGCGCCGGCGACCGGATCCTGCCCTGACCGTGGCCACCGACTCGCTCACCGCCAAGGGCCGCCAGACGCGTGGCGCGATCGAGACGGCAGCACGGAAACTGTTCGCCGAACGCGGCTTCCACGGCACCACGCTTGCCGACATCACCGCTGCGGCGGGCAAGTCACCCGCGGTGTTCTACCGCTACTACCGCGACAAGGAAGACCTGCTGGTCGCGCTCGCGGAGTCTTTCCTGCACGACGTGGTGGTGCCGTCCGGACTCACCGTCCATCTGCCCGAGTCGGCGGACGACACGGCCTTCTTCTCGGCCGTGGTCACCGGCTACTGGAACATGTTCAAGCAGAACATCGGCATCATGATCGCGGTCAACCAGCTGGCCGACACCCGACCCAGATTCGCCGACGTGCAGAACGAGTTCCGGCGCTTCGGCGTCGACATGGTCTCCGCGACCGTGCGCCGCGCGCAGGAGCAGGGCTACGCCGCCGACCTCGATCCCGGCCACACCGGCGCGGCGATCGCGCTGCTGTTCGAGAACTTCACCGCGGTGTTCCTGCGGCCCAACGGCCTCGGGCTGCGGATCGGCGATGCCGAGGCGATCACCACGCTGTCGACGATCTGGAAGAAGACACTGTACGGCTACTGAGCACCAGAGAGGAATCAGAGTGGATTTCGCACTGCCGCAACATCTTCCGGCGCTACTGGAGGAGATGGACGCGTTCGTCGAGGCGGAGATCAAACCGCTGGAGCGCGAACACATCCAGTACTTCGACCACCGCCGCGAGTACGCGCGCACGGACTGGGACAACGGCGGGATCCCGCGCCGCGAGTGGGAGGACCTGCTCGATGAGATGCGGCGGCGCGCCGACGCGGCGGGCTGGCTGCGCTACGGACTGCCGTCCCGGTTCGGCGGCCGCGACGGCACCAACATCGACATGGCGGTGATCCGGGAACACCTGGCGCACAAGGGTCTGGGCCTGCACAACGACCTGCAGGACGAGTCCTCGATCGTGGGGAACTTCCCCCAGGTCATCATGATGGACCGGTTCGGCACCGAGGCGCAGAAAGCCGAGTGGATCGAAGCCATGCTGACCGGCGAGCGGTCGATGGCCTTCGGGCTGACCGAGCCGAAGCACGGTTCCGACGCCACCTGGCTGGAGACGCGCGCCGTTCCCGACGGCGACGGCTGGGTGATCAACGGCACGAAGCGGTGGAACACCGGGGTGCACCGCGCCACTCATGACCTGATCTTCGCCCGCACGTCCGGCGAACCCGGCCAGGCGCGGGGCATCACGGCGTTCCTGGTGCCGACCGACTCCCCCGGCTTCACAGTGCCGTACTACTGGTGGACGTTCAACATGCCGACCGACCACGGCGAGGTGGAGCTGAAGGATGTCCGCGTGCCTGCCGACGCGGTGCTCGGCGAGGTGGACCGGGGCCTCGAGGTGGGCCAGACCTTTCTGCACGAGAACCGGATCCGGCAGGCGGCGAGCAGCCTGGGCGCCGCGCAGCACTGCATCGACCGTGCGGTCGCCTACGCCAACTCGCGCAACGTGTTCGGCAAACCGCTGGCCGTCAACCAGGCCGTGCAGTGGCCGCTGGTCGAGCTGCAGACCGAGGCGCAGATGGTGCGCCTGCTGGTGTATTACGCCGCAACCGAACTGGACCGCAGCCACCACATGGAGGTCTCGGACAAGGTGTCGATGGCCAACTACCGGGCGAACCGGCTGGTGTGTGAGGCCGCCGACCGGGCCATGCAGGTGCACGGCGGCGTGGGCTACAGCCGTCACGAGCCGTTCGAACACATCTACCGCCACCACCGGCGCTACCGCATCACCGAAGGCGCGGAGGAGATCCAGATCCGGCGGGTGGCGCAGCGGCTCTTCGGGTTCGGCAAGCGCTGACATGGCGGGCGGCGATGTCGGCACCGATCTGGCCGGCGCACTCGTCACGGTGCTGCGGCCGGTGCTCGGGGACTCGGTGGCGGTGCGCGACCTGCACCGCCTCACCGGCGGAGCCAGCCGCACCACCTGGGCATTCGACGCGGTCACCGACCGGGCCCAGGCGCTGATCCTGCGCACCGGTCCGGCCGACGAGGTGCATGCGGGCATGGAACTGGAGGCCAGGGCACAGCAGCGGGCGGCCGCCGTCGGCGCACCGGTGCCTCACATCCTCGCCGCGGACGATTCGGCTGCGGCGCTGGGCAATCCGTATCTGATCTGTGGCGCCATCGCGGGCGAGACCATCGTGCGGCGGATCTTCCGCGGCCTCGACGACGCCGGGCGCGACCGGCTGCTGCGGCAGTGCGCGCAGGCGCTGGCCGCGATCCATCGCGCGGACCCCGACGACATCGGTCTGACACCGGCCGACCCGCTGGCCGAGTGGCGCGAGCGGCTCGACGAGATGGGTGACACCACCGCGACGTTCGAGTGGGCGTTCCGCTGGCTGGAAGCCAACCGGCCGCCGCCGACGCCGCCGCGGCTGGTGCACGGCGACTTCCGGATGGGCAACCTGATCGTCGACGACTCCGGGCTGGCGGCCGTGCTGGACTGGGAACTCGTCCACATCGGCGAGGTGTACGAGGATCTGGCCTGGTTCTGCATCCGGGCCTGGCGATTCGGAGCGCCCGAGCACCTCGGGGCGGGCGGGCTGGGCAGCGTCGAGAGCCTGCTCTCGGAGTACGAGGCCGCGGGCGGTTGCCCGATCGACCGGGCGGCCTTCCGGTGGTGGCTGGCGGTGGCGACACTGCGCTGGGGCGTCATCTGCCGCTTCCAGGCCGAGCGGCACCTCGCCGGGCAGACCCGGTCGGTCGAGCTCGCCGCGATCGGCCGACGGGTCTGCGAAACGGAGTGGGACCTGTTGGAACTGCTGGAAGGACGGGGCCCGAGGTGATCCACGACGCGCCGCTGCACGGTCGCCCCACCGCCGCCGAGCTCGTCGCCGCCGTCGCCGAATTCCTCGAGCACGACGTGCGCGAGGCCACCGAGGGGCAGGTCAACTTCCACGCCCGGGTGGCGGCCAACGTGCTGCGCACCGTCGAACGCGAACTGCTGGACTCGTCGGCAGCGGACGTCGCGGCCGCGGTGCGCGAACTCGGCTATGACGACGAGACGCACCTCGCCGCGGGCATCCGGGCCGGTGAGCTCGACGACCGGGCCGCCGAGCTGCTGGCCGCCCTACGGGTGCTCGTGCGACACCGCCTCACCGTCGCCCATCCCGGCTACGACGCCACGTGACGCACAGTGGCCAGCCAGGCCGGTTCGTCGACCCGGGTGCCGACCGGCACGCCGTAGGCATCGGTCTGCGCCTGCCCCACCACGCCGCGGTACGTCGTGGTGTCGAGCGCCTCGAGCGCCCAGCCGTCGGCGAACGCGCCGCGGATGTCTGCCTCACTGACCTGCGGCCCGAATCCGCGGCCGGCATCCGACAGCGCGAGCACGTGCACCAGCGCGTCGGGCCGGCACACCCGGGACAACCCGGCGACGTAGCGGGCGCGGTCGGCGGCGTCGAACACGTGGAAGAGCGCGCTGTCGACGATGGTGTCGTACCGGTGCGGCCCGTCCAAGGCCAGCGCGTCGGCGACCTCGAACCGCGCGCTCACTTCCCTGGCCGCCGCGTTGTCGCGGGCCGTGCGCACGGCGTGCGGCGAGAAGTCGATCCCGACCACGTCGTAGCCGAGGCCGGTCAGCAGGATCGTGTGCTCACCGGCACCGCAACCGGCGTCGAGGACGCGACCGCGGATCAGTCCACGCCGTTCCAGCTCGACGACCGCGGGTTGCGGGCCGTCGATCACCCACGGCGCGGTACCCGACCGGTAGGCGTCGTCGAACACGGACTTGGCGGGTGTCACTTCGGGCATTGCCTGACCTCTCCTGATGCGGAATCCTGCTTGTGACCGAAGTGTGAAACCTCAATCACCGTTGAGGTCAAGTCCCACGATCAGGAGGTCGCCGTGACACCGGCTCCGCCCCGGGCCGCCGACCAGGTGGCCGACCGGCTCTTCACGGCGATCGAGGCAGGCGACACCGCCGCCGTCGAACGGCTCTGGGCCGGCGACGTGCTGGTCTGGCACTCCGGCGACCGGCAGGACAACGACCGCGCGCGGGCCTTGCGGGTGATCGGATGGTTCATCAGCCGGACAACCGAACGCCGCTACGAGATACTCGATCGCACGCTGTTCGACGGCGGTTTCGTCCAGCAGCACGTGCTGCGCGCCGCCGGAACGGACGGTGCGACCATCGCGATGCGCGTCTGCATCGTGATCAGAGTGAGCGACGACGGGCTGATCACCCGGATCGACGAATACTTCGATCCGGCGGAGATGGCGCCGCTGCTCACTCAGCAATCACGGAGGTGATCATGGCCAGCTTGGCAGAACTGCTCGCCAGCCCGCAGGCGGTGGGCGTGTGGACTCTGGTGCCCGACCGGTCCCGCATCGGGTTCAGCAACCGGACGTTCTGGGGCGTCGCGAAGGTGAAGGGGTCGTTCAGCGACTTCAGCGGCGAGGGACAGATCACCGGAACGGGCGCCGTGTTCGGCCGGGTCGACGTGCGCGCCGACTCACTGAGCACCGGTATCGGAAAACGCGACGCACATCTGCGGTCGGAGGAGTTCTTCGACGTCGGCGCCCACCCCGAGATCAGCGTCGTCGTGACGGCGGCCGAACCCCGCGACACCGACCGCGCCGAGCTACGCGCCGACCTGCGGATCAAGGGGGTCTCCCGGCCGATCGAGTTGCCGGCCGTCGTGGAGGTCCTCGACGACGGCGCCATCCGGATCGCCGGTGAGACCACCATCGACCGCACCGACTTCGGGGTCAGCGGCAACATGATCGGGATGATGGGACCGAAGTCAGGCGTGTCGGCTGATCTGGTGTTCCGCCGCGCGAGCACCTGACCCGGCGAAACACGCGGCAACGCATCCTGATTCGCCGACATCGCTGCCGGCGTCCGCGAGGTCGGTAGCATCTCGCGCATGGCCGAGCCGTCCCGCCCGCTGCGGATCCTGGTGTACAGCGACAATCCGCGCACCCGGGAGGCAGTACAGCTGGCCCTGGGCCGGCGGATCCACCCGGAACTGCCCGAGCTGTCCTACGTCGACGTCGCCACCGGGCCCATGGTGATCAAGCACATGGACGCCGGCGGCTTCGACCTGGTGATCCTCGACGGAGAGGCAAGTCCGACCGGCGGCCTGGGCATCGCCAAGCAGCTCAAGGACGAGATCGACGACTGTCCACCCGTCCTGGTGCTGACGGGCCGCCCGGACGACGCCTGGCTGGCCAACTGGTCGCGGGCCGAGGCCGCGGTGCCCCATCCCATCGACCCGATCCGGCTCGGCGACGCGGTGGTGTCGCTGCTGCGGACGCCGGTGCAGTAGCCCCGGCACCACCGAGTTGTCAGAATGCTTGGCGCTCTTGGCTCTTGAGCGCGGAGACATCAGCGCTGCGGCGCGCCCAGCCATTGGATACCGATACTAACCAAAACGTGTGGCGCGGATCGCAAACATGGCTAGGCTGTGGGTTAGCTCACATCGACAGCCACGAGGGAGCGCTTGCGCGGTATGGATTTGTACACGCCGATCCTGGTCTTGGGGGCGATAGCGGCCGCCTTCGCGGTGGTATCGGTGGTGATCTCCATGGTCATCGGCCCAAGCCGGTACAACCGGGCCAAGCTCGAGGCCTATGAGTGCGGCATCGAACCGCTGGCGCCACCGTTCGAGCCGCAGACCGGCGGTATGCACAAAGGCGGGTCGCGGTCAGCGACCGTCCAGCGGATCCCGATCAGGTACTACCTGACCGCGATGCTGTTCATCGTCTTCGACATCGAGATCGTGTTCCTCTACCCGTGGGCGGTGGCCTTCGACAGTCTGGGACTGTTCGCCCTGGTGGAGATGCTGCTGTTCATGCTCACCGTCTTCGTGGCCTATGCCTACGTATGGCGACGGGGAGGCCTGAATTGGGACTAGAAGAACGGCTGCCGGGCGGGATCCTGCTGTCCACCGTCGAGAAGGTCGCCGGCTACGTCCGCAAGGGCTCGCTGTGGCCGGCCACCTTCGGTCTGGCGTGCTGCGCCATCGAGATGATGTCGACGGCGGGCCCGCGGTTCGACATCTCCCGCTTCGGGATGGAACGGTTCTCGGCGACGCCGCGACAGGCCGACCTGATGATCGTCGCCGGCCGGGTCAGCCAGAAGATGGCGCCGGTGCTGCGGCAGATCTACGACCAGATGGCCGAACCCAAGTGGGTGCTGGCCATGGGGGTGTGCGCGTCGTCCGGCGGGATGTTCAACAACTACGCGGTGGTCCAGGGCGTCGACCACGTGGTGCCGGTGGACATCTACCTGCCGGGCTGCCCGCCGCGTCCGGAGATGCTGCTGCACGCAATTCTCAAGCTGCACGACAAGATTCAGCAGATGCCGCTCGGGGTGAACCGGGAAGAAGCGATCCGTGCGGCCGAAGAGGCCGCTTTGGCGGTGACTCCGACCATCGAGCTCAAGGGGTTGCTGCGGTGACCGGGCCCACGAACGGCCACGGCAACGGCGCCGCCGACGGAGACGGCGCCACCACTCCGGAGGTCATCGGCGTCCGCCGAGGCATGTTCGGCGCCAAGGGCACCGGCGACACGTCGGGCTACGGACGACTGGTGCGCCCGGTGGCCCTGCCCGGTGGCAGCCCCCGCCCCTACGGCGGCTACTTCGACGACGTCGTCGACGCCCTCGCCGCCGTCCTCGGTGAGGACGTCTACGCCGAGGCCGTCGAGCGGGTGGTGGTGTATCGCGACGAACTCACCCTCGAGGTGCGGCGCGAGCATCTGCCTGCGGTGGCGCGTGCGTTACGCGACGATGCCGCACTGCGTTTCGAGCTGTGCCTCGGCGTCAGCGGGGTGCACTACCCCGACGACGCCGGTCGCGAACTGCACGCGGTGTATCCGCTGATGTCGATCACCCACAACCGTCGGATCCGGCTGGAGGTGGCCGCCCCCGACGCCGATGCCCACGTGCCTTCACTTTTCGGCATCTACCCGACGACCGATTGGCACGAGCGCGAGACGTACGACTTCTTCGGCATCGTCTTCGACGGCCACCCCTCGCTCACCCGCATCGAGATGCCGGACGACTGGGTGGGACACCCGCAGCGCAAGGACTATCCGTTGGGCGGGATTCCCGTGGAGTACCACGGAGCCGAGATTCCCCCGCCCGACGAGCGAAGGGCCTACAGCTGATGTCTCGAAACCCGAAGCCGCCCACCGACGGCGGTGGTTCCGCGGCAGGTGCCGACACAGTCGTCGTCGTCGGTGGCGAGGACTGGGACCAGGTGGTGGCCGCCGCGGCTAAGGCGCAGTCCGGTGAGCGCATCGTGGTGAACATGGGCCCCCAGCATCCGTCCACCCACGGCGTGCTGCGACTCATCCTCGAGATCGAGGGCGAGACGATCATCTCGGCGCGTTGCGGCATCGGCTATCTGCACACCGGCATCGAGAAGAATCTCGAGTACCGCAACTGGACACAGGGCGTCACGTTCGTCACCCGGATGGACTACCTGTCACCGTTCTTCAACGAGACCGCCTACTGCCTGGGTGTCGAGAAACTGCTCGACGTCACCGATGCGGTGCCCGAGCGCGCCAGCGTGATCCGCGTGATGCTGATGGAGCTGAACCGCATCTCGTCGCACCTGGTGGCGCTGGCCACCGGCGGCATGGAACTGGGCGCGATGAGCGCCATGTTCTACGGCTTCCGGGAACGGGAACAGATCCTGTCGGTGTTCGAGCTGATCACCGGTCTGCGGATGAACCACGCCTACATCCGGCCCGGCGGGCTGGCCGCCGACCTGCCCGACGACGCGGTGCCGAGGATCCGGGACCTGCTGGAGCTGCTGCCCCGACGGCTGCGCGATCTCGAGGACCTGCTCAACGAGAATTACATCTGGAAGGCCCGCACACAGGGCATCGGCTACCTCGACCTGGCCGGCTGCATGGCGCTGGGCATCACCGGGCCGGTGCTGCGGTCCACCGGTCTGCCGCACGACCTGCGCAGGGCGCAGCCGTACTGCGGTTACGAGAACTACGAATTCGACGTGATCACCGACGACGGCTGCGACGCGTACGGCCGCTACCTGATCCGGGTCAAGGAGATGCGCGAGTCGATCAAGATCGCCGAACAGTGCCTGGACAAGCTGCGGCCCGGCCCGGTGATGATCACCGACAAGAAGCTGGCCTGGCCCGCCGACCTGAAACTCGGCCCCGACGGGCTGGGCAACAGCCCCGAGCACATCGCGAAGATCATGGGCCACTCGATGGAAGGGCTCATCCACCACTTCAAGCTCGTCACCGAAGGCATCCGGGTGCCGGCCGGCCAGGTGTACTCGGCCGTGGAGTCACCGCGCGGCGAGCTCGGGGTGCACATGGTGTCCGACGGCGGGACCCGGCCCTACCGGGTGCACTACCGCGATCCGTCCTTCACGAATCTGCAAGCGGTGGCGGCGATGTGCGAGGGCGGCATGGTGGCCGACGCGATCTCGGCGGTCGCGTCGATCGATCCGGTGATGGGCGGGGTGGATAGATGACGATCTTCCTGGAACTCGGTCAGCGCCCCGACGAGGCGGGTCCGCCGATCCACGGGCCCTCGGCCTATCCGCCCGAGGTGGCCGAGAGGCTGACCGCCGACGCCGCCACGATCATCGGGAAGTATCCGCAGTCCCGCTCGGCGCTGCTGCCGCTGCTGCACCTGGTGCAGTCCGAGGACGGCTACCTGACCCCGGCGGGCATCGGGTTCTGCGCGGATCGACTCGGCCTGACCGCCGCTGAGGTCACCGCCGTCGCCACGTTCTACTCGATGTATCGGCGCAATCCCACCGGCGACTTCCTGGTCGGCGTGTGCACCAACACCTTGTGCGCGATCATGGGCGGCGACGCGATCCTGGAGGCGCTGCAGGATCATCTGGACATCCACGCCGGTGGGACCACCGGGGACGGTCGCGTCACCCTGGAGCACATCGAGTGCAACGCCGCGTGCGACTACGCGCCGGTCGTGATGGTCAACTGGGAGTTCTTCGACAACCAGACCCCGTCGTCGGCCCGCGACCTGGTCGACGAGTTGCGCTCCGGCACGCCGCCGGCACCCACGCGCGGGGGGCCGCTGTGCACCTTCCGCGAGACGGCCCGCACGCTCGCCGGACTCGCCGATCCGCGGTCCGGCGCCGCAGGGGTCGGCGCCGCCACCCTCGCCGGTCTGCACGTTGCGCAGGAGAACTCCATGACGGCACCCGCGCCGACCGCCACGGAGGACCAGCCGCCCACCGGTGACAACGGAGCCGCTGCCGCGCAGGACGCCGTGGAGACCACCCGTGACGAACCCGCACCCGCGCCGTCGGCCACGGTGCCGGTCGAGTCCGGTACCGCCGAAACCGCGCCGCGCGCAACGGAGTCCGACACATGACCGGGCTGACGCCGGTGCTGAGCCGGTTCTGGGACGAGCCCGAGCCGTGGTCGATGGAGACCTACCGCCGCCACGACGGATACCGCGCGCTGGAGCGAGCGCTGCACATGGCGCCCGACGACGTGATCGCGCTGGTGAAGGACTCCGGGCTGCGCGGGCGCGGCGGCGCCGGCTTCCCCACGGGCACCAAGTGGTCGTTCATCCCCCAGGACGACACCGGCGCCGGCGCCAAACCGCACTACCTGGTGATCAACGCCGACGAGTCCGAACCCGGCACGTGCAAAGACATCCCGCTGATGATGACCACGCCGCACTTCCTGGTCGAGGGTGCGATCATCGCCGCCTACGCGATCCGTGCCCACCACGCGTTCATCTACGTGCGCGGCGAGGTGGTGCCGGTGCTGCGCCGCCTGCAGGCGGCGGTGGCGGAGGCCTACGCGGCCGGATACCTCGGCACCGACATCGGCGGCTCCGGCTACGACCTCGAACTGATCGTGCACGCCGGCGCGGGCGCCTACATCTGCGGCGAGGAGACCGCGCTGCTCGACTCGCTGGAAGGTCGCCGCGGCCAGCCCCGGTTGCGCCCGCCGTTCCCCGCGGTGGCCGGCCTGTACGCCTGCCCCACGGTGGTCAACAACGTCGAGTCGATCGCCAGCGTCGCGCCGATCCTGCTCAACGGCATCGACTGGTTCCGCTCGATGGGTTCGGAGAAGTCGCCGGGCTTCACGCTGTACTCGCTGTCCGGCCACGTGACCAGGCCCGGCCAGTACGAGGCGCCGCTCGGCATCACGCTGCGCGAACTGCTCGAGTACGCGGGCGGTGTGCGGGCGGGGCACACACTCAAGTTCTGGACCCCCGGCGGGTCGTCGACACCGTTGCTCACCGACGAACACCTCGACGTGCCACTCGATTACGAAGGCGTCGCCGGCGCCGGTTCCATGCTCGGCACCAAGGCCCTGCAGATCTTCGACGAGACCACCTGCGTCGTGCGCGCGGTGCGGCGCTGGACGGAGTTCTACGCCCACGAATCCTGCGGCAAGTGCACGCCGTGCCGCGAGGGCACCTACTGGCTGACCCAGATCTACGCCCGGCTGGAGAGCGGGCAGGCGGGCACCGAGGACGTCGACAAGCTGCTCGACATCTCCGACGCCATCCTCGGGAAGTCGTTCTGCGCGTTGGGGGACGGCGCCGCCAGCCCGATCATCTCGTCCATCAAGTACTTCCGCGACGAGTACCTGGCGCACCTCGACCCGGCCTCCCCTGGGTGCCCGTTCGATCCGCACGCCTCCACACTGCTGGCCGCCGAGGGGGTGGGAGTATGACGCAGACCGCGCAACCCGGGACAGAAGTGCCGCCGGTCGAGATGGTCACACTGACGATCGACGGCGCCGAGGTCAGCGTGCCCAAGGGCACCCTGGTGATCCGGGCGGCCGAACTGATGGGCATCCAGATCCCGCGGTTCTGCGACCACCCGCTGCTCGACCCCGTCGGCGCCTGCCGCCAATGCCTGGTGGAAGTGGAGGGCCAGCGCAAGCCGATGGCGTCGTGCACCACCACCGTCAGTCCGGACATGGTGGTGAGCACGCAGTTCAGTTCCGAGGTCGCCGACAAGGCGCAGCGCGGGGTGATGGAACTCCTGCTGATCAACCACCCGCTGGACTGCCCGGTCTGCGACAAGGGCGGCGAATGCCCGCTGCAGAACCAGGCGATGTCCAACGGCCGCGCCGAGACCCGGTTCACCGACGTCAAGCGCACCTTCCCCAAACCCATCAACATCTCCGCCCAGGTGCTGCTCGACCGGGAGCGCTGCGTGCTGTGCGCCCGCTGCACCCGGTTCTCCGAACAGATCGCCGGCGACCCGTTCATCGACCTGCTGGAACGTGGTGCGCTGCAACAGGTCGGCATCGCTCCGGGCGAACCGTTCGCCTCCTACTTCTCGGGCAACACCGTGCAGATCTGCCCGGTCGGCGCGCTCACCGGCACCGCGTACCGGTTCCGCGCCCGTCCGTTCGACCTGGTGTCCACGCCGAGCGTGTGCGAGCACTGCGCCTCCGGCTGTGCGCAGCGCACCGACCACCGTCGCGGAAAAGTGCTGCGCCGGTTGGCCGGTGACGACCCCGAGGTCAACGAGGAGTGGAACTGCGACAAGGGCCGGTGGGCCTTCACCTACACCGGCCTCGGCGACCGCATCACCACACCTGCGCTCCGCGAGCCCGACGGCACCCTGCGGCCGGCATCGTGGTCCGAGGCGCTGGGCGTGGCGGCCGCCGGACTGGCCCGCGCGACCGGCGCGGCCGGCGTGCTCGTCGGCGGCCGCGTCACCGCCGAGGACGCCTACGCCTACACGAAGTTCGCGCGGATGGTGCTCGACACCAACGACATCGACTTCCGCGCCCGGCCGCACAGCGACGAGGAGGCCCGCTTCCTGGCCGCCCACGTCGCCGGGGCGCCTCGGACCGTGCGCTACGCCGATGTCGAGAACGCGCCCGCCGTCCTGCTCGCCGGGTTCGAGCCCGAGGAGGAGTCGCCGATCGTGTACCTGCGGCTGCGCAAGGCGGCACGCAAACGCGGTCTGCAGGTGCTGTCGATCGCCCCCTACGCGACGCGCGCACTCACAAAGATGTCCGGCCGGCTGATCCGCACCGGCCCAGGTGCCGAAGCCAACGCCCTCGACGCGCTGACCGACGAGCCGCTGCTGCGGATGCCCGGTGCGCTGATCATGGTCGGCGAACGCCTGGCGACGTCGCCAGGGGCACTGTCGGCGGCGACCAGGCTGGCCGCGGCCACCGGCGCGCGGCTGGCGTGGATCCCGCGGCGGGCAGGCGAACGCGGCGCCGTCGAGGCGGGCGCGCTGCCCAACCTGCTGCCCGGCGGCCGTCCGGTCGACGACCCGCAGGCGCGGGCGCAGACGGCAGCGGCATGGAACATCTCCGCACTCCCCGCCGCCACCGGACGCGACACGGCGGCGATCCTCGACGCGGCGGGCGCGGGCGATGTGGGCGCCGTCCTCGTCGGCGGCGTCGACATCGCCGACCTGCCCGATCCGGACGCCGCCATGGCGGCTTTGCGCGCCGCACCGTTCGTGGTGAGCCTGGAACTGCGCGAGAGCGCGGTCACCGCGATCGCCGACGTGGTGTTCCCCGTGGCCCCGGTCGTGGAGAAGTCGGGTTCGTTCGTCAACTGGGAGGGGCGGCAGCGTCCGTTCCCCGCCGCGCTGCAGACCAACGCGAACGCCGACCGCAGGGTGCTGCACATCCTCGCCGACGAGATGGGTGTGGACCTCGGACTGCCCACGCCGGAGGCGGCCGCGGCCGAGATGGCGGAGCTCGGCCTGTGGGCCGGCGCGCGGCCGGCCGGTCCGGACGAGGCCGCGCTGCCCTCCCCCGTTCCGGAGGCAGGCCAGGCGGTGCTGGCGAGCTGGCGCATGCTGCTCGACTCCGGTCGTCTGCAGGACGGGGAGCCGCATCTGGCCGGCACCGCACGCCCACCGGTGGTCCGGCTGTCGGCCGGGACCGCCGCCGAGATCGGCTGCGCCGAGGGCGATCCCGTGCGCATCGGCACCGAACGCGGTGACGTCGTCCTGCCGCTGGCCGTCACCGACATGGACGACCGGGTGGTGTGGCTGCCGACGAACTCCCCCGGCGCCGCACTGCACCAGCGACTCGGGGCCGGCGCGGGCGCCGTGGTGACGATCGGCCGGGCCACCTGATGATCCACCCCGACCCCACCCTGTTCGGCCACGACCCGTGGTGGCTGATCCTCGCCAAGGCGGTCGGTGTCTTCGCGTTCCTCCTGCTGACGGTGCTGGCGGCGATCCTCATCGAACGCAAGGTGCTCGGCCGGATGCAGATGCGCTTCGGGCCCAACCGCGTCGGGCCGAAGGGCCTGCTGCAGTCACTGGCCGACGGCATCAAGCTGGCGCTCAAGGAAGGCCTCACCCCGGCGGGGGTGGACAAGCCGATCTATCTGCTCGCCCCGGTGATCGCGACGGTGCCGGCGTTTCTCGCCTTTGCGGTGATCCCGATGGGCGGCGCGGTGTCGGTGTTCGGCCACCGCACCGCCCTGCAGCTGACCGACCTGGCCGTCGCGGTGCTCTACATCCTCGCCGTCACCTCGATCGGCGTGTACGGGATCGTGCTGGCCGGCTGGGCGTCGGGGTCGACATACCCGCTGCTGGGCGGACTGCGGTCGAGCGCCCAGGTGGTGTCCTACGAGATCGCGATGGCGCTGTCGTTCGCGGCGGTGTTCCTCTACGCGGGCACCATGTCCACCTCAGGCATCGTGGCCGCGCAGGACCACACGTGGTTCGTGTTCCTGCTGCTGCCTTCGTTTCTCGTCTACGTCACGTCGATGGTCGGCGAGACGAACCGGGCGCCGTTCGACCTGCCCGAGGCCGAGGGCGAACTGGTCGGCGGGTTCCACACCGAGTACTCGTCGCTGAAGTTCGCGATGTTCATGCTCGCCGAGTACGTCAACATGACGACGGTCTCGGCGCTGGCCACCACGATGTTCCTCGGCGGCTGGCACGCACCGTGGCCGATCAGCATCTGGGACGGCGCCAACACCGGCTGGTGGCCGCTGCTCTGGTTCACCGCCAAGGTGTGGGCGTTCCTGTTCCTCTACATCTGGCTACGCGGCACCCTGCCGCGGCTGCGCTACGACCAGTTCATGGCCATCGGCTGGAAGGTGCTCATCCCGGTGTCGCTGGCCTGGATCATGGTGGTGGCCACGGCTCACAGCCTGCGCGTGCACGGCGAGGGAGCGTGGGCGACCGCCCTGCTCATCGGCGGCACGGTCGCCACCCTGCTGCTCGCCAGGACACTGTGGCGGGCGCAGCGTCCCGGCACCGAACGATCCATCGCCGACCCGGTAGCGGGCCCGGATTCCTTCCCGGTGCCGCCGTTGCCGCACGAAACTGCCGCAGCGACGGCCGAGTCCACACCCAAGGAGAAGACCGATGCCTAAGCTCTGGGACGCCGTCGCCGGATTCGCGGTCACCTTCACCACGATGTTCAAGAAGCCCATCACCGAGGAGTATCCGGAGGAACCCGGTCCGGTCGCCCCGCGGTACCACGGCCGCCACCAGCTCAACCGATACGCCGACGGTCTCGAGAAGTGCATCGGCTGTGAGCTGTGCGCATGGGCCTGCCCGGCCGACGCGATCTACGTGGAGGGCGCGGACAACACCGAGGCCGAACGGTTCTCGCCGGGCGAGCGGTACGGCCGGGTGTACCAGATCAACTACCTGCGCTGCATCGGCTGCGGCCTGTGCATCGAGGCGTGCCCCACCCGAGCGCTGACGATGACCAACGAGTACGAGATGGCCGACGACAACCGCGCCGATCTGATCTGGGGCAAGGACAAGCTGCTGGCGCCGATGCAGGCCGGGATGACGCCGCCGCCGCACGCGATGGCTCCCGGCACCACCGACGACGACTACTACCTCGGAAGGATCGCCCCCGTCCCGGAGATCACCACGTGACCGATGCCGTGATGCTGCTCGCCGCTGAGGGCGCCACCCGCACCACCACCACCGAGGCCGTCATGTTCTGGGTGCTCGGCACGATCGCGGTGATCGGCGCGGTCGGGGTGGTGGCCGCACCGAAAGCCGTGTACTCCGCGGTGTCCCTGGCCGGCACGATGATCGTGCTCGCCATGCTCTACATCGCCCAGGACGCGCTGTTCCTCGGTGTCGTGCAGGTGGTGGTCTACACCGGTGCGGTGATGATGCTGTTCCTGTTCGTGCTGATGCTGATCGGCGTCGACCTGTCCGAGTCGCTGACGGAAACGCTTCGCGGCCAACGGGTCGCGGCGATCGCGGTCGGTGTCGGATTCGGCATACTGCTCATCGCCGGCATCGGCAGCGTGTCGACCACCGGGTTCACCGGACTGGCCGAGGCCAACGCGGGCGGCAACGTCGAGGGGCTGGCCGCCCTGATCTTCACCCGCTACCTGTGGGCCTTTGAACTGACCGGGGCGCTGCTCATCACCGCGGCGCTGGGCGCCATGGTGCTGGCCCACCGCGAGCGCTTCGAGCACCGGAAGACCCAACGCGAATTGGCCATCGAACGCTTTCAGACCGGCGGACACGCGACGCCGATGCCCAATCCCGGTGTGTACGCCCGGCACAACGCCGTCGACATGCCGGGCCGGCTGCCGGACGGCTCGGCCTCCGAATCGTCGGTCAGCGCGACCCTGCAGCGCCGTCCCGTGCCCACGATGGACGTCGCACCGGTCGACGGCAACGGCAGGAACGGCCACGCCAACGGCAGGAACGGTCGTCGATGAACCCCGACAACTACCTGTACCTGTCGGCGCTGCTGTTCACGATCGGCGCCGCGGGAGTACTGCTGCGCCGCAACGCGATCATCATGTTCATGTGTGTGGAACTGATGCTCAACGCGGCGAACCTGGCGTTCGTCGCGTTCTCCCGGATGCACGGCCACCTCGACGGTCAGGTGGTGGCGTTCTTCACCATGGTGGTCGCGGCCTGCGAGGTGGTGATCGGCCTCGCGATCATCATGACCATCTTCCGCTCCCGCCGCTCGGCCTCGGTCGACGACGCCAGTCTGCTGAAACACTAGGCGCGCATGACACTTCCGGTATGGCTGCTCATCGCCCTCCCGTTGGCGGGCGCCGCGGTTCTGTTGCTGGCCGGCCGTCGCACCGACCGGTGGGGCCACCTGCTGGGTTGCGCGGCGGCGATCGCGTCCTTCGCCGTCGGCGCGGTGCTCTTCGCGGGCATGCTCGGCCGCGGGGCCGAGGACCGCGCGGTGGTCGAGACGCTGTACTCCTGGGTGCCCGTCGCAGGCCTGCAGGTCGACTTCGGACTGCAACTCGACCAGCTATCGATGTGCTTCGTGCTGCTGATCACCGGGGTCGGCTCGTTGATCCACGTCTACTCCGTCGGCTACATGAAAGGCGACGTCGGTCGCCGAAGGTTCTTTGCGTACCTCAACCTCTTCCTGGCCGCCATGCTGCTGCTGGTGCTGGCCGACAACTACCTCGGGCTCTACATGGGCTGGGAGGGCGTCGGTCTGGCGTCCTACCTGCTCATCGGATTCTGGTCGCACAAGCCGTCGGCGGCCGCCGCGGCGAAGAAGGCGTTCGTGGTCAACCGGGTCGGCGACATGGGCCTCGCGATCGCGCTGATGATCATGTTCGCCACCGTCGGCTCGGTGTCGTTCGAGACGGTCTTCGCCGGCGCCGAGCAACTCGGTGATGGCATGCTCACCGCCGTCGGGCTGATGCTGCTGCTCGGCGCGTGCGGCAAGTCCGCGCAGGTGCCGCTGCAGTCGTGGCTCGGTGACGCTATGGAGGGCCCCACCCCGGTGTCGGCGTTGATCCACGCCGCCACCATGGTCACCGCGGGCGTGTACCTGATCGTGCGGTCCGGGCCGATCTTCGACCTCGCTCCCATCGCGCAACTCGGCGTGGTGATCGTCGGCGCGGTCACCCTGCTCTTCGGCGCGATCATCGGCTGCGCGAAGGACGACATCAAGAAGGCGCTCGCCGCGTCGACGATGAGCCAGATCGGCTACATGGTGCTGGCCGCCGGACTCGGTCCCGCCGGATACGCGTTCGCGATCATGCACCTGCTCACCCACGGCTTCTTCAAGGCGGGGCTGTTCCTGGGCGCCGGCTCGGTGATGCATGCGATGGACGACGAGGTGGACATGCGCCGCTACGGCGGGCTGCGCACCGCGTTGCCGATCACCTTCGCGACGTTCGGACTGGGATACCTGGCCATCATCGGGATACCGCCGCTGGCCGGATTCTTCTCCAAGGACGGCATCATCGAGGCGGCGCTCGGGGCGGGCGGCGCCAAGGGCATCATCCTCGGCGGCACGGCGATCCTCGGCGCAGGCATCACCGCGTTCTACATGACCCGGGTGATGCTGATGACGTTCTTCGGTGAGCGCCGGTGGGCCACCCACGTACATCCGCACGAGGCGCCGAAGGTGATGACGTGGCCGATGATCCTGCTCGCCGTCGGTTCGGTGGGCTCCGGTGCGCTGTTCGCGATCGGCGGGACACTCGAGCACTGGCTCGAGCCCGTCGTCGGCAGCCACGAGATCCATCACGTGGCACCGGTGTGGGTGGTCACCACGATCATCCTCGGCGTGGTGGCGGTCGGTATCGCGGTGGCCGTCCGCGCCTACGGCAACCGGCCGGTGCCCGCCGAACCGCCTGCCGGATCGGCACTCACCGGGGCGGCCCGGCGTGACCTCTACGGCGATGCCGTGAACGAGGCGGTGTTCATGCGCGGTGGACAGGTGGTGACCCGGGCGATGGTCGACGTCGACGACAGGGGCGTCGACGGCGCCGCCACCGGATTGGCTGCGGTGGTGAGTCGGACATCGGATGCGTTGCGGCAGTGGCAGACCGGCTTCGCCCGGTCGTACGCGTTGTCGATGCTCGCCGGTGCGGCCCTGGTGGTCGGCATGATCATGGCGGTGCGGGTGTGGTGAGCGCCTTTCCGTGGCTGAGCGTGTTGTGGGCGGCGCCGATCCTGGGCGCCGGCGCGGTCATGCTGGTACCTGCGACCCGGCGGACGGCGGCCAAGTGGGTGGCGCTGGCCGTCGCGGTGGCCGTGCTGGTGTTGACCGCGACGATCGCGGTCCGCTTCGACCCGGCGGGCGCTCAGTACCAGTTCGTCGAATCCCGGCGCTGGATCCCGTCGTTCGGCACCGGATACATCCTGGGCGTCGACGGCATCGCGCTGGCACTGGTGGTGCTGACCGCGGTGCTCGTACCGCTGCTGATCGTCGCCGGCTGGAACGACGCAGGCGGGCAACGCCGCTCGGTGCACACCTACCTCGCGCTGACCCTGGCCGTCGAGGGCATGGTCATGATGTCTCTGGTCGCGCTGGACGTGCTGCTGTTCTACGTGTTCTTCGAGGCGATGCTCATCCCGATGTACTTCCTGATCGGCGGCTTCGGCGGCGAGAACCGCTCCGGGGCGGCGGTGAGATTCCTGCTGTACAACCTGTTCGGCGGGCTGATCATGCTGGCCGCGGTGATCGGCCTCTACGTGGCGACGGCGGGCAGCGCCGCCTTCGACGCGGGCACCTTCGACTTCCGGGCCATCGTCGCCGCGGTGTCGTCCGGTGAATTCGCCCCCAGCGCCGCCGTGCTGAACCTGCTGTTCCTCGGGTTCATGTTCGCGTTCGCCGTCAAGGCGCCACTGTGGCCGTTCCACCGCTGGTTGCCCGACGCGGCAGTGGAGGCCACGCCCGCCAGTGCGGTGCTGATGATGGCCGTGATGGACAAGGTCGGCACTTTCGGGATGCTGCGCTACTGCCTGCAGTTGTTCCCGGACGCCTCGACGCTGTTCCGGCCCGTGGTGATCACCCTGGCGGTGATCGGCATCGTCTACGGCGCGATCCTGGCGATCGGGCAGACCGACGTCATGCGGTTGATCGCCTACACCTCGATATCCCACTTCGGATTCATCATCCTCGGCATCTTCGTGATGACGAGTCAGGGTCAGTCGGGGTCCACGCTGTACATGGTGAACCACGGCATCTCGACCGCGGCGCTGTTCCTGATCGCGGGATTCCTGGTGTCGCGGCGCGGTTCCCGCATGATCGACGCCTACGGCGGTGTGCAGAAGGTGGCGCCGGTACTGGCGGGCACCTTCCTGGTGGCCGGGCTGGCGACGTTGTCGCTGCCCGGCCTGGCCCCGTTCATCAGCGAATTCCTGGTATTGATCGGCACATTCACGCGGTACCCGGTGCTGGCGGTGATCGCCGCGACCGCGCTGGTGCTGTCGGCGGTGTACATCCTGTGGATGTACCAGCGGATGATGACCGGCCCGGTTCCCGACGACCTGGCCGACGGCGCCCACCGGATCCGCGACCTGGTGCCCCGCGAACTCGTCGTCGTCGCCCCGCTGATCGCACTGCTGCTGATCCTCGGCGTCTACCCCAAACCGGCGCTGGACGTGATCAACCCGGCGGTCGAGCACACGCTGACCACGATCGACCAGCGCGATCCGGCTCCGAGCGTCGCCGTGTCGACCGAAGCCGAAGGGGGCCGCTGACATGCCCACGCCGAGCGTCGAGTACGGCCTGCTGTCGCCGATGCTGATCGTGCTCGCCGCGGCCGTGCTCGGAGTTCTCCTCGAGGCGTTCCTGCCCCGGCGCAGCCGCTACGGAGCGCAGGTCGCACTGGCCCTCGGCGCCCTCGTCGCTGCGCTCGTCGCGGTGGTGGTGCTGGCGCGCAGGCACACCGAGAGCCGGGCGGTGATGGGTGCCGTCGTGGTGGACGCCCCCGCGCTGTTCCTGCAGGGCACCGTGCTGCTGGTCGCCGTGCTGGGCATCCTGCTCATCGCCGAGCGTCAGATTCCCGCCCGCAGCGAAACCGGGCACACGGCAGGCGGACTCGACTCCTTCACACCGCAGGCGTCGGCAATCACCGGAAGCGTCGCCGAGCAGTTGGCCACCAAGGCGGGGGTGATCCAGACCGAGGTCTTCCCGCTGACCATGTTCGCCGTCGGCGGCATGCTGCTGTTCCCGGCCGCCGACGACCTGCTCACCATGTTCATCGCGCTGGAGGTGCTGTCACTGCCGCTGTACCTGCTGTGCGGCCTGGCGCGACGGCGGCGGCAGCTGTCGCAGGAAGCGGCGTTGAAGTACTTCCTGTTGGGCGCCTTCTCCTCGGCGTTCTTCCTCTACGGCGCGGCCATGCTGTACGGCTACGCCGGCACGCTCGACCTGCGCGGCATCGCCACCGTCGTCTCCGCCGGGACCGGGCGACCGATCACGCTCGCGCTGATTGGCACCGGCCTGCTGCTGGTCGGTGTGTTGTTCAAGGTCGGTGCGGTGCCGTTCCACTCGTGGATCCCCGACGTGTACCAGGGCGCGCCGACCCCGGTGACCGCGTTCATGGCGGCGGCCACCAAGATCGCCGCGTTCGGGGCGATGCTGCGCATCTTCTACGTCGCGCTGCCCGAACTGCGCGACGATTGGCGGCCGGTGCTGTGGGCGATCGCCATCCTCACCATGGTGATCGGCACGGTCACCGCCGTCACCCAGACCGACGTCAAACGCATGCTGGCCTACTCGGCCGTCGCGCATTCGGGCTTCATCCTGACCGGCGTGATCGCCGAGAACCAGGCGGGGCTGTCCTCCACGCTGTTCTACCTGTTCGCCTACGGATTCAGCACGCTGGGCGCCTTCGCCGTGGTGAGCCTGGTTCGCGACGCCAATGGCGAGGAGGAGACGGCGATGGCTCGCTGGGCAGGGCTGGGCCGGCGGTATCCGCTTGTCGGAGTGGTGTTCTCGCTGTTCCTGCTCGCGTTCGCCGGGATTCCGCTCACCAGTGGCTTCGTCAGCAAGTTCGCGGTGTTCAAGGCGGCGGGCGAAGGTGGCGCGATCCCGCTGGTGATCGTCGGTGTGGTCGCCAGCGCCATCGCCGCGTACTTCTACGTGCGGGTGATCGTGCTGATGTTCTTCACCGAACCCCCCGACGACGCGCCGGAGGTGGTGGTGCCGAGTGGCCTGACGACGGCCGCGGTGACGGTCGCCGCCGCTGTCACGCTGGCGCTCGGCGCGCTGCCGCAGCCGCTGCTCGATCTGGCCGACAACGCCGACCAGTTCCTGCGCTGAGATGATCGGGCCATGACCGACCTCGACGCGCTCGTGCTGATCCTCGACCAGGGTGCGGTGCGGCTGATCACGATGAACCGGCCGCAGGCGCGGAACGCGTTGAGCCGGAGCCTGATTCGCGAGCTCTATACAGCGCTGACCGATGCCGACGCCGATGCCTCGGTGCGCGCGGTGGTGCTGACCGGCGCCGATCCGGCGTTCTGCGCCGGGGTCGACCTCAAGGAGGCCCAGCAGCTCGGCACGGCCTACTTCGAGGAGTTCCGTGAGCACAGCTGCATCAATGCCACCGGCCGGATGCGGACACCGATCATCGGGGCCGTCAACGGCGCGGTCTTCACCGGCGGCCTGGAGATGGCGCTGGGCTGTGACTTCCTGATCGCCTCGGAGCGGGCGGTGTTCGCCGACACCCATGCCCGGGTCGGCATCCTGCCCGGCGGAGGGATGACCGCGCGATTGCCCCACGTCGTCGGGTCGGCGATGGCGCGCCGGCTGTCGATGACCGGTGAGGTGGTCGACGCCGCCCGCGCCGAACGGATCGGCCTGGTCACCGAGGTCGTCGCGCACGACCGCCTCGTCGAACGAACCCTCGAGTTGGCGCACCAGATCGCCGAGGTACCGGCGCCGACGATGGCCGGGTTGAAGGAGATCTACGCGCGCGGCCAGGAACCAGTCCTGTCCCCCGCGCTGGCGGCCGAGCAGGAGATCGCGGCGGCGCAGACCCGGGACTTCGCGGACCTCGGTGAGCGGTTCAGCCAGGTGAGCGCGCGCAACAAGGGGCAGATCGCCGGGGAATAGCCCACCGTTGGTAGCGGTTGTGGCGCGCATGACCACACTTTCCGGCAAGACCGCACTGGTGACCGGCGCGTCGCGAGGGATCGGACGCGCGATCGCGCGCCGACTGGCCGCCGACGGGGCCGTCGTCGCCGTGCATTACGGCAGCAACGACGCCGCGGCCGCCGAGACCGTCGACGCCATCCGCGCCGCCGGCGGCGAGGCGTTCGCCGTCCGGGCGGAACTCGGCGTCGACAACGACGTCGAGACCCTGTTCGCCGCACTCGAACACGGACTCGACGGTCGTCCTCTCGACATCCTCGTCAACAACGCCGCCATCGCCACCGCAGACGCCACCATCGACAAGGCGACGCCCGAGCAGTTCGAGCGCGAGTTCGCGATCAACGTCCGAGCGCCGTTCTTCATCACCCAGCGAGCCCTGCCGCTGCTGCGCGACGGCGGCCGCATCATCAATGTCTCGTCGGGCGTCACCTGGTTCGCGACACCGCAAATCGTGTACTCGATGACGAAGGGCGCGCTGAACGTCCTCGGCCGCTCACTCGCCAACACGCTTGGAGAGCGTGGCATCACGGTGAACAACGTGGCGCCCGGCGTCACCGACACCGACATGAACTCGTGGCTGCACGACAGTGCCGACGCGCAGCAGGGATTCAGGAACCTCACGGCGCTCGACCGGATCGGCAAGGCCGAGGAGATCGCCGACGCCGTCGCGTTCTTCGCGTCCCCCGACAGCCGCTGGGTGACGGGCCAGACGCTCGACGTCAACGGCGGGATGTACCTAGGGCCGAAGGAAAAGCTGCTGCCCAGTTGATCGTCAGCGCTGCCGCGTGAGGATGAACTCGACGGTGCGCCGGTTGCCGAACTCCGCCCGTGGCTGCGTCGCCGTCTCGACCTGACGGCGGGCCTGCACGATCACGGGGGTGTCCGGGTCGAGAACCGACAGATACGTGTGGTGGGCGGCCAGCGAAGCGACGGCCGCGTCGATGTGGTCGTCGACCGTCTCGCCGTGGGTGCCGTCAGGACCGTTCTCGAACAGCCACCGCGGCGGATCGGTGAGCGTGTCGTAGACCGCCGCGACCGCCCGGGCGAACTCGATGTGGTCGCGCTGATTCGGGGCGCCGGGCTCCCATTCCGGCCCGCTGTAGATGGTGACGACGACGTCGGGCGAGGCGGCCGCGACGCAGTCGGCGATCGCGGCGCGCAGGGCGGGGGTGTCCCGGATGGCGCTGTCGGGGAATGACCAGAACTCGACGTCGTCGACCCCGACGACCGCCGCGGAGCGGCGCTGTTCGCCCTCCCGGATGGGGCCCGCCTGTTCGGGCGCCATCCCCGCGATGCCGGCTTCGCCGCGCCACGCCAGCGCGTAGCGCACCGTGCGGCCCGCGGCGGTCCATTTCGCCACAGCGGCGCCGATGCCGTACTCGGGGTCGTCGGGGTGCGGGACGAGGACCAGCGCCGTGTGCCAGTCGTCGGGAAACGGCTGCAGGGCGTTCGCGGGCGTCACCGCCCTATGCCACCACGCCGCGCGCCACGATGGCCGTGGTCTGGTCGACCCAGGTGTCGTCGAGCGGATGACCGGGCACGAGCAGCAGCCGCAGCATGGTGGCGCCGCCGATGATCTCGACGAGCCGATCGGGATCGACGTCGTCGTGCACCTCGCCGCGGCGCACCGCGTCGGCGAGCCGGATGTGCACCGCGGCGAACACGCCGGCGAATCGGCCCATCACCCGGGCGTTCAGTTCGGCGTCGGCGGACATGTCGGCGATCAGGCCCGGCAGCGCCGCCCGCACCACCGGAGTGGTGAACACGTCGCGGGTGGCTTCGATCATCGCGCGCACGTCGGCGGCGATGTCGCCCGCGGGCGCCGTCAGCGCGGTCGGCGCCGCGGGGAACGCCGCCTCGTGCACCAGTTCGGCCTTGCTGGACCACCGGCGGTAGAGCGCGGTCTTGGTGGTGCCGGCCCGCTGCGCCACCGCCGCCATCGTCAGGTTCGAATAGCCGATTTCCACAAGCAGATCCGCGGTCGCGCGCAGTATGGCAGCGTCAATGCGCGGATCCCGGGGCCGACCGGCGCCCGGGGCCTTGTCAAGCGAAACAGGGTCTGCTTTCATAACGCTACCCACCGTATCGTAATTGCGGCAAAGGAAGGGTCTCATGCCCACAGAACCGGCTGTCGAAGACGTCGGCCGTCTGCAGCGCTCCGGCCGCGACACCAGCACGCTGCCCGATGTGCTGTCCCAGTGGCTGGCCACCGTGCTGCCCGGCGGGGTCGCGCCCCAGGTCACCGTCGAGAGCGGCATCGATTCGAACGGGATGTCGTCGGAGACAATCGTGCTCACCGTGCGACGGGACGACGACGGTGCTCCCGTCGAGGAGCGGTTCGTCGCCCGGGTCGCGCCGTCGGCGGAGGATGTGCCGGTCTTCGACTCCTACCGCCTGGACCACCAGTTCGAGGTGATCCGGCTGGTCGGCGAGTCGACCGACATCCCGGTGCCGCAGGTGCGCTGGCTGGAGCCGACGGGATCGGTGCTGGGCACCCCGTTCTTCCTGATGGACCATGTCGAGGGCATCGTGCCGCCCGACGTGATGCCCTACACGTTCGGCGGCAACTGGTTCTACGATGCGCCGGCCGAGAAGCAGCGCGAACTGCAGGACCGCACCGTCGAGGTGTTGGCCAAGCTGCACGCCGTGCCACAGCCGGAACAGACCTTCGGCTTCCTGGCCGAGAAGGCGCCGCAGCGGAATGCGTTGCGCCGCAATCTTGATTGGCTGACGTCATGGTACGCGTTCGCCGTTCCCGACATCGGCCGCTCCGAGCTGATCGAGCGGGCGCTGGCGTGGCTGGAGGAACACTGGCCCGCCGAGGTCGCCGACGCCGACCCGGTGCTGGTGTGGGGTGACGCGCGGATCGGCAACGTCCTCTACAAGGATTTCCGGCCCGTCGCCGTCCTGGACTGGGAGATGGCCACGCTCGGCCCGCGGGAGATGGACCTCGCGTGGATGATATTCGCGCACATGGTGTTTCAGGAGCTCACCGGCCTCGCCGGGCTACCGGGCATGCCGGACTTCATGCGCGAGGACGACGTCAAGGCCACCTACACCGAACTGACCGGTGTCCCCGTCGGCGACCTGCAGTGGTTCTACGTGTACTCGGCCGTGATCTGGGCGTGTGTCTTCATGCGGACCAGTGCGCGGCGGGTGCGCTTCGGCGAGATCGAGGCGCCCCAGGACGTGGAATCGCTGTTCTACCACGGCGCCCTGCTGCGCCGACTGATCGGAGACGACGCCTGATGCTCGGACCCATGGACGAGTTCCCCGTTCACCAGATCCCGCAGCCGATCGCCTGGCCGGGCTCGTCGGACCGCAACTTCTACGACCGGTCCTACTTCAACGCACACGACCGTACCGGCGACATCTTCGTCATCACCGGGATCGGGTACTACCCGAATCTCGGCGTGAAGGACGCCTACATGCTGATCAGGCGCGGAGACACCCAGACCGCGGTGCACCTGTCCGACGGCATCGACCAGGACCGGCTGCACCAGCACGTCGGCGGCTACCGGGTGGAGGTCGACGAACCGCTGCAGCGGCTGCGGATCGTGCTCGACGAGACCGAGGGCATCGCGGCCGACCTGACCTGGGAGGGCCTGTTCCCCGTCGTGCAGGAGCAGCGGCACCTGCTGCGCACCGGCCACCGGGTGACCCTCGACGCGCAACGGTTCGCGCAGGTGGGGACGTGGAGCGGGCACCTCGTCGTCGACGGTGAGGAGATCGCCGTCGATCCCGCCCGCTGGATCGGCACACGGGACCGGTCGTGGGGTATACGGCCCATCGGCGAGGCCGAGCCGGCAGGCCGGCCCGCTGATCCGCCGTTCGAGGGCATGTGGTGGCTGTACGTGCCGATGGCGTTCGAGGACTTCGCGATCGTGCTGATCATCCAGGAGGAGCCGACCGGCTTCCGGTCGCTCAACGACTGCACCCGCATCTGGCGCGACGGCAGGGTCGAGCAACTGGGCTGGCCACGAGTGAAGATCCACTACACGTCCGGGACCCGGATCCCCTACGGCGCGACGATCGAGGCCACCACCCCCGACGGTGCACCGGTGGTGCTGGAGGTGGAGTCGAAGCTGGCGGTGCCCATCCACATCGGCGGCGGCTACGGCGGCGACTCGGACTGGATCCACGGAATGTGGAAGGGCGACAAGTTCACCGAGCGGCTGACCTACGACATGACCGACCCGGCAGTGTCGGGGCGGGCGATGTTCGGTGTCATCGACCACGTCGGGCGGGCGAGCTGCAGTGTCGGCGGCCAGACCGTCGAAGGGTGGGGCCTGTTCGAGCACGGGGCACTCGGCCGCCACGACCCGTCGGGCTTCGCGGACTGGCTGACCCTGGCGCCCTAGCGGTAGCGGCGGTGCAGCGACTGCTTCGATACGCCGAGGATGCGGGCGATGTCGCCCCAGGAGTAGCCGGCGGTGCGTGCGGCGCGGATCGCCCCGTCATAGTTCTCTCGCGCGCGGTCGAGGTCGTCGCGAGCTGAATGGAGTCCGCGTCGGCATTCGCCCGACATGATCTCGGTGATGACCGGGTCGGGTTCGTCGACGGCAGGCCGGGGGTCGCGAGCTCCGCACTCGAGTTCCTCGAGGGTGCGGCGGCGCATCTCCTCGAGGTCAGGGTGGTTGGCCCACCATGGTTGCCGCGATTGGGGCGGCTGGGGCGGCTCCGGCATGCCGCTCTCGTCGGGTGCCATGGGCGCAGTATGCGGAGGAGCACCGACAGGTGCGGGGTGCGGATTCGGCAGACATAAACGACTCGCGCGCGTCAACAAAGGTTGACGCATGCAGGTGCACACACCGCCCGCGAAGCGCGCCGCACCGACAGACCCCAACCACTCGCGTTCGTCAACAAAAGGTGACGCACGCAGGTGCACACGCCGCCCGCGAAGCGCGCCGCGCCGACAGACCCCAACGATTCGCGCCCGTCAACAAAGGTTGACGCATGCAGGTGCACACACCGCCCGCGAAGCGCGCTCAGGCGGTCTGGGTGACCGGCGCGGACACCTTGCCGAACACCATCGACTCCTCGATCCGGTCGAAGCGGTGGTCGATGACGTCGAGGAAGTAGTTGTGCCGGACGTGCCACGGCCGCCTGGTGCCCGAGCGCGGCAACGCGTGCGGGGCCCGCTGGATGTAACCGGCCTGCAGGTCGAACGTCGGCTTCTCCTTCATCGGCACCTCACCCAGATGCGGATAAGCGTGGGTATAGCCGTGAGAGTCCATGTAGGCCAGCAGCTTTGCCACCGCCTTGGCGGTCATGTCGGCACGCAGCGTCCACGATGCATTGGTGTAGCCGATGCACCACGCCATGTTCGGCACGTCCTCGAGCAGGTACTCCTTATAGACGAACCGGTCGGTGGGTTTGATCTCGCTGCCGTCGATGCTGACCTTGATGCCGCCGAGCGCCTGCAGCTGCAGTCCCGTTGCGGTGACGATGATGTCGGCGTCGAGGTGGCCGCCGGACTTCAGGGCGATACCGGTGGCATCGATGTGGTCGATGTGGTCGGTGACCACCTCGGCCCGCCCGTCGCTGATGTGCTCGAACAGGTCATGGTCGAGCACCAGGCACATCCGCTGATCCCACGGGTTGTAGCGGGGATTGAAGTGGACGTCGACCTCGTAGTCCGGCGGCAGCGCCGCCATCGTCCGGTTCCGGATCAACTTCCGGCCGAACTTAGGCGCCTTGCGGAACATGAAGTAGGTGAGCACGTGGAACACCGCGTTGCGCAGCCGAACCACCGGGTGAGCCAACTTCGGCGGCAACAACTTCCGGATGAAGTCCACCATCGGGTCGATACGCGCCATCGACATCATGTACGTCGGTGAGCGCTGCAACATGGTGACATGTGCGGCGTCCTTGGCCAGCGCCGGAATCAGGCTGATCGCGGTGGCGCCACTGCCGATCACCACCACCCGCTTGCCGGAGTAGTCGAGATTCTCCGGCCAGAACTGCGGGTGCACCACCTCGCCGCCGAACTGCTCGACACCGGGGAACTCGGGGGCATAGGGCTCGTCGTAGTTGTAGTAGCCGGTGCCGCAGAACAGGAAGCGGCCCCGGTACTGCGTCTCCTCGCTCCCGTCGGGCCCCTCGTGCACCGCGGTCACCGTCCAGGTGTCGGTGCTGGAGTCCCAGTCGGCTGAGCGGACGTGGGTGTTGAACCGGATGTGCCGGTCGATGCCGTTGTTGCGCGCCGCATCGGTCAGGTAGTCGCGGATGTCGGCACCCTCGGCGACGTTCTCGGGCCGCCGCCACGGCTCGTAGGGGAAGCTCAGGGTGAAGATGTCGCTGTCGGACCGGATGCCGGGATAGCGGAACAGGTCCCAGGTGCCGCCGATGCGCGCCCGTCGCTCCAGCAACGTGTACGTCAGCTGGGGGTTCTTCTCGTGGATCCGGTAGGCCGCGCCGATCCCGGATATGCCCGCCCCGATGATGATGACGTCGGAGTATTCGGCCGCGTGTGCCATCCCGATGAACCTCCCTTGGTCCGCTCGGGTACCACGATAGGACTCAGCCCTTGAGCTCGTCGACTATCCGGGCCAACGCCTCGATCTCGATCGGTCCCGGCTGGTAGAGACAGATCCGGTCGGACACCCCGGCCACCCGGTCGCGGATGTGCGCGGCCACCTCAGTCGGCGTCCCGCACGCGGCGATCGTGTGCAGCACCTCGTCGTCGATCAGCGTGCCCATCTCCTGCCAGCGGCCCTGCTTGGACAGCGCGTGCAGGTCCGGCTGCAGATCGCCCCAGCCGTGCACCTCGAGCACCGGGCGGTACGCCGGGGTCGACCCGTAGAAGGCCAGCAGTCTGCGGGCGGCGGCGTGGTCGGGGTTGTCGTCGCCGAGGACCGACACGATGATCTCGGGCACCACCGCGAACTCGTCGAGTTTGCGGCCCGCGGCCGACAGGCCCTCATGCACGGCCGGCAGCGTGGCCTCCTCGAGGTACCGACGCGATCCGAACGGCATCACCAGCAGGCCGTCGGCGACCTCGGCGGTGGCCCTGGTCAGCCGCGGGCCCAGCGCGCCGACGTAGATGGGCGGTGGACCATAGGGATTCGCGCGCGGGGTGAATGTCGGCGTCATCAGCGTGTGCCGGTAGAACTCGCCGCGGAAGTCCAGCCGCTCCCCCGTCGACCAGGTCTGGAAGATCGCCCGCAGCGCCGCGACCAGTTCGGTCATCCGCGCCACCGGTCGGTCGAAGTCGGCGCCGAACCGCTTCTCGATCTGGGTGCGGATCTGGGTGCCCAATCCCAGCGTGAACCGGCCCTCGCTGAGCAACTGGTGATCGATGGCCTGATGCGCGAGGTGGATCGGGTTGCGCGGAAACGCGATCGCCACGTTGGTCATCAGCTGCAGGCCGCCGACCGTCGAGGCGAGCGTCAGCGGCGCGAACACGTCGTGCGGCCCCTCGAAGGTGAACACGCCCGCCGCCCCGGCCTCGCGCAGTGCCTGCGCCCGGTCGATCGCGTCCGTCGGGCCGAACAACGCCGTCATGACCTCCACGGCGTGAGAGCCTAGTCGGATGACCATGCCAGCCGAGGCGGATGTCGTCGTGGTGGGCGCGGGATTCGCCGGATTGTCGGCCGCCCGCGAGCTGATCCGGCTCGGCCGGGAAGTGGTGGTGCTGGAAGGCCGCGACCGCGTCGGCGGCCGGTCGCTCACCACCACCATCGCCGGCACCCCGATCGACCTGGGCGCGACGTTCGTCGGCCCCACCCAGGACGCGGTCACCGCCCTCGCCGCGGAGCTGGGCTGCCCCACCGTGCGGACCCACAGCCGCGGCAAGAACCTCATCCGCTGGCGCGGCAAGGTTCGGTCCTACCGCAGCACCGTCCCGCGGCTGTCGATCATCGAACTGCTCGACGTGTCGCGGATCCAGTGGCGGTTCGAGAGGTTGTGCCGGCAGGTGAAGGTGGCCGAGCCGTGGGCGTCGCCCGCGGCGCACCGCCTCGACGAGCAGACCCTCGAGAGCTGGCTGCGTTCGGTGCACGCCAGCGCGTCGACCCGCGACCTGATGGCGATCATGGCGCGCGTGACGTGGGGCTGCGAGCCCGACGCGGTGTCGATGCTGCACGCCGTGCGCTACGTCAAGGCCGCGGGCGGGATCGGACGGATGCTCGACGTGGAGGGCGGCGCACAGCAGGACCGGTTCCTGGCCGGGACGCAGGAGATCGCGCTGCGGATGGCCGAACAGCTCGGCGCCCGAGTTGCGCTGAGCAGGCCGGTGCAGCGCATCGAACGCCATGACGACGGCACGGTCAGCGTGCACGGCGCGTCCGGCGCCTCGACGACGGCGAAGGCGGTCGTCGTCGCCGTCGCGCCCGCCCACCGGGACGCCATCACCTTCTTGCCGGCCTTGCCCGAGGGCCTGCGCGAGCTGGCCGCGCATTGGCCGCAGGGCCGGCTGAGCAAGGCCTACGCCGCCTACGAGACGCCGTTCTGGCGGGCCGGCGGCTGCTCGGGCGAGGCGCTGTCCGACGAGGGCCCGGTGTTCATCACCTTCGACGTCAGTCCGGGCGACGGGCCCGACGCGGACGGCCCCGGCATCCTGCTGGGCTTCACCGATGCCCGGACGTTCGACGCGCTGCCGCCGCAGGACCGCCGCGACGAGGCGCTCGGCGGCTTCGCGGCGCTCTTCGGCGACCCGGCACTGTCGCCGATCGACTACGTCGACCACTGTTGGGGCGCCGAGGAATTCGCGCCCGGCGGGCCGACCGCGGCCGTGCCGCCGGGGTCGTGGACCACCTATGGTCCTACGCTGCGCCGGCCGGTCGGGCCGATCCACTGGGCGGGCACCGAGACCGCCGACGAGTGGACGGGTTTCCTCGACGGCGCCGTGCGGTCGGGACTGCGCGCGGCGGCCGAGGTGCACGCCGCCCTCGGCTAGGAGGTGGCGCGGCGGTCGGCCGCCGAGGACTCCAAGAGCTCGCGCAGGTGGCGGTTGACCTCTTCGGGGCGTTCGAGGATCGCGCAGTGGCCGCCGCTCAGTTCGACGAAGGCCGCGAGGTCGGGGGCGTTCTCGGCAATCCGCCGCGACGACGTGATCGGCAGCAGCCGGTCCTTCTCGCTGCCGATCACCAGGGTCGGCACCGTCAGGTTCTGCAGGCCGATGTGATCCCTGCCCATCGCGTCGACCAGGATGCGGGCCCAGCCGCCCCGACCAGCCGGCGGGGTGTTCACGAACAGTTCGTAGACGAAGTCGGCGACCGACGGGTCGGCGTCCCGCCCGACCGCGAGCGTCGAGACGAAGCGGCGGCTCGACCGTTCGGCGGCACGCAGCGCCGGAACCGCACCGAACGTCTTGAGCAGCGTGCCGCCCGCGCGCACCCGAGCCGCTGACAACCGCTCCGGCACCGGCAGGAACTTCACGTCGCGCAGCAGGTCGCCGGTCGTGGTGTTGATCAGCGCGGCGCCGCGGACACGTTGCGTCACCCGCTGCGGATATCGCTCCGCCCACGACGTGATCGCGATGCCGCCCATCGAGTGGCCGGCGACGACGGCCCGCTCGTCGGCGGACACGGTGGCGGCGAGGACTGCGTCGAGGTCGGCGGCCAGGTAGTCCAGGCTGTAGTTGCCTCGCCGCGCGGGCACCCCGCTGCGGCCGTGACCGCGGTGGTCGAAGGCGATCACCCGGTAGTCGTGGGCCAGGTCGGCGATCTGGTACGCCCACACCCGGATGGCGCAGGTGATGCCGTGGGCCAGCACGATCGGCGGCGCGTCGTTCGGGCCGAAGACCTCTGTGTGGATGCGGACCCCGTCGATCGACCGGACCGGCACGATGCGGCCGGTCGGGAGCGATCTCGCGGCGGCGAATCCGCCACTGCCCCTACGGTCACGCCGTCCCATGATTCGCTCCGATCGCCGCCGGCAACGCTGCCGGGACTGCCAGATTAACTCCCGGTGACCAGAACCGGCTTGACGACCCGACCGGATTTCGCCGCGGACCAGCCGGCGCCGAAGTCGTCGAACCGGTACCGCGTCACCACCTTGTCCAGCGGTAGCTCGCCGCTGCGGACCAGGCCGGCCAGCCGCGGGATGAACGTGTGCGGCTCGCTGTCGCCCTCGACGACGCCGCGCACGGTCAGGCCGCTGCCCATGATCAGCCCGACGGGCAGCGCGGCGGTCGGCGCGCCGAGGCCCACGATCGCGAGCGTTCCGCGTGCCCGCAGCGCCGTCAGCGCCCCGGCCAGGACGTCGGGGATCGCGGTGGTGTCGATCGCGGCGTGCGCACCGCCGCCGGTGAGCTCGACGATCTCGGCGGTGGCGTCCGCGGAGGCGGGGTTGACGGTGACGGTCGCGCCCAACTCCGCGGCGAGTGCGCGGCGCTCGGGCACCGGGTCGACCGCGACGATGACCCCGCAACCGGCGATCCGGGCGCCCATCACCGCCGACAACCCGACCGCGCCGACGCCGTAGACCACGAGGGTGTCGCCGCGCTGCGGCGCGATGGTGTTCAGCACGGTGCCCACGCCGGTCTGCACGCTGCAGCCAAGCGGGGCAGCCAGCGCGGGGTCCAGGTCGTCATCGACCGGCACGGTGTTGCGGGCGGAGGCCAGTGCGTAGGTGGCCAGGCTGGACTGGCCGAAGAAGCCGCCGGTGATCGCCTCGTCACCCAGGTGCAGCGCGTCGCGCGCCCCGCGCATGTTGAGGTCGGTGGACCGCCTGCAGTACGCCGGACGACCTCCGACGCAGTTCGGGCACTCACCGCAGCTGGCGAAGGTCAGCACCACCCGCCGGCCGACGGCCACACGGGCAGAGGGGCCGGCCGCCTGGACGGTGCCAGCCCCCTCGTGGCCGAAGACCATCGGCATCCGCCGCTGCGGCCAGCGTGCCGCCACGCTGATATCGGTGTGGCAGATGCCGACCGCGTCGATGCGCACCAGCACCTCGTCCCCGGCGGGCGGGCGAATCCGGATTCCGGTCAGCTCCGGGTCGGCCCCGGCGTCGAGCAGCACCGCGGCACGGGCATCGATCACCCGGGAAGGTTAAATGATTCTCCGGGTGGAAATGTGGGGGTCGACGACAGGAAGGCGGCCATGCGCGCGATCCAGATTGCCCGGCTCGACGGTCCGCAGGCGGCGGAGGTCGTCGACATCGACGAACCCGGTGCCGACGGCGCTGTCCTCATCGACGTGCACGCCGCCGGGGTGGCGTTTCCGGACGCGCTCCTCAGCCGCGGCCTCTACCAGTACAAGCCCGACCTGCCCTTCGTTCCCGGCGCGGAGATCGCCGGGGTGGTGCGCAGCGCCCCCGCCGATTGCGGTGTCGCCGCGGGCGACCGGGTGGCGGGCCTGACCATGCTGTCCGGCGGGATGGCCGAGGTGGTGGCGCTGCCCCCGGAGCGGGTGTTCACGCTGCCCGACAACGTGTCCTTCGAGGCCGGCGCCGGCCTCCTGTTCAACGACCTGACCGTGCACTTCGCGCTGCGCACCCGGGGCCGCCTCGCCGAGGGTGAGACCGTGCTGGTGCACGGCGCCGCAGGAGGCATCGGCACCTCGACGCTGCGGCTGGCGCCGGCGTTGGGTGCGTCGCGCACCATCGCGGTGGTGAGCACCGAGGACAAGGCGGACATCGCCCGCGCGGCCGGGGCGTCGGACGTCGTGCTCGCCGACGGCTTCAAGGATGCGGTCAAAGAGCTCACCGGAGGCCGCGGCGTCGACGTGGTGGTCGATCCGGTCGGCGGCGACCGGTTCACCGACTCGCTGCGCTCGCTGGGGGTGGGCGGGCGGCTGCTGGTGGTCGGGTTCACCGGCGGCGACATCCCGACGGTGAAGGTGAACCGGCTGCTGCTCAACAACGTCGACGTGGTCGGCGCGGGCTGGGGCGCGTGGACGTTCTCCCATCCGGACTACATCCGGGAGCAGTGGGCCGAACTGGAGCCGCTGCTGGCGTCGGGCAAGGTCTCCGCGCCTGCGCCGGAGGTGTATCCGCTGGAGCGGGCGGCCGACGCCATCGCGGCGTTGGAGAACCGCACGGCGAGGGGCAAGGTCGTCGTCGCGCTGCGCTGAGCGGGCACCGACCTCGCGGGAAAGCCTCGCCCGCTGAACGCCCGCCATACACTCGGAGCACAGCGGCAGCCTGCTCAACGAGGAGCGTAGAACCATGACCTTGATCGACGCGGAGCCGACGGCCCGCACCAGCTTCGATGACGACGTCGAAGCCACCCAGCGCTACTTCGACAGCCCCCGGTTCGAGGGGATCATCCGGCTGTACACGGCGCGGCAAGTGGTCGAACAGCGCGGCACGATCCCGGCCGACTATCCGGTGGCCCGAGAGGCCGCCGCCGCCTTCTACCCGCGGCTGCGCGAGCTCTTCTCCGAGCACAAGAGCATCACCACTTTCGGCCCCTACTCGCCGGGGCAGGCCGTGACGATGAAACGGATCGGCATCGAAGGCATCTACCTCGGCGGGTGGGCGACCTCGGCGAAGGGGTCCACCAGCGAGGATCCCGGGCCAGACCTGGCGAGCTACCCGCTCAGCCAGGTGCCCGACGAGGCCGCCGGGCTGGTGCGCGCCCTGCTCACCGCCGACCGCAACCAGCAGTACCTGCGGCTGCGGATGAGCGAGGAACAGCGCGCGACGACGCCTGCGGTCGACTACCGGCCGTTCATCATCGCCGACGCCGACACCGGTCACGGCGGTGATCCGCACGTGCGCAACCTGATCCGTCGCTTCGTCGAGTCCGGTGTGCCCGGCTACCACATCGAGGATCAGCGTCCGGGCACCAAGAAATGCGGCCACCAGGGCGGCAAGGTGCTGGTGCCCTCGGACGAACAGATCAAGCGCCTCAACGCCGCCCGCTTCCAGCTCGACATCATGGGCGTGCCCGGAATCATCGTGGCGCGCACCGACGCCGAGGCGGCCAACCTGATCGACAGCCGCGCCGACGAGCGTGACCAGCCGTTCCTGCTCGGGGTCACCAATGTGAACGTGCCCCCGTACAAGGCGTGCTTCCTCGCGATGATGCGCCACTTCCACGACAGCGGCGTCAAGGAGATCAACGGCCACCTGCTGTACGCCATCGCCGACGGCGAGTATGCGGCTGCGCACGCGTGGCTCGATCGCCAGGGCATCCTCGCCGCGATCGACCAGGCCGCCGCGGATTGGAAGGACGGCGACCCCGCCAACGAAAAGCTCTACGACGAGATCGAATCGAAGCTCGTCGATGCGTGGCAGGTCGATGCCGGCGTGATGACCTACGGCGAGGCGGTCGCCGAGCTCATCCAGTTCCGGGAAGGCGAGGGCGACGGGCTGGACATGTCCGTCGCCGACTGGCGGGCATTCGCCGAGCGGGCCTCGCTCTACACCGCCACCGAGAAGGCCCGTGAACTCGGCCTGGTCGCGACGTGGGACCCCGAACTGGCCAAGACGCCGGAAGGCTACTACCAGATCCGCGGTGGCATTCCCTATGCGATCGCGAAATCGCTTGCCGCGGCGCCATTCGCCGACATCCTGTGGATGGAGACCAAGACCGCCGACCTCGCCGACGCGAAGAAGTTCGCTGAGGCGATCCACGCCAAGTTCCCCGACAAGATGCTGGCCTACAACCTGTCGCCCTCGTTCAACTGGGACACCACCGGCATGAGCGACGACGAGATGCGGGTGTTCCCCGAAGAACTCGGCAAGATGGGGTTCGTCTTCAACTTCATGACCTACGGCGGCCATCAGATCGACGGCGTCGCCGCCGAGGAGTTCGCCACCGCGCTCCGCCAGGACGGCATGCTCTCGCTGGCCCGTCTGCAGCGCAAGCTGCGCCTGGTGGAGTCGCCGTACCGCACGCCGCAGACACTGGTCGGCGGACCCCGCAGCGACGCCGCGCTCGCCGCCTCGTCGGGCCGCACGGCGACCACGAAGTCGATGGGTGAAGGCTCCACCCAGAGTCAGCATCTGGTGCAGACCGAGGTGCCGAAGAAGCTGCTGGAGGAATGGCTTGCGTTGTGGGGTGAGCACTATCAGCTCGACGAGACCCTGCGCGTGAAACTTCGGCCCCGCCGCGCCGGTGGCGAGGTGCTCGAGCTCGGCATCTACGGCGACGGTGAGGACAAGCTCGCCGACGTGCTCGTCGACCCCATCAAGGACCGGCACGGACGCAGCATCCTGACCATCCGCGACCAGAACACCTACGCCGAGAAGCTGCGGCAGAAGCGCCTGATGACGCTCATCCACCTGTGGCTTGTGCACCGGTTCAAGGCCGCCGCGTTCTACTACGTGACGCCGACCGAGGACAACGTGTACCAGACGGAGAAGATGAAGTCGCACGGCATCTTCAGCGACGTGCACGAGGACGTCGGCGAGATCATCGTCGCGGAGGTGAACCAGCCGCGCATCGATGAACTGTTGGCGTCCGACCGCGAGGCGCTGCAGCGGCTGATCCGCAAGGAGGACTGACCGACCCCGATTCCCGGTGGGCTTCGCGACGTCGTCGGCGTTGCGCAGGCTGACTGGCGAAATTCTCCGGAATCCCCTCCTACGAGCCGGACGAACGCTGGCACGTGACGGGAGGCGAAAAGAACCGCCGCCCTAGAGGTCGACCCCGAGCGCTCGATCGCTGGGTTGGCAGCGAAAAAACTTGTGTCACAGTGGTTTCTGCTGTCACACGGCCCGGTAGTTCTGTCGGACCCTCGCACTAGTGTTCGAGGCATGGACAGGGAGCAGGTGGTGGCGGCGTTGGAGGCGTGGGATGCCGCGCGTGCCGCGATCGCCGCCCTGCCCCTCGACAACCTCTCCGCCGCGGACCTTCTCGCGGTGTATGAGTGCCGCGTGGACGCGCACCGCCAGGACGCCGCGGTGGATCACACTGTGCTCGCGTACCTGAAGAATGCGTTCCGCCCCGAGGTGTACGGGAACACCAGTCTGCGTGATGTGCTGGCCCAGCGCTTGCATCTGGACACTGCCGATGTGACGCGACGCCTTGCCGCGACTGAGGCGTTGGGGCCGCGGTGGACGTTGACCGGCGAACGCCTCGACCCGCAGTGGGTGCACACCGCCGCCGCGTTGCGGGCGGGCGCAATCGATCCCGCGCATGTCGAGGTGATCCGCAAATGCCTCAAGAAGGTGCCCGGTTGGGTGGACGCGACGACCCGGGCCGACGCCGAACGCGACCTCGCCGGCTGGGCTCAACGGATGCCGCCGCAGGATCTCGAGGTGGCCGCGGACTACCTGCTCAACGCGATCGACCCCGACGGCGCCGAACCCGATCACGATGAGCAGCAGCACCGCCGCTACCTGGTCATCGGTAAGCAGCAGCCCAACGGCATGACGCCGATCAAGGGTGACCTCGACCCGGAGACCGCTGCGCTGTTGGACGTGATAATCGCCAAGTACGGCCCCCCGGGTCAGAATCTGCCCGAGGATCCGGGTGCTGGAGAGACCGTCCCGCGGGAGGTCTTCGGGATCGCTGACCCGCGTACCCGCCAGCAGCGCCACCATGACGCGCTGAAGACCGCGTTGCGTGACGTCGCCGCCTCGGGATCCTTGGGTCAGGTCAACGGGGTGCCGGCCACCATCGTGGCCACCACCACTGTCACCGATCTCGAGTCCCGGGCGGGGTACGCCGACACCGCCAGCGGCCGCAAGCTTCCGATCCGGGATCTGATCCGCCTGGCCGGGCAGTCGCAGCATTATCTGGCGGTGTTCGACGACCACACCGAGGAAGTCCTGTACTTCGGGAGGGCGCGGCGGTGTGCGTCGACGGCGCAGCGGTTGGCGTTGTTCGCCCGCGACAAGGGTTGCACCCGACCCGGCTGTACCCGCCCGGCATTCGACTGCCAGGTTCATCACGCTCAACAGGACTGGCGCGAAGGCGGTTTGACGAACACCACCGACATGGCGTTGGCCTGCGCACCGGACAATCACCTCATCGAGAACACCGACTGGACCACCCGCCGCCGCAACGGCCGAACCGAATGGATCCCCCCACCACCCCTCGACACCGGACAAACTAGGGTCAACAACCACCACCACCCCCGCCGCTACCTCACCGACCACTCTGACGACGACGGCGACGCGGACTAGCTGTGATCACCGCCCAGTCGGGTCGCACCTCCATCGGCGACCCGACGAGTATCGTGCGATCCCACGGCAATCTGAAGTAGCCTGCGGCATCGGCGCGATGAAGGACGTCGCCATGAACAGCCGCTCGCGCCATGGCGCGCCGTTCGTTGTTCGGACGCAACCGAATACGGTCTGAACGGCGCCGTCGTGTTGCCGTGGCGGTCGTCGACGCGACGTGCGTGTTGGGTTGACCCTCGGTGTCGAACGTGTGTTCTAATGGCTCGGACCGCGAGCCTGCGCACTGCGGGCGACGATCAGAAGGAGTTCGCCGTGACATTGACCGTAGACACTCTGACAGAAGATGCGTTGCCGACCGCCTCGGACACTCCCGAGGTCCTGGTCGCCGCTGAGTCTCCTGCGAGGAAGCCGGAGAAGGCGCCGGCCAAGAAGGCGACGAAGAGATCCAAGACGCTCGAGCTCACCCTCACCGTCACCGGTACCGCCGACGGCGAGTGGAGCGCCCAACTCAAGCGGGGCAGCAGCTACCTGGTGCGTGACCTCGCCGTCGCGGCTGCCGCGGTCTCTCGCGCCGCGAGGGAACTGCACGACGATCTGTCCGCCCCGATCGACGAGGTCATCGAAGAGGCGCGTGCCCAGCAGGCCGCCAGGGTCGCCGCCCTCGAGGCCGAACTCGAGGCCGCCCGAAAGGTCCTCGCCGACCTGGACTGAGTTTCGCCCAGAACCTCACTGCGCGAACGATGTCGGTCTCGGCGAATCGGGTCGAGTGGCTGATCCGCGAGGAGGACCAGCCGCACAGTCATCGGGTCGCCTCGCCTGCACCGGGCGCGATCACGCGCAGCGACGGCAGCGCGATGACCATCGCGACGGCGGTGAGCAGGCTGCTCGCCCATACCGGGCCGAGGGCGCCGGCGTGTGCGCCGAGGCTCGCCGCGGCGATGGCAGGACCGCCTGCCGCGCCGATGTTCAACGCCGCGGTCGCATACGACCCGCCCATCGTCGGGGCGCCGGCGGCCTGGTAGAGCACCCTGGCAATCAGCGTGCTGCCCACCCCGAAGGACAGTGCTCCCTGCACGAACACCGACAGCACAAGGGCCGCAGGCTCGGTGGCGACGCTCGCCATGGCGACCCAGCCGAGCAGCAGCAGCGGACCACCCACACCGATCACCGCTTCCGGATGCCGATCGGACAGCCGCCCGGCGACGGCCACCCCGATGAACGACCCGAAACCGAAGAGCAGCAGCACAATCGGGACCCACAGCTCGCCCATGCCCGCTGTCGAGATGACGACCGGCGCCACGTAGGTGATGGTGGCGAAGGATGCGCCGTTGACCAGGGCACCGACCAGCATGGTCAGAACGAGTCCGGGGTTGGTGAGCTGCGCGAACTCCGACCGCAGCGAGGGGCGCCGACCCTGTCCCGGGCCGTCGCCGGCCGGATTCGGGACGACCTTCGTGACGCCGACGGCGGCGGGCAGGCACAGCAGCGCTATCGCCCAGAATGGTGCCCGCCAGCCGAGCAGAACGCCGAGCGCCGCACCGGCGGGCACCCCGGCGATCATCGCGACCGTCGTGCCCGACAGCAGCACCGCGACAGCGCGCCCCTTCCGATCCGTCGGTACGAGGGTGGCCGCCACGGTGAGCGCCACGGCCAGGAAACCGGCGTTGGCCAGCGCAGCGGTGATCCGGGTGATGAGCAGCACGGCGAAACTCGCGGTGAGGGCGCCGACGACATGTGCACCGGCGAACAGCAGCACGAAGCCGAGCAGACAGGTGCGGGCGGGCCACCGACGTGACAACGCCGCCATCAGCGGCGCACCGACAACCATCCCCGCCGCGAAAGCGGAGGTGAGAAGTCCCGCGGTACCCAGCGAGACATCAAGAGCAGCAGCGATGTCCGGCAGCAGGCCGGCGAGCATGAACTCCGACGTACCCATCGCGAAGACGGCCACGGCAAGCAGATAGAGGGCAAGAGGCATCGAGAACTCCGAGGTGAGTGAGGACGAGTGATGGACGTCTCGTCACCGCGGTCAGCTCCCCGACATGTGGCGCGCGGGCGCGCACCGCAGGGGCTATGAAATCAGCGGGCCAGGGGGCTGACGGCGTGACCGAAAGCCCCCACCTTGGCTGCCTCTGGGCTCGACATGGCGCGAACCCTACGCAGGTTCGCGGTTGTGATGCAATCGAATTAGACGACGAAAGCGCGGTTGTTCTCGTCATGTCATGACGTGGCAGTCGCACGGAACGGAGGACGACGTGGAGACCTGGGATGCACTGCGTGCTCGACGCAACGTCAGGAGCTACCGACCGGACCCGGTGCCCGAGGAGGCGCTGCGGCGCATCGCCGAGGCCGGGTGGCGGTCACCGTCGGCGAGGAATCGTCAGCCGTGGGAGTTCGTGGTAGTCACCGACCCTGCGACGCTGCAGGAGTTGTCGACGGTGTGGCAGGGCGCGGGTCACATCGCGTCGGCGCCCGCTGCCATCGCGCTCGTCGCGCCGGTGCCGCCAAATGAGCGTCGCAAGACCCTCGACCAGTACGACCTCGGGCAGGCGACGATGGCGATGATGCTCGCGGCGACCGATCTCGGCATCGGCACCGGACATTCCTCGGTCGGCGATCAGGAGAAAGCCCGCGCCATCCTGGGTGTGCCCGATGACCGCATCGTCGCGTATCTGCTCGGTATCGGATATCCCGCCGACCGACCGCTGGCGCCGATCACCGCACCGGATCGCCGCCCGTTCGACGACGTCATCCGCTACGGCCGCTGGTGACATGCCGGTAGGGGCCTCTACGTGTCTGCGTGCAGGCTCGGGGGGTAACTCCGCATCCATGGTTGAATAGGCGCCAACACGCCGCAGATGCGGTTCTGCCTCCGACCAGTGGGTGACGACGTGCCGGCAATGAAGATCAAGGACGCCGCGGTGATCCTCGGCGTCAGCGACGACACCGTCCGTCGCTGGATCGACAGCGGCAGCCTCGCGTCGCACAAGGACGAGACCGGCCGCAAGGTCATCGACGGCAAGGCGTTGGCCGAATTCGCCCGCGAACATGCGACGCCGCCACCGGACCCCCTCGGCGTAGGCAGTTCGGCGCGGAATCGGTTCGTCGGGCTCGTCACCAAGGTGACCGCCGACCAGGTGATGTGCGAGGTGCAGATGCAGTGTGGACCGTTCACGGTCGTATCCCTGATGAGCACCGAGTCGGCCCGCCAGCTCGGCCTCGAACCCGGTGTGCTCGCCGTCGCGGTCGTCAAAGCCACCAACGTGATCGTCGAGACTCCCGCAGGTACCTCATGAGGTCGATCGTCGGCATCGCCGCGACGCTGAGCACTGTGGCGCTTGTCGCGGCGTGTTCGTCGTCGCAGAGCGACTCGTCCTCGACGAACGCAGGCGCGCCGATCACCGTGTTCGCCGCGGCATCGTTGACGGCGACATTCACCGAACTCGGCGCCCGGTTCGAACGCGAGAATCCCGGGGCCACGGTCGCGTTCAACTTCGCCGGCTCATCCGATCTGGCCACCCAGCTGACGCAGGGCGCACCCGCCGATGTCTTCGCCTCTGCCGACGTGAACAACATGACCAAGGCTGTCGACCCCGGCCTGGTGGCCGGTGAACCGGTCAACTTCGCCACCAACAGCCTGACCATCGTCACGCGGCCCGGAAACCCGACGGGCATAGACACATTCGCAGACCTCGCCAAGCCCGGGACGCAGGTCGTCGTGTGTGCACCGCAGGTGCCCTGCGGCGCGGCCACCGAGAAGGTCGAGCGGGCGACGGGCGTCACCCTGACACCGGTGAGCGAGGAGTCCGCCGTGACCGACGTGCTCGGCAAGGTCACCTCCGGCCAGGCCGACGCGGGTCTGGTGTACGTCACCGATGCCGTCGGCGCGCGCGACGACGTCACCGCGATCCCGTTTACCGAAGCCGGCGACGCAGTGAACACCTATCCGATCACCGTGCTCGAGGACTCGCCAAATCCGGTTGCGGCACAGGCGTTCGTCGATCTGATCACCGGTCCGGCCGGCCAGGAAGTCCTGGCGGCAGCCGGCTTCGCCGCGCCGTGACCACCACGCGGCGGACCAATGGACTGATCCAGGTCGGTCTGCCGGCCTGGGTCTACCTCCCCGCCGCCGCGGGGGCGCTCTTCGTCATCGTGCCGCTGGTGGCGATCCTGCTCGAGATCGACTGGGCGAACTTCATACCGCTCATCACCTCGGAATCCTCGCGTGCGGCACTGCTGTTGAGCCTGCAGACCGCGACGGCGAGTACCGCGGTGTGTGTGCTGCTCGGCATCCCGATGGCGCTCGTCCTGGCTCGCGGCAGCTTCCCGGGGCAGTCGGTGCTGCGCGCGCTGGTGCTGCTTCCGCTCGTGTTGCCACCGGTGGTCGGCGGGATCGCGCTGCTGTACACGTTCGGCAGGCAGGGTCTGCTCGGCCAGCAACTCGACCTGCTCGGTATCCGGATCGCCTTCTCTACCTCGGCCGTGGTACTCGCCCAGTCATTCGTGTCGCTGCCCTTTCTCGTCGTCAGCCTGGAGGGTGCGCTGCGTTCGGCGGGGACGGGCTACGAACACATCGCGGCCACGCTCGGAGCCCGGCCCACCACGGTGCTGCGGACCGTGACCCTGCCGCTGGTGCTTCCCGGATTGGTGTCGGGCGCCGTGCTCGCCTTCGCGCGCTCGCTGGGTGAATTCGGCGCCACGCTGACGTTCGCCGGCTCACTGCAGGGCGTGACCCGGACCCTGCCACTGGAGATCTACCTCCAGCGCGAAACCGACGCCGACGCCGCCGTCGCGCTGTCGCTGCTGCTCATCGTCGTCGCCGCGGTGATCGTCATCGCCTCGGCGGGCCGCCGCCTGACGGGCCGACTGTGAGCAGCGTGCGCGTCGATGCGCGCCTGAGAGGACGCGGCGTTGATCTCGATCTGGCTCTGGGCGACGGCGAAGTCCTCGCGGTGCTCGGCCCCAACGGTGTCGGCAAGTCCACCCTGCTGCTGATGATCGCGGGTCTGCTGCGGCCCGACGACGGACGGATCGAACTGGGCGGCACCGTCGTCACCGACACGGGCACCGGCATATTCGTCCCGGCTCACGCCCGCCACGTCGCGATGCTCACGCAGCGGCCGCTGTTGTTCCCACATCTGAGCGTCGAGGCCAACGTCGCCTACGGGCCGCGCTGCAGTGGGCAGTCCCGGTCGGCGGCGCGGGCCACCGCGCGTCGCTGGCTCCACGCTGTTGGCGCCACCGATCTCGCCGACCGCAAGCCGGCCCAGCTCTCGGGCGGGCAGGCGCAGCGGGTCGCCATCGCCCGCGCGCTGGCCGCCGAACCACGGCTGCTGCTGCTCGACGAACCGCTGGCCGCCCTCGACGTCGCCGCCGCCCCGGCACTGCGCCGACTGCTGCGTGAGATGCTCCGCGACGCGGGCCGCACCGCGATCATCGTCACCCACGACCTGCTCGACGCGTTGGCCATCGCCGACAGGATCGTCGTCATCGAGAACGGCCGGGTGGTGGAGAGAGGTCCGGCCCGTCGCGTGCTCACCGCGCCCCGCAGCGACTTCGCGGCCAGGATCGCGGGGGTGAATCTCGTCCCCGGAGTCGTGACCGAACCCGGGGTGATCCGCACGTCCTGGGGCGCCGACGTCCGCGGGATCGGCGACGTCGAACCGGGCGCCGGAGCCATCGCGCTGTTTCGTCCCGGTGCGGTCGCCGTCCACCTCGAACCGCCGCACGCCAGCCCGCGCAACGTCATCGCAGTGACGATCGCCGAGGTCGACATCCATGGCACGGCCGTTCGGATCCGGGGGGCCGAACAACCTGACGGGAGCACGGGCCTGGCCGCCGACATCACCGCTGCCGCGGCGGCCGACCTCGACATCGAGCCCGGCAAGACGGTGCATTTCGTGGTCAAAGCCCAAGAAGTACAACTGCATCCGGCGTTGCCGCGACCCTACTCCTCGCCCAGGTAGGCCTTCAGGCACCGGTCGGCCATGGCGCGCGCCGCCGAAGCGTCCGCGCCATTGCCGACGTTCGCGGTGTACCAGTCCTCGCTCGACAGCCGCAGGAAGCGGCGGCCGTCCTCGGTGGCCAGCCACTGCTGCCCGAAGGCGGGGTCGATGGACTCACCACTGCTCAGGTGCATCGCCAGACCGAGCAGCATCGAGTCCCAGCCGATCCCGACCGCACCGGGCCCGAACTCCCGCCAGTTGTCGTCGTCGGCGGCGATGATGTGCTCGAGCACCACCCGGGCTCGACCGGGGCCGTCGCTGGTGACGCGGACGTCGATCCAGCTGACGTTGTCGCCGTATTCCCAGGTGGCCGTGAAGTTCTCGGGCGGATCGCAGCTGAGGATCTTGCCGCCGGCGTGCCCCTCGAACTGGTAGGTGCCGCCGAGAGACAGATCGCCGGAGATCGGCAGGAACCATCGCGGGATGCGTTCGATGTTCGTCACCGCGTCCCACAGGTCGGCCTGGTCGGTGTCGTAGGCCTGACTGATGGTCAGGACGCGGGCCTCCCCCGCGTCATGCACCGTGTCCCCGACGGTTCGCCGCACGGCATTGATCTGATGATTGACGTCAATCATGATGTCTTCCCTCGTCGTTGTCGTTTCCCACGTGCGATCTCGGTCGCCAGCGCATCCAGGCGCGGTGCCCAGAATCGCCGGAACGTGTCGAGCCATTCGTCGACGTCACGCAGCGCGGCGCCGTTCACGGCGTACAGTCGGCGCTGGCCCTCCGGTCGCACTGTCGTAAAGCCGTTGTCCCGCAGCACTTTCAAGTGCTGCGACACCGCCGGCTGGGTGATGGCGAACTCGTGCCGGATGGCGAGACCGATGTCACCCGCAGGCATCTCACCGTCGGCGAGCAGTTCGAGTATGCGGCGACGCACCGGGTCTCCGAGAACGTCGAACGCATGCACAGTCCGAAGGTAAAGCTACAACTTATATAAGTCAAGCCTGAACTATTGCCCCTGCGGAGCGCCTCGTCGAGGGCAGCCATGAGGCGTGCGGCGGCGAGTCGGCACCGTCAGGATCCGACCCCCGGAATGACTTTCGTGCCGATTTCGTTATCAGAGTTTGTCCCAGTTGTCACACGGGTAACTCCAGTAACAGTGGGCGGGACTTCCGCACCGCTGTCAACGGCGAGAAAGAGTCGAATGGATCATCGCGATGAACACAATTCTCTACTTCAGCACCCGCGGCACCGTCTATGAGACCCGGGCCTACACCAGGGCCGATGTCGAGCGTCTCGTCCACGACCAGGGCCTGCACAGCCTGACCAGTGCCGATCGGCAGTTCGACTTCTGGTTCAGTCCGTCGGCGAGCCGGTGCCAGCGCCGCGTCAACCGGGCGGCCACCGAACTGTTCCTGGCCACCACCGATTTCACGGCCAAGACCGTCCCCCTGCTGCGGGGTTCCGTCGTCGTGGCCACGCACGACGCAGACGGCGACCTCGACGGCCTGAGTTGGGAGCAACTCGACCTCCTGGTGGACCGCAACCGCCCCTTGACCAGGCGCGACGCCCGAGTGCTCGGCCGACGGATACAGCATGACTCGCGTCTCGAGCGTCGAACCATCGAGGCGCCGCAGGTCGCCGGCGTCAGTTGCGCGAGACCGCGCACTCTCGTGAAGCGCTGACGACCCCTCGTCGCGCCATCGCGGCTGTAGTGGAAAAGTAGCCGCGATGAGTTCCGACAAGCCCGCCCTGGTGCTGCTGCACGGCGTCACGATGTCCGCCGCGGCCTGGCAGGACGTGACACCGCTGCTCGACGCGGACTTCGAGATCCACGCGCCCACCGCCGCCGGACACCGTGGCGGTCCCGCGGCACGGCGGCGCCCCGCCACCATCGCCGACACCGTCGATGCGGCGGAACGCTACCTCGACGGGCACGGACTCGACCGGCCGCACATCGCCGGCAACTCGATGGGCGGCTGGATGGCCGTCGAACTCGCGCGCAGAGGACGGGCGGCGAGTGTCTGCGCCCTCTCGCCGGCGGGCTTCTGGACCGTGGGTCAGCGCTCGCACTCCGCGTCGACCGCACGCGTCCGCCGGACCGTCACGATGAGCCGGTTACCGCGGCCACTGTCGTCGGTCACCTTGCGATCGGGTCTCGCGCGGCGGCTTGCCTTCCGCGACATCGCGTCTCGCGCAGATCGGCTCTCCCACGGGCAGGCCGTCGCCGCGATCGACGACGTGCTCGGCTGCGCGGTCGCGGCCGACCTGCTCGGCACCCCGGAAGCCGTCGCGTACCTCGACCCGCTGCCGTGCCCGGTCACGCTGGCATGGGGCGAACGCGACAGGGTGTTCCCCGTCGACGTCAACGGCGTCATCGCGCGGGAACGCCTGCCGCAGGCGACGTTCGTGGTGCTGGCGGGCGCGGGGCATGTGCCGATGATCGACGACCCCGCCCTGGTCGCTCAGACGATCCGCGCGAGCATCGGTTGACCGCTTGACAGTGCGGCGCAGCGTAACCCCGGAGACGCTGGGGGCCTGGGTGATCAAGTGCAACCCGCACAGGACTCCCGTGGAACCCATGCGCGCAGCGGGCCGGGCGAAGCCGGTCTGGTGCGTGGCCGACAACTACCGGTCAGCACTCATCCGGCCGGATCAGCGCGTGCTGTTCTGGGTGTCGGCGCACGTCCGGCGAGGGATCTGGGGAGCCGGCCGGGTCGTCGGCGACGTTTTCGACGAGCACGGACGATTGCATGTGCCGGTGGATATTCCGCTGTTCACCGCGCCGCTCACCGTCGACGAACTCTCCGCGGTGCCCGGTCTGCGCTCGATGGAGGTGTTCCGCTCGCCGCAGCAGGCCAACCCGTCCTGGGTGAGCCTGGCGGAGATGGCGCTGCTCGAACCCCTGCTGCACGACCGGTGACACAAGGGTCAGACCATTCGATGTCTCAGCGATCCGCCCCGCCGTGACCCGAGCGCACCAGTGCGTCGCCGGGCCGAAGGAATCCGGGCTGCTGCAACGTGCGAACCGCCCGCAGCGTCCCCATCGGGATCACCCGCTTGAAGAAGGCGCCGGCATCGAACGCCCGGCGGACCTCTTTCACGTACGCCTTCGGCAGACCGAACCGGATGATGCCCTGGCTGACGTCGATGAGATCGGCGCGGCGGACAGCTTCGACGAGGGGCGCGTGCGGCCGTGGCGGGCCATACGTCCGCACCCGGTGGTGCTCGGCGACGATCAGCGCCAGTTCGTCGGACCACGGTTCACGGCCGGTCCGGCGCAGCCACGCGTCCTGCGCCTCGATCGAGGGCACCAGGTAGTCCAGCGTGTCGAATGCGGCGAGGTCGTGGAATGCCGCGGCGATCGCGAGCTTGTCGTCCCGGTCGTTCGCGTCGGGCGCCAGCGCCCGGGCGAAATTGATCACGCGGTAGACGTGCGCCTTGTAGCCGTCGAAGCCCTCGTCGTCACCGCGCGCGAAGTGGCGGTGCGACTCGAGGATCTCTTCGGCCAGCTGGTGGCTGTAAACGATGTCCGGTGGGTTCACTGCAATTCCTTCGCGCCGACATCGGCCTGCCGCAGGATGACGGCGGTCGAGGTGAGATCCTCGGTGGCTCTCACCAGAGCACTCATCACCGCAGTGCAGAAGAACGACAGTGAGCTCAGCGCGGCCCCGAATGCCAGGTTCTCCGGCATGGATCCGGCGCCGGTGCCAGGCATCTGGGCCGGCGTCATGCGATCAGCACGCCGACGAGGTGGCCGATACCGAAGGTGATGACCATCGCGAGCGCGCCGCCCACGGTCACCCGCAGGATCGGGCGCAACGGTTTCGCGCCGCCGAGCCGGGCGGCCAGCCAGCCGGTGACCGCCAGTGCGAGCAGGACCACGACGGCGGTGACCGGTATCCGGGCGGTCGCCGGGGGAATGAGGATCGCGAGGAACGGCAGCAGGGCGCCGACGGTGAACGACGCTGCGGACGAAAACGCAGCCAGCCACGGTTTCGTCAGGTTCTGCGGATCGATGCGCAATTCGACCTCCGCGTGCGCGGCAAGCGGGTCGAAGGCGGTCAGCTCGGCGGCGGCCTGACGCGCCGTCTGCGGCGACAGCCCCCGTGCCTCATACAGCCCGACGAGTTCGTCCAGCTCGGTGTCCGGCTGCTGTTGCAGTTCCTGTTCTTCTCGGTCGAGCACCGCCCTTTCGGTGTCGCGGGCAGTGCTGACGGACACGTACTCGCCGACCGCCATCGACAGCGCACCGGCCACCAGCCCCGCAAGGCCGGCGGTGAAAAGAGGTCCGCGGTCGGCAGAGGCTGCGGCGACCCCGACGACGATGCCGGCGGTCGAGACGATTCCGTCGTTGGCTCCGAGGACGGCGGCGCGTAGCCAGTTCAGCTTGTCCGCGACCGACCCGTGGTGCGGCTTCGCCGTGCCCGGCGTGGGGGCGCTTCCCGCACCGTCAGCTGTCATAGATTGAGGCTAATCCCGCCGCTGACGCTGACGACGATTTCCCGCAAAGGGACTTCACGCTCCGACAGGGAGGTTTAACCTCCGAGCTAACCACCCCAAGGATCACATGTCGCGGATATTCCTCAGCCATTCGAGTCTCGATGCGCGCGAGGCGTTGGCTTTGAAGCGTTGGATGGTGGGCCAGGAGCCTGCGCTAGCGACCGAGATCTTCCTCGACATCGACCCGGAGGTGGGGCTTCGGCCGGGAGAGCGATGGAAGGACAGGCTGCAGCAGGCAAGCGCCCGATGTGAGGCCGTGGTCTGCCTGCTGTCCGCAAATTGGGAAGCGTCCCATGAGTGCAGGACCGAGTACCGCGTTGCGGAGAATCTGAACAAGCAGATCCTGTGTGCCCGGATCGAGCCTTCGGTCGGTGACGACCTCACCTCGGAGTGGCAGAGGTGCGACCTCTTCGGCGAAAGTGACATGACCTCGATCGACGTCGGCGGCGGACCGCCGGTGTCGTTCGCCACCAGTGGTCTGTACCGGTTGCGCGACGCCATCCGCGGGACCGGCATCAGCGCGACCTCCTTCGTCTGGCCACCGCCGGAGGACGTGAATCGCGCCCCGTACCGCGGCTGGGAGCCGTTCGAACAGGTCGACGCGGCGGTGTTCTTCGGCCGCGATGCGCCGATCGTCAGGGGGCTCGACGAGCTCCGCGGTATGCGTTTGGCCGAGACGAAGTCGCTGTTCGTCATTCTGGGCCCTTCTGGCGCAGGCAAGTCCTCGTTTCTCCGTGCGGGTCTGCTGCCGCGCCTGGCCCGCGAGGATCGTCGTTTCACACTCCTGGGCACCGTGCGGCCCGGCCGCAACGCGCTCACCGGGCACACCGGTCTGGCCGCGGCGATCTGGCACGCCAGGGACAGGATGGGGATGCCGACCCCCAGTCTCGGCGACATCAAGATCGCGTGCACCGACGACGTCGAGCGCCTCCGCGCATTGCTGCTCGACGTCCAACAGGCAGCGGCCGACCGGTTGCCCGATCCGGTTCGCGGCGACGAGAAACCCGCCCCTCCGACGTTGATCCTGCCCTTGGATCAAGCCGAGGAATTGTTCTCCGCGGACGCCGGAGCGCAGGGTGGCGAGCTGCTGTCGCTGCTCAGGCGGCTGACGGCACGCACCGACGCTCGGCCTCTGAGCCTGATCGTGGTGGCGACCATCCGGACCGACCGGTTCGAGATCATGCAGACCCATCCTGAATTGGCCGGTCTCGAATCGAGGGTTTTCGACGACCTGAAGCCGATGCCGCCCAACCAGTTCAAGGAAGTGATCACAGGCCCCGCTGCGCGCGCCACCGAAGGGGGACGTCGCCTCGCGATCTCGCCCGCCCTCGTGGACATGCTTCTCGCCGACGCCGCCGAGGGCGCCGACACACTGCCGATGCTGTCGTTGACGTTGGCGCGCCTGTACGCCGACTACGGCTCGACCGGTGAACTGACGGTCGCGCAGTACGAGGCGATGGGTGGGATGCGCCGCGTCGTCCAGACCGAGATCGACGAGGTCCTCGCGACCGATCCCGACGAACGGAACGTTCAACTCGGTTGTCTGCGATCTGCTTTCATTCCGTGGCTGGCCACGGTGAACCCCAAGAACGACCAGCCCCTGCGGCGGATGGCCCGCTATGACGACCTACCGGAGGACAGCAGACCACTGATCGACCGGCTGGTCGCCAAACGACTGCTGGTCAAGGACCGGCGCGATGACCACGTGGTGGTCGAGGTCGCGTTGGAAAGCCTTCTGCGACAGTGGGACGAGCTGGCGAAGTGGCTTCGCGAGCAGCGGCACGAACTGCAGGTCGCCGATGACGTCGAGCGTGCCGACACAGCGTGGAAGACCAACAACAGAGATGCGGCATGGCTTCTCTCCGGAACTCGTCTCACGGATGCCGAAACCGTGGTGAGCTCTCCCACGTTCACCCAACGCATGCAGCCGGTGCGCGAGTACCTCGACGCCTCTCGGCAGAGCGAGAACGAACGGGTGGCCGCGGAGGAAGAACGCCGGCACGCCGAATTACGTCATGCGCAGGAACGGCAGGCGGAGGCCGAGGCGCACACGATCGATCTGCGCAAGCGATCGCGCATCCTGCGTGCCGTTCTCGCCATGACCGCGGTGGTCGCCGTGGTTGCCGTCGTCGGCCTGGTATATGCCACGAGCGCTCGCCATCAGGCACAAGACCGGTTCCGCCAGGCGACGAGCGTGCGGCTGGCCTCCGATGCCGACAGCATGCTGAACGGCAGCAGGCCGGGCAGTGACGCACGGGCCCTCATGGAGCTACTCGCCGCGAACGCGCTCTCTCCGAACACATTCGATCAGAACATGTACTCCGTCGGAGTCGAGACGTTCAACACCCTCAAGCTGATCGACCCGGCAATGGGCGTCTTCGGAGCCATCTTCAGTCCTGACGGCCGCCGCTTCGTCGCAGGCGGGGACAACGGGACATTGCGCTTGTACGACGCTCAGACCGGCCTTCAGCTGGGCCCGGATCTCGTCGGACACACCAAGTGGATCGACGGCGCCACCTTCAGTCCCGACGGTCACACAATCGCCTCCGTCAGCGACGATCTCACCGTACGGCTGTGGAACGCCGACACCGGGCAACCCATCGGCCAGCCGATGACAGGCCATCAGGACCAGGTGTGGGCGGTGTCGTTCAGCCCGGACGGGCAGATGCTTGCGTCCGGCAGCATAGACCGCACCGTGCGGCTGTGGAATACCAAGAACGGCATGCCCATCGGCCAACCGCTGAAACACCCGGACAGGGTCATCAGCGTGGAGTTCAGTCCCGACGGCCGGCGCATCGTCACTGGGAATGCCGACGGAACGCTGAGGTTGTGGGACGTCGAGACGGGGAAACAGTCCGGGCCTTCGCTGACCGGTCACGCCGGCGAAGTGATCGATGTGGCGTTCAGCCCGGACGGCCGCCGCATCGCCTCCGCGGGCGGCGACGGGGATGTGCGTTTGTGGGACGCCGGAACCGGGCGGCCGATCGGCGAACCCCTTGCCGCACGCGGGAGCCGGGTGCTCAGCGTGGTGTTCAGCCCCGACGGTCACCGACTCGCCTCCGGCAGCGGCGACGGTGCGGTGCGGCTATGGGACGCCGACACTCGCCGAATGCTGGGTGCGCCCATGCTGGGGCAGAAGGGTGGAGTGTGGACGCTGTCGTTCAGTCCCGAGGGAACGCGCCTCCTCTCGGGATCGCAGGACGGGACTATCCGATTGTGGGATGTCGGCATACGTCGGCCACTGTTCGGCCACATCGGAGGCGTGACCAGCGTGGCGGTGAGCCCCGACGGTGAACGCATCGCATCGGCCGGCGACGACGGCACGGTGCGCCTGTGGGACGCGGCAAACGGCCGCCCGGTCGGCAAGCCGCTCGTCGTCAGTGACAGGCCGCTGTCCAGCGTCGCATTCGGCCCGGACGGACGGCGCCTGGCCATCGCCGGCGCCGACGGCTTCGTCCGGATGTGGGATGCAGACACCGGCATGGCTGTCGGTGCGCCGATCGACCCTGGGCAGGGGCCACTGACGAGCGTGGCGTTCAGTCCCGACGGACGCCGTCTGGCCATCGGCGGTGGCGACACGTCGGTCGGCATAGAGAGCGACCGCGATGGCACCGTCCAGTTGTGGGATGTCAAGACGTTCCGTCCCGTCGGTGAGCCGCACAGACACGGCGAACGGGTGAACAGTGTCGCGTTCAGTCCTGACGGGAACCGGATCGTTTCCGGCGGTGACGAGGGTGACAACACCGGGTCCGTGCGGTTGTGGGACGCCAACACAAGGCAATTGATTTCGGCCACCACGATCGGCGAGGCGCGGCGGATCGTGTGGGCCGTGACCTTCAGCCCCGACGGGCGCCGCGTCGCGGCCGCCGGTGTCGACGGATTCATCGAGGTGCTGGATGCCGACGGGCTCGACATCGTCGGTCAGCCGATGGAAGGCCATGAGGACAGGGGCGTTTCTCTGGCGTACAGCCCGGACGGCCACACGCTTGCTTCCGCCAGTCGCGACGAGACCATCCGGTTGTGGAACGTCGAGTCCGGCCAGCAGCTGGGAGATGCGTTGACCGCGCACACCGACAACGTGAACAGCGTGGTGTTCAGTCCTGACGGTCGGCGCATCATCTCGGGCAGCGCAGACGGTACCGTCCGAGTCTGGCCGGCCGTTGCGGGGTCCAAAGAGTTGTGCGACAAACTGACTCAGAACATGAGCCACAAGCAGTGGAACGAGTGGGTCTCGCCCGACCTGGACTACATCAAGGTCTGCCCTGATCTGCCGGTCCCCACCGACTAGCGAGGTCCGGTTATCTGTTTCGGCTACCGATCGTCGCCCACGAGCGTCGGCTGTGGGACGTGCGCCGGCCCGTCGACGGACCGGACGGCCTTGAGGTCGACCAGGGCGAGTGCGTCAGGGATCTGACGCACCGCGTCGCGGTCCAGATCGGCGATGTCGTCCGGCAGTTCGTCGAACGGGACCAGATACGGCGTGGTCTTGCGCTCGACGTCTTTGGGACCCGGACGCCAGCCCGACTCCAGGCGTTCGGCGACCCAGCGCTTGTGCTCCGCGACGGCGAGCATCTCGAACTCCGCCTCGGTGAACTCGAAAGCCGGTGCGCCGATCTCATGCAGCGGCGCGATGCTACATCCGATGCTGCGCAGCTTGACAGGCATGTCGCGGGCCTGCGCCCGATTCGAGTCCCTGCGCGACTCGTCGAGCTCCGCCCAGGTCGGCGCCTCCTTGCCGGCGGCGAGCTGCCCCGCGCGCCAGCGATCGTGAATGGCGACGGCTACTCGTTCGAACGAACCACCCGCGACGAATTCGGCTGTGCACGTTCGCTCGAGCGCCGGGAAGACATTGACGTGCGTCAGCTCGCCGCTGGCGGTGGCGTCGGTGATCAATCGGGCCACTCCGTCCGTACGTGACAACACCACGATCATCGGAACCGTCGGGCCGACGTCGTGGCGCAGCCTCAGCATGGCCTCGATCGCATCCTCGTCGCGGTACGCGCTCACGTAGGCACGCGTGACGGGGGGTGCTCCCGCCTCGGCACGCATCGCGTCGAGTCGGTCCAGATCACGCACCGACATCGACGACTCGATGAACCGGCACGTCGATTCGAGGGCGGGATACCGGTCGAGCAGCCCCTGGATGCGGTCCCGGGCCTGATCGTCGACGACCGTGACCCACAGCGGCGTGTCGTCCTTCCGGTCCGAATACCAGCTCCACGCGGCGTGTTTCACCAGCCACGTGCCCACCGCGTCGAGGCGGCTGACCAAGATGTGCGGTTGGTCGCACTCCCCCACTGCGATCGGGAACTCGTCGAGGCACAGCCGCGCGCTGATCTCCTCGAGATTGAAGAAGTCGAGCGACGACGGCGAACCGGCGGACAGGTTCGCCTCCTGAACACGCAACAACCGGCACAGCTCGGGGTTCTCGATCCTCGCCAGGCATCGCAGCGGACCGCGACGCCGGCCGGTGACGAGTCGCCGCGCGACAGCGACGATCTCGGTGTTCACCGAGTCGTCCGGACAGACCGCGAGAAGACGGTCCGCGCGCTCCACGCCGGCCTCACGCAAGGTGGCTTCCAGTCGCGCGTCGCCCACGATGACCGGACTGCGCCAGCTCCGGGACACCTGCAACTGCGGATTCGCCGGGTCCAACTCGACGACGACCACCCGATGGCCCGCTCTCCGCAGGCGGTCCACGAACAAGGTGCCGACATAGCCCAGTCCGCAGACGATGACGTGTCCCCGCATCAGCGGGATGCGGAGTTGTTGCATCCGGTCGCGGAACAGCAGGGCCAGCCCGCTCAGTGCGGCGTACCCGGACACGACCGGCGCGAGGATCCGGGCGATCTCCAGCGTCACCGGCAACGCCGTCGCGCCGGGCGATCCTCCGAGGAAGAGCTTGAAGGTGTTGTAGGCGATGTCGGTTGCCACCGGGGGATGCTTGGCGGATCCTTCGACGTACAGTTCGGTGAGGTGGTCCGAGTAGCCCACCCAGCCGAGCACGAACGCCACGAGCGCGGCGAATCCGAGCCATGCCCAACGGAAGTCGGCAAGGACACGTCTGATAGAACGTGGGCGGACCATGCAGGGATCCCTACGCCGACGTCATGTCGTCAATGCGCGATCCACCTCGGAGCGACGCCATCGGGCGAGCGTATCCGACCACCTGCGGTCGCCATGGGCAATCGCCGGCATCGGTGCTGACTCGAGTAGGTCGCCTGAGAGCCTCGGGTCCACGACGGCGCGCGCGGTGTCGTTCGACGACGATCAGCAGCCATGCGACCTGCGCCGCAGAACCGATCACAGATCCGGCGGCCGTGCAGTAGCGCGATCACGGAAGGCTTCGACTGCCGTCGGCAGGGTCATGAAGATGCGGTCCTCCCCGATCTTCTCGACCAACCCAGCGGCGTCGAGAAGTTCACGCAGGTCCTGCTTCACCCGGGCCATCGCGAAGACGATGCCGCGTGCCTCGAGATCGCGACGCAGCTGGTCAAGTGCATCGACCGCGGTGAGATCCACTTCGACATTGGCTTCGGCATTGAGCACGAACCATTCGATCGGACCCACGCCCTCCGCATTCTCCGCAACCGCCGCAAGGGCGCGTTCACGGAAATCCTCGGCGTTGGCGAAGAACAGCGGCGCGTCATACCGGTAGACCATGAGTCCGGGCACCGGTTTCGCGTCGGGATAGTCGTCGAGATCGTGCATCCCTGCCACACCCGGCACCAGCCCGAGGACGCCGTCATGCGGCCGGGCCACCCGCCGAAGGAGGTCGAGGATAGACAGCGCGATGGCCACCAGCACGCCATAAAGCACGCCGAACCCGAGTACGGCTGCGGTGGTGGCCAGCGCCAGCAGCAGTTCGCTGCGGCGGAATCTGCCGAGCCTGCGGAACTCTGCGACATCGATGAGCCGGAGCGCGGCGAACACGACCAACGCGCCCAGGGCCGCGGTCGGGAAGTTCTCCAGGAGGCGGCGTCCGAAGAACATCACCGCGACCACGGAGGCCAGCGCGACCAGTGAATACACCTGGGTCCGGCTGCCGACCGCGTCCCCGAGAGCAGTACGGCTGCCGCTCGAGCTGACCGGGAAGCCGTGCGTCAAACCGGTTGCCACATTGCAGATCCCCAGAGCTCGAAGTTCAGCGTTAGCGTCGATGCTCTCGCCCTTGCGCGCCGCGAAAGTGCGGGCAGTCAGCGCGTTGTCGGAGAACGCCACCACCGCGATTCCAGCCGCGGGAACGAGCATCGCCAGCAGATCCGCGGCGGGAATCACAGGCACACTCGGCGTCGGCAGGCCCGCCGGTATCTCGCCGACGACGCGGATCCCCCGGGATTCGAGCGCGAAGACCACCACCGCAGCGGTCGCGGACAGGACAGCGACCAACGCGCCGGGGAACTTCGGCGCCACCCGCCCGATCGCCAGCAGCATCACCAGCACGGCCGTGGCGAGTACGACGGTCGGCCAGTGGGCGCCAGCGGCGCCGGTGACGAAACTCCGTACCTGATCCACGAATTCGGCGCCCTCGACGGGCACACCGGTCACCTTGCCCAGCTGTCCGCCGATCATGATGACCGCCACCCCGGTCATGTAGCCGATCAGTACCGGCCGCGACAACAGGTCAGCCAGAAAGCCCAACCGCAACAATCCGCCAAGCAGGCAGAACCCGCCGACCAGGACTGCCATCACCGCCGCGAGCACGGCATATCGGGCGGGGTCGCCCACCACCAGCGGCGCCAGCGCGGTGGCCGTCATGAGGGCGGTCGTGGATTCCGGTCCTACCGACAGCTGCCGTGACGACCCGAGGAACGCATACACGGCCAATGGCACCAGCGCCGCCCAGAGGCCGGCTACGGCGGGGAGGCCCGCAACCGTCGCGTAGGCCATCACCTGCGGAACGAGATAGGCAGCCACGGTGACGCCGGCGAGTATGTCGCCCCGCAGCCAACCACGCTGATAATCCAGGAGCGGGCGCAACCCAGGGATCAGCGTCGACCAGCTCGCCGACGAAATCCTCGGTGACGTCATAGAAGAGACAGTGTGCCGAACTCGCTGAATGGTATGTAGCCGAATGGAGAGTTGGACGATTCTCGAACAGCCGCGCACGAAGACGGCCCCCGGAGTGATGTCCGAGGGCCGTCTCTACTGGTAGCGGGGACGGGATTCGAACCGGCGACCTGAGAGGGAGCATCAAACCCGTTCTCATGGGCCACCTGCGGCATGCGAGCCGACAAGCAGCCTGCGACTGTGACGTCGGGGTCTGCTCGTCACTGCGGTGGGGCCGCGATCTGGGACGGCATCTTCAGATCGGACTGTCCGCCGTCGACGAAGAGTTCCGTACCGGTGATGAAACTGCTCTGGTCTGAGGCCAGGAAGAGCACCGCGGCGGCGAGTTCCTCGGGGCGGCCCACGCGGCCCATCGGGATCCTGGCCGCTTCACCGTCGAGAAGCTGCTGTCCCTGTCCAGCTGGGGCCAGCCCCGTGAGTCCGGGTGTTTCGATCGGACCGGGAATGACGGTGTTGACCCGGATACCGCGGGGGATCAGTTCAGTGGCCCAGGTCCGCCCGAACGAGCGGATCGCTGCTTTGGTCGCGGCATAGATGCTGAACGCCGGCGTTCCGTTGTACGCCGCGGTGGATCCGGTCAGCACGATCGACGCACCGGGGTTGAGCAGCGGCAGCATCGTCTGCACGGTGAACAGGGTGCCACCGACGTTGGTGAGAAACACCGAGCTGAACTGCTCGGCGGAGATCTCCCCGAGCGGGGTGAACTCTCCACCGCCCGCGTTGGCGAACAGAATGTCGAGGCCGTGTCCGCGAGCCGCGATGGCGTCGGCGACAGTGGCCAGGTCATCGACGCTCGACACGTCGGCGCGGATGCCCGTTGCGCTGTCACCGATCGTCGCAACCGCGGCGTCGATCGTCTCCTGATTGCGGCCGGTGAGAAAGACATGGGCGCCCTCGGCCGCCAAGCGCTGAGCGGTGGCCAGTCCGATGCCGGAGTTTCCTCCGGTCACCAGAGCTGTCTTCCCTTCGAGCTGGCGCCCCACGGGAGTTGTCGCTGGGGTCACAGGTGCGGAGCTGGTCATGGCGACTCTCTTTCGATGGCTGGGACGCCGAGTTGGGGCGTCGAACTCATCGTGCGGGGGCGCGTACTGGTGGAAAAAGGGCCGGTCCGCCAACACACTGATCGACCAGGGCGATCAATGCACTGCTGACCCGACCAGCACGCACTACCCTCTGGATGCATGGAGCTGCGGCAGCTCGAAGCGTTCGTCGCAGTGGCCATCGAGCTTCACTTCGGGCGTGCGGCCGAGCGACTGCGCATCGGTCAGCCGACGCTCAGTGATCTGATCCGCCGGCTGGAACGCGAACTCGGCGCCCCGCTGCTGACTCGTACCACCCGCAAAGTCGCCTTGACTGGCGCCGGGCAAGAACTGCTAGGGCGGGCCAAGGTCATCCTCGACGAAGTCGCCGCCGCCGGGGCCGCCGTGCGGCGCACCGCCCAGGGCGACACCGGCACAGTCCGGCTGGCGATCACCCCACCGGTGGCGCCCGTGCTGGCCCCGCACCTGCTCGGTGCCGCCGGCGAGCACCTGCCCGACGTCACTGTGGCCGTGCAACGGATGTGGCTGCCCGACCTCACCAGGGCACTCGCCGAGGGCACCATCGACGTGGCGATCACGTGCGCTCGACTACCGGACACGCCAGGAGTCGTAAACACGGTCTTCTGCAGTGAGCCTCTCCTGGTGGGCTTGCGGCAGGACCACCACCTCGCCGATAGGGCCGAGGTGATGCTCGACGATCTGGCGCAGAAGCGACTCGCGGTGCCGAGCGACAGCCTGTTCCCCGCTCTGGCCCTGGCCCTGCGTCAAGCCCTTGACTCGGCGGGTGTGTCCCCGCCGGTGGTGACCCTCGAGGCCACCGACCTGTCGGCATCAGGCTGGGCGAACCAGCCCGAGGCGACGTGGGTACTGCTCCCCGCGTCGTTGGGAACGCCGCCGGAAACCACTGCCCGCCCGCTGATTCCCGCACTGCGGGTTCCCTACACCCTGCAGTGGAGCCCGGAACGAACCCAGACCGCCGCGGTCGCCCGCTTCGTCCGGCTGGCCCTGGCGACGGCCGTTCCACCGGGATGGCACCTCGAACCCGGGCATCTGCGTCACCGCGGCTGACTTGCCTGGAGGCCGCCTTCACCTGGAAGCCGTTGTGTGGATCGCGGCCGTCATTGATCGGTCCAGCCGATCAGTGCCTGAACGGATTGGCCCTTTTTCCGCACCGGCACGGCGCGCACGCTTCGAAGCGACATCCCCACCAGTGCGCAGGAGAACCCAGTGACCACAGCTTCGATGACCAGCACGGCCCCCTCCGGCGCCGCGGCCGTCCGAACCGCATGGGCCGCCCTGATCCTCACCGGTGCGGTCGGCGGGGTGCTCTCGGGGCTGTTCGCGGTCGGCGGCGCCATCGTGATGGTGCCGCTGCTGGTGTGGCGGGCGGCTATGGATCAACGCCGAGCCGCCGCCACGTCGCTGGTGGCCATCATCCCAACGGCCGTGGTGAGTTCAGCGACCTACCTGGTCCATGTCGACGTCGACATCGCGGCCGTGGCGTTGATCTCGGTGGGCGCGATCGGCGGTGCCATCCTCGGTAGCCGCCTCTTGCGCCGGCTCCCCTTGACGTGGCTGCGATGGATGTTCATCGCGTTCCTCCTCCTCGTCGCTGCCCACCTGCTGGTCGCCGCCCCCGAACCCACTCACGCACTGGCGTTTTCACCTTTGGCCGCCGCCGGCTACCTGGGTCTCGGCGTCCTGACCGGCATCGCGTCAGGCTTGTTCGGCATCGGTGGCGCCATCATCTCTGTGCCCGTGCTGGGATCGGTTTTCGCTCTGAGCGACGCTGTCGCCAAGGGCACCGCGCTGCTCGTCAGTATTCCGACCAGCCTGGCGGGCACCATGAGCAACCGCCACGGCAGCAGTTCGGTCGACATCCGCGCCGGGCTGATCCTCGGTGTGACAGCGGCCGCGACATCGGTGCCCGCGGTGTACGTGGCTGTCGCACTCCCTCCCGCGGTCTCTGCGGTCTCGTTCGCCGTGCTGCTGATCGCGATCGCCATCCAACTCAGCATCAAGGCCGCCCAGGCACACACCCATAAAAGCGCCCCTTCTGACCCATCCCTCTCACTCCGGAACCAATAAGGAACCGTCACATGAAAATTCACAACAGTGACACCGCGGTCGTCATCATCGACCCGCAGAACGATGTCCTGAGCCCGCACGGAAAGAACTGGGACAGCGTGGGCGCCAGCGTGACCGAGAACCACACAGTGCAGCATCTGCTGGACATTCTCGACGCGGCCAAGAATTCCGACTTCGGCGTGTTCGTCTCTCCGCACTACTTCTACCCCACCGACAGCACCTGGCTGTTCAACGGACCATTGGAAGCAGATGAGTTCGGCAGCAGCACATTTGCCCGTACCGGCGCGCTCACCCTGGACGGATTCACGGGTTCCGGAGCCGATTGGCTCGACGACTTCAAGCCTTACATCGAGGACCGGAAAACCGTCGTTGCCAGCCCTCACAAAGTGTGGAGCCCCGCAAGCAACGACCTCGTCCTGCAGCTACGCAAACGAGCCGTCTCCAAAGTGATCCTGTGCGGCATGCTCGCGAACATCTGCGTGGAATCACATCTTCGGGACCTGCTCGAGAACGGCTTCGAGGTCGCCGTGGTGCGCGACGCCACCGCCGGACCCCGGCACCCCGCCCGCGGCGACGGTTACCAAGCGGCTCTCATCAACTTCGGATTCCTCGCCCACGCCGTGGTATCCACCGAGGAAATCGTCAAGGCCATGTCCACCCACCCTGCGACCGCTGAATTTACCCGCCTGACGTGACCTTCAACTCATCCGAAAAGCACTCGTCAATCTCGTCAACCAAGAAGGATGCACCATGCCCACAATCACCACCTCCCACGGCGTCGAGATCTTCTACAAGGATTGGGGATCGGGCCAGCCCATCGTGTTCAGCCACGGCTGGCCCCTCTCGTCTGATGACTGGGACAACCAGATGCTGTTCTTCCTGGCCCGGGGCTACCGCGTGATCGCCGCCGACCGCCGAGGACACGGCCGCTCGAGCCAAGGCGCCGACGGCCACGACGCAGACCACTACGCCGACGACCTGCTCGCCGTCGTCGAGCACCTCGACCTGCACGACGTCATTCACATCGGACACTCCACCGGCGGGGGCGAAGTCACCCGCTTCCTGGGCCGCCACGGCGAGTCCCGCGCATCGAAGGCCGCACTCATCTCTGCGGTACCCCCTCTGATGGTGCGCACCGACGCCAACCCGGACGGCCTACCCAAATCCGTGTTCGACGACCTGCAAGCACAATTGGCCGCCAATAGGTCCACGTTCTACCGCGAGCTGGCCTCCGGGCCCTTCTACGGATTCAACCGCGACGGTGTGGAACCCGTCGAAGCCGTCATCGCGAACTGGTGGCGTCAAGGCATGATGGGCGGCGCCAAAGCCCACTACGACGGCATCGTCGCCTTCTCTCAAACCGACTTCACCGAGGACCTGAAGAAGATCACTATCCCCACCCTGGTGATCCACAGCAGAGATGATCAGATCGTGCCCTACGTCGCTGCCGGCCCGAAGTCCGCAGAGCTACTACAGAACGCGACCCTGATCACCTACGACGACTTCCCCCACGGCATGCCCACGACCCACGCCGACACCATCAACGCCGACCTGCTCACCTTCATCGAGTCTTGATACGCGAGAGCCTCGACGTCACTGATGGGCAAGCGCGAAGTCCGGTCGATGAGACTTTCGGCCAAGGCGCATCCGGTTCGCGATCGATGCGGCATCATCTGGGTAGCGCGACGGACGGAAACGATTGAAAGGTCCCATGCCCGGCACAGACTCCCAGGACCACAACGACGTTGAGAGACTTGCCGATGCACTCCTGGCAGCAATCGAGGAGGGCGCCGAGGCGGACACCAGCGCCGCGGACACCCCCAGTGACCTGATCAGCGGCGCGGCCTTCGCCTTTCGGCGCATCGCCATCGAGTTCGTCCGTCGATACAACCGCCTCGAGGTGACCTCCGAGGGGACGACTCCAGACGACCCCGTTCTCTTCGTGGCGAATCACGGATTTGGCGGGATCTTCGACCTCAACGTCTTTGCGGTGGTAGCCACGCTGGAACAGCTGGCACTGGAGCGCGAAGTAACCATCCTCACTCACCAGCTGGCCTGGACGCTGAGAGTCGGCAGCCTGATAGAACTAATCGGGGCGCGGCCGGCCAACCAGCAATCCGCGCAAGAGGCATTCGCGCGGGGTGACCACGTCGCCGTGTTCCCCGGGGGTGACATCGACTCTGCCAAGTCGTGGGACGACCGTAATGTCATCAAATTCGACGGTCGCGCCGGGTTCGCCCGGTTGGCCATCGAAGCGGGTGTTCCCATAGTCCCCATCGTCACCGCCGGCGCCGGCGAGTCTCTGTTCGTGATTTCCAGCGGGGAACGCTTGGCTCGGGCGCTCCGGCTCGACAAGCTCCTTCGTCTCAAGTCGGCCCCGATCAGCGTTTCTCTTCCCTGGGGCATCAGCGTCGGCGCCGTCGGGTTGCTGCCCTACCTTCCGCTGCCCACCAAGCTCGTCACTCGCGTACTACCCGCCATGTCGGCATCCGACGGCGAGAATGCCGACGAGTACGCAGCCCGCGTCCAAGCAGCGATGCAAGATGCGCTGACCGACATGACAGCGACGCGAACCCCCCTCATCGGCTGACGTCCACACTCGGCGCGGCGCGGCGCCATGCCGCTGTGCCGTGCCACCGCGCTTGAGACCACGCCGCCGGCCGATCGTCGGCCAGAACATTCTCCGACCGGCTGCTGCACATCCGCCGAGCGTGATCACACCCGAGGGCTGCCACTCAGACGACCCCACGGTCACCTGTACCCCCGACGGCGACTTAGTCCGAGCAGCCGCCACCGGGACATGACTAGTGCTGCTCCGCAAGGCATCTCGGGACTCAGGGCAGACAGTGAACCGGCGCATCGAGGGCGTCGGCACCGAGCACTACCGCATCGACTCCACCGTCGCCTGCCAGCCGCGCGAGGCCGCCGTCGATACCGAATCCTACATTGAGTGATTCTTTGTCATTGACATGAAGTCAACCGAATCGTAGGGTCGAGCGAAGTCGCCGACGAATCGGAGCCCGCAATGGCCTCACGCGCAGAACAGATGCGCGTCCACCAGGACCTGCGGCCCCTGGTGTTCCACGATCCGGTGTTCCGACAGCTCGCCAGGTAGCCCACACGACCCCGGCACCACGCCCCCGACCATGAGGAGAAACGAATGACCACCCTCGACGCCACGACCACCGAAACCGCCGCCGACGTCCTCGACCGGGTGCGGGCGCTGCAACCGTTGATTCGCGAACACTCGGCTCAAAACGAGCGCGACCGCAAGGTCTCCAACAAGGTCATCGCCGCACTGCAGGACGCCGGCGCTTTCCGACTCGCGGCGCCGCGTCGCTTCGGCGGACTCGAGGCGGGGCTGCGTGCCATGCTCGACCTATCGGCCCTCATTGCCGAGGCCGACGGCGGAACCTCTTGGGTGACCACGCTTTCCAACATCAACGCGTGGTCAACGTGTCTCTATGACGAAGCTGTCGTCGCCGAAATATACGCGAACGGACCCGACACCATCCTCTCGGGAGTGGTGTCCCCCGGTGGCACAGCACGCAAGGTGGCCGGCGGCTACGTCATCAATGGACAGTGGCCGTACTCCTCGGCGAGCCTGCACGCCGACTGGGTCTCCGGCGGCGTATGGGAGGTCGACGGAGACGGCGACGAAATCGACCAGGCGATGGTCGTCATGCCCATCGCCGACGTCCAGATCAAGGACACCTGGTACGTCGCCGGGATGCGCGCCTCGGGAAGCAACACCATCGTCGCCGAAGAGGTGTTCGTGCCCGACCACCGGCTCAGCTCCATGCTGCCGGTCGTCTCCGGCGGGTACCTGGAGCAGTACCCGGACAACCCCTTCTACCGGGCGGCATTCGCCTCGATGCTGGTACTCGTCCTGGTCGGCCCCCAGCTCGGATTGGGCCGCGCCGCGCTCGGCATCACCGTGACGAAGGCCTCCGCCAAGGCCCTGGCCTACACGAACATCGAACATCAAGCCGATTCTGTGGCCTTCCAGCTGCTGGTGGCCGACGCCGCGTCGAAGATCGAAACCGCACACCTGCATGCCTACCGCGCCGCCGACGACGTGGAGGGGTACGCCGCCCAAGGCGTCTACCCCGATTTCGCCGCGCGCGCCCGGATGCGCGCAGACTCCGCCGTGGCGTTGACGAGCATCAACTCCGCCATTAACACCCTGCTCAATGCCTGCGGCGCTGGCAGTTTCGCGGATGTCAACCCCATGCAGCGCATCTGGCGCGACTCCAACGTCGGACAGCGGCACGCGGTGATGCTGCCCCAGGTCTCGATGGAGACCTACGGAAAGGCGCTGCTGGGAAAGACCGATCACATTACCGCCATCCTCTGATGCGCACCCCCGACCGGCTACCGAGAAAGGCGGGCGATGCCTGAGATCACCACGTCGCGAGAGATCGATGCCTCGCAGACGCACGTCTGGTCCGTGGTGTCCAACCCGCGGCGGTTCGCCGACTGGAACACCTTGCACCTGAGGTGGGACGAGGAACCGCCCGCTGAACTCGTCAAGGGAACGCGCCTCGTCGACGTCGTGAAGGTCAAGGGCATCGTCGACACCATCGACTTCACCACCGACGACGTCCGCAACCCCGGGTTCGTATCCCTGTCGGGCAAGGGCAGCACGGGATCGTCTGTGGTGCTCAGGTTTACGGTGGACGATCATCCCGGCGACCGTTGCGTGGTCACCCTGCACATCGATTTCTCGAGTTCAGTCCTATTCGGACCGCTCGGCAAGGTGGTCGAGCGCGCGTTCCGCAAGGAACTCAACGCCTCGCTGGAGAAGCTTGCCGACGTCGTCACCGGAGCATGAGAACGCCCCGCGCCGGTGGTCTACGTCGAGGACTGCGCGTCGACCTCGTTCAATGCGCCCTCGACCCCCATTGCGGGGTCGAGGCGGGTCGCCTCGCGAACGATCGACGCGGTCATTCTCACCATCCAGTCGACCATGTCGTCTTCGGCGAAGGGCTGCTCGTTGTTCAACCAGAAGATGGTGGCTTCGTCCATGGCGCTGACGGCGGCCCGCCCCGCCATGCGCACGGCCGGACGTCGGGGATCGACGCCGAAGAGTTCGGCGGTCGCTTCGACAGCTCGCCATCGGGCTGCCTCGAACACCTCCCATGCCGCCGGATCCGCGCCGCGGCCACCCAGGATCAAGCGGAGGGCAAGACCACGATGGGTGGCGAGGTAGCGCAGGTGCGAGGCCATCGCGTGGCGGATCTGTTCTGCGGGTGGCAGGTCAGGCTCGAAGGCGAAGGCGACCTCGAGTTCTTCCGCTGCTCCGCGCATCGCCTCCAGATAGATTCCGCGCTTGCTTCCAAAGTAGTGAAACAGCAGCCCATGCGCGACACCGGCGGCCTTCGCGATGTCGCTGACGGCAACGTCGTCGTAGGTCTGTTCGGAGAAGATCCCGACCGCGGCGGTAACGATCCGTTTGCGGGTCTCCACAGCTTGCCGGGCTCGCGCGGTGGGTTTGCTCGTCGCCATGCTGCCCCCCTTCGACTTCGAACGCTCGGCTACTGCGACGCAGCGGCGCTTGTCCATCGTAAGTCAATGACCGTCAGTCAACGGCATTGCCGGCGGGTACGACGTGCGTGGCCTGATCCTGGGCCGTGAACCACGCAGTGGCATGGCCACACGGTCTTCACCTGAAGAGTCCTGTTCTTCACCGACCAGAGGAGTTTCGGTGGTCACCCACCTCATTCGCTACCGCCACCACCAACGAGTCGGGTGGGGGGTCCTCGCCGACGGAGCCATCTCTGCTCTCGACGGGAACTACGACCGCACCGCCGACCTGATCGAGCACGGCGAATCCGATTGGCGCGCCGCCGCAGCCACACCCGGTGACCTCGCGTTCACCGACGTCGAGCCGCTGTCACCGGTCACCACCCCTTGCCGGGTGATGTGCCAAGGAGCGAATTACCGCCAACACGCCATCGAATCCGGGATGAATCCCGACGAACGCGCGTTCAACCTGTTCTTCGACAAAACCGACGCCGCCATCACCGGGCCGAACGCTGCGGTCACCCGTCCGGCCCACGTCGCGCTCCTGGACCACGAGATCGAACTGGCGCTGATCATGCGCAGAGCCGTCAACTCGCCGACCATGATCACCCCGGACACCCTGCACGAATACGTTTTCGGCGTCACCATCGCCAACGACCTGTCCGCGCGCGACGTGCAACTCCCCCAGGGCCAATTCCTGAAGGGCAAGAGCTACCGGGGCTTCTGTCCCACCGGCCCGGTGCTGGCCGTACTCGAACCCGACGACTTCACGCTGCTCGACGACCTCGATTTGCGGCTCGACGTCAACGGCTCGCCGCGCCAACGCGACAACACCGCCAACATGCTCTACCGCCCTGCGGAGACGATCACCGAGTTGACCGAGTTCTGCGATATCAGCCCCGGAGACCTCCTGCTCACCGGTACCCCGCACGGATGTGTGGCCACTTCCCCGCCGCCGCTGGTGCGCCGGCTGGCCACCGCGCTGCTCCCCGAGGACAAACTGTGGGCATCGTTCATCAAGATCAACAAGGGCAAGCCGTATCTGCAGCCCGGTGACCTCATCAACGCCTCCATCCGCAATCGCAGCGGTTCCCTCGACCTCGGGACCCAACGGACCCTCATCTCAGCACCATCGAAAGGAGACCGCCCTTGAGCGCGACGCCCAGCCCACTGCAACCGTCGGACTCGGAGGAGACCGGCACCGGATCTTCGGCGCCCGACCTGGATCGGCTGCCCGACCGAGTGGTGCCCGCCTTCATCGCCCACTGGGTGGTCAAGACCGCCCGCAGCGCCGAGATGATCGACTGGTACGGACACGTCTTCGGCGCGCGGATCGTGCACGAGGACGACCAGATCGCCTTCCTCACCTGGGACCACGAAAGCCATCGGCTGGCATTGGTCAAACTCCCAGCACCGCTGCGGCACGCCTTCCCGTTGGCTCGGTTTCGGCGTAAGACCTACGGGATCGACCACCTTGCGTTCACCTTCCCCTCGCTGAAACACCTACTCCTGACCTATGAGCGACTGACGTCAGCCGGGATCGAACCCGTGTGGTCCATCAACCACGGACCCACCACCAGCCTCTACTACGAGGACCCCGAGGGGATACGGCTGGAGTTCCAGGTCGAGAACTTCACGACGGCCCAAGAGACCGCCGACTACTTCAACAGCCGGGAATTCGCCGACAACCCGATCGGCGTCAACGTCGACCCGGACTACCTACTGGAACGTCTGCGCGGTGGCGAGGAGGAGTCCGAGTTGCTCAAGCGGGGCGCGGGGACTCGTCCGGGCACTAGGCAGCGGGCCAACAAACGCACAATCACCTGGAAGACATTGTGACACATGCCTACTGAAACGGTCATCGACCGTACGGGTGCCGCCGAACGTACTACGATCGGAAAGCTCACGGCCCGCCACCAGGAGCAGTCATGACCCGTACGGAGCCGACGCCGCCACTACCAACGGACGCGCGTCGCGAAGCGCTGGCGCAGATCCACGACGCGACGCTGTGGCTGTCCACGGCGATCGTGCACCACGCCAACCGTGTCCGACCCAACCCGACCGGCCTGAAAGTCGGTGGGCATCAGGCCTCCTCGGCATCGATGGTCTCCATCATGACGTCGCTGTGGTTCGAGCACCTCCGACCCGAAGACCGTGTCTCGGTCAAACCACACGCCTCCCCCGTGCTCCACGCCGTGAACTACCTCCTGGGTGAACTCGACGAGAAGTACTTGACCACCCTGCGGGAGTTCGGCGGTTTGCAAAGCTATCCGAGCCGATCGAAGGACCCCGACCCCGTCGACTACTCCACCGGCTCGGTCGGGATCGGTGCCACCGCCCCCATCTGGGGCGCCATCGCCCGCCGCTACGTCGGAACCACCCTTGCCGACTCCGGGGCCGGTCGCCAGTACTCATTGGTCGGTGACGCCGAACTCGACGAGGGCGCGGTGTGGGAGGCCATCCTGGACCCCTCGGTGCAGCATCTCGGTGAGATCGTCTGGATCGTCGACATGAACCGCCAATCCCTGGATCGCGTCGTCCCCAACATCGCGGCAGGACGGCTGGAGTCGATGTTTTGTGCCGCCGGCTGGCAGGTCGTCACCGTCCGGTTCGGCAGGCTGCTCGAGGAGCTGTTCGCCCGCTCCGGTGGAGGCGCTTTGCGCCGCCGAATCCTGGACATGCCCAACCCCGAGTATCAACGCCTCTTGCGTTGCCCCGCAGCCGAACTGCGGGAGCGACTGCCCGGCAGTGGGACCGACGCCGAGCAGATACGGACGCTCGCGGATGAGTTGGATGACGCCACGTTGATCGCGGCGATTCGCAATCTCGGCGGCCACGACCTGGATGCACTGCGCGAGGCGTTCGCTCAGATCGACGACACCCGTCCGACGATCATCATCGCTTACACGATCAAAGGTTACGGCCTGCCCACCATCGGGCATCCGCAGAACCACTCGTCGCTGTTGACCGACGAGCAGTACGGCGACCTTGCCACGACCCTCGGTAAGGACATCACCCGGCCGTGGACCACCTTCGACGTGGACAGCCCTGCGGGCCGTCTGTGCGCGGCCTCCGCCGCACGGCTGCACAGAGATACCCCGGTGTCGGTGCCGCCGCCTGCGGTGCCCCCCGACCTGGGCCGCACCCCACCCGCGGTGACGACCACCCAGGCAGCCCTCGGCCGCGCCCTCCTCGACCTCAGCCGAGACGCACCGGAGGTGGCCCGACGCATCGTCACGGTCAGCCCCGACGTCAGTTCGTCGACCAACCTCGCCGGCTGGCTCAACAAGGTAGGGATCTGGTCCACCGACGAACGGCGCAATTGGTTCGACGACGACCGCGAAACGATCATGCACTGGCGGGAGAACCCCACCGGGCAACACATGGAGCTCGGCATCGCGGAGACCAATCTCGTCGGCCTGATCTCCGAACTCGGCGCCACCTGGAGCCGCTGGGGTCAGCCGCTGTTCCCGATCGGCGTGCTCTACGACCCGTTCGTGGAACGAGCGCTTGAACCCTGGTCCTACGGCATCTATGCCGGCGGCCAGTCGATTCTGGTCGGTACCCCGTCGGGGGTCAGCTTGGCCGCCGAAGGCGGCGCACATCAATCGATCAAGACCCCGTCCATTGGTCTCGAGCAACCTGGATGCGTCAGCTTCGAACCCGCATTCGCGGTGGAAGTCGAATGGGCGCTGATGGATTGCCTGTCACGGCTGGGCCGTCCCGACGGCACCTCGTCTTACCTTCGACTGTCCACCAGGCCGGTTCGGCAAGAACTCGCCGACCTCCCCACCGATCCCGCTGCGCGAGAACGCCGTCGGCGCCACGTCGTCGCCGGCGGCTACGCTCTCAGGACCGACGAGGGTGAACCAGCCGTCACCCTGGTCGCCATGGGCGCCATGGTCACCGAAACGATCTCCGCCGCAGAACGGTTGACGCGACTCGGCGTCGCCGCCGACGTCGTGTGCGTCACCAGTCCGGGACTGCTCTACGAGGCGCTGCAGGCACGCCGCGGGCTCGACGGCGGTCCGTCCTGGATCCTCGACCAGATCCTTCCCGCCGACCGTGCCGCCCCCATGGTCACTGTCCTCGACGGACACCCGCACACGCTGACATTCCTGGCAACCATCAATCGGGTCCCGGTCATGTCGCTCGGCGTCAGCAGATTCGGACAGGTGGGATCCCTCGACGCGGTGTACGCGTACCACGGCATCGACACCGACGGCATCGTCCGAGCGGCCCTGGACCTGGTGAACTGACTCGGCCCGGACGCGCGGGCGGCGTAATAGACCACGCCCCTCGACGATTCCGAGTGGCTTGCCCAGCGCATGAGAACGGCCCCCGGAGTGATCTCCGGGGGCCGTTTCAACTGGTAGCGGGGACAGGATTCGAACCTGCGACCTCTGGGTTATGAGCCGGTCAGTTGCAGTCTTGCGGCTATCGTCACGTCGCTAACGTGCAGGTCGGCTGCAATTTCGCGTCTTGTGCGTCACGCGTGTCGAAGCGGTCGCGTCCGTTGCGGAGGGTTTCGTTCACAAATCGGTTCCCATCAGCGGCCCGTAGATGCCGCAGGTGTTGTCGACGGTTACGGCCACACCGGTGATCCGTTGCCGGCTGACTGCGCGCCGCTGTTCGGGCATCGTTCGTACTCAGGCCGTTCGGAATGTGCGTTCGGGGAGCGCGACTAGGCCGTGATCAGCAGGTGCGGCCATCGTGGCTCGGAGCTGGGAGCTGTCGATCTCGTCGCCCTGCAGAGGAGTCGACGCAGCGACGAACTCGGGGCGGATCAGATAGGTCCGGTCGGGTCGCAGCTGGCCCCGCGGATCGGCGTTGAAGGCGACCGGTCCCGCCAGCCACTCCGGCACCTCGGGCCGCGCCATCTCGCCCGCGCCGTAGGTGTGCAGCTGCCAGGTCATCGTCCGCAGAGCTTCCTGGTTGCCGTGCACAGGAGGTACGCGGCGATCCACCGCGGGGTCGCGGGCCCACCAGAGGAACGTTGGCGTCGTCGGTGAAGCGGTAGTGCACGCGATACTGACCAAGACGCCGATGCGCGAGTCCGCGCCGGACTTGCCGATCGACGGAACGACCTTGCCCCACGGGCCGCCATTGAACCTGCGGAGCAGTCGAGCCGACAAGCCCAATGAACCCGAATGTACGGTCGGTGACGTTCACCAGTTTCAGGGCGATGGGCCGGCGTTCAAGTTCGTAGCGCCAGTCGGCGCACTTCGTACCGGCGTCTTTGAACTGCAGTTTGACGGCTATCACGGCCTCGTCGTCGCTGACGTTGAGTGGCACCTCGACGTCTTCGGGCAAGATGTCGACGGGTCCAATGTCACAGTGTCGCAGCCGATATGTCTGGGTGGCCGCCGCCGATTCCAACGGAAAGTGTGGGCCGAAGCGTACCTCGCGCCGCATACTTGGCGAACCCCAATTGGGCGAACCTGACCGTGTGCACCGTATGGATCGGGGGTTGCACTCATATCTATAACGAAGTTACACTTTTGGAATGCGTCGAACTCTTTCTGGTCGAAGGATCCTGATCACTGGGGCCGCCCGCGGCATCGGTGAGAAGGTTGCGCGCCTGGCCGCCGCGCGCGGGGCTCGGATGGCCCTGGTCGGCCTGGAGCCAGACCGGTTGAGAACCCTATCCGCTGAATTGGGGGCCGCCACCGTGTGGCGAGAGGCCGATGTCCGCGATGGGGCGGCCCTGCAGACCGCGATCGACGAGTGCGCCGACGCAATGGGAGGTATCGACGCTCTGGTAGCCAATGCCGGTGTGGTGGGCTACGGCACAGTGCGCCAGACCGATGACACCGCGTTCGCACGGGTGCTCGACATCAACGTCAACGGGGTGTTTCGCACCTTGAAGTCCTCGACACCGCATCTGCACCGCAGCCGCGGCCACGCCGTCGTGGTGGCCTCGGCGATCTCGTTCACCCCGCTGGCCGGGCTGGCCTCCTATGCCGCGAGCAAGGCCGGCGTGGAGATGCTGGCGCTGGCCTACCGCCAGGAAGTTGTCCACCTGGGCATTACGGTCGGACTAGTGCATCCCTCGTGGATCGACACCGACTTGGTTCGCGGAGTGGATGCCGACCTGCCGTCGTTTCGGGAACTGCGCAGCAGACTGCCCTACCCCGGCAACGTGACGACCAGCGTGGACGATGCCGCGGCGGCGATCGTGCGAGGGGTGCACCGTCGCCGCCGCCGGGTGTACGTCCCGCGGGCGGTCGGTGTAGCCAACTGGGGTAAGGCGGCTGTAAATTCGCCGGTGGCCTGGCCATGGGTGCGGCGGATGAGTTCGGATCTGATGCCCACCATGGAGCGCGAGGTAGACGAGTTGGGGCGACAAGATCAACCGCTGCTCAGCGTCGCCGCGCACGGGGCTTCGTCCGCTTCGACGGCGCAACCGAACGTGCTACGACGCAATGCCTCTGCGCTACCGACGCAGCCTTCGCCGAGTAAGTCCGCCGCCAAAGCGCAGTCCCCCAGCCATACTCAGCCCCCACCGCTCGACCCGACGAGGTGATCACCATTCGCCGCAAGGTCTACACCGACGACCACTATTTCCGCAAGACGGTCCGGGCGTTCCTGGAAAGCGAAGTGGTTCCCGAGATCGGCGAGTGGTACTCCGCCGGCGCAGTGCCGTGCGAGATGTACCGCAAACTCGCTGATTTGGGGTGTTCGGGGTCGAGGCCTCGGAGCGGTACGGCGGGGCGGGTATCGAGTCCTACGAATATGACGCCGTGCTCGACGAGGAGGCTGCCCTCGCCGGGCACAGTTTCGGGTGCAGCCACGTCCACGTCGAGCTATGCCTGCCTTACCTTGTGGCACCAGCGAGGCCATGAAGATCATCCTGGCAAGGACCTGGGTCTGTGACCCGACACCGATGAGCGCTCCGCGATCACCGATCGGCTTCACCGAATCCCGATCCATAAACATCGCCACCCCGCCGGCTGCGTTGTGGGATCTGCTGACACTGACCGCCGATATCGCCGACTGGTACGACGACTGGGACACCGCGGAACACGATCCTGGTGACGAGCGCTTGAGCCTCCGAACGGCGTTTCGACTAATCCGGTGGCGCCACGGCCACCTGCACACCGCACAGTGTCGCGTCACCGTGCTTGATCCACCGCATCGGCTGGCCTGGATCGAAGACTACCCGCCCCGCGACTCTGGTCGACTTCCACCTCGAACCTGGCCCGGGCGGCGACACTGTGCTCACCCTGAGCAAGACTTCTTGAACCGCGCCCGCCGCGAACGGCATCGTTTCACCCAAACCGCAACACTGCCGCGTGATGCGACTGCACCGCACGTTCGCGCGAATCACCGAGTCCGACTGCGAGATTAATACCCAGCGGCAGCAGGATGTCGCGGACGGGATCAGCCCTGTCGGCGAACGTCCCGGCGAGTTCGAGGGTGACGAACCCGTGCACCAGACTCCACAACTGCGCAGCCACCGCGTCGGGCGCGTGGTCGTCGACCCGACCCGAATCGACCAGCCGCGCGCATGCAGCGAAGATCCGGGCGTAGGCGTGACGGAATCTCGACGACGCTACGGCGCGGCGCGGCGTCGCCCGGTGTCAGCGGCCGATAGGTCGCCCTCGTGGACAGTCCGAACATGAGGTCGTAAAGATGCGGGCTCTGACGGGCCACCCGCCGGCACGTGAGCGCCAGCGCGGCCAGATCTGAAACCGGATCGTCAGTAGCGGCCACCTCACCGAAGGCACGATTCAGGGCACCGAATCCGTGGTCGATGACCGCGCGGGTGAGTTCGGGCACGCCGCCGAAATGGCTGTACACCACCATCGTCGACAGGCCGGCAGCCGCGGCGACGCTGCGGGCCTTAATTGCTGAGGGCCCCTGCTCGGCCAGCAGCCGGGTGGTGGCCTCGATGAGACGTCCGGCCACGCCGCCGGCATCACGCCCCGCCGGATCCGCCATGACAATTACCGTCCTCCTCAGCTCGGCCTGCCGTGCCACGCAACCCTTGCCCACGCTCAATAACTTCGTTATAGTCTAATATAACTTTGTTACAGATGATCGCGGGAGGACAGCAATGGCACAGCAGATAAGGGGCGAACTGGTCATCGAGGACCGCGGCGCGGTGCTGATCGCACGGGTGGACGGCGGGCCGCACAGCCTGTTCGGAATCCAGATCGCCAGTCAACTCGACGCGCTGGTGACCCGGGCCGACCGCGACCCCAACGTGCATGCGGTGGTTTTCACGGGAGCCCGCGATGGTCGTTTCGTCAGCCACGCCGATGTCCGGTGGTTGCAGGCCGAGGGCGCGGCCGTGCCGGAGTTAAGCAGGCCGTTGGCGTCGGCTGCGCTGCGAATGGCCCGCGGCATCGACCGGGTCCGCGCGCTGGACCCGGTGACGCAGAAGACCCCGATACGCGGGGTGGCCCAGCTCGACCGGCTGCACAACACGTTCCTGCGCATGAACGCCAGCGGTGTCATCTTCATAGCCGCCCTCAACGGCTCCGCACTGGGCCTGGGCGCCGAATTCGCGTGGGCATGCGATCTGCGAATCATGGCCGACGACGAGAACTTCTTAATCGGCCAACCCGAGGTGCTGCTGGGCATCATGCCCGGCGGCGGCGGCAGCCAACGCCTCACCCGACTCATCGGCACCCACAAATCGCTGGTCGCGATCCTGGAAGGTAAACCGTTCGCCCCTACTCAAGCACTGGCCAACGGCGCCGTCGACGAAGTCGTCCCCACCGAGGAGGTCGTGGGCCGCGCGGTCGAGGTGGCCGAGTACTTCGGTAGGCGCACCAAGGGATCGGTCGAAGCGATCAAGCGCTCGGTGTACTTCGGCGGGTCCATGTCACTGCCCGAGGGCCTGCACATGGAACGCACCGAATTCCTGGGCACCGACCAGTCCCCGAAAGGCCAACAGCTGATGCTGCAGTACCTCGACGACATCGACACCGTCGGTGAGCTACCCCTCTATCACGAAGACACCTACGCCCGCGCCCTGGAAGCGGGCACCGTGCCCGCTCTCGGACCCGAGGTGCACCGATGAGCAACTCGAAAACATCTACCCGCCTTGATATCTCATTCGACTCCGGCGACGACACCTGCAGGGCCTGGCTTTACCTGCCGACCGGCGTCACCGCGCCGCCTGTGGTGATCCTGGGCCACGGCCTGGGCGGCACCCGCGAGATGCGCCTGGACGCCTTCGCCGAACGCTTCGCCCGAGCCGGGATCGCAGCGGTGGCGTTCACCTACCGACACTTCGGCGACAGCACCGGCCAACCCCGCCAACTGTTGTCGATCAACCGTCAGCTCGCCGACTGGGATGCCGCTATAGCGCACGTCAAGGGTCGCCGCGATGTCGACGGCACCCGTATCGCGGTGTGGGGCAGCTCCTTCGGCGGCGGGCACTCCATCACCGTTGCCTCACGCCGCCCCGAACTGACCGCCGCAGTGGCCCAGTGTCCGTTCACCGACGGGCTGGCCTCGGCGTTGGCACTCGGCCCCGTAGCGTCGCTGAAGGTATTGCCCTCGGTCGCCAAGGACTACGTCGCCATGCTGCGCGGCGGGCCACCGTCGATGATCCCGCTGGCGGGCCCACCGGGATCGCTGGCCCTCATGAACGCCCCCGACGCGCTACCCGGTTATCAGGCGTTGTTGCCGAAGGATTCGACGTTCCGCAATGAGGTTGCCGCCCGCGTTGCCCCGACCATCACCACCTACCGTCCCGGCCGGCACGCACACAAGATCGCATTCCCGATACTGTTCTGCATCAGCGACACCGACTCCGTCACCCCACCCGAACAGACCGAGCGCTACGCCAAGACCGCGCCACGCGGGGAGATCAAGCACTACGACGCCGGGCACTTCGAGTTCTACCGCGGCGAACCGTTCGAACAACTGGTCACCGACCAGACCGAATTCCTGACCCGTCACCTGGCCTCGGCCCAAGTCCGGTCGTGAGCGATCCCGCCGACGCCCTGGGTGGACGGCTTCCGCTTGCCGACCCCGCGGCGTTGACTGCCGAACAACGCGCCCTGTTCGACCGCATGATAGCCCGCATCGTGCCGTGGGCCGACGAGGCCGGATTCGCAAGCACCGCCAAGGACGGCCGGCTGATCGGACCGTTCAACCCTGCCCTGCTCAACCCCGCCGTGACCGCGTCAATCCTGGACCTCAGCGTCGCCGAACGTACCCACACCTCGCTGAGCCAACGAGTCCGCGAGGTCGTCATCCTCACCGTCGGCGCGGTCTGGCGAGCAGACTACGAGCTTTACGCCCACCTCGCACTGGCCCGCACCGCAGGGTTGTCCGAGCAGGCTGCCCGGCTGATCGCCACTGGCAAGGATTCAAACGACCTCCGCGAGTCCGAGAAGATCGCCCAACGGCTCACCACGGCACTTTCCACTGCTCACCGAGTCGACGACGCCCTCTACCGCCAGGCCGAAATCGCCTTCGGTGCCCAGGGGCTGGCCGACATCGCCTACCTCATCGGCATCTACCACGCGGTGTGCGCGGTGCTGACGTTGTTTTCCATCCCCGCTCCCGGACAGGCCCCGCATTCATGACGCTCTCCGCCCTGCCCGACCGCCGCGCCGCCACCGACCCGCACGGCCCGGCGGTCGCCGACACCCACTTGCGGCTGACCAACGCTGCACTGCGTGACCGAGTGCACGCCGTCGCTCATCAGTTGTGGGACTGTCGAATCGGGCCCGGTGACGTGGTGGCGGTCAAGTTGCGCAACCGCGCCGAGTTCGTCATCGTGCTGTTCGCCGCCTGGCGCGTTGGCGCAGCGATCACGCCGATCAACCCCGGCCTGACCGACGACGAGGTGACCCGCCAGCTCGACGACTCCGCGGCCACACTGTTGGTGTACGACTACGACGACGCCACCGCCAGCGTGGCGAGCCTGGCGGTCACCGACCTGGCCGTCGGGCCGGGCGGACCCGTCGGCCCCGCGCACGACGACTCGTCGGCGCTGGCGCTGCTGATCTACACCAGCGGCACCACTGGCGACCCCAAAGGCGTCATGCTCGACCACACCAACCTTGACGCCATGACCAATATGGGCCGCCAAGCCCTCCAGATCGGCCCCGACGATCGCTGCCTGCTGATTCTGCCGCTGTTCCATGTCAACGGCATTGTCGTCAGCGTGCTCACCCCCCTGCTGGCGGGCGCCAGCGTCGTCATCGCCAACCGGTTCGATCCCGCAACGTTCTTCGAAGCGATCGAGTGTGAGCAGCCCAGCTACTTCAGCGCGGTGCCCACCGTCTACACCATGCTCGCCGCGCTGCCGCCCACGGTCACCCCCGATACCTCCTCGGTGCGGTTCGCCATCTGCGGCGCCGCCCCAGTATCTCCGGAGTTGTTGTCCCGCTTTAAAAAACGATACGGCGTCCCCGTCATCGAGGGCTACGGCCTGTCGGAGGGCACCTGCGCCTCCACCATCAACCCCCTTGATTCCCCCCGCACTGGGACGGTCGGAAAACCGTTCCCCGGTCAGCGGATCCGGATCGTCGATCCCAGCGGTGCAGACGTGCCGCTCGGGCAGGACGGTGAGGTGCTCATCGCCGGACCCAACGTCATGCGCGGCTACCTCGGCCGCCCCGAGGACACCGCCCGCACCGTCGTCAACGGCTGGCTGCACACCGGCGACATCGGTCACCTCGACGCCGAGGGCTACCTGAGTCTGGCTGGCCGCTCCAAGGACATGATCATCCGCGGCGGGGAGAACATCTATCCCCGCGAGATCGAGGACGTCCTGGTCGCCGATCCCACCGTGTTGGACGCCGCCGTGATCGGCGCCCCCGACGAGAAGTGGGGCGAGGTTGTCATTGCCTATGTCGCGCCGCGGCCCGGCGCCACCATCGACCCCGACGAGCTGCAGGCCCTGTGCGCACGTAGCCTGGCAGGCTACAAGCGGCCCACGTCGATCGTCATCGTGGACACCATTCCCAAGAACCCCGTCGGCAAGACCGACAAGGCACCACTGCGCACAGCACAAAGCCGCGCCACCTCCACCCACGACGCGCCCGGAAACAACCGCATGAATACGTTCGCGGTGACGCGCTACGGCACGATCGGTAGCCTCGCCATCGAGTCGCTTGCCTATACGGACAGGGCACGCGTCGCGGACAACACCGTCGATACAACGTCCGACGAGGACCACCGGCCGTGACTGACCATGAGTTCGACTTCGATTGGCTGGTGATCGGATCCGGGTTTGGCGGCAGCGTGTCGGCACTAAGGCTCTCGGAAAAAGGTTTTCGGGTCGGCGTTCTCGAACGGGGGCGCCGCTATGAACCGGCGGACCTTCCCGAGTCGGCCTGGGATTCGAGCAGGTATCACTGGATGCCCCGGCTCGGCAAGCTGGGGATCATGCGCATGTCGATCTTCCGTCACGTCGCCGTTCCCTCTCAGAGCGGCGTCGGGGGTGGAAGCCTCGTCTACGGCGGTGTGCTGTTTCGCGCCAAGAAGGAGTTTTTCAAAGGCCCCCAGTGGTCGGAGCTCGGCGACTGGGAGAACTTGTTGTCTGCGCACTACGACACCGCCGAGCGGATGCTCGGCGCTGCGCCGGTGCCGTTCGATTCGCTTCACCAGCAGTGGGTGCGGGAGATGGGCCGACACTTCGGCACCGAGGACACCGTCACCCGCGCACCGACCGGGGTGTTCTTCGGCGAGCCCGGCAAGACGGTGCCCGACCCCTACTTCGGCGGCGCGGGGCCCGACCGCACCGGCTGCACGCGCTGCGGATCATGCATGGTGGGCTGCCGCACCGGCGCGGTGAACTCGCTGACCCGCAACTACCTCTGGTTCGCCGAACGCAACGGCGTACAGATCCTGCCGGAACACCACGTTGTCGACGTCACCCCCCTAGGCAACCCCGACGGCAGCGACGGCTACCGGATCACCACTGAAAATCCCCGCGGCGCTCGCCACCGCCGGCGCAGCACGTACACCGCCCGCGGGTTGGTCTTCGCCGCCGGAGCGCTGGGCACCAACGAGCTGCTGGCCAACTGCAAACATGGCGGATCGCTGCCCCGGATCAGTGACCGACTCGGCCAACTCGTGCGCACCAACAGCGAATCGGTGCTCACCGTTCTGCTGCCCGAGGACCGCGAAAGCTGGCGCGACGTCACCGCCAGCAGCAGTGTGCAGGTCGATGCCGACACCAACATCGAGATGCTCACCTACGGTCCACGCGCGGACATGTATAGCCTGCTCTACACCGTGCTCGTCGGTGACGGCAGCCGTATCACGCGACCACTGAAGTGGCTGGCCGCCATCGCCCGCCACCCGCGACGGTGGCTGCACACTCTGTGGCCGGTGGGCTGGAGCCGGCGGATGGTGATGCTGCTGGTGATGCAGTCCCGCGACAACGCCATCACCTTCCAAGCCCGCAAACGACGCGTCGGCCACGGCTATCGGTTGGCGACCGTGCAGAACAGCGACATCCCCAGCCCCACCTACATCGAGACGGGTCATCAGGCTGCGCGGTGGCTGGCTGGACACACCGGCGGCATTGCCCAGAGCAACGTGCTCGAAGCACTGAGCAACATCCCGTCCACCGCGCACCTGCTCGGCGGCGCCGTCATCGGCACCACTCCAGCCCACGGCGTCATCGACAAGGACCTACGCGTATTCGGCTACCACAACATGCTGGTCTGCGACGGTTCGGCGATGCCGGCCAATCCTGGCGTCAACCCCGCCCTGACCATCACCGCCCTCGCCGAACACGCGATGGCCCAAATCGCGTCTTGCCCAATCGCATCCAGACCCACTCGTTGACACATCAACCCGATGCCCAGCCCACCGCAGCGCGGCAATTGAACAGCACCGCCTTGCAGGAAGACCATTCTTCTGGATGAGCGACAGGACCTTGGTCGGTCTCGTCTCGCCGGTGTCCGTCTCGTCCCGTTGCCTGCTCAGCGGTTCGATAGCTTCGCTGAGCTGGTCGCCGTGGCCGGGCAAGCCAGCTTCCTCGCCGGGGCGGGCAGATGACCCCGGCCTCCATGATCGAGGTGGATCAACCGTCGGATAATTGAACTTCGTTATGTGATGAGGCCTGGTCCCAAGTCCCTGCGTTGCAGACCACAACCTCGCGCCAGCGGGGAAGACGGCCTCCCGGCTTGTAATCTCGAACCCACGGCGTCGATCGACGTCCCCACAGGAGGTCGGTGATACAGCGATGCCCAAACCCCTTAGGGCGGCCGTGCCGCCGAAGGCCGAGAAAACTGCGATCGTCCGACTAGATCGCGACCAGGCCGAACGCCAACTCGTCGAGGCTGCGATTGCCCTGCTGGCCGCCGACGGGCCGACCGCCATCAAAGCCCGCACTGTGGCCGAGGCCGCGGGCCTGTCCACGATGGCGGTTTACCACCACCTCGGCGGGCTGCCCGAACTGGTCCAGGCCATCGTCGATCGGGGCTTCCGCGATTTGGGCGACGCCTTCGCGTCCGCACCCGCCAGTGACGATCCGGTTTCGACCCTGTTCTCGATGGCGCTGGAGGCCCGCCGATTCGCCCAGGCCAACCCTCACCTCTACGATCTCATGTTCGGCCTGTCCACCCGAGGCAGCTATCGGCCCGTGCAACCCACCGAGTCTGAGACACGCGGTCGGGTCGACAACTTCCAGAACGCCTACGCCCATCTCGTCGATGCCTGCCAACGGCTCGTAAATAGTGGTCGAGTGCGCTCCGGACAGGACCCCGCGGCGATCGCCCCTCAGTTATGGAGTGCGGTACACGGCTTCGTCACCCTCGAACTCGGCGCACACCTCTCGCCGTTCGCTGATCCCGTCCGCCAGGTACTGCTACCCATGATGGTCAACGTGGTCGTCGGTCTGGGCGACGACCCGCAGTCATCGACCGCCTCTCACACCGCGGCACTAGACGCCGCGCACGCCGTAACGTCTTAGCCAAGGGCCAGGCCGATGTTTTCCGGGGCAACACCGACTGTCCCTATCGACTGCGAGATGGGCGCCGCGGCCGCGAGTGGTGCAGAGCCACGAGTTCAAGAAGATGCCGACTGGACTGTTCCAGCTGGGAGGGTGGACCGCGCGGCGCGAGACAGCACCACCGCACCTTCCGCGGTGGCGATGATTGTCATCGGTTGTACGCCGTCTTAGTCTCCGTACTTGCAATGCGCCGTGGGGGTCACTGATCAAGGAATTCGATTGCTGTCGAGGCGAATTCGTGGTGGTACTGGAAAATCCCGCCGTGTCCGGAGTTGGGATAGATGACCAGTTGCGATCCGGCGATGCGGCGATGCAGGTCGTCTGACAGGGCTGAGGGGACCATGCGATCGTTGTCGCCGTTGGCGATGAGTGTCGGGACGGTGATGCGGGACAGGTCCGCGGGTGTGCAGCGGCCCCAGCGTTTGATGGCTTTCAGCTGGGTTTGGAAAGCCTTGGTGCCGATTTTCAGGTCTCGGTCTTCGGTGCGTTGCTCCAGGCGTGTGACAAATGCCCGGCCTGCAGCTTTGCCGGCGTCGTCGCGGTTGAAGAACAAGAATTCCTTGGGATCACTGCGGGTCAGAGTCGCTCGCAGAATGTCGTAATAGGTGGTGCCCGCCACCTTGTCGATGTCCTTGCCCCCTGCCGGTCCGGTTCCGGTGAGGATCAGTTTGCGGACGAGTTCTGGGTGCTTGAGCACCAGCGCTTGGGCGACCATGCCGCCGAGGGAAAAGGACAGGATGTCGATGGTGTCCAGGCCGAGCGCGGTGATGAAGGCGTAGGCGTCATCGGCCATCGCCTCGACGGTGTCCGGGACGGCACCGGTCGAGGCGCCCACTCCGCGGTTGTCAAAGGCGATGACGTGGTGGTGCTGTGCGATCGGGTCGACCACCGCGGGATCCCAGTTGTCCAGGGTGGCGGCGAGGTGAACGAAGAACACCACGGGAATGCCACCGCGAGGGCCGAGTTCGCGGTAGGCGTAGGTGATGCCTCGTGCGGTGACAGAACGTGTCGGGGCGTGTCGGTAGGTCCTGACGGTGCCGTCGGAACGGCTGTGTTCGAAGGTCATGCTGGTCGTCTCCTTGTGCTTGGTGGGTTAGTCGGCGAGGAACTGCAACGCGTCGGGCACGAAGCTCTGGTGGTGCTGGAAGATGCCCCCGTGCCCGGAGTTCGGGTAGATCTTGAGTTGCGCGCCGGGAAGTCGGCGCGCCATGTCGGCGGAGTGGCTACTGGCGACCATGAGGTCATCATCGCCATTGGCGACCAGGACGGGTTGGGTGACGACGGACAGGTCGTCAGGCTTGAAGCGGCCGGCGCGCCGGATGGCTTTGATCTGGGCGATGGCGGCCTGAATCGAGATCCGCTTGTCCCTGTTATCGGTCCGTTCTTTGAGGCGGCGCAGGTAGTCGGCCGCGGCCTGCTTGCCTTCTGAGTTGCGAGGGAAGAACAGGAAGTTCCTGGGATCACTCAGAGTGAGAAGGGCTTTGAGGTAAGCGACCGCGACGATGGTGCCCATCTTGTCGATGCCGCCGCCGCCCCGGGGTCCGGACCCGGCCACGATCGCGCGGCGGACCAGTTCGGGGGCTTGCAGAAGCACCATTTGGGCGACACCGCCACCCAGGGAGAACCCGAGGAGGTCGATTTTCTGCAGACCGAGTGCGCGGATGAACGCGATGGCATCAGTGCCCATTTGTTCGACGGTCGAGGGCGCCGATCCTCCGGTGGCGCCGACCCCGCGGTTGTCGAAGGCGATCACGCGATGATGTTCGGCGATCCCGTCGATGACGCGTGGATCCCAGTCATCGAGAACCGCGGTCAGATGGTGCAGGAACACCACGGGTACCTCCGACGCCTTGCCGAGTTCGCGGTAGGTGAAGGTGGTGCCGTTGACGTCGATGGTGCGATTCGGTGCATCTTTCCAGGTGGTCATTGCCGGTCTTTCTCTGCGGGTCGAGTCAATGTGTCGGACGTGGGATGTCAGCGCGTGATCGCGCTGCGTGCGTCGAGTTCGGTCAGTGCGGCCTGGGTTCGCCGGTTGCGCGCCAACTGTGGATCCAAGGCGGGGGCGATGGGTCCGCGTAGCGCCGAGATGGGTTTCCAGCGCGCCGGCGCCATGACCCGTGGCGATCGGTGCACGAGGCCTTCGACGAGTGCTGTTGCGGCAGCCTGGGGTTGGAGCCTCTTGAGCAAGGGACTCGGCAGGGCCGCCAGCAGTTCTTCGACGAGAGGGTCGGCGTCGACGCCCTGTTTGATCATGTCGGTGTCGATCAAAGAGAAGTAGGCGATCGTGGTCGAGACGCCGTGGGATGCCAGTTCCACCCGCAGCCCGCGACCGAGTTGTTCCACGGCGGCTTTGCTCATCGCGTACGGGATGGTGCCCAGTGCGTTGAGGAACGCGAACACCGAACTGATGAGTACGTATTGGCCGCGCTGCGCGATGATCTGATCGGCGGTTGCCTGCACGGTGTTGACGACACCGTTGACGTTGACTGCCATCACCGCGTCGATCGATGTGATCGGTGTGGTGCGCAAGGTGGCGGTGCGAGGCAGGATGCCGGCGTTGGCGATTGCAATGTCGATCCGTCCGAAGCGTTCCACGGCCTCGGTGACGGCGAGGTCGAGGGTGGCCCGTTCACGTACGTCTGCGACAATCCCCATTGCCGAATGCGCGGACATGCGTTCGGCGAGTTGCGTTGTGTCGAGTTCGATGTCGACGATGACGACCTTCGCGCCACGGCGCAGTAATTCCCGCGCGGTGGCGTTGCCGATTCCACGGGAGCCGCCGGTGATCAGCACGACCTTGTCACGCAGGTCGTAGGCCACGCGGGTCATTGGATACCCCTCTTCGGGCGCAGCGTTGCCCTGCCGTTGCGGGACAGCATGGCCACCGTGGTCGCGAGCCGGCCCCGGTTGAGATCAGGGTCCAGTCCGGCGCCCAGGCGGTGCAGCTGATCGGTGTTCCAGCTGATGTTGAGCACGCCGTCGAGCGCCTTCACATCGACGAATCTGCCCAGGAAGCGGCGCATTCCGTACCGCAATTCCTGGGTGTGCAGCGCAGAGGTCCGCTCAGACAGAAGTGCCGCCGCCGCGTCTGGTGTCGTGACGGTCGGTCGAGCCAGTCCGACGACGTCGCAGTCGCCGGACTGCAGGGCATCCTCGATGGCCGCGCGGGACCGGAACCCTCCGGTTACCGCCAGTGGCACCCCCCCGGCCAATTGACGCACGGTGCGGGCATATTCCAGGAAGTAGGCCTCTCGGTCGCGAGTGCTGGCGGCGGCTGAGCCCGACATGGCCGGCGACTCATAGTTGCCGCCGCTGATCTCGATGAGGTCCAGACCTTCTCCGGCGAGAGCGGACACGACCGCGCGGGACTCGTCCTCGCTGAACCCGCCGCGCTGAAAGTCCGCCGAATTGAGCTTGACACTTACGGCGAAGCCCGGAGAGACGCGGGCGCGAATGCGGCGGACGGTCTCCAGCAGGAACCGCATCCGACGAGTCGGGTCGCCACCCCAGTCGTCGTCGCGCAGATTGGTCAGCGGGGACAGAAACTGGGTGACCAGATATCCGTGGGCGCCGTGAACCTGCACGCCGTCGAACCCGGCTGTCTCACACACCACCGCGGCCGTGGCAAACCGTTCAATGATGGCCTCGATCTCGGACGACGTCAGCGCGCGGGGTGTGGGTGAGCCGGGCAGACTCATCGCCACCGCACTCGGCGCCACCGGGGTGTGCCCCAGCGCCAGCGGGTTGGATTGACGCCCGGGATGATTGAGCTGAACCCAGATCGGCACGCCATCGTCATGGGCGGACTTGGCCCACCGGGTGAGCGCGTCGAGGTCACGGTCGTCCTCGATGACCACGTTGCCCGGCTCCCCCAACTGGGTGCGATCGACCATCACGTTGCCGGTGACCAGCAATCCGTAGCCGCCTGCACTCCACCGCCGGTACAGCCGCTCCAAGCGGGCATCCGGTGCGTGCGCCGGGTCGGCTAGCGCCTCGCTCATCGCGGCCTTCATCAGCCGGTTGGGCAGTATCTGCCCGCACGGCAGGGTCAACGGGTCAGTCGGTGACGTCATGACAGGGGGACCTCTCTGAACTTGCATCCATCATCTTACGATCATACTATTATGACCGTAAGCCAAAGTGGTAGGCTTGGCAAGAACGGGAATTCGATAGCGATGGGGAGGTCGGCAATGCCGAGATACGACGCGCAGCACAAGGCCGAAACCCGGCGCCGGATCATCGACACCGCCAGCGCACGCATCAAGCGCGACGGCATCGATGGGTCCGGCGTCGCGACGCTGATGTCGGACGCAGGCTTGACCAATGGTGCGTTCTACGCACACTTCCCCTCGAAGTCAGACCTGGTGGCGAACGTCCTGGCTGATCAGCTGCGGATTCAGCATGAACGCCTGAGTACGCTTCAACCCGGCCGACCAGCTATCGAAGAGTATGTGCGCGAATATCTTTCGCCGTATCATCGCGACCACCCCGAATCGGGGTGCCCCAACGCTGCGCTGCTCGATGAGGTCTGCCGCTGCGATGATGCCGTTCGACAGTCCTACACCGAGGGCATGCAAGCCATCGTCAACGGGATCGCTACGAATTTGTCCCCAGCAAACCCGGCCGGGGCGCGCGCAACCGCATTGGGTTTGTTCACCATCCTTATCGCCACCCTGCAACTTGCGCGCGCTGTCTCCGATCCGGCGCTGTCTGACGAAATCCTGGCCGCCGGAGTCAGCAACGCACTGACACTTGTCGATGCCGGACCCGCACAATCCTGACCACCGGTGAACCAGTAACACGAAAGAAGGCCCACCCTCATGAAGGCTCTAGTCGTCGCCCGATACGGCAAGGACGATGTCCGCGCCGCCGTCCTGCCCGAGCCACCCATCAGCGATCGGGACGTGCTCGTCAAAATGAGTGCCGCCAGCGTCAATCCGCTGGACATCATGGTCCGCAACGGCGAGTTCAAACAGTTGCTGAAGTACAAGACCCCTTTCGTTCTCGGACATGACGTTGCCGGTGTGATCACCCGGGTCGGAGCGGGTGTCCGCGGCTTCGCGGTGGGAGACGAGGTGTACGCGCGGCCACGGGACCTGCGGATCGGGACCTTCGCCGAATACATCGCCATCGACAAGGACGATGTGGCGATAAAACCGGCATCCCTGTCGCTGCACGAGGCGGCCGCGGTGCCGTTGGTCGCGCTGGCCGCCTGGCAGATCCTGGTCGAGAAGGCCAACATCCAGCCCGCGCAGAAGGTCCTGATACATGCGGGTGCCGGCGGGCTGGGCTCCACACTCATCCAGCTCGCCAAACATCTCGGCGCGCACGTCGCGACCACCGCCAGCGACGCCCGGGCCGGCCTCGTCCGCGAACTCGGCGCAGACGAGGCCATCGACTACACCACCCAGGACTTCTCGCAGGTCCTGTCCGGCTACGACCTGGTCGTGGACTCCGTGGGTGGTGAGAACCTCATGAAGTCCCTCACCGTGCTCAGACCCGGAGGTCTGGCGATCGGCGTCACCGGCCCGCCCGACGCCGGATTCGCCAAGCAACTCGGCGCACCCAAACCGTTCGAATTCGTGCTCTCGTTTCTGAGCCGAAAGGTCCGCAAGGCCGCCAAGAAACTCGGTGTGCGTTATTCGTTCTTCTTCATGCACGCCAGCGGGGCTCAGCTTCGCGAGCTTGCTGCCCTCTACGACGCCGGGCATCTGCGCCCGGTCATAGACTCGACCTTCACCTTCGACCAAACGCTGCAGGCCCTGGCCTATGTGGAGGGCGGCAAGGCCAAGGCCGGCAAGGTCGTCATCACTCTGGACTGACCGACCCCTCACCCACCATTACGACCAGCAAGGAAAGTAGATGACTTCACTAGCGAATCAGACTGTGCTCGTCACCGGAGCCAACCGCGGCATGGGCCGTGAATATGTCACCCAGCTCCTCGAGCGCGGCGCAGCCAAGGTCTACGCCGCGGCCCGCCACCCCCAGCAGATCGAGATCGACGATCCGCGCGTGACTGCACTGGCCCTCGACGTCGCCGACGCCGCATCGGTCACCGCTGCCGCCGAAGCGGCACCAGATGTCAGCATCCTGATCAACAATGCCGGCATCGCGCGTATGAACTCGGTCCTCGACCCCGACACGTCAGGACTGCGAGAACAGCTGGAAACCAACCTCTTCGGCCCGCTGGCACTGTCCTCCGCATTCGCCGACCGCATCGCGGACAATAACGGGGCAATCGTCAACGTCGCCTCCGTACTGGCATGGCTACCGGTGGGCGGCACCTACGGGGTGTCCAAAGCCGCCCTCTGGAACGCCACCGATGCCATGCGGCTCGAGCTCACCTCGCGCGGCGTGCAGGTCGTAGGCGTCTACTTCGGACTCGTCGACACCGATATGGCGTCCTTCGCCGACAGCCCCAAATCCGCCCCTGCCGACATCGTCCGCCAGGTCCTCGACGGAATCGAAACCGGCGCAGCCGAAGTCCTCGCCGACGACCTCAGCCGACAGGTGCGCGCACAGCTCGATAAGCCGGTCCTGGAACGCGCACCGAGCTGACCGCACCTCACCTGATCTGACGAGACCGCTCGCGCAAACGCACGTCGCTATTTCGCTGTCACAGAAGCCTTTCGGCAGGTGCCGCGAAACCTTACTTGTCCGGACAACTGTGGAACGTCAATATCGCACCACGAATCCAGCCGGGGGGCAGACCCTCTCGCGATACACGAACGAGCATGTTGCGCACGGTTAGCCGGCCGGTCTTGCGATTATGCCCGCGATCATATCGCGCGCGCCTTTCAAGAATTCGTCGGAGAGTTCGGGGGCGGCTTCATCGACGGCGCGTGCAATGACCATGCCGCCTACGAGCAGGATGAAGGTCTCAACGGCTCGTGCTCGCAATTCCTCCGGCGCCGGCGAACACCCCCCACCATTTTCCAAGTCGTCGCGGGTATCGCTAGGGCCGGCGCTGCTGGGTGGCTCGTTAGCTCGAGCCAATCCGGAAGTCTGCAGCGCCATTATCGTCCGTAAGTACTCTTCAACGCCATCTGCGTATTGACGCTGAGTTAGCGCGGTGTGCCGGGCGGCATCGACCGCGAGGGTGGGGGCGGGACATCCCACTGCCGGATTTTTTCGGTGATAGTCCGATAGATAACGCCGGGCAAGGTGTTCCAGCGCGTGAACTGGATCGGCGGCATCGATGTTCTGCAAGAACTCGTTGAGGCCGCGCAATTGGTGGTCGAACGCATGACGGCACGCTTCAGCGACGAGTGCTTCTTTGGAGTCGAAATGGTTGTAGAAACCGCCTCTTGTCAGACCCGCCGTCTGCATGAGCTGGTCGATGCCCACCTGGTCTGCTCCGTGTTCGCGGAACATCACGCTGGCAGCGTCGATAATTCTGCGTCGGTTGTCCTCTTTGGCCTGCTGTGTGATCCGCGGCATTGTTCGTCCCGTTCGCCAGAGTCTTCGAAGTAGATATTAAGGTGAGTTGTCATCATTAGGCAACCGGGCTCGCGGTCATCACGGTTCATCCGTCCTCCAGACGCTTTCTCGGGCAGGTCAACGAACGGAGCGGGCGACTGGCGTCGGCATGTTCGACGTCCGACGCGGGAAGGGGTAACTCTGGAGTGCGCCCGGGCTCGCCCCTTCGGATGGCTTCAGGCACTGGCCGCCGCCACGCGCCAACCCGATCGGTGCGGCCTCGTGTCACTACCACCGCGCCGAAACGGACGTGGATCATCGATCCGACACACCTCGCGGCGTTGGATTTCGCAGTGGGGGCGAGGCTACGAGGACATGCACGCCGACGAATCGCACATCCGACGCCAACGGAATCCAGCTGCCGGTTTGAGGACGTGACCCGCCTCGTCTGTGACCTAACGTCAACAATTTCGGGGTTCGAACACCGGGCCATCCGGACGGTCGCATTGCTGGTGAGAGGTCGTTCCCCGTTACGCCGAAGTCGTCACCGATAGTCCGCAAAGCTACACCGTGCTATGGACGCCTCTCGGGGGGAACCTGTTTGGGCGCGTTCTGACACAACACCCCTGCCTGTCCGGCAAGTACGAACACAGACTCCTTGGCCAGAACCCGTCGGGAACAGGGCAATTCAAGTACGAATCGGGATTTGCGGCGTGCCCGTGGACCACTCGTAAACCACAGATCGCACACGGGATTGACATTAATAATGTTAGTAGTCATTATTAAGAGGCCACACTCGGTCTAACACTAGGAAGCCAATGTCTGAAACTCACGTCACGACGCCCACGCGCTTCGTCGAAGCGGATGGTGTCAAGTACGGCTACCGGCGGTGGGGCAAGCCGGGGACCGTCCCCCTGCTCTTCATTCAGCATTTCCGCGCCGGCATGGATCACTGGGACCCACTGATCACTGACGCCGCCGCCGAGGATCGAGAAGTGATTCTGTTCAACGGCCGCGGCATCGCCAGCTCAGAAGGCGAGCCGCGAGAAACCATTGAGGAGATGGCCGACGACATCGCCGCATTCCTTCGCGCGATCAGCGTCAGTCAGGTTGATGCGTTGGGCTTCTCGATCGGAGGCATGCAGGTGCAGGAACTCGCTCTCCGCCATCCCGACCTGGTGCGCAGGTTAGTTCTCGTGGGAACTGGACCGAAGGGACTGCACCTCGGTGGGGACCCCCGAATCAAGGAGACCGCCAGCCATCCCGAACTTACCGCCGAGGACTTCCTGTTTCTCTTCTTCGGTCGCTCCGAGAAGGCGATAGAAGCCGGCCTGGCCTTCTGGGATCGGCGCCATCAACGCACCGTCGACGTAGACCCGCCTACTTCGATGGAAGTTGCTCTCCGGCAATGGCCCGCAGTGGAGGCCTACCGCGACTCGGCAGAGCAGGATAAGCCGTTCGAATACCTCAGGTCGCTGGCCATGCCAACGCTAATCCTCAACGGTGTGGACGACGTCATGATCCTCACCAGCAGCTCAGTGGACATGGCAGAGAACATCCCCGACTCACAATTGATTCTGTACCCGGATTCGGGACATGGGGCGCACTTTCAGTACCCGGAACGATTCAACGGACACCTGAAGCAGTTCCTCGACGAGTAGAAGGGCGGCGGGGCGGAATTATCAATGCGGCTCCGCCCCCGCCACCGTCCAGCGATACCGATCACGACAGCAGTTCACCATTGCAACCAAAAGCACCGCTGGCACTGCTGTCAGTCCGGTACCGGCTGCTCCGGCCTACAGGCACTGCCGTCATGACCGCCTGCTGGACATTGCAAGCCTTCACGCGAGAATCATGGACACTTCAATGCGGCGGGGTTCTGGCCGGCGTCGGCGAGCAGTTCCCCTATGGCAGTCGATTATTGCGTAACGCCCTATGATCAGTCGCGGCGCGCGCGTGGTTCTCGATTTAGATGGACCTGATCGACGATCATGATGAGGAGTGTGGCGGTAGAGCTGGGGCAGCGCCCCACGCAAGCGCCATCTTCGACCCCACCCGGCGGGACAACTCACTCACACCGCTGCTGGCTTGGGGACCGGATCGACGAGTTGATCCCCACCGCTCAACCCGTGCCGGGGGCGGTCTCCAGCGATACAAGGCCGTCGGTCACCTACCGACTGGCACATAACCAGCCGCGGAATTTCGCAATTGCCAAATTTGAGCGGGACAGAGGATGCCGACTGCGTAGGAGACGACGTAGTTGGCCGACTGTTCGTCGTTGGGGAACACGTCACGCTTGACATCACCCATCACCACGGCGTACGGGACGCCTCGGGTGACCCTGTCGCACAGTGAAAAACCGTAACCGAGCGCGTCGTTGTTCGGGAAGTCGAAATGACGGCGCACGACCACGTTGTACACGTACTCCACTTCCGGCGCCGGAACAGCCGACGCCGGAGGTGGACACGTGGACGCCACCGCAATCAGTGCGGACACAACCGCAGTACCACTGGTCAACGATCTCCGGCGCGTCACAATCCATCCCCCGCACCGACAGATGATCCGGACGCTGCGCCAACGCCTCGTAGGATCCACTTGATCGCGTCCGCAGTGCGTTGAGAAGGCTGCACCGAACTCCACACCGGCGACGACGCATCACCACTGGTCATCGCGCGCGCAGCCCCCATAGCGTCATTGACCATCAGATCCGCGAGTGACCAACAGCATTCGACCGCAACTCCACGCGGTACGCCCCTGCGCAGCGATGACGTCCACGAGCGCTTCCACGTGCGACCCGAACTCGACCGGAGTCCGGCCCTGCGCCATCAGAATCAGATGGGGTCGCGCCGTGAGCGCCTGATGCAACTGCAGACACCACGCCCAGATACTGTCCTCCCACGTGCCGTGCGGCTGAAAAACGAAACTCAACCGACTCGAATACAACCCGACGAGTTCGTCGATCATGTCCTTGCGGCTGCCGATGCGCTTGTACAACGTACGCGTGGAGATCTTGAGTTCTGCGGCCAGCCGTCGCACGGTCAGCGCTTCGATCCCCTCGCAGTCGACTAGTTCCAACGCATACTCGTAGATGAACTGCGCCGTGATCGAAGGCTGCGGCTCCAGATGCCCAGACACCGGGCGCCGTTCGCCAACCAAGGCGGCGGCGAACCGCTCGAACTCCACCTGCACAACACTCATGGCGGTCAAAGCGACACTCCCGCTGTAGAAATGGGCGATGTTGCATCATATGCGCGGTGCCGCGACCCCGTGCTTTCGAGGTCCTCGCGGATGGCCTCCTGGGCGGCCTCGGGCAGCGACCCCATGATCTCGCGCACC